>JAJYAM010000001.1:0-161151 GCA_021779535.1 Pseudomonadota bacterium
TGGAGCGGGTGATGGGAATCGAACCCACGTTAGTAGCTTGGGAAGCTACAGTTCTACCATTGAACTACACCCGCACCGCGAAACCTCGATTCTAGATTTTTCGCCGGCCCGGCGGCAACCCCACCCCTGATCGCGGGAATGCGCCCGGGTCCCGTGCCGGTCCGCGCCCGCCCTCAGGCGCGCGCGTAGGCCTCGATCTCGACGAGCAGGTCCGACCGGCAGATGTCGGCGCGCAGATAGCGCACGCTCTCGACCGGCAGCGCGTGCCGCGCGATCTGCGCGCGCACCGTCTCGAGGTCGCCGGGACGCCGCAGGTACGCCTTCACGCGCAGCGCGCCGAACTCGCACGGGCTCGGCCGTGCGACGCGGTTCGCGGTCGCGACCACGATCCCGAGGTTCACCAGTGCCTCGTGGGTCTGCGCGGCCGGGTCGCCCGGATGCAGGGTCCGATGTCCGACGATGCTCGCGGTTCCCGACACGAACAGGTGCGCCGCGTCGCCGTCGCGCACGAAACCCGCGCGCGAGAACCACGGACTCACCCGCCCGTAATGCGGCGGGTAATCGTAGGCGCTCACCTGTCGCGGGTTCTCGATCGTGACCGGAGGTTCGGCGGACGCGAGAAAGAATACGGTGAGGCGGTGCCCGTCGACCGACCCCACGGCGGTCGCCGCCGGCGCGGCCGCGGCCGTGGCCCACCGCGCACGCGCGAACGCGGCGCGCCGCGCGGCGTTGAAATGCCGGTACCGCTCCTCCCCGTCCGCGACGCCGTTGATGTCCGGCAAATAGTGCCAGATCCGCGCCAGATACCGGTGGTCGCCCGCCTCGAGCGCCTCGAAGATCGCGCGGTACGCCCGATCGGTCGCCGCGTGGAGCGCGGCCGCCGCCCCGAGCCCTTGCGCGTGACGCAGCCGTTCCTCGTCGACCGAGACGACCCCGAACGTGAACCGCCCGCCGCGCCGCAGCCGAAGATCCGCGCCGCGCACCTCCGCCGCGCAACCTGCCGCGCCCCCCGCCGCGGCATCGGCCCAGATCTCCCAAGCCTCGCCGGCCCGATCGACCGGCGGGGTGCCGCAGATGGCCAGCGGCAGATCGCCGGTCGCGACCGGCGGAGCGGCGGCGAACCCCACGACACCGAGCGCGCCACGCCAGGCGTCGCTCCCGCGCGCGACCAGCGAGCCATGGGACAGTTCTTCGTGGACGAGCCGCGCGGGGCTCATCGCCGGCCGGCGAGTTCCGCGAGCGCGGTGGCGTACGCCGCGCCGAGGTCCTCGCGGCCGCTGACGGTGCAGTCGAGATCGCGCAGCAGGCCGTCCTCGATTCCGTAGATCCAGCCGTGGACCTGCAGCGCCTGGCCGCGATCCCAGGCCTCGCGGACGATCGAGCTCTGGCAGACGTGCGCCACCTGGTCGATCACGTTCAGCTCGCACAGGCGGCTCGCCCGCGAGTCCGCGTCGTCGATCGCGGCGAGCAGCGTCTGGTGCCGGTCGCAGACGTCCTGCACGTGACGCAGCCAGTTGTCGGCCAGGCCGATCTTGTCCCGGGACAGCGTCGCGCGTACCCCGCTGCAGCCGTAGTGCCCGCACACGATGATGTGCTGCACGCTGAGCACGTCGACCGCGAACTGCATCGCGGTGAGGCAGTTCAGGTCCGTGTGCACGACCACGTTCGCGACGTTGCGATGCACGAACATCTCGCCGGGCATCAGGCCGCAGATCTCGGTCGCCGGCACCCGGCTGTCGGAACAACCGATCCACAGGTACTGCGGGGTCTGCTGCCGGGCGAGCCGGGCGAAGAACTCCGGGTCATCGCGCTTCACGCCGGTCGCCCAGGCGCGATTGCGCTCGATCAGGTGCTGCAAGGATTTCATCGCGCGATTGTAGCCTCAACCGCCGGGTTTTCCTCGCCCCGCGTGCCGCCACCGCCCGCGCCGCGGGCCCTGGCCCCGTCTCCCCCGGGAGCGCGGCTCAGAGGAGCTGTTCGGGCGCGAACGGCGACAACAGCTCCAGCCCGAGGCGCTGCAGGAAGGTCGTCTCGGGATCGTGGTACCAGACCCGTTCGGCACCGGGCCCCTTGCCGATCCACTCGATCTTGTTCGTTCCCGGGATCAGTTTGAGGTGGTAGCAGCCGTACTTCGCGATGTCCTCGAACAGCGCGGTCACCTGCGCGGCGATCTGCGCGCTCTTGAACACGATCCCGAGCTCGGTGTTGGTGTGTGCCGAACGCGCATCCATGTTCATCGAGCCGATGAACACCGTTTCGTTGTCGATCACGATCGCCTTCGCGTGCAAGCTCGCGGTCGACGCCCCGAAACGATGGAATCGCGGCCGCGCCCCGCCGATCTTCGGGCGCAGCTCGCGCAGGTCCACGCCCATCTTCAGCAGCGGCTTGCGGTAGCGCGCGTAGCCGATGTCGACGATCGGCGCATCCGTCGTCGCGAGCGAGTTCGTGAGGATGTGGATGTGCACGCCGCGCGCGACGAGGCTGCGCATCAGCGCGACGCCCCGCCGGCCGGGCACGAAGTACGGCGAGATGATGAGCACGTCCTTCTTCGCGGACCGGATCAGCGCGGCGACGTTGTTCGCGATCGTCTTCTGTTCCGCGGGCGAGGTCTCGCTCGCGATCTTCACGGGCCGGTCCGCGAGCACCGTCGCCGGCACCCAGTCGAGCCGCAAGCGTCCCGCGTGGATCTCGCGGCGCAGGAATTGGCCACCCTCGGGCCCGGTGCCGGCGCTGTTGAGCTTCGGCACCCCGCCGGCCGGCACCAGCGGATCGATCGAGGAGATCGGATAGGAGTATCGGCTGTTCCAGAACCGGTCGAACGAATCCGACAGCTGCGAGACGATCGGACCGGCGGCGATCACGTCCAGGTCGACGAAGTTGTACTTTCGGTTGAGCGTGAAGTATTCGTCGCCGATGTTGCGGCCGCCGGTGACCGCGATCGAGTTGTCGGCGACGAACAGCTTGTCGTGCATCCGGTGGTTGATCCGCGCGATGTCCGCGGCCGAGAACAGGAATCGGCTCCACATCGAGAACCGGCCGCCCGGGAACGGATTGAAGACCCGGACCTCGATGTTCGGCAGCTCGCCGAGCCGCATGAAGCGCGTGTCCTGCCCCGCGGTGTTGAAGTCGTCGACGAGGACCCGTACGCGCACGCCGCGCTCGGCGGCCATGCGGACGTGTTCCAGCACGACCCTCGATGATTCGTCGTCGTCGATGATGTAGTACTGCAGGTCGAGGGTGCGCTGCGCGCTGTCGGCGAGCGCGATCAGGCTGTCGAACGCCTCCTCGCCGGAGGCGAGCAGGCGCAGACCCGAGTCGCCGGGCGGATGACGCGCGGCACTGCGTGCGACCAGCCGCCCGAGCCGCGTGCTCAGCGGATCGCGCAGTGCGTGCGACGGGAACTTCTCGACGTGGCGCGGCAGGCTCGCGCAGCCGGATAGCGCGAGGCAGGAGCACAGCACCCCTCCCCAAAGCCGTCGACCGACTGCCCGCATGTTTCGATCATATCAGGCATCAGGCACACTTCGCGTCCATGCCCGAGCACCGCACGATCCGCAGTTACGTCCTCCGGGGCGGTCGGGTGACCGCAGCGCAAGAGCGCGCGCTCGCGGCGCTCTGGCCGCACTACGGCATCGATCGGCGCGAGGCGACGCTCGACCTCGACCGGATTTTCGGACGGCACGCGCGGCGCTGCCTCGAGATCGGCTTCGGCGCCGGGGAGGTGATCGGGACGCTCGCCGAGGCGAACCGCGACGTCGACTTCCTCGGGATCGAGGTTCACCGGCCGGGGATCGGCCGCTTGCTGCTGCGCGCGGCCGCCGCGCAACTCGAGAACCTGCGCGTGATCGAGCGCGACGCGGTCGAAGTGCTCGGGCACGACCTTGCCGACGCATCGCTCGACGAGATTCTCGTGTTCTTTCCGGACCCCTGGCACAAGAAGCGCCACGTGAAGCGACGGCTCGTCGATGCGCGCTTCGTCGCGCTGCTGGCCGCGAAGCTGCGTCCCGGCGGCGTGTTGCGGCTGGCCACCGACTGGGAACCCTACGCGGAACAGATGCTCGCGGTCTGCGCCGCCGAACCTCGCCTGCGCTCGTTGAGCCCGGACGGCACCTACGTCGCGCGGCCGGCGCTGCGACCGCCGACGCGCTTCGAGCGGCGCGGCGAGCGGCTCGGTCACCGGGTCCGCGATCTGGCGTACCAGCGGCGCGACGCCTGAGCGGCGCCGCGAGATACCGAAGGGGTCTTGCGGGAAATACGCGGCGGCGGACGCCGTGCGCGATCCGTCGGACGCGGAAATTCGCTGGAAAAAATGCCCTTTGCCGCATTGCGACTCGGCGCGGCGGGCCGGTATTGCGTGCGAGCGGCGATCGGCGTTGAATGGCGTCGAGGGGCGCGGGAAACGAGGAGCGGAACGATGAACCTAACGAAGCCGGTCGTTGAGCAGTGGTACCGGGACGCCACCGGCGAATTGTTCGAGATCGTCGCGATCGACGACGAGGATCAAACGATCGAGATTCAATATTTCGACGGCTCGGTGACCGAAATGGACTTCGACGCCTGGAACGAGCAGATGTTCGAGGGTTCGATCGAGACGGCCGAGGCGCCCGAGGACTGGTCCGGATCCGTCGACGTCGACAGCGAGTCCCTCGAGCGGGACTTCGAGGACGCACGCCCGGCGAGCTGGGCGGGTTCCGCGGACGGCGCGCTGCGCCACTGAGCCGGGTGCCGCCGGCGCGCGGCGCCGTCAAGCCCGCGCGAGCTTCCCCCGCTCGCGCGCATCGAGCGCGTGGATCTGGGTACGCAGCAACGCGAGCAGCACGAGACCCGGGATCGCCGACAGGAACGTGACCACGAAGAAGTGCGCCCAGCCGATCGAGTGCACGACCGCACCGGCGATCGAGGCGATCAGGACGCGCGGAACGGCCGCGAGCGCCGACAGCAGCGCGTACTGGGTCGCGCTGAAGCTCGGCGAGCACTGCGCCATCAGGAACGCGATGAACGCTGCGAGTCCCATGCCGCCGGCCAGATTGTCGAGGCTCGTCGTGAGGATCATCAACCACAGCTCCCGGCCGGCGAGCGCGAGCCACATGAACAGCAGTATCGTCGCCGCCTGCAGCACGCCGAACGTCAGCAGCGAACGGAACATCCCCCAGCGCATGAACAGCCAGCCGCCGACCGCGGTGCCGATCATCGTCGACACCGTCATGTTCACCTTGCCGGCGATGCTGAGCTCGGCGAGCGAGAAGCCGATTCCCTTGAGCATGAACGCGCTGTAGAGGCTGAGCGCGAACGCATCGCCGAACTTGTAGAGCAGCACCAGCAGCAGGAACCCCCACGCGCCCGGTTGTCGCAGCAGGTCCTTCGCCGGCTCGACGACCGCCTCGACCAGGGTCGGCGGCGGCCGGCCGGGCCGCTCCGGCTCGGGCGACCAGAGCGTCGCGAGCGTGGTCATCGCCATCAACGCGGCGACGATGCCGTAGGCGACGCGCCATCCCGTCTGTGCGGCGATCAGCACGATCACCGCGCCGGCGAACATCGCCGCGGTCCGGTAGCCGAACGCGCTGGCCGCGGCCGCGAGCGCGCGCTGTTCCGTCGGGATCAGGTCCACCCGGTAGGCGTCGATCACGATGTCCTGCGAGGCCGACAGCGTCGCGACCAGCAGCGCCAGCATCGCGAGCACCATTGGCGCCTTTTGCGGCGAGCACAGCCCCATCACGCCGATCGCGGCGGCGAGGCAGAGCTGATAGATGAGGATCCATCCCCGGCGCCGGCCGAGCAACGGCGGGAGATATCGGTCGAGCGTCGGCGCCCAGAGGAACTTCAGCACGTACGGCAATCCGACCAGCGAGAACAGGCCGATCGTGCGGATATCGAGCTTCGAGTCGGCGAGCCAGGCCTGCAGGGTCGCGCCCGTCAGGTTGAAGGGCAGCCCTGACGCAAATCCGAGCAGCAACGTCGCCGCCATCCGCCGATCACGCAGCGCGTCGAGCAATCCCGGCTTGGTCGTCGCCGCCAAGCCTCACCACTCGAGGTCGTAGTCGATCGTGAGCGGTGCGTGGTCGGAGAACCGGCGTTCCTTGTAGATCGACGCGCGGCGGATCCGCTCGCGCAACGCCGCGCTCGTCACGTGGTAGTCGATGCGCCAGCCGACGTTCTTCGCGTAGGCCTGTCCCCGGTTCGACCACCAGGTGTATTGATCCGGCTTCGCATTGACGGCGCGAAACGCATCCACGTACGCTTCGGCGCCGAACACCGCGTCGAGCCAGCGCCGCTCCTCGGGCAGGAAGCCCGAATTGCCCTGGTTCGACCGCCAGTTCTTCAAATCGATCGGCTGGTGCGCGATGTTGAAGTCGCCGCACAGGATCGTCGGCTTGCGGCGGCGGCGCAGCCGGCGCAGGTGCGGCAGGAACGCGTCGAGGAAGCGGAACTTGGACGCCTGCCGCGCCGGCCCCGAGGACCCCGACGGCAGGTACAGCGAGACCACGCTGAACCCGTCGAACCGTGCCTCCAGATACCGCCCCTCGGCATCGAATTCGCGGACGCCGAACCCGCGTTCGATGCGCGTCGGCTCCCGCTTCGCGTACAGCGCGGTGCCCGCGTACCCCTTGGTCTCGGCGTCGAAATAGTAGCAGTGGTACCCGCGGGGCCAGAACACCCGGTCGGCGAGCTGCGCGACCTGTGCCTTGGTTTCCTGGATGCAAACGACGTCGGCACGCTCGGACGGCAGCCAGTCGAACAAGCCCTTGCGCGCGGCCGAACGTATTCCGTTCGCATTCAGCGTGACGATCCGCATCGGCCGATGATACCAGCGGGTCGGCGCGCCCGCGGCGCGGCTTGCGCGGCACGCGGCGCCTTGCGAGACTGCGGCCCGTATGCTGCAGCCGTATCAAAGCGAATTCATCGACTGGTGCCTGCGGCTCGGCGTGCTGCAGTTCGGCGCGTTCAAGCTGAAGTCGGGGCGCGACAGCCCGTATTTCTTCAACGCGGGCCGATTCGACACCGGTGAAGCGATCGCCGCCGTCGGGCGGGCGTACGCGGCCGCGATCGTCGCCTCGGACCTCGCCTACGACCTGCTGTTCGGCCCCGCGTACAAGGGCATTCCGCTGGTCACCGCCGCCGCCGCCGCGCTCGCGACCGAGCACGGGCTCACCGCCCCGTTCTGCTTCAACCGCAAGGAATCGAAGGATCACGGGGAGGGGGGCGCGACCGTCGGCGCCGCGCTTCGGGGGCGGGTGCTGATCGTCGACGACGTGATCACCGCGGGAACCGCGGTCCGCGAGTCGATCGCGATCATCCGCGCGGCCGGCGCCCATCCGGCCGGGGTCGTGCTCGCGCTCGACCGGCAGGAGCGCGGTGCCGAGAGTCAGCTCTCGGCGGTCCAGGAAGTGACCGAGCAGTTCGGCATCCCGGTGGTCTCGATCTTGACCTTGGAGAGCCTGATGGCCCACGTCGCCGAGCGCGGCGGGTCGCAACTCGAGGCGATGCGGGCGTACCGCGACCGGTACGGAATCCGCCGATGAACGCGCCGCTTGGCGCGCGGCGGCCGATCGCCGCACAATGACCCTTGGGGATCCGCAGGGAGGGCCGGCCGTGATTCGTCTCGCCATCATCCGCCACCGCTGGATCGCGGCCGCACTCGGCTGCGTGATCGCGACGCTGGGCCGCGCGGCCGGGCCGCAGGTCTATCGATGGGTCGATTCCCACGGCGTCGTGCATTTCGGCGATCACGTCCCGGAGCGGGACGCCGGCCGCGAACAGGAGATGCTGAACGCCGAGGGGGTGGTCGTCGATCACCGGTCGGCGGCCCAGACGCCGGCCGAAATCGCCGCCGCGGCGCAGCGTCAGCGCGCCGCCGAGGCGCAGCGCCAACGCGACCGCAACCTGCTGAACACCTACTCTTCGGTTCGCGACATCGAGCGGCTGCGCGATCAACGCACCGGGATGCTCGCGGACCAGATCCGGGTCACCAGCCAGTACCTCGATACGCTGAACACGAAACTCGCGACGCTGCGCGCCGAGAGTGAGCGGTTCCGGCCGTACTCGACCAACCCGAAAGCGCCGCCGATGCCCGACCAACTCGCCGACGATCTCGTCCGGGTGAGTGGCGACATCCGCGCGCAGCAGCAGAACCTCGACGAGAAGCACCGCGAAGAGGAGACGATGCAGACGCAATTCGCGGACGACATCGCCCGCTTCAAGGAACTGAAGGGTATCCATTGACCCCGCAGAAACGCATCCTGCTCGGCGTGACCGGCGGCATCGCCGCCTACAAGAGCCCCGACCTCGTGCGGCGGCTCGTCGAAAGGGGCGCGCAGGTGCAGGTCGTGATGACCGCGTCGGCGCGACGTTTCGTCGCGCCGCTCGCGCTGCAGGCGGTGTCCGGGCGCCCGGTACGCAGCGATCTATGGGACGAGGCCGCCGAGGCGGCGATGGGGCACATCGAGCTCGCGCGCTGGGCGGAACTCGTGCTGATCGCGCCGGCCAGCGCGGATTTCCTCGCGCGGCTCGCCGCGGGTCGCGCCGACGACCTGCTCGCCGCGCTGTGCCTCGCGACCGAGGCACCGATCTGCGTGGCGCCGGCGATGAATCGCGTGATGTGGGCGCACCGCGCAACCCAGGCGAACGTGGCGACGCTCGCCGAGCGCGGCGTGCGCGTGCTCGGTCCGGACTCGGGCCCCCAGGCCTGCGGTGAGGTCGGCCTCGGCCGGATGTGGGAGCCGGCCAAGCTCGCCGAAAGCCTGCTCGAACCGCCGCCGAACGCGGGACTCCTGCAGGGCCTGAACGTGTTGATCACCGCGGGCCCCACCCGCGAGCGGATCGACCCGGTGCGGTACCTGACGAACCGCAGCTCGGGGAAGATGGGATTCGCGGTCGCGGTCGCCGCGCGCGAGGCCGGCGCGCACGTGACGCTGGTGTGCGGCCCGGTGAGCCTGCCGACCCCGGCCGGCGTCACCCGGATCGACGTCGAGAGCGCGCGCGAGATGTACGCCGCGGTCCACCGGCACGTGGCCGAAGCCGACCTGTTGGTGGCTGCGGCCGCGGTCGCGGACTTCCAGCCGCGATCGGTCGCCGAGGAAAAGATAAAGAAGCAAGGGGTCGCGATCGATCTCGCGCTCGAGCCCGCGCCCGACATCGTGAAGTCGGTCACCGAGATGGCGAAGCGGCCGTTCGTCGTCGGATTCGCCGCCGAGACCCACGACGTCGAGGCCAACGCGCGCGGCAAGCTCAAGCGCAAGAAGCTCGACATGATCGCGGCGAACCGGGTCGGCGACGGCCTCGCATTCGACTGCGAGGACAATGCGCTGACGGTGTTCTGGCCGGGTGGCCGTACCGAGATCGAGCGCGCCGCGAAGCTCGAGGTGGCCCGCGCGCTGGTCGCGTTGATCGCGAAACGGCTGCCGCCGCCCCAGGGCGTCGCCCGCCGCGCGGCCCGGAAGCGCCGCGCCCCGCCGACGCCGCCGCGCACCCGACCCCGCGCCCGCCGGATCCGCCGCTGAAGCCGATGATCGCGCGAATCCAGCTGAAGGTGCTCGACCCGAAGATCGGCACGCGTTTTCCGATGCCGGAGCCCGCGACCGCGGGTTCGGCGGGGCTCGATCTGCGCGCCTGCATCGACGCGCCGTGCGTGCTCGAGCCCGGCGCGGCCACCCTGATCCCGACCGGCATCGCGATCCACATCGGCGATCCGGGCTTCGCCGCGATGCTGCTGCCGCGCTCCGGACTCGGCCACAAGCACGGGATCGTGCTCGGCAACCTCGTCGGCTTGATCGACTCCGATTACCAGGGCCCGTTGATGGTGTCCTGCTGGAACCGCGGCAGCGCCGTATTCACGATCGAGCCCGGCGATCGGGTCGCGCAGATGATCGTGGTCCCGGTCGCGCGCGCGCAGTTCGAGGTCGTCGCCGAGTTCTCCGCGAGCGATCGCGGCGACGGCGGCTTCGGCAGTTCCGGGCGCCGCTGACGCCGACGCGCGCGAAACTGCGCGCTCGCGGGCGATTTGACGCTATCGCGGCGCGGGTTCGATCGGCGATCCTGCCGCGATGGCGATATCCGACTGGCCTGCCGACGAGCGGCCGCGCGAGAAGCTCCTGGCGCGCGGCGCCGAATCGCTGTCGGACGCCGAGCTGCTCGCGATCCTGTTGCGAACCGGCATCCCCGGACGATCCGCGCTACGGCTCGCGCGCGACCTGCTGGTCGCGTTCGGCTCGCTGCGCCGCCTGGTCGCGGCCGACCGCGCGCGCTTCTGCGCGCATCCGGGCCTCGGGCCCGCGCGCTACGCCGAGCTGAGGGCGGCGGTCGAGATCGCGAGGCGCCAGCTCGGCGAAGCGCTGCGCGCCGGCCCGATGCTCGGCAGCCCGCACGCGACCCGCGACTATCTGGTGGCACGCCTGCGCGATCTGGAGCACGAGGTGTTCTGCTGTCTCTACCTCGACAACCGCCACCGGCTGATCCACGACGAACCGCTGTTCCGCGGGACGATCGACGGGGCGAGCGTGCACCCCCGGGAAATCGTCAAGCAAGCGCTCGGCTGGAACTGCGCGGCGGTGATCGTCGCCCACAATCACCCGTCGGGCGTTCCCGAGCCGAGCCAGGCCGACGAATGGATCACGCGCCGCATCAAGGACGCGCTCGCGCTCGTCGATATCCGGCTGCTCGACCACATCATCGTCGGCGACGGCACGAGCGTGTCGTTCGCGGAGCGCGGGATGTTGGGTTGAGCGGCCGGGCGGGCGGATGTAAGCCACTGAAATGAGGACCATTATCGGCCGGCGGTTGAACGTCCGCGCGCCGTCTGGTATAAAGCGCGGCTCGTTCGAAAGTCCACGGTCACGGGATCCAACGCCATGTCGCGAGTCTGTCAGGTCACCGGAAAGCGCCCCATGTCGGGCAATACCGTCTCGCACGCGAACAATCACAAGCGGCGGCGGTTCCTGCCGAATCTGCACACCCACCGGTTCTGGTCGGAAGCCGAACAGCGCTTCCTGAGCCTGCGCGTGACGACCCGCGGCCTGCGCACGATCGAGAAGCGCGGCGTGGACACGGTGGTCGCCGAGCTGCGCAGCCAGGGCGTGAAGGTCTAAGAGGACGTTGCGATGCGCGACAAGATCAAGCTGATATCGTCCGCCGGAACCGGCCATTACTACACGACGACGAAGAACAAGCGCTTGCACCCGGACAAGCTGGAAACGAAGAAATTCGATCCGGTCGTGCGCAAGCACGTGACCTACAAAGAATCGAAGATCAAGTAGCCGGCGCGCCGGCGGGGCCCACCGCCGCGAAACGCCGTCGCTCCAATAGCCGCCGGCGTGCCACGTGCCGGAACTCCCGGAAGTCGAGACCACGCGCCGCGGCATCGCCGCGGCGCTCGTCGGCCGTCGCGTCGATGAACTCCTGATCCGCGAACGTCGGCTGCGCTGGCCCGTGACCGCCGGGATCGAGACGGCGCTGCGCGGATGCCGCGTGCGCGCCGTCGAGCGCCGCGCGAAGTACCTGCTGCTGCGATTCGATGACGGGACGGCGATCGTGCACCTCGGGATGTCCGGGAGCCTGCGGGTCCTTCCCGGCGGCTCGCCGCCGCGACGCCACGATCATTGGGATCTCGTGCTCGAGGGCGGGGTGCGAATTCGCTACCACGATCCGCGTCGATTCGGGAGCCTGCTGTACACCGCCGGCGATCCGGCGCGCCATCCGCTGATCGCGGACCTCGGCCCCGAGCCGCTGAGCGATGCGTTCGACGCCGGCACCCTGGTGCGCGCGAGCCGCGGCCGCGCGGTCGCGATCAAGACCCTGTTGATGAACGCCCGGATCGTCGTCGGGGTCGGCAACATCTATGCGAACGAGGCGCTGTTCCGGGCGGGGGTGCATCCCGCGCTCGCGGCGGGCCGGCTGACGCGGGCGCACGCGGCCGCGCTCGCCGCGGCGGTCAAGACGGTGCTCGCCGATGCGATCCGGATCGGCGGGACGACGCTGCGGGATTATGTCGACACGGCCGGCGAGCTCGGGAGCTTTCGCCAGGAACTCGCGGTCTACGAGCGGGCCGGCGAGCCCTGCCGGCGGTGCGGCACGCCGATCCGGCGGCGGGTGCTCGGCCAGCGGGCGACGTACTGGTGCCCCCGCTGCCAGCGCCGCTGAGCGCGCCGCTCAGCCTTTGCGCAAGCGCTTCATTTCCGCCTCGACGATCGGATGCACGAACTCGGAGACGTCGCCGCCGAGCACCGCGATTTCCCGCACGAGCGTCGAGGAGATGAACGAGTACTGCTCTTGAGGGGTCATGAACACCGATTCGATGTCGGCGGAGAGGTGCCGGCTCATGTTCGCGAGCTGGAATTCGAACTCGAAGTCCGACACCGCGCGCAGGCCCCGAACCACGACCGAGAGCCCGTTCTGGCGCGCGAAGTCGACGGTGAGCCCCGAATAGCCGCAGACCTCGACGTTCGGCATGTCCGCGAGCACCCGGCGCGCCATGTCGACCCGTTGTTCCATCGAGAACATCGGCGCCTTGTTCGGGTTCGCGGCGATCGCGACGACGAGCCGGTCGAAAATGCTCGCGGCACGGCGCACGAGATCGTGGTGGCCATTCGTGATCGGATCGAAGGTCCCCGGATAGATCGCGTTTCTCTTGTGCATGGCCTCGACGCTCAGCCCTCCCGTCGCGCCAGATGATACCCCACCTCGCCGGCGAACCTGGATCGCCGGAGGCTCCAGCCGGGCGGCATCGCCGGCACCCCGGCGCTGCGTGCGGTCTCGATGTAGACGAGGCCGCCGCGGACGAGCCGGTCGCCGCTCGCGAGCGCCTCGATCGCGCGATCGAGCGCGCCCGAGCCGAACGGCGGATCGAGGAACGCGAGATCGAACCCGCCGGCGGCTTCGCGCCAGTACGCGTCCGCGTCGGCGCAATGCACCTGCGCCCGGTCGGCGGCGCCGAGCCGCTCGAGCTGGGTCCGCAGGTTCGCGGCCGCGGCCGCCGACCGCTCGACGAAGACCACTTCGCCGGCGCCGCGCGACAGCGCCTCGAGGCCGAGCGCGCCGCTCCCCGCGAACAGATCGAGGGCGCGCGCGCCGGCGACGTCGGCGCGCAGCCAGTTGAATACGGTCTCACGGATCCGGTCCGTGGTCGGGCGCAATTCCGGGTGGTCGAGCACCGGGATCCGTCGACCGCGCCAGGCGCCGCCAATGATCCGCACGGAGTGGCTCGGGCCGGTCCGGCGCGGGGTCTTGCGGTTCGTCACGAGCCGGATGATACGCGTAAAATTCACCGCTTCCGCCGCTCTGATAAGCTCGCATCGACATGACGAATCCAGCCAGCCCGCCGGCCGCACGGGGCTTCTTCAAGCGATTGGGCGAACGCCTGAGCACGGGATCCTCGCGGATCGCCGAGGGACTGAAGAGCATCCTGCCGGGCCGCAAGATCGACGCCGAGGTGCTCGAAGAGCTCGAGGAACGCTTGATCGGCGCCGACGTCGGCGTCGAGGCGACCGCGCGGATCCTCGAGGATCTCGGCAGGCGCGTCGCGCGCAAGGAACTCGGCGACGTCGACGCGCTCGTCGGCGCACTGCGCCGCGCGATGCTCGAGATCCTCGCGCCGGTCGAGAAGCGGCTGCAGATCGGCGGTGCGAAGCCGTACGTGATCCTCGTCGTCGGGATCAACGGCGCGGGCAAGACGACCACGATCGGCAAGCTCGCGAATCGGCTGCGCACCGAAGGGCGCAGCGTGATGCTCGCGTCCGGCGACACCTTCCGCGCGGCCGCGCGCGAGCAGCTCGCGGTCTGGGCCGAGCGCAACGGGGTGCCGCTGATCGCGCAACAGGCCGGCGCGGAGCCCGCGGCGGTGATCTACGATGCGTTGCAGGCGGCGCGCGCCCGCGAGATCGACGTGCTGATCGCCGACACCGCCGGACGCCTGCACACCCAGTCGCACCTGATGGAAGAGCTGAAGAAGGTCAAGCGCGTGCTGTCGCGAATCGATCCCGGGGCGCCGCACGAGGTCCTGCTCGTGCTCGACGGCACGATCGGGCAGAACGCGCTCGCGCAGACCGCGGAATTCGACAGGAATCTGGGTGTGACCGGGCTCGTGATCACCAAGCTCGACGGCACCGCGAAGGGCGGCGTGGTGCTCGCGATCGCGCAGAGATTCAAGATCCCGATCCGCTTCGTCGGCGTCGGCGAATCGCTGGAGGACTTCGGGGAATTCGACGCGGCGGGCTTCGTCGACGCCCTGTTGCGGCCCGCGGGCGAGAGCGCATGATCCACTTCGATCAGGTCTACAAGCGCTACCCCAGCGGCCGCGAGGCGCTCGCCGGCGTGTCGTTCGAGGTCGCGCGCGGCGACCTCACGTTCCTGACCGGACACTCGGGTGCGGGCAAGAGCAGCATCCTGAAGCTGGTCGCGCTGATCGAGCGGCCGACCCGCGGCCGCGTGACGGTCGCGGGCCGGTCGACCACGACGATCAAGCCGCGCGCGATTCCGCAGTTCCGGCGTGAGATCGGGATCGTGTTCCAGGACAACAAGCTCCTGCTCGACCGGCCGGTCGCGGACAACGTGGCGCTGCCGCTGATCATCGCGGGCGTCCCGCGCAAGGAGATCGACAAGCGCGTGCGCGCGGCGCTCGACCAGGTCGGGCTCCTCGGCAAGGAGCGCAACCGGCCGGCGGAACTGTCCGCCGGCGAGCAACAGCGCGTCGGCATCGCGCGGGCGGTCGTCGCCAAGCCGCCGCTGCTGATCGCCGACGAGCCGACCGGCAACTTGGACCCCGATCTCGCGATCGAGATCATGCGGCTGTTCAAGCGATTCAACGACGTCGGGGTCACGGTCGTGATCGCGACCCACGACGTGCACCTGGTCGACCGGTTCGACGCGCGCCGCATCGTGCTCGGCGAGGGCCGGGTCGCCGTGGAGACGCCGCGATGAACGTCGGCGCGTACTTCGACCGGCAGGCCCAGACCCTGGTCGGCTCGCTCGGACGCGTCGCCGAGGCACCGGTCGCGTTCCTGATGACGATGACCGTGATCGGAATCGCGGTCGCGCTGCCGCTGTGCCTGTTCGTGTTCCTGCAGAACGCGCGGCAGGCGATGGCGGGCTGGAACGACGCGTTCGAGCTGTCGGTGTACCTGTCGAAATCGGCCACACCCGGGCGCACCAACGAGATCGCGGCGCAGATCCGCGCGCGCGACGACGTCGCGAGCGTCCGGGTGATCCTCGCGCCGCAGGCGCTCGCGGAATTTCGCCGCTATTCCGGGTTTGGCGAGGCGCTCGACGCGCTGCAGGAGAACCCCTTGCCGAACACGCTCATCGTGACGCCGACGCCCGCGGCGAGCACCGCGGCGGGCACCGCGGCGCTGCGCACGGCACTGCGCGCGGTCCCGGACGTCGATCAGGTCCAGCTCGACACCCAGTGGGTGCAGCGGCTGATCGCGATCGTGAGTTTGCTGCGCCGCGTCGTCTGGCTCGCCGCCGGCCTCCTCGGTCTCGGCGTCGCGCTGATCGTCGGCAACACGATTCGCCTGGACATCCAGAGCCGTCGCGCCGAGATCGAAGTGATGAAACTGGTCGGCGCGAGCGACCGCTTCGCCCGCCGGCCGTTCCTGTACGCGGGCCTGTGGTACGGATCCGGGGGCGGGGTGCTCGCGCTGCTGCTGGTCGCGATCGCGGTCGCCTGGGTGTCGGGTCCGGTGAGCCGGCTCGCGCACCTGTACGGGAGCGGGTTTGCCCTGACCGGCATCGGGTTCAAGCCGGGCGCGGTGGTGCTCCTCGCATCGGCTCTGCTCGGCTGGATCGGCGCCTGGATTGCTGCGACACAACATATCCGCGCGATCAACCCCTCCTGACGGCCGTTCGCGAACGCGCCGGCGATCATTCCCGAACGCCGATCGGTTGAACTCCGCCCCGCTTTAGCACTCAAACCTTGCGAGTGCTATCATGCCTCGCGGCGAGAGGCGGAGGTTCACGCTGATGTCGACTGCGTTGGTTGCCAAGCAAACCGGCTTGACTGTGGCGGGCCCGATCGGGAGCCTGGAGTCCTATGTCGGCCGGGTTTCGCAGATCCCGATCCTGTCGAAGGAACAGGAGACGGCGCTCGCGACGCGTTTCCGCGACGCGGGCGACCTCGAGGCCGCCCGCGAGCTGGTGCTCTCGCACCTGCGTTTCGTCGTGCACATCGCGCGCGGCTACGCCGGCTACGGCCTGCCGATCGGCGATCTGATCCAGGAAGGCAACATCGGCTTGATGAAGGCCGTGAAGCGATTCGACCCGCAGGTCGGCGTGCGCCTGGTCTCGTTCGCGGTCCATTGGATCCGTGCCGAGATCCACGAGTACGTGCTGCGCAACTGGCGGCTCGTGAAGGTCGCGACGACCAAGGCGCAGCGCAAGCTGTTCTTCAACCTGCGCCGCCTCAAGAAGAACCTGGCCTGGCTGTCCGAGGCCGAGACGCTGGCGGTCGCGAAGGACCTCGGCGTGGAGCCGCGCGACGTGCGCGAGATGGAGCAGCGGCTCTCGGCCCGCGACCTCGCGTTCGACGCGGCGCCGGATGCCGACGAGGAGGAAGGTTACTCGCCCGCGCTCTACCTGCCGGCGAACGACGCCGACCCGGCGGTCGCGATCGAGCGCGAGGAATGGGACGAGGATTCCTCCGAACGGCTGAACGTCGCGCTCGAGAAGCTCGACGAGCGCAGCCGCAGCATCCTGCGCCGTCGCTGGATGAGCGAGTCCAAGGCGACCTTGCACGAGCTCGCCGACGAGTACGGGATCTCCGCCGAGCGCGTGCGGCAGGTCGAAGCCAACGCGATCAACAAGCTCAAGGTGCTGATGGCGGCCTGAGGTCGCGGCCGCCGCGACGCGTCGATCACCCGCCGGATCCCGCTCGCGGATCCCGCGGTCGGACGAGCGCAAGCGCCCGTAACGGCCACCCCCGCCGATCAACGCGTCCCGCCACGAGCGACATTTACTGATCGGGACCGGGTGTTCCGGCGACGACGGGATTGCATAGTCCGGGTGATGGCTACCCTTCGTCGCGCGAATATCACAACATAGGCATCCTCGATCTTACGATCCGTTGGCCGTTCCCGGAGCTTGGCATGACCCAGAAGACTCTCGATCCCATGGACCTGTACGACGTGCGCGGACTGCTCGACGATCAGGAGCGGCTGGTGCAGGACGCCGTCGCACGGATGGTCGACGACAAGGTGCTGCCGTCGATCGGACGCGCGTTCGCCGACCATCGCTTCCCGCGCGAACTCGTCGGCGAGCTCGCCTCGATGGGCCTGCTCGGCAGTTCGCTCGAGGGTTACGGATGCGCCGGCATGAACGCGGTCTCCTCGGGGCTGATCTGCCAGGAACTCGAGCGCGGGGACTCGGCGCTGCGCAGTTTCGTGTCGGTGCAGTCGAGTCTGTGCATGTACCCGGTCTACACCTACGGCTCCGAGGCGCAAAAGGAGCGGTTCCTGCCGTCGATGGCCCGCGGCGAGACGATCGGGTGCTTCGGCCTGACGGAGGCGCACGGCGGCTCGGATCCGGCGAACATGAAGACCCACGCGAAACGGCGCGGCGGCGACTGGGTGATCAACGGATCGAAGATGTGGATCACCAACGCGCCGATCGCGGACCTGTGCATCGCCTGGGCGATGACCGAGGACGGCGTGCGCGGTTTCCTGATCGAGAAGGGCACGCGCGGATTCACTGCATCCGAGATCCACGACAAGTTCAGCCTGCGCGCCTCGGCGACCGGCGCGCTGTTCTTCGACGACGTCGTCGTGCCGGAGGCCCACCGCCTGCCCGGCGCGGTCGGACTGAAGGCGCCCCTGTCCTGCCTCACCCAGGCACGTTACGGGATCGCCTGGGGCGTGATCGGCGCGGCTCAGGCCTGCCTCGCGCAGCTCATCGACTACACCAAGACGCGGGTGCTGTTCGGCCGGCCGCTCGCCGCGAACCAGCTGATCCAGGTCCGGCTCGCGGAGATGGCGCGCCGGATCACCACCGCGCAGTTGCTGGTCCTGCAGCTCGGGCGGTTGAAGGACCGCGGCGCGATGACGCCGGCGCAGGTCTCGCTCGCGAAATGGAACAACGTCCGCGCGGCACTCGACATCGCGCGCGACTGCCGCGACATGCTCGGGGGGGCCGGCATCAGCGCCGAATACGCGCCGATCCGTCACATGCTGAACCTCGAGAGCGTCGTGACCTACGAAGGGACCGAGTCGATCCATCAGCTCAGCATCGGCCGGGAGCTGACCGGGATCTCGGCGTTCTGAGCGATCGGCCGCGCGCCCGCACCGCCGGCGGCCGTTCCGGCGGGTCGGCGGGACGGGTCCCTCAGGCGGCGCGCTCGGCCGGTCGCGCCGCCTCCACGGCACCGACCGCCATGCGGCGCCGCAGCCGTGCGCGCGGCCAATCGACCAAGCGCAGGTGCCCGTTCATGTCCTCGACCAGCGAGGTGCAGCTCTCCACCCAGTCGCCGTCGTTGCAGTAGAGGATGCCGTCGATCTCGCGGATCTCGGCCCGGTGAATGTGGCCGCAGACCACCGTGTCGACGCCGCGCTTGCGGGCGGCGAACGCGACCGCCTCCTCGAAGCTGCCGATGTACTCGACCGCCCGCTTGGCCTTGTGCTTCAGGTAGGCGGCGAGCGACCAGTGCGGCCGGTCGAACTTGCGGCGGATCCAGTTCACGTACGGGTTGATCGCGAGCAGGATGTCGTAGAGATCGCTCCCGAGCTTCGCGAGCCAGGGGCTGCATTTCACGACGCTGTCGAATTCATCGCCATGCAGCAGGAGCATGCGCCTGCCGTCGGCCCCGACGTGCACGTACTCGCGATGGATCTCCAGATTGCCGAACACCGCGCCGTCGAAGTCGCGGAAGACCTCGTCGTGGTTGCCCGGAACGTAGATCACCTTCGTGCCGCGCTTCGCCTTGCCGAGCACGGTGCGCACGACGTCGTTGTGGGACTGCGGCCAGAACATCGACTTTCGCATGTTCCAGACGTCGACGATGTCGCCGACCAGGAACAAGTGGTCCATTTCGATCGCGTGCAGGAATTCGAGCAATGCGTCCGCGCTGCAGCCCTTGAATCCCAGATGCACGTCGGAAATGAACACCGATCGAACCCGCATCGGCGCGGCGCGGTCTGGTTCCGGCATCGTCTTCCCCCTCCTCGCGATCGGATCCCTCGCGCAGGATCGCGCAGTGCCGTGACGGATCGGTGAAGCGCGCGCGACGATTTGGCGACAGTCGGCCCCGCGCGGGCTCAGTCCGGGCGCTTGGGTTCGACCAGGCGGTAGCCGAAGCCGCGGACGGTATCGATCAGGGTCTCGCAACCCGCGGCGGCGAGGGCGCGGCGCAGCCGCTGCACGTTCACGTCGACGGTACGGTCGTCGACCGCGCGGCTCCCGCCCCAGGCCTGGACGCGCAGGTCCCGGCGGCTCGAGGCACGGCCCGCGCGCGTCAACAACACCTCGAGCAGCCGGTATTCGGCCCCGCGCAGCGGCAGCGGCCGGCCGCGCACCGCGATCCGGCGCGCCGCGCGATCGATCGCGAGCTCGCGGTCCCCGGACTCGGCGACGGGACCCGCGCGGCTGCGGCCGCGCAGCACCGCGGCCACCCGCGCGACCGCTTCCGGCATCGACAGCGGCTTCACGAGGTAATCGTCGGCACCCAGCTCCAGGGCGGCGACGATATCGGCCTCCGCCCGCAACGCCGACGCGACCACGATCGGGATGCGCGCGCTCGTGCGCGCCTCGCGCAACCGCAGGAGCTTCTCGAGCGCGGAGGCGCCCGGCGCATTCCAATCGACGACGACGAGCGCCGGGGGCCGAACCCGCAACACGCGGACCGCGTCGCCGATGTCGGCGACCACGTCGGCCGCGTAGCCGGCGTTCGCGAGCGCCGTGCGCAGCGCGGCGGCGGCGACACCGTCGGCATCGGCGATCAACACTCGGGGCGCGGTCTCGGGTGCGAGGGTCACCCGGGCGATTCAAGCCGACGATTCTTACCGGCGTGTGACGTTACCGTGACATCGATTCATCCGGCACCGCGCGGCAATGCGGTGCCGTGCTCGAGCGCGAGCAGCCAGCGCTTGCGCTCGAGGCCGCCGCCGTAGCCGGTCAGCCCGCCGTCGGCGCCGATCACGCGGTGACAGGGCACGATGATCGGCAACGGATTGTGGTGGTTCGCCATGCCCACCGCGCGCGCCGCGCCGGGCCGCCCGATGCGCCGCGCGAGCGCGCCGTACGCAAGCGTCCGCCCGTACGGGATCCGCGCGAGCGCGCGCCAGACTTTTTGCTGAAACGGGGTGCCGTGCGGGGCGAGCGGCAGGTCGAACGCGCAGCGCTTGCCGTCGAAGTACTCGCGCAGCTGCCGGACCGCCTCGGGCAACGCGCCGGCGTGCGGATCCTCGACCGGGTCGTCCGCGGCGACACCCGCGGGCGGTTCGTCGGAATCGAAGAGGACCGCGAGCAGCGCCCGGCGGTCGCCGTAGAGGCGCAGTCGTCCGATCGGGCTGTCGAGATCGGTGTAATAGGTCGTCATCACGGCTGCCTCCGTGATCACTTTACTCCGTGGCCGATCGCAAGCCCAAGTACTCGAGGATACCGGTCGCGGCCTCGCGGCCTTCGAACACCGCGGTGACCACCAGATCCGACCCGCGCACCATGTCGCCGCCCGCGAACACCTTGGGGTTCGTCGTCTGGAAGCGCGGTCCGCCGAGCGTCGCGACGCGCACCCGCCCGTTCGGGTGCAGTGCGATCTCGTGTCGCGGGAGCCACTCCGGGGGGCTCGGCACGAAGCCGAACGCGATCACGACCGCGTCCGCCGGAACGGTCTGCTCCGTCCCCGGGACGGCCTCGGGTGTCCGGCGCCCGCGATGGTCGGCCGGACCCAGCCGGGTCTCGACGAGTTTCACGCCCTGCACGCGGTCGGTGCCGACGATCTCGATCGGCTGCTGATTGAACAGGAACGTGACGCCTTCTTCCTTGCTGTTCTTGTAGTCGCGGCGCGACCCCGGCATGTGGGTCTCGTCGCGTCGATAGGTACAGGTCACGCTCGCCGCCCCCTGGCGGATCGCGGTGCGGTTGCAATCCATCCCGGTATCGCCGCCGCCGAGCACGACGACGTGCTGGTCGCGCAGGTCGATCAGCTCGTCGGGGCGGGCGAGACCGAGCTCGCGACGCACGCTCGACACCAGGTACGGCAGGGCATCGTAGACGCCCGGCAGATCCTCGCCCGCGAACCCCCCTTTGACCGCGCCGTACGTGCCCATCCCGAGGAACACCGCGTCGAACTCCTCGAGCAGCGCGTCGAAGCCGACGTCGCGGCCGATCTCGGTGTCCAAGCGGAATTCGACGCCCATGCCCTGCATGATCTCGCGGCGCTTCTCGACGACCTCCTTCTCGAGCTTGAACGGCGGGATCCCGAACGTGAGCAACCCGCCGATGCGCGGATGGCGGTCGAACACGACCGGGTGCACGCCGTTGCGCACGAGCACGTCGGCGCAGGCGAGCCCGGCGGGGCCCGCGCCGATGACGGCGACGCGCTTGCCGGTCGGCCGCACGCGCGACAGGTCGGGCTTCCAGCCGCGCTGCAGGGCCTCGTCGGTGATGTACCGCTCGATCGCGCCGATCGATACCGCGCCGAGGCCGTCGTTCAGCGTGCACGCGCCTTCGCACAGGCGGTCCTGCGGACAGATTCGTCCGCACATCTCGGGCAGCGAATTGGTTTGATGCGACAGCTCCGCGGCCTCGAACAGCTTCCCATCGGCGATCAATGCGAGCCAGTTCGGGATGTAGTTGTGCACCGGGCACTTCCACTCGCAGAACGGGTTGCCGCACGCGAGGCAGCGGCCCGCCTGCTGCGCGGCCTCCTCCGCCGGGTAGGGCGCGTAGATCTCGCGGAACTGCCGCGCGCGCTCCTCGACCGCGATCTTGTCCGGGTCCCGGCGCGGCACTTCGAGGAATTGCAGGTTCTTGTCGGCCATCGAGGGGTTCCGTCGGTCGCGGCCGCGTCAGGCCGCGCGGCGCAGGTTCTCGAGCAGCGAGCCGATCGCGGCGGCTTTCGGCTTCACGACCCAGAAACGGCCGACGTAGCTGCGAAAGTCCGCCAGCAACTGCTCGCCCCAGACGCTGTCGGTCTCGGCGACGTGCTGCTCGATCAAGCCGTACAGGTGTTGCACGTGAGGCCCCATGCCTTCGGGCGAAACGCGATGGATGTCGATGAGCTCGTGGTTGTAACGGTCGACGAAGTCGCGTTCCAGGTCGAGGACGTACGCGAAGCCGCCGGTGAAACCGGCGCCGAAGTTCACGCCGGTCCGACCGAGCACGCACACGACGCCGCCGGTCATGTATTCGCAGCAATGATCGCCCGCACCCTCGACGACCGCGATCGCGCCGGAATTGCGGACCGCGAATCGCTCGCCGGCGACACCGGCGGCGAACAGCTCTCCGCCGGTCGCGCCGTACAGGCAGGTGTTGCCCATGATCACCGTGTCGCGCGCGACGAAGCCGGACGCGGCCGGGTGCTTGAGCACGATCTTGCCCGAGGCCATGCCCTTGCCGACGTAGTCGTTCGCCTCGCCTTCGAGGTGCAGATGCAGGCCGCCCGCGTTCCAGACGCCGAAGCTCTGACCGGCCGAGCCGCTCAGGCTCACGACGATCGGGGCGTCCGCCATCCCGTAGTCGCCCCAGCGACGCGCGATCTCGCCCGACACCCGCGCGCCGACCGAGCGATCGTAATTGCTGACCGCATACGCGAACACCCCGCCGGATTTCGCGGCGATCGCCGCGCGCATGTCGGCGAGCATCCGCTCGCCGAGCGCGCCCTTGTCGTAGGGCGGATTGCGCGCCTCCAGGCAATATTGCGGAGCGCTGGACACGAGATCGGCGTTCGCGAGGATCGGCCGCAGATCGAGCTTGCGCTGCTTCGGGGTCTCGCCCGGCGAGATCTCGAGCAGCTCGGTGCGCCCGATCAGCTCGGCGAGGCTGCGGACGCCGAGCGAGGCCATGATCTCGCGGCATTCCCGGGCGACGAAGCGGAAATAGTTGATCACCATCTCCGGCAGCCCGATGAAGTGCTTCGCGCGCAGGACCGCGTGCTGGGTCGCGACCCCGGTCGCGCAGTTGTTCAAGTGACAGATCCGCAGGTACTTGCAGCCGAGCGCGACCATCGGCGCGGTGCCGAAGCCGAAGCTCTCCGCGCCGAGGAGCGCCGCCTTGATCACGTCGAGACCGGTCTTCAGGCCGCCGTCGACCTGCACCCGGACGCGCTGGCGCAGCTCGTTGACCCGCAAGGTCTGGTGCGTCTCGGCGAGACCGAGTTCCCAGGGCGTGCCGGCGTACTTGATCGAGGACAGCGGGCTCGCGCCGGTGCCGCCGTCGTAGCCGCTGATCGTGATCAGGTCCGCGTAGGCCTTCGCGACCCCGGCGGCGACGGTGCCGACCCCGGGCTCGGCGACCAGCTTCACCGACACCAGCGCCTGCGGATTGACCTGCTTCAGGTCGAAGATCAGCTGCGCGAGATCCTCGATCGAATAGATGTCGTGATGCGGCGGCGGCGAGATCAGGCCGACCCCCGGGCGCGCGAAGCGCAGCCGGGCGATCATCTCGTTGACCTTGTGGCCCGGCAGCTGCCCGCCTTCACCCGGCTTCGCGCCTTGCGCGATCTTGATCTGCAGCACCTCGGCGCTGATCAGGTACTCGGGAGTCACGCCGAAACGCCCCGAGGCGACCTGCTTGATCTTCGAGTTCCGCTCGGTGTGGTAACGGCCCGGGTCCTCGCCGCCTTCGCCGGAATTCGAGCGCGCGCCGATCCGGTTCATCGCGATCGCGAGCGCCTCGTGGGCCTCCGGCGACAGCGCGCCGAGCGACATGCCGGCGCTGTCGAACCGCCTCAGGATCGCCTCGGCCGGTTCGACCTCGTCGACGGGGATCGGCCCGGCCGGGCTCTTCAGCGTGAGCAGGTCGCGAATGCACGCGACCGGCCGCTCATTGACCAGCGCGGCGTATTGCCGATAGCGATCGTAGTCGCCGGTCACGACCGCCGCCTGCAGCGCGGCGACCACGTCCGGGTTGTAGGCATGGTACTCGCCGCCGTGCATGTACTTGAGCAGGCCGCCCGGGACCACCGGCCGATTCGCGTCCCAGGCGTTCTTCGCGAGCGACCTCGCGTCGCGCTCGAGATCGGCGAAATCCGCACCCTGGATCCGGCTGTCCGAGCCCTGGAAGCACAATTCCACGACCTCGTCGCCGAGTCCGACGATCTCGAACAACTGGGCGCTTCGGTAGCTCGCGACCGTCGAGATCCCCATCTTCGACATGATCTTGTACAGGCCCTTGCGGATCCCGCGCCGGTAGCTGCGGCCGATCTCCTGGCGACGCTCCTCCTCCTCGATGTCGAGCGCCCCCTTCTGCATCAGGTCGAACAGCGTCTGGTACGCGAGGTACGGATACACCGCGGTCGCGCCGTAGCCGATCAGGCACGCGAAGTGGTGCGCATCGCGCGCGACGCCGGTCTCGACCAGCAGGTTGCACTTGCAGCGCAGCCCGGTCTCGACGAGCCGGTTGTGCACGGCGCCGGTCGCGAGCAGCGCATGGATCGGGAGCTTGCCGCGAACCAGATACCGGTCCGACAGCAGCAGCACGAGCTTGCCGTTGCGCACCGCGTTCTCGGCCTGGTCGCAGACCGCGAGGAGCGCGGATTTCAGGTCCTCGTTCTCCTCGTACTGCAGGTCGATGAACTCGTGCGGCACGCCGCTGCCGGCGAGCGCGACGATCTGGCGCAGCTTGCGCTGCGAGAGGACCGGCGAGCTCAGCACGATCTGCTCGGCGTGCTGCGGCAGCGGCACGAAGACGTTGCATTCGGGCCCGATCTGCGTCTGCAGCGACATCACGATGCTTTCGCGCAGGGAATCGATCGGCGGATTGGTGACCTGCGCGAATTGCTGCCGGAAGTAGTCGAACAGCGAGCGCACTTTGCGCGACAGGACCGGCATCGGGGTGTCGTCGCCCATCGAGCCGACCGCCTCGCTCTCGTCCTCGGCGAGCAGCCGGATGATCTCGTCGCGCTCCTCGATCGAGACGTTGAACATCTTGTGATACGTCGCGAGGGTGTCGCGATCGAACGGCTCCGCGGCGAGACGCGGGTCGATCAGGTCGGTCTGCAGGTAACGGACGCCCTTTTTCAGCCAGGTCTTGTACGGGTGACGGCTCTTCAGCAGGTCGTCGATCCGGCGCGTGTCCATCAGCTCGCCGGTCTGCAGGTCGAGTGCGACCATCTCGCCGGGGCCGAGCTTGCCCTTCTTGACGACATCGCCCGGGGCGTAGTCCCAGACCCCCGCCTCGGAAGCGATCGTGATGTGCCGGTCCTTCGTGATCACCCATCGCGCCGGCCGCAAGCCGTTGCGATCGAGCGTGCAGCAGGCATACCGGCCGTCCGTGAGCACGATGCCCGCGGGGCCGTCCCACGGCTCCATGTGGGTCGCGTAGTACTCGTAGAATGCCTTGAGGTCCGGGTCGATCATGTCGACCGATTGCCACGCGGGCGGGATCAGGATCCGCATCGCGTGCATCGGATCGAGTCCTCCCGCGAGCAGCAACTCGAGCATGTTGTCGAGCGACTGGGAGTCCGAGCCCGACAGGGAGACGACCGGCCGGATGTCGGCGAGATCCGGCAGGAGTGGCGAACGGAACAGCGGGCCGCGCGCGACCGCCCAGCGGCGGTTGCCCTGGATCGTGTTGATCTCACCGTTGTGGGCGAGATATCGATACGGATGGGCGAGCCGCCACTGCGGCAGCGTGTTCGTCGAGAAGCGCTGATGGAACACCGCGACCGAGGTTTCCATCCGTGGATCCTCGAGATCCGGATAGAACTGGACGAGGAACTGCGGCATCACCATGCCCTTGTAGACGATGGTGCTGGCCGACAGCGAGGGCACGTAGAACACCGGGTCGACGCCCTCGAGGCGCTTCTCGGCGCGGCGGCGCGCGAGGAAGAGCTTGCGATTGAAGGTGGCGTCGTCGATGTCGCCGCGAAAGTTCACGAACACCTGCGCGATCTGCGGCAGGCTCTTGAGCGCCTCGGCGCCGCAGGCGCCGGGATCGGTCGGCACCTCGCGGAAGCCCGCGACCTCGCACTTTTCCGCTTCCAGCGCCTCGACCAGGACCTGCCGCGAGCGTTCCGCGACCGCCCGATCCCGGTTCTCGAACACCAGACCCGCGGCGAACGACGGCGCGAGCGCGATCCCGGCCTCGGCGGCGGCCGCGCGCAGGAACGCGACGGGCATTTTCATCAACACGCCGCAACCATCGCCGGTCTTGCCGTCGGTGGCGACGGCGCCGCGATGGGTCAGCCGGTTGAGCGATCGGATCGCGCACTCGACGATCCAGTGGCTCGGACGGTCATCGAGGTTCGCGATCAGGCCGAAGCCGCAGGAATCCCTTTCGTCGGACGCCCGGTACAGACCCCAATCGGTCCCGCGGGGATCGACGAGCGGGGGATCGAGGAGCGGAGCGGCTTCCTCGGCGGATTGTTCGCGATCGACCATGGCGTTGCCCATACCGTTCCGTGCCTTGCGGTGTCGACCGCAAAGCCTTTCAAAAACAACACACTAAACCGGTTCGGGCGCTCAATCGATCGCGCCGGCACAGGCGCTTCACGGCGCGCGTGCCTGGATATAGCACCGCATGATACTAGCGCGACGAGCGTGGTCAACCGGCGATGTAGCGCTCGAGTTGCTCGATGTGCTCGCTTTGCTCCCGCAACAGCGCCTTCACGAGATCGCCGATCGACAACATCCCGACGACCGCGCCGGCGTCGACGACCGGCAGGTGGCGGATGCGCTGGTTCGTGCACAGCTCCATGCACCGCTGGACGGTATCGCCGAGCCCGACCGTGATCACCGGCGCGCTCATGATCGTGGCGACCGGCGTATCGTGCGAGGAGCGATTCTGCAGGATCACCTTGCGGGCGTAGTCGCGCTCGGAGATCACGCCGAGCAGGTTGCCCCGCTCCATCACCAGGAGCGCACCCACGTGTTGCGTCGCCATCACCTCGATCGCCCGCAGCACCGACTCCTGCGGCCCGACCGAGTAGAGCTGGCGGCCTTTGACTGCGAGCAGTTGGCCAACGGTAGGCATCGCGTTATCCCTCCGCGCACGATCCGGCGAACCGGCAACATCCGGAGCGGCGATGCGCTCCTTGGATCCGACTATACTCCGGACATCATGCGAGAGAAATCGTGACCGATGCCGGCGATTCGCCGATCCCGGCACCGATCGCCGCGATCCGGCCGCGGCGGCTGACGTCCCCGTTCGGCGACCGCATCGATTCCTATTACTGGCTCCGCGACGACGACCGCGAAGACCCACAGATCCTCGCTTACCTCGCGGCCGAGAACGCGTACCGCCGTGCGACGATGGCACGGACCGCGGACCTCGAGACGCGGGTGTACGCGGAGATCGTCGCGCGACTGCCGCGCAGCGATGCGAGCGTCCCCTATTTCAAGCAGGGGTTTTGGTACTACGACCGCTTCGACCCCGATGCGGAACATCCCGTGTTCCTGCGCCGGCGCGGATCGATGGACGCGCCGGAGGAGACGATGCTGGACGCGAATCGACTCGCGTCGGGGCACGACTACTTCCAGATCGGCGCGGCGGAGGTCTCCCCGGACGGCCGGTTGCTCGCCTATTGCGAGGACACGGTCGGACGGCGCCAGTACCGGCTGCGGATTCGGGATCTTTCGACCGGCGTCACGTTGCCGACCGTGATCGAGGACGTGGAGGCGGATCTCGCGTGGGCCGGCGACAGCCGCACGCTGCTCTACGTCGCGAAGGACCCCGCGACCCTGCTCGGGGTGTACGTGCGCAAGCACCGGGTGGGCACCGATCCGCGGGACGACGCGCTGGTCTTCGAGCAGACGGACCGCAGCTTCTACACCGGCGTGTCGCAATCCAAATCGGAACGCTTCCTGTTCATCCACATGGAGAGCACCGTCGCCTCGGAGTGGCGCTACGCGCGCGCCGACGATCCGGCGCTCGAATTTCGCGTGTTCCTGCCGCACCAGCGCGATCACGAGTACCAGATCGAGCACGCCGGCGACGGCTTCCTGATCCGCAGCAACTGGAACGCACCGAATTTCCGCATTCTGCAGGCGCCGGCCGAGACGCCGTCGGACCGGGCGACCTGGCGCGAGCTCGTCCCACACCGGGAAGGAGCGTTCGTGCACGATTTCGAGCCGTTCGCGCGCTTCGTCGCGGTGTCGCTGCGGACCGGCGCATTGCGGCGGATCGAGATCGTGCCGCTGGCGCCGGCCGGGGCGGAACCCGGGCGCACCGGGCCGTTCCTGGTCGACGCGGAGGAAACCGCCTTCACGATGGATTTCGGCGACAATCCGGCCGTCGACGGCGACGTGCTGCGCTACACCTACACCTCGCCGACGACACCGAAGACGACCTACGATCTCGACGTGCGTCGCGGCACGCGCACGCTGCTGAAGCGGGACGAGGTCGTCGGCGACTTCGACCCCGCCCGTTACCAGGCCGAGCTCGATTTCGTCGCGGCGGCGGACGGCGCGCGGATCCCGGTGACGCTGGTGCGCCGCCGGGACACGCCGCTCGACGGCACCGCACCGTTGCTGCTGTACGCCTACGGCGCCTATGGGCTGTGCGTCGATCCGACGTTCTCGGTCTCGCGGCTGAGCCTGCTCGACCGTGGCTTCGTCCACGCGATCGCGCACGTCCGCGGCGGCCAGGAAATGGGTCGCGCCTGGTACGATGCCGGCCGCACGCACCACAAGCGCAATTCGTTCACCGACTTCATCGACGTCACCCGCGCGCTCGTTGCGCGCGGCGTCGCAGCCCCGGATCGCGTGATCGCAATGGGCGGCAGCGCCGGCGGTTTGCTGGTCGCGGCGGTCGCGAACATGGCCCCGGCGCTGTACCGCGCGATCGTCGCGCAGGTCCCGTTCGTCGACGTGGTCACCACGATGCTCGACGAGAGCATTCCGCTGACGACCAACGAACGCGACGAATGGGGCGATCCCACCGTTCGCGAGGACTACGAGTACATGCGGTCGTACTCGCCGTACGACAACGTGCGCGCGCAAGCCTACCCCGCGATGCTGGTCACGACCGGCTTGTGGGACAGCCAGGTGCAGTACTTCGAGCCGGTCAAATGGGTCGCGAAGCTGCGCGCGACGAAGACCGATCGCAACCCGTTGTTGCTGCACGTCGAAATGGATGCGGGACACGGCGGCAAGCCCGGCCGCTTCGAGCACTTTCGCGACACCGCGATGGAATTCGCGTTCGTCATCGATTGCGCCGGCCGCTGACGGGGCGGCGCCGGACCCGCTCCGCGGTGACGATTCCGGTCAGGCGCGGACGTCAACGACCGTGCGGACGCACCACGATGCACGATTGGGCCTGCGCGCGCAGGCGCCGGCAGATCAGCGCCGCGCGCGCGCGGCTGAGTCCGCGGACCTGCAGCCGGTAAAGGCGTCCCGCTTTGGTGCGCAGCGGGCTGACCCGGGGATGCAGGCCCCGCAGAAGGTGTCCGTCGCGCGCGACGAGGGCCCGCCAGTGACGCAACGCGGCGGACGCGCCCGAGCGGAATGCGCCGAGTTGTACCCCGTAGGCGCCTGCGGTCCGCTCATGACGCACGACCCGATGCGCCACGGCCGGGTGCGTGCGCCGCGTGCTCGACGGTCGCGACGTCGTCTCGGCACCCGCTGCCGCCGGTTTCGACCCGGCGGGGCCGGTCGCCGCGCCGGTGGCGGCCGCGGCGGCGGCCGATGCCGGCGACACCCCGCCGCTCGACGCCGGCGCATTGGGCGGCGACGCGAGCGCGAAGTTCTCGATCCGGATCCGCGCCTCCTCGGCCCACTTGCCTTGCGGGTGTTGTCTCAGAAACGCCTGATAGCCTTCAGGCGTGTTCGTCGCACTCGCCTTCTGCCAATCCTGATCCTCTTCGACCTGCGCGAGGCGTGCCTCGGCCTGGGCCACGAACGATCCGTTCGGATATTTCGCCAGGTACTGCTCGTAGGATTGCACGGTGTTCGTGGCGCGCACCTTGGCCCAGTCGCTTTGCTCGCGGTGGCAGCCCGCGAGACCGAGGGTCAGGAGGCAAAGGCCGGTGGCGATCCAGGGTGTTCGTTGCATCGTCGTTCTCGCTCAGGGGAGTCGTGGGATCATTGAACCGTACCGGCCTCGACCGAGAACTCGACACGGTTGTTCGCGGCCGCGGCCTCGTTCCACTCGCCGGCGGTCAAGGTCGCCGTGCGGGCCGGATAGGGCGTTGCCACGTGGGCGCTGGAGCCGTCCTGAATCGCGACCGAGATCGCGCCGCCGGAGCGCTCACGCACGCCGGCGATCAGGTTGCCGAAGGCGAGCGATTGCCGTTGTTGTCCGGAGAGCGACTCCTCGAACGGATTACCGACCGCATCGCATTGTGCGGCGGGCAGGTTCGGTTTCGCGGGCACGTAGCCGTCGGTCGGGTTGCCCGTGAGGCAGAACAGACCGGGATAGCTCGTCACCTTGACGACGCCGTGAAAGCCTTGGGCCTCGAGCTGCGCCAGCAAGCCGCGCATCGCGTCGAGCCGGCCGCGGTCGAGCGGCACTTCGCCGTACGGCACCGTGACGACGCGGCCGTCCGCAGCGGTGCCCGTCGCCGCCGCGGTCGAGGTCGCGATGCCCGCGGCCGCGCCGGCACCCGACGGCGTCGCGCCGGCACCCGTCGATGTCGCGCCGGAAGCCGCGGTCGCACCCAGGGCCGACGCGCTCGCGAGCGCGGCCGTGAGCCGCGCGGTGGCGCGATCGAGATCGGCGCGCGCGCGATCGAGGGGGATCGCGGCGGTCGACAGCGTCGCGATCCGGGCCTGCGACGCCGCGAGGCGCGCGCGCGTCCCCATCCAAAGCACGCCGAAGACGATCGCGGCGAGCGCCACGGCCGCGGTCGCGGCGATCCACGGCCACGGCGGTCGCTGCGGCGGCGGCATCGGCGGCGCGGGCTCGACCGGCGACTTCACCGCGTGATCGCGGACCTCGCCGACGATCCGCGTCGCGAAACTGTCGAGACTCGCGACGACGAACCGGCGCAAGTCCGCCGACTGCTCGCGAATCGCCGTTTCGATCCGCTTGGTCGAGTCCGCGGCCGCGGGCGGCGCCGGCGGCTTCGCCGCGCCCGGCGCCTCGAGGTCGACCGGCGCGAGCACCGAGCCTTCCGCGTCGCGCCGCTCCGGCAACAAGTGCAGTTCGTACAGCACCTTCGAGACGTCGACCGGTCGAACCTGTTTCGGCAACACGCCGAACGCGCCGAGCGCGCGGGCCTGACCGACGTACAACTCCCCTTCCTGCGAGGTGTACATCATGATCGGGACCGTCGCGTTGCGCGGATCCGCCTTGATCACCTTCACGGCCTGCAACCCGTCCATGCCGGGCATCAAGTGATCCATGAAGATCGCGTCGGGTCGCTGGTGTTCGAGGTACTGGATCGCCTGCTCGGCGGACTCGGCCATGTCCACCTCGATCCCGTACTTCTCGAGCATCCGGCTCAACACGACGCGAGCCGACTTCGAGTCGTCGACGATCAGCGCCCGCTTGCGCATCCGGGTTCCCGCGTCATCGGCACAGCCTCCCTCGGCCGCCCCCATCGCCCGGCGTCAGCTCGCTTCCGGTGGCCCCGATTCCCTGTTCTGATCGATCCAGGTCAGCGCGGCCTCGACGTCCTGGAGCTCGCTCGCGGTGAATCCGGAAACCCGGGCGCCGGGCGATTCCGCCTTCTTCCTGGACAACTCCGCCTCCGCGATCCGATGCACCCACACGAGGCCGCGGCGGACCTTGGCGGTGAATTTCTGCTGTTTCTCGTCGCTCATTCTGCGCCTCCAGTGTAGTACCCCGGTTCCGGCCGCCCGAAGTCAGTCGCGAATGCCGACGCCCCGGTTCATCAGCACGACCGCCAGCGAGAACATGCCGACGGCGGCGATGACCATGATCGCGTAAGCCAGCCGCAAGTCGACGTCGGCCGTGCCGAGGAAACCGTACCGGAATGCGCTCACCATGTACAGGATCGGATTCGCGTGGGACGCGTCGAGCGCCCACGGGGGCAGCATCCGGATCGAGTAGAAGACGCCGCCGAGGTAGGTCAGCGGCGTCAGGATGAACGTCGGGAACCAGGAGATCTGATCGAAGTTCTTCGCGAGCATCGCGTTGATGAATCCGCCGAGCGCGAACACGAAGCTCGTGAGGAACGCGGCCGAAACGATCAGCACGGGGTGCAGCACGCCGAGGCGCGTGAAGAACAGCGACACGATCGTGACGACGGTTCCGACCATGAAGCCCCGGATCACGCCGCCGAGCGCGTAGCCGAGCACGATCAGCCAGTTCGGCAGCGGCGCGACCAGGAGCTCCTCGAGGTACTTGCCGAACTTCGCGCCGAAGAACGAGGACACGACGTTGCCGTAGGAATTCTGGATCACCGACATCATGATCAGGCCGGGCGCGATGAACTGCATGTAGTCGTGCCCGCCGACCTGACCGACGCGGCGGCCGATCAGGCTGCCGAAGATCACGAAGTACAGTGTCGAGGTGACCGCGGGCGGCAGCAGCGTCTGCCCCCAGATGCGCACGATCCGGCCGAATTCGCGGATCAGGGTCGTCCGGAATCCGATCCAACGCGCGGCCGCGCGGCCGGCCGGGGCGGTCATGTGAGCGCCTCGGCCGCGCCGGCCCGGCCCCGGGAGTCGACCAGGCGCACGAACAATTCCTCGAGGCGATTGACCTTGTTGCGCATGCTGTCGATCTCGATTCCCTGCTCGCTCAGCTGTGCGAACACCCGGTTGAGGCTCTGGCCGCGCGAGACCTCGACCTCGAGGGTGTGATCGTCCGCGAGCACCGCGCGAAACCCCTCGAGCCGGGGCACCGCGGTGCGCGCCTCGCGCAGGTTCAGCACGAAGGTCTCCGCCTGCAATTTGCGCAGCACGTTGGCCATGCTGTCCCGCTCGATGATCCGGCCGCCGTCGATGATCGCGACGTTCCGGCACAGGTTCTCCGCTTCCTCGAGATAATGCGTGGTCAGGATGATCGTGGTGCCTTCGCCGTTGATCAGGCGCAGGAACTCCCACATCGACCGGCGCACTTCGATGTCCACGCCGGCGGTCGGCTCGTCGAGGATCAGCAGTTCCGGCTGGTGCATCAGCGCCCTCGCGATCATCAGCCGCCGCTTCATGCCGCCGGACAGGGAGCGCGCGATCGAGCGGCGCCGATCCCAGAGCTGCAGTTGCTTCAGGTAGACCTCGGCGCGCTGTTTCGCGACGTGGCGCGGAATGCCGTAGAAGCCCGCCTGGTTCACGACGATCGTCTGCACGGACTCGAACTGGTTGAAATTGGCTTCCTGCGGCACGACGCCGATGCAGGATTTCGCGATCTCGAGCTCGCGATCGATGTCGTGGCCGAAGACCTCGACGACGCCGCTGGTCTTGGTCACGAGCGAGGTGACGATCCCGATCGCGGTCGTCTTGCCCGCGCCGTTCGGCCCGAGCAACGCGAAGAAGTCTCCGCGTTCGACCTCGAGGTCGATGCCCTTCAAGGCCTTGATGCCGTTCTTGTAGGTCTTGGTGAGCTGCCGGAGCACGAGCGCGCGCATAGAGGCGCGAACTGTAACCGCGCGGGGTACGCTCCGCAACGACCGGGCGGGTGACGGGCGCCGCTCCGCGGCGCGCGCGCCCGCGGGAACCTCTAGCGCAACCGCGTCGCGACCGCGAGTTGCAGCCCGTAGAGCTGGATCCGGCGCAGCCGGGTTCGGTCGGCGCTTTCGGCCGCCTCCGCGAGTCCCGCCCAGAACGCCGTGCAGCGCGGCCAGCGCGGAGCCAGGTCCGGCGCCTCGGCATCGGCGATCCGCGTGAGCCGCACGAACGTCGCGTCCGCGAATGCCGCGGCGGTGCGCGGACCCATCCCGAGCGCGACGCGCGCCTGCAGATTCGCGCTCGTCGCCAGGTGCCACGCGTAGATCAGCGCGAGCCGCACGAACGTGACGACCGCCGGGTTCGAGGCGCCGGACTCCGCGACCCGGTCGGGCAAGGCGGTATCGAGACGCGTTCGCCAATAGGCGTCGTCTTCGAAGTGCAGATCGAACAGGGCGTAGGGGCAATCGGCGATCGCGGCCTTGCGGGCGGGCGGGAGCGCGAGGATCTCCGGGTCCGCGACGCCGTCGAGATCGAGGAAGCCGAGATTCAGTTCGCGCAGCGTCCGGCCGGTCTCGCCGGTGATCGGCGTCTCGCGAGTCCAAGGTTCGATGATCGGATCTTGCATCGTCCGCCCCCCCCGAGGGGGCCGCTCGGCGCGCTCGTGCGCATTTCCCGACGAACGCGCGGCGAATCGCGACGTCGACCCCCTTGGCAAGCACGCTAACTTTGTGATTAATTTTTGTCAAATTTTTTGAGGCTGAGAAAATAGCGATTTCCCACCGTTTTGGAGGGTGCCATGAGGGTTTCCGACGACCGATATACCCGGGACCGGCTGCGCTTCGATCTGGCGATGCGGTTGATCCGCCACGAAGCACGCACCTGCACGATCCGCCTGTGGACCGGGCTCAGCGACGACCGGATCCGCAAGCTCTACCGCAGCTACGTCGAAGAGCGCGACCGCACCGATCTGCCGCGGCACCGCGGCAAGTCGCCGCGCCAGACGGCGTTCTTCTTCCGCAGCCCGGAGCTGCACTTCCAGGCGGCGCAGCTCGCGAGCCTGTACATCCTGCTCGGCCTGCTCGGCACGACGCCGGCCGGCGTCGAATCGCATTACCGAATCGGCACCGTCGAGTCGGGCGTGCTGCTATGCCGCGCGTACGAGGTCTACGTCGACCTGCACGAACCGGCGCGGATCTCGTTCGAGCATGCCTGGTTCCTGCTCTGGGCGCTCGCACGGCACACGGAGATCGGCCTCGCCCGCTGCGAGCGCTGCGGAGGGCTGCGGCTGCGCGACGTTCTCGCCGGCCGCGACGCCCCGTGCGCGAACTGCCGCGCGCCCTCGGCGCTCGGCGCGCGGCGGGGCTGCTAGAATTCGCGGCGATGGCGCGCCGTATCACGTTCGCTGGACCCTATCTCGATCGCGCCGCGCACCTTCGCCAGGATCCGGCCGGGTTCGACGCGGCGCTGGCCGAGCCCGGGAGCTGCGCGACCCTCGTCTGCGAGTCGCGAAGCCTGGTCCGCGACGTCGACACCGACGCCCCGCGCGCCGCGCTCATGGAGCTCGTGCGCCTGCCCGACGCCGTGCGCCGCGCCGAAGCACTCACGCTGCTCGGCCGATTCGCCGACCGGCCGTGTTTCGCGGTGGAGGTCGCCCCGACCGATGCGCTGCCGACGCCCGCCGGGACGCGTTTCGAGGATTTGCGCGCGATCGCCGGCCGGCTGCCCGCGGCCGATGCCGGGCTGCTCGGCTACGCACGCGCGATGGTCGGCTGGCGGCGACGGCACCGGTTCTGCGGGGTCTGCGGTTCGCCGACCCGCCCGGTCCGGGGCGGGCACGTGCTCGCGTGCACCCGCCCGACCTGCGGCACCGAGCAATTCCCCCGGATCGATCCGGCGATCATCGTGCTGGTCGACGACGACGGCGGGCGGGCCCTGCTCGGTCGGCAGGCGAGCTGGCCCGCCGAACGTTATTCGACGATCGCCGGCTTCGTGGAGCCCGGCGAGGCGCTGGAGGATGCGGTCGCGCGCGAGGTGCGCGAAGAGACCGGCATCGAGATCGAGCGAACCGAGTACTTCGCGTCCCAGCCCTGGCCTTTCCCGGCGTCGCTGATGCTCGGTTTCACCGCGCGGGCCGCGACCCACGCGATCCACCGCAGCGATCACGAACTCGAGGACGCCCGCTGGTTCACCCGCGAGCAAGTCGCCGCCGGCGGCGTTCGGTTGCCGCCGCGCCAGTCGATTTCGTTCAGTCTGATCGAACGCTGGTTCGACGCCGCCGGCGGCCCGCCGTTGCGGGCGACCCCGGGAGCGCGGTTCTGACACCGTTCGCGCCCGGGGGCCTCCCGAGCTTCCTGTTCGTCGCGATCGCGGCGGGTGGCGCCGGCTTCGTCGACTCGATGGCCGGCGGCGGCGGGCTGATCCAGCTGCCGGCGCTGCTCACCGCGTATCCGGCCGAGGCGCCGGCGACCCTGCTCGGCACCAACAAGCTCGCGGGGATCCTCGGCACGACGACCGCGGCCGTGCGCTATGCACGGGCGGTGCGCATCGACTGGCGCACGGTGCTGCCCGCGATCGCGATCGCGCTGCCCTGCAGCCTCCTCGGCGCCAGCCTGGCGAGCGTGCTCTCGCCGGCCACGTTCCGGGTGCTGGTGCCGATGATCCTCGCGGCGGTGCTGATCTACGTGCTCGCACGGCGCGATCTCGGCGCGAACCATGCGCCGCGTCCGCTGTCACCCGGCCAGCGCGCGGCCGCATTCGCCGGTGTCGCGGCGATCGCGGCCTACGACGGCTTCTTCGGGCCCGGGACCGGCAACTTTCTGATGCTGCTGTTCGTGCGGGTGTACGGCTTCGACTTCTTGAACGCGGCCGCGAGCGCCCGCTGGGTGAACGTCGCGACCAACGCCGGCGCGCTGCTCTACTTCGGCTCCCATCGCCGGATCGCGTGGGGACTTGCGCTCGCGATCGGCGGGTGCAACGTCCTCGGGAGCGTCCTCGGCGCGCACACGGCGCTACGTCACGGCAGCCGCTTCGTGCGCATCGCGTTCGTGATGGTCGTCGGCGCGCTGATCGCGAAGACGGCCTGGGACGCCGGTTTGGCGATCCGTTGAGCCGTGCGCGCGGCTGCGGCGGCCCGCCGACCGGGCCGGGCCGCCGCCGGCCGATCAATTCACGGCGAGATCGGAAGGAGCCGCCGGCAGCAAGGTTCCGACCGGCGCGACACTCGGCGCGGGCGCGGGCGTCGGCGCGGCGGGCGGTGCCGCACTCGCAGCCGGTGCCGGCTTGGGTCGCGCGATCACGTTCCGGCGCTTCACCGCCCGCTGTGCGGTCTTTTTCGGCACGGCCGCTTTCTTGACGGCCTTTCGGGCGAGCTTCTTCGCGGCGGGACGGGCGGCCTTCTTGGCGACCTTGCGCGCGACTTTTCGCACGGTCTTGCGCGCGACCTTGCGTACGGTCTTGCGTACGGTCTTGCGCGCGGTCTTGCGCGCGGTTCGCCGCACGGTCCGCTTCGCGCGCTTCGCGACGTTCCTTCCCTGCTTTTTCGTCTTCGATTTCTTAGCCATGTTCAAACGTCTCCTCGCGGGTCGAGTCAACACGAGCTGGGCCACGGTACGCGTCGCAGAGTAGCCCCGGAGCGCATCGCTTGTCATCTGGTTCCAACGCCCGCGCGGTGGTGATAAATACTGCTCGCGACCGACCGGCGCGAAGCGCCGCCTGAACCCCGGGAGGGTTGAACATGAAGACCGCCGATCTCGTCGATGAACACGATGACCGGGTGCGCCTCTGCGACCGGCCCTGGCGGCGATTCGGCCGGGTGCGGTCGTTCTGGGGACCGGTGGCGACGGTGCGCTGCTTCGAGGACAACGCGCTGCTCAAGAAAGCCCTCCAGGAACGCGGCGATGGCCGGGTGATGGTCGTCGACGGCGGGGGTTCGACTCGGTGCGCGCTGATCGGCGACCAGATCGCCGCGATCCTCGCGGCGGGCGGCTGGGCGGGCATCGTGCTCAACGGCGCGATTCGCGACTCCGCCGAGATCGACGCAATGCCGGTCGGGGTGTTCTGCCTCGGGACGACACCGAAGAAGAGCGCGAAGGACGGCGGCGGGCACCGGAACGTTCCGATCGAGTTCGGCGGCGTCGAGTTCCGGCCCGGTGCGTACGTCTACTGCGACGCCGACGGCGTGCTGGTGTCCGCCGAAGCGCTGCTCGCACGCCCGGGAGGGTCGCTGGAGTTGCACGCGGGGATCCCGTAGGCTGCGCGCTGCCGACTCCGCGAGCACCGATGGCCGAAGACAACGTCCCCGAAACCGTTCGCCCACTGCACGACGTGTGGCTGCGTCCCCGCCGCGTCGCCCGCGAACTGGCGTCGGCGCCGGTCGGGCTCGCCGACTACCTGCTCGGCGCCGCGCAAGGCATCCTCAACTGGCTCGTGCTGAGCCGCGTGCAATCGGTCGGAGCGAGCGCGGGGGTCGCGACGATCCTCGGGCGCGCGCTGGTCGCCGGCCCGCTCGCCGGCATCCTCGGCATGTACTTGATGGCCGCGGTCTACCTGCGGCTCGGCCGGCGCCTCGGCGGCACCGCCACTCGTGCGCAACTCGTGCACGTCCTCGCGTACAGCGGGGCTCCGATGCTCGTCTCGCTGCTGCTGTGGTTGGTGACCGCCGCGCTGGCCGGACGCGCGGTGTTCCTCGCGAGCCCCGGCGCGGGCGTCGAGCCGTTCATACTGGTGGTGCTGCGCCTGCAAATCATCGCCCACGGGATCCTGGTCGGCTGGAGCCTGTTGCTGCAGGTGATGGGCCTGAGCGAGGCGGAACGCCTGCCGATCGGCCGCGCGTTCGGGGTCTGGGTCCTCGGCCAGGCCCTCGTGCTGCTCGCGTTGATGCTGTTGCGGATCCTGTTGCTCTCCGTGCACGCCCACCCGCTGCACCCTTGAGGCCGCGCGCGGCCGGCGGTGCCGCGCCGATCGCCGGTCCCCGCGCGCCGCGCGCCGTTCCCCGCGGAACGGGGCGTTTGACAGCGGATGCATTTTTATGCAGCATGGCTGCGAATTTATGCACGCCCCGACCCCATGCTCCGCCCGATGACCGATTCGACCGACACGTCCGCGCGGCGCAGTCTGCTCGCGAAGATCCTGCGCGAGCGCACGATCGAGCGTCAGGCCGAGCTCGTCGAGGTCCTGCGCAAGCGCGGGCATCGCGCGACCCAGTCGAGCGTGAGCCGGGACTTGCGCGAACTCGGCGTCGCGAAACTCGGCCGCCGCTACGTGCTCACCGACGAGGCGGCCCGCTCGATCGGCGACTTCTCGGCGCTGCGCCCGTTCGTGACCTCCCGGGTCACCGCGGGCGCGAACCTCACGGTGCTGAAGACGAAGATCGGCACGGCGCAGAGCGTCGCGGTCGCGATCGACGCGGCCGCGTGGCCGGAGGTCGTCGGCACCCTGTCCGGCGACGACACGATATTCATCGCCACCCGCGGCGCGCGCGAGCAGCGCTGCCTCTGCGAACGCCTGCTCGCGATCTTCGGTCGGTAGGGAAACCCATGACAGCGAACGCCTCGACGGGCACCGGGCCCATCCTTCTCGCGTTTTCCGGCGGACTCGACACCTCGTTCCTCGTGCCCTGGCTCACCGAGACCTACGGCCGGCCGGTGATCACGGTCACCGTCGACACCGGCGGGATCGACGCCGAAGCGGCACGCCGGCTCGCGGACCGGGCCGGGGCGCTTGGCGCGATCGATCACCGGCTGGTCGACGCGCGCACCGGCTACTTCGAGCAGGTGCTGAAGTACCTGATCATGGGGAACGTCCGGCGCGGACAGCTCTATCCCCTGTGCGTCGGCGCCGAACGCGTGCTGCAGGCGCAGACCATCGCGCAACTCGCGGTCGCGATGAACACCCGGTCGGTCGCGCACGGCTGCACGGCCGCCGGCAACGATCAGGTGCGCTTCGAGGTCGCGCTGCGCACGCTCGCGCCGGACCTGGAGATCATCGCGCCGGTCCGCGACCGCGCGTTCAAGCGGCCCGAGCAGCTCAAGTATCTCGAGGAACGCCGGCTGCCGATTCCGCCGTTCGGCGCCGCGTATTCGGTGAATCGAGGACTCTGGGGCGTGACGATCGGCGGCAAGGAGACGCTGACCTCGGCGGGCTCGATTCCGGAGTCGGCCTGGGTCCTGTCGAAGGACGCGTTCTCGAGCCCGCGCGCGAGCGCCCGCCACGTGATCGGCTTCGAACGCGGCGTGCCGGTCTCGCTGGACCACGAACGGCTGACGCCGGTCGCGGTGATCGAGCGCCTCGAGACGCTCGCGGGCCCGTACGGGATCGGCCGCGGGATCCACCTCGGCGACACCGTGATCGGGACGAAGGGCCGGGTCGCGTTCGAGGCACCGGCGGCGGAGGTGCTGCTGACCGCGCATCGCGAGCTCGAAAAGCTGGTGCTGACCGCGAAGCAGGCGCGGATCAAGGAAATGCTCGCGCAGCCCTACGGCGACCTGGTCCACGAGGGCCAGCACCTCGACCCCGCGTGCCGCGACATCGAGGCGCTGCTCGAGTCCTCGCAGTCGCGCGTGACCGGAGAGGTCACCGTGCTGTTGCGTCCCGGCTCGGCGTTCGTCGAGGGCGTCGTGTCCGATTTCTCGCTGATGGCGGCCTCGAAGGGCGTCTACGGCGAGTCCGCCGGCGAATGGACGCCGGCCGACGCGCTCGGCTATTCGAAGATCCTCGCGTTGCCCGGGATCTTCTACCAGCGAGCCGGGGGCTGCGCGCGATGAGCGGCATGCGCACGGTGCTCGTCGACAAGCTCGCGTCGGTCACGCAGGCTTGCGGTTTGTCGCACGAAGTCCGGATCTCCCCGGACATCGCCTGCGAGGAGGGCAACCTCGTCGTCGTCGAGGTCTTGAACGACAAGTCGACCTACAACACGCTCGAGCTGACGAGCGGACGGATGGCGAAGGTGTCGCGCGGGGACATCGTGGTCGGCGCGCTCGGCCACCGCCGGGCGCTGTTCGGGTATTCCGGCCACATTCCGCCGAGCCTCGCGCCGGGGGACGTGATCCAGATGCTCAACATCGGCGGCGTGCTCGGCATCTGCGACTCGGCGACGCCGGACAAGGGCAAGCCCTTCGACTGTCGGGTGCTCGGCGCCGTGCTGACGTTCCCGTATCTCGGCGAGCGAATCGGAATCCCTGCGAAAGCGGGTTACCAGCGCCTCGATCAGGCCGCGCCGCTCGACGCGCGCGGCGTGCCGGTCGTCGCGCTCGCGGGCACGTGCATGGAGGCCGGCAAGACCGCGGCCGCGGCGGCGATCATCGCGAGGATGCGGCACCGGGGCCTGGTCGTGGACGCGTTCAAGGCGACCGGCGTGTCGCTGCGCAGGGACATCCTCGCGTTCGAGGACGCGGGTGCCCGGCGCACGATGATCTTCACCGATCTCGGGGTCGTCACGACGACCGAGAAGAACGGACCGGCGTTGACCCGCACGATGCTGACCGAAATGGCCTCGGGGACCCCGGATGCGATCGTGTTCGAGCTCGGTGACGGCCTGCTCGGCGCGTACGGCGTCGAAGCGATCCTGCAGGACGCGGCGATCAAGCAGGCGCTGACCGCGGTCGTGCTTTCCGCGAACGATCCGGTCGCCGCGTGGGGCGGGGTGAAGCTGCTGCGCGAGCATTTCGCGATCGAGCCCTGCGTCGTGACCGGCCCCGCGACCGACAACCAGGTCGGCGTGCAGATCATCCGCGACCGGATGGGCCTCGCGGCGTTCAACGCGATCAGCAATCCGGGCGCGCTCGGCGACCACATCCTCTCCGGACTCCGGATCCCGCGCCTCGCCGAGGCGCGGGTCGCCGCCGAATGAGCGCGCGAACCCCGGCGTACGTGCTCGGCGGCACCGGTTATGTCGCCGGAGAGGTCCTGCGGTTGATCGCCGGGCATCCGCAGCTCGAACTCGGCGGCATCCTGTCGGAGAGCCACTCCGCCGCGCCGATCGGCGAAGCGTTCCCGCACCTGCTCGGCGCCTACGGCGACCGGCGGTTCGCGGGGATCGACGAGATCGACGCCGCGATCCGCGCCGCGTCCGCGGCCGCGCTGTTCTCGGCGGCCCCGCACGGCGCGGCGGCGGCGACGATCGACCGGCTGCTGTCGGCGGCGGAGGCGGCCGGCACGCGGATCCACTGCGTCGACATCTCGGCGGACTTCCGGTACCGCAGCGCCGCCGCGTACGGCGCGGTCTACGGCCACGCGCACGCCGCGCCGGCACGCATCGCGGAGTTCACCTGCGCGCTGCCCGAGCATCTCGGCACCGCGCCGACGCCGCACATCGCCCACCCCGGCTGCTTCGCATCCGCGATCCTGCTCGCGATCGTCCCGCTCCTCGCCGCCGATCTGGTCGAGCCCGTCCTGTTCGCGAGCGGCGTCACGGGCAGCACCGGCTCCGGACGCAAGCCGGTCGACGGGACGCACCATCCGCGCCGTCACGGCGATCTGTACGCGTACAACCCGCTCACCCACCGTCACGTGCCGGAGATCCTCGCGTGCGCCGAGGCCGCGACCGGCGTCGCGGCGGAATTGCATTTCGTCCCGCACTCGGGACCGTTCGCGCGCGGGATCCACGTGACGGTGCAGGCGCGGCTGCGCCGGCCGAGCAGCGGTGCGAGCGTGCGCGAGGCGATCGCGGCGTACTACGCCGGCCAGCCGTTCGTCCAGGTCGTGGGCGGGCCGCCGCGCATCAAGGACGTCGTCGCGAGCAACTACGCGCATCTCGGCGTCGCCGCCGACGGCGCGACGGTCGCCGTGATGTCGGTGCTCGACAACCTGACGAAGGGGGCGGCCGGCGGCGCGATGCAGTGGATGAACCGATTGTTCGGGTTCGAGGAGGCCGCCGGACTCACGGCCCCCGCGCCCGGCTGGACTTGAGGCCGACCGATGGCGACCGCGACGAATTCCTCGACCGACACGCCCGCGAGCCACCTGGCCCGCGTGTTCGCCCAGTACCCGATCGACGTCGTGAGAGGCGACGGCGTTTGGATCCTGGCACGCGATGGACGCAAATTCCTCGACTTCTACGGCGGCCACGCGGTCGCGGGCTTGGGCTACGGTCATCCGCGCTGGCTCGCCGCGCTCGAACGCCAGGCACGGCAGATCGCGTTCCAGACGAACGCGCTGCCGATTGCGATACGCGAGCGGGCGGCCGCGAAACTCGCGAAATTCACCGGTCTTGGCCTCGACACCGTGTTCTGGGTCAACAGCGGCGCGGAAGCGAACGAGAACGCGCTGCGAATGGCGTTCAAGATCACCGGCCGCACCAAGGCGGTCGCGCTCGAGCACGGCTGGCACGGCCGGACCGCGGCCGCCGGCGCGGTCACCTGGGGCGCGATCGAGAAGTGGTACGCGTTCCCGCGCCGCCCGTTCGACGTCGCGTTCGCCCCGCGCGCCGACCCGGCCGCGATCGACTCGATCGTCGACCGGGACACCGCGGCGGTGATCGTCGAGCCCGTTCAAGGCGTCGGCGGCGCCTACGACCTGGGCAAGCCGATGCTCGAGGCCCTGCGCCGGCGCTGCGACGAGACCGGCGCGCTGCTGATCTTCGACGAAGTGCAATGCGGAATGGGGCGCACCGGGAGCGCGTTCGCCGCGAATCACTACGGCATCGCGCCGGACATGCTGACCTCGGCGAAGGCGCTCGGCAACGGCTTTCCGGTCGCGGCGCTGCTGATGTCGCGACGGGTCGCGCGACAGGTCCAGACCGACGACATGGGCACGACGTTCGGCGGAGGCCCGATGGCCTGCGCGGTCGCCGAAGCGGTGATCGATGCGATCGAGTCGGAATCGCTGCTCGCGAACGTGCGCACCGTATCGGCGTACCTGCGCGCCCATTGCCGCGTCGGCCCGGTGACCGGTGTCCAAGGTCTCGGCTTCCTGCTCGGCTTGCGGACCAGCCGGCCGGCCAAGGAGGTACAGGCCGCGCTGATCGACAAGCAGATCCTGGCGGGCACGAGCGGCGATCCGCACGTGCTGCGGCTGCTGCCCGCGTACATCCTGACCGAAGGACACGTCGATCGGCTGTGCGAAGCGCTCGCGCAGATCAGCCCATGAGACGCTTCCTCGACCTCGCCGATTTCACCCGCGAAGAGATCCTCGATCTGCTCGCGCTCGCGCAGTCCTTGCAGGATGCGCCGCAGCCGCGCGCGCTCGCCGGCAAGACACTCGGCCTGCTGTTCTTCAATCCGAGCTTGCGGACGCTGGCGTCGTTCCAGGCGGGCATGGCCCGCCTCGGCGGCAGCTCGTTCGTGATCACGCCGGGACAGGGAACCTGGCAGCTCGAGACGCGGATGAACGCGGTGATGAACGGCGGCGCGGCCGAGCACATCCGAGAGGCGATTCCCGTGCTCGCGTCCTACTGCGATGCGCTCGGCGTGCGCGCGTTCGCCGAGGGCCGCAACCTCGATCTCGACCTCGGCGAGTCGCTGTTCCGCACGATCGATGCGCTGTGCGAGAAACCGCTCGTGAACCTCGAGTCCGCCGTCAATCACCCCTGCCAGGCGCTCGCCGACTGGCGAACGCTCGACGAGATCGGCGTGCCGCGCCGCGGAAAATTCGTGCTCAGCTGGGTCTACCACCCGCGGCCCCTGCCGCTCGCGGTCCCGGCCGCGACGCTGCACATGGCGGCGCTGCGCGGGATGGAGGTCGTGGTGCTGCGTCCGCCGGGATTCGCGCTGCCGCCGGCCATCATGGAGAAGGCGCACCGCGCGGCCGCGGCGTCCGGCGGCAGCGTCTCGGAGACGGACGACCGGGCCGCCGCGCTCACCGGCGCCCAAGTGCTCTATGCGAAGGAATGGGGCACGACGACCTATTACGGGGACGTCGAGGCCGATTCGCGGTTGCGCGCCGAGCTCGGGCAATGGTGCGTGCGCGAACGCTGGTTCGATGGCGCGGCCCCGGACGCGAAACTGATGCACTGCCTGCCGGTGCGTCGCAACGTCGCCGTCGCCGACGAGGTGCTGGACGGCCCACGGGCCGTCGTCAAGCGCGAAGCATTCAACCGTCTCGTGGTGCAGATGGCCGTGCTGCACCGCTTGCTCGCCTGAGCGATCGCGGCGTCCCCTGGGAGTCCTGAGCCATCATGATCAGCAGTCGACCGGATCCATCCATCGCCGTCCGCGCGCTGAAAAGCGCGACGCCGTACATTCGCATGTACAAAGGCAAGGTATTCGTGATCAAGGCGGGCGGCGCCGTCTTCAGCGATCGGGAGTCGACCCGCGCGCTGATCGAGCAGGTGGCCATCCTGCACCAGGTGGGCATCCGCACCGTGCTCGTGCACGGCGGCGGGCCGCAGCTCGACAGCATACAGGCGGCGCTCGGGGTCGAGACGCGCATGGTCGGCGGCAGGCGCGTGACGGACCAGAATTCGATCGAAGCGATCGCGATGGTGCTGAACGGGCTGATCAACACCCGGATCCTCGCGACCTGCCGGGAACTCGCGATCGAGGCGATCGGCCTGAGCGGCGTCGACGCGGGCCTGATCCGCGCTCACAAGCGCCCCCCCGTGCGCTCGCCGGACGCCGGCGGCGACCCGGTCGACTACGGCTTCGTCGGCGACATCGACACGGTCGACACCGCGGCGCTCGTGAAGCTCCTCGATGACGGCCTGATGCCGGTCGTGAGCCCGCTGTCCGCGGACGATCGAGGCACGCTCCTCAACGTCAACGCCGATACGGTCGCGGCGGCGATCGGCGCGAGTCTCGCCGCCGAGAAGCTCGTGCTGTGCACCGGCGCACCGGGGATCCTCGAGCGCCGGGACGATCCGAGATCGCTGGTCTCGTATACCGACCTCAAGGGATTGAAGCGGCTTCACGACCAAGGCAGTCTCGCCGACGGGATGCTGCCGAAGGCGGCCGCGATCGAGAACGCGATCCGCGGCGGCGTGCGCCGGGTGCACGTGATCACCTACAAGTCTCCCGACAGCCTGCTCGCGGAAGTGTTCACGAACGAAGGGACCGGCACGCTCGTGGTGGCCGACCTGAACGCGCTGACGCCGGCCGAGCAGCAGGGCGCGGCCCGCCACCCATGAGCCGCCTCTGGGACAAGGGGAAGCCGCTCGACGCGAAGGTGCTCGCGTACACCGCGGGCGACGATCACGCGCTCGACGACCGCCTGGTGCGCTACGACGTCGAGGCGTCGATCGCGCATGCCGAGATGCTCGCCGCGCAGGGGCTGCTCGACGCGGCGGACCTGGCGGCGATCCGCGAAGCCCTGCTCCAGATCGGCGCCGAGCATGCGCGCGGCGAATGGCGCGTCGCGCTCGAGGAAGAGGACGGCCAGACGGCGATCGAGATCCGCCTGACCGCGCGGATCGGGGCGACCGGCGGCCGCATCCACGCGGGCCGATCCCGCAACGACCAGGTGCTCGCGGCCTTGCGGCTCTACCTGCGAGACGCGGCCGATGGACTGCGCGAAGGCGCCCTTGCGGTCGCGGATGCGCTGTCGCAACTCGCGGCGCGTCAGGGCTCGGTGCGGCTGCCCGGCTACACGCACATGCAGCAGGCGATGCCGAGCAGCGTCGGTCTCTGGGCCGAGGGCTTCGCGGCCGAGATTCGCGACGACGCGCAAGGGCTGCGCGAGACCGCGCGCCGGGCCGGCAAGAACCCGCTGGGCTCGGCGGCCGGCTACGGCACGCCGAACCTGCCGATCGACCGTGAGGCGACGCGCCGGCGCCTCGGGTTCGGCGAGATCCACACGCCGGTGACCGCGGTGCAGCTCTCGCGGGGCAAGGCCGAGGCCCAATTGCTCTTCGAGATCACCCTGCTGGCGCAGGACCTCGGCCGGCTCGCGGCGGACTTGCTGCTCTTCTACACGCAGGAGTTCGGGTTCGTGAGCCTGCCGGAGGAATTCACGACCGGCTCGTCGATCATGCCGCAGAAGCGCAACCCCGACGTGTTCGAGCTCGTCCGCGGACGCGGCGCGGTCGCGCACGCGGCGCTCGACGAGGTGCTGCGAATCACCGAGAAGCTGGGTTCCGGTTATCACCGCGACCTGCAGCTGATCAAGCCGCCGTTGTTCCGCGCGATCGACTCCTGCGCACGGACGCTCGACATCTTGCCGAGCGCGCTCGCCGGCGTGCGGTTCCATCCCGAGCGCATCCGGCTGGACCCGACGATCGACGCGGCCGCCCGGGCGAACGCCCTGGTCGTCGCCGAGGGGATCCCGTTTCGCGAAGCGTACCGGCGGATCGCGGCCGAGTTGCGCGAAGAACGCTAGCCGCCGCCGGCGCGGCATGCGCGACCGCGCCGCGACCGCGGTGCGGGCTATACTGAAACGATGAAACTCCTGTGCGTGGCGGCCGCCGCCGCCTTGTTGACCGCCTGCGGCCAGCGCGGGCCGCTCGTGCTCCCCGACCGCAGCGCGCATCCCGCGGTCGTGACTCCCGCGCCCGCCGCCGCGGCGTCGGCCCCGTCCGCCGCGGGCGGCGCGCACGAGCCTTGACGGCGTCGCGCGACGCAGGACCGACCGTGGCCGCGCCGAAACTCCTGCTCGTCGACGGATCCTCTTATCTGTATCGCGCATTCCATGCGCTGCCGCCGCTCACGAACTCCCGCGGCGAGCCGACCGGTGCGGTGCTCGGCGTCGTGAACATGCTCAACAAGCTGATCAAGGATGAGAAGCCGGACCGGGTCGCGGTGGTCTTCGACGCGCCCGGCCGCACCTTCCGCGACGAGTTGTTCGAGCAATACAAGGCCCACCGGCCGCCGATGCCGGATGCGCTGCGCGCGCAGGTACAGCCACTCCTCGACGTCGTCGCGGCGATGGGTTTGCCGGTGCTGCGAATCCCGGGAGTCGAAGCCGACGACGTGATCGGTACGCTCGCGAAGCGCGCGGTCGCCGGCGGGTTCGTGGTGTCGATCTCCACCGGCGACAAGGACATCGCGCAACTCGTCGGCCCGAACATCGACCTCGTGAACACGATGAGCGGCACGCGGCTCGACCCGGAAGGCGTCAAGGCGAAGTTCGACGTCCTCCCGGAACAGATGGTCGACTACCTCGCGCTGGTCGGCGATGCGTCCGACAACATACCGGGCGTCTCCGGCGTCGGCCCGAAAACGGCCGCGAAATGGCTGGCGCAATACGGCTCGCTCGACGCGATCGTCGAACACGCCGGCGAGATCGCCGGCAAGGTCGGCGACAACCTGCGCGCCGAATTGCAGACGCTCGAGCTGTCGCGCCGGCTCGCGACGATCGTGACCGACGTGCCGATCGACGCGGGACCGGAGACGCTGCGCGCGGCGCCACCGAATCGGGAGGCGCTGCGCGCGCTGTATGCGACGCTGGAATTCCGGTTGTTGCTGAAATCGCTCGACGACACCGGCGCGGTCGCGCCGGACCGCACCGCGGCCGCAGCCGCAACCGCAACCACCGTCGCGGCCACGGCCACGGCCACGGCCGCGCCGGCGCTCGGCGTGAGCGACCTGCGACGATACGAGACCGTGACCGACCGGGCGGCGCTCGACGCCTGGCTCGCGAAGCTCGCGGTGGCGCCGCTGGTGTCCTTCGACACCGAGACCGACGACCTGAACTATCTGCGGGCGCGGATCGTCGGCCTGTCCTTCGCGGTGACGCCGGGCGAAGCCGCGTACGTGCCGGTTGCTCACGACTACGTGGGGGCGCCCACGCAACTCGAGCGGGATGCGGTCCTCGGCGCGCTGCGGGCGTGGCTCGAGGATCCCGCGCGGGCGAAGGTCGGGCACCACCTGAAATACGACGCGCACGTTCTGGCGAACCACGGCATCGCCCTCGCGGGCCAGCGGTACGACAGCATGCTCGAGTCGTACGTGCTGAACAGCACCGCGAGCCGTCACGACATGGACTCGGTCGCGGCGAAATATCTCGGGATCCGGACGATCCACTTCGAGGACGTCGCCGGCAAGGGGGCGAAGCAGATCAAGTTCAATCAGGTCGACGTGGCGCGCGCGGCCGAGTACGCCGCCGAGGACGCCGACGTGACCCTGCGATTGCATCGCGAGCTCTGGCCGCGAATCGAGGCGGTGCCCGCGCTGCGAACGCTCTACGAAACGATCGAGCAGCCGCTCGTCGACGTGCTCTATCGCATGGAGCGCGCCGGCGTGCTGATCGACCCCGGCCGCCTGCGGACCCAGAGCGGCGAGCTCGCGCAGCGAATGGGCGAGGTGCAGCAAGCGGCGCACCGCGCGGCCGGCACGCCGTTCAATCTCGAATCGCCGAAGCAGCTCCAGGAGATCTTGTTCGGCCGGTTGGCGATTCCGCCGATGCGCAAGACGCCGACCGGCCAGCCGTCGACGGCGGAGGACGTGCTCGAGGAACTCGCGCTGGAGCACGAGCTGCCGCGCCTGATTCTCGAGTATCGCGGCCTCGCGAAGCTCAAGTCGACGTACACCGACAAGCTGCCGGAGCAGATCGAGCCGTCGACCGGACGAATTCATACGTCCTATCACCAGGCGGTCGCGGCGACCGGACGTCTGTCCTCGTCCGATCCGAACTTGCAGAACATCCCGATCCGGACGCCCGAAGGCCGCCGCATCCGTCGCGCATTCATCGCGCCGGAGGGCTTCGTGCTGGTCGCGGCGGACTATTCCCAGATCGAACTGAGAATCATGGCGCACCTGTCGGGCGATGCGGCCCTGCTGAGCGCGTTCGCGCAGGACCGGGACGTGCATCGCGCGACCGCGGCCGAAGTCCTCGGCCTGCCCGAGGATGCGGTCACCGCGGAGCAGCGCCGATCGGCGAAGGCGATCAATTTCGGGCTGATCTACGGGATGTCGGCGTTCGGCCTCGCACGCCAGCTCGGGATCGGCCGCGCGGATGCGCAGGCCTACGTCGATCGATATTTCGAACGGTATCCGGGCGTGAAGCGCTACATGGACGAGACGCGCGCACTCGCCCGCGAACGCGGATACGTCGAGACCGTGTTCGGTCGGCGCCTCTATCTGCCCGACATCCGTTCGAGCAATCCGTCGCAGCGGCAATATGCGGAACGCAGCGCGATCAACGCGCCGATGCAGGGAACCGCCGCCGACGTGATCAAGCGCGCGATGATCGACGTCGACGCCTGGATCCGCCGGGAGCAGGTGCGCGCGCGCTTGATCATGCAAGTCCACGACGAACTCGTGCTCGAGGTCGCCGCGGACGCGGCCGACCCTGTCACGCAGGAACTGCGCGACCGGATGGCGGGCGCCGGCGGATCCTTGCGGGTCCCGCTCAAGGTCGACGTGGGCCGGGGCGACAACTGGGACGAAGCGCACTGAGGTCCGTTCCCGCACCCCGCCGGTGGCGCGGCCGATCACCCGCGCCGCGGCTCGACATGGCGATAAAATTCTCGTTGTTTCATGAAGTTATATCGCGGGGCCGATCTTCTTCGAATCGCCCGGAACTTTCCCTGGGCGGCCCCCTCTAACTTCGTGAGCGACCCAATCGCTCCCCGCTCCTCTCCCTGAGCGGGTTGACCCGGTCTGTCATCCCCATGCCGGGTTGGTCTGCCCCGGTGGCTGCTTAACGGCGACCATCGGGGCTTTTTTTTGCGCGTGGGTTACGCGGCGCCCTCGCCCTCGCCCTCGAGCCACTGCGAGAGCACGTCCCGCGCCGCGTCGATGCCCTGCCGCCCGTGAGCGGAGAACAGCTGCGCGCCGATGTCCGTGCCCGCGCATTCGGCCTGCGTCGCGCGCAACACCCGGATCGCCTCCTGACGGCCGAGCTTGTCGGCCTTGCTGAGCAGCACGTGCGCGCGCCGCCCACGCCCGAGCGCCCAGTTGAGCATCGCACGATCGAGCTCGCCGAGACCACGGCGCGCATCGACGATCAGCAGCAAACCGACCAGGGATTCCCGGCGCGCGAAGTAATCCCGCATCAACTCGTGCCAGCGGTCGCGCACCGCGGCGGGCACTTTCGCGAAACCGTAGCCCGGCAGATCCACGAGACGCCGGTCGGTCGCGAGTTCGAAGAAATTGATCAACTGGGTCCGGCCCGGCGTCCGACTCACCCGCGCGAGCCCCGACCGGCCCGTCACCGCGTTGATCGCGGTCGATTTACCCGCGTTCGAGCGCCCGGCGAACGCGACCTCGCGGCCGGTGTCGGCCACCAGCTGGCCGACACTCGCCGCACTTGTCAGGAATTTCACGTTCGCATAAGTCGACATGATGGGTCGTTAGACGTAAATTATTGAGCGTAGTGTACAATTTACGGCCTCGAATGGTTCGGAATAGCATGGGGAAGAGCGCATCATGAAGCGGTTGCTGATCATCGGAATAGCGCTCGCCGGCGCGGTCGCCGGCGGCACGGCCCTCTCTGCGGGAAACGCCCAGGCGGGCGCCACCAAAGCCGTCGTGTGTCGTGCCTGCCACGGCGCGAACGGCAACAGCGTGAACCCGCAATGGCCGAGTTTGGCCGGCCTCGGTGCCGCGTACATCACCTATCAGCTGCAGAGCTTCAAGAGCGGCGCTCGGCAGAATCCGATCATGTCGGCGAACGCCGCCGCGTTGACGCCGCAGGACATGGAAGATCTCGGCGCCTACTTCGACAGCCTGCCGAACACCGGCCTGCAAGCCGACCCGCGGTACTGGAAGGCCGGCGAAGCGCTGTACCGAGGCGGCGACGCGTCCGACGGTATTCCGGCGTGCATGGGTTGCCACGGCCCGACCGGCGCCGGCAACGAGCCGGGCAAGATCCCGGCGCTGCGCGGACAGCATGCGACCTACGTGATCACGCAGCTGCAGAATTACGCGAGCGGCGCGCGCGCGACCGATCCGAACGCGATCATGCGCACGATCGCGAAGCGCTTGACGCCCGACCAGATGCGTGACGTGGCCGACTACACGAAGGGGTTGCGCTGATGCTCCGCGCGACTCGTATCGCCTGGGTGCTCGGGCTCGGCCTGCTCGTCGCCGCGTGCGCGAAACATCCCACCGGCGGCGCCGCCAACCCGGCCGGCACGACCGCGGCCACGCAGCCGTCGTCGATGTCGCTCGCAGCCTCCACGGTGGGGCAGCTGAACGAGCGCTCGGAGACCGTCGACAAGGCGAAAGGCAATACCGGCGAGCACAATCCGCTCTACGAAGCGGTCGCCGCCGTCTCCGACACCGCGCAAGCGGAGTCGCTGTCCGGACCGTCGATGTGGCAGGAGGGCGTGAACTACACGCGCCTGGTACCGGCGCAACCGACGTTCGCGCCGCCCGGCCAGGTCGAGGTGATCGAGTTCTTCTGGTACGCCTGCCCGCACTGCTACGCGCTCGATCCCATCATCGAGGCCTGGCTCAAGACGAAGGCCCCGTACATCTCGTTCTATCGAATCCCGGTGATGTGGGGACCGAGTCAACGCGCCCTCGCGCGTCTCTATTACACCCTGCAGAGCCTCGGTAAGATCGACCAGCTGCACACGGCGATCTTCAACGAGATCCACGTGAACAACGATCCGCTGACCGGGAACACCGACGCGCAGTCGGAGCAGATGCAGCTCGCCTTCGTGACCAAGCACGGCGTCTCCGCGCAGGCGTTCCAGAACGCGTACCGTTCCTTCACGGTCGAGACCGATCTGCGGCACGCCGACGAAGAGATGGAGCGCTACCACATCACCGGCGTGCCGACGTTCGTGATCAACGGCAAGTACGTCGCCGACGTCGGTACCGCGGGCGGCGAACAACGCCTGATGAGCCTCGTCAGCGACCTCGCGGCGCTCGAGCACAAGCACTGACCGCCTCGGCCGCGGCGAGCCCGGGGCGCCGCGGCCCTTTCCCTCCCGAGACCCTCGGAGTCCGCATGGGCAAAGGGCGTCTGGAAGCCTTCAGTGACGGCGTGATCGCGATCATCATCACGATCATGGTGCTGGAACTGAAACCGCCGAGCGGCGCCGGCTTCGCGGCGCTCGCCGCGATCGTACCGACCTTCCTCAGCTACGTGCTCAGCTTCCTCTACGTCGGGATCTACTGGAACAACCACCACCACATGCTGCACGCCGTTCGCAGCGTGAGCGGCGCCGTGCTTTGGGCCAATCTGCACCTGCTGTTCTGGTTGTCGCTGATCCCGTTCGCCACCGGCTGGATGGACCGCAACGACTTCGCGACCGCTCCCGTCGCCGTGTACGGGGTGGTGCTGCTGATGGCCGCGGTCGCCTACTTCAACCTCGCCCGCTGTCTCGCGGCCGCCAACGGCCGCGATTCGCCGCTCGCGCTGGCCTTCGGCCGCGACCTCAAGGGACTGCTGTCGATCGCGCTGTATGCGGCCGGGATCGCGGCGTCTTTCGCCTCCACGCGTGCGGCGCTCGGCATCTACGTGCTGGTCGCCGGCATCTGGTTCGTGCCCGACCCGCGCATCGAGGGATCCGCTTGGAAATCGCTCCCCTGATCGTCCATCGCGGCGGCTGCCATTGCGGCCGGGTGCGCTTCGAGGTGCTCGCGCCGGCGCGGCTCGAGGTCGCGGAGTGCAACTGCTCGATCTGCACGAAGGCGGGGTTCCTCCACCTGATCGTGCCGGCGGAACGCTTCACCCTGATCCAGGGTCGCGAGACGCTGCAGAGCTACCGATTCAACACCGGCAGGGCCGAACACCTGTTCTGCCGGATCTGCGGCGTGAAATCATTCTATGTGCCGCGGTCGCATCCTGACGGGTTCAGCGTGAACGCGCGCTGCCTCGACGACGCCACGGTCGAGTCGATGAACGTGACCGCGATCGACGGACGCCACTGGGAGCGCGCGTTCCCTGCCGGGCGGGGCGAGTTCGACTGAGACCGCGGATCCCGACGCCGCCGGCCGGCCTCGAGGGCCCCATCGGAATGAGGCGCTGGTGAATGGCGCGCCCGACTGGATTCGAACCAGTGACCTTCGGCTTCGGAGGCCGACACTCTATCCAGCTGAGCTACGGGCGCTTTGGTCGGAGGGTCGCGATAGTACCCGCGCAGGCCTCAGCCCGTCCACTGCGTCGCCGCCCGGGTCGGGCGAGCGCGTCGCGCCACACGCCCAGCTTGCGTTCAACCGGGATCGATGCGTTCGCGGGACTCGTCGAGGGTAGCCTGATGCGTGGCAACGTTCGGGCCGGCGAGTCGAGGGACGGCAATACGAGTCGCTCGTACAGGTCGGCGGCGACCGCGCCGTTGAACACCACCGCTTCGATGGCGGGCCATTGCGTGAACAACCCCTGAAAATCGTTGATCACGACGCTCCCGCGCAGGATCGCGCTGTCCAGGCTCCCGGATCGCTGCGCGGCGGCACAGACATCCCAGACCGAAACCCGCTGCTGCACGAGACGCGCGACGCGCTCGGGATAGGACAACTCCGGACTCGCGCCGAAAAGGGCGCCCATGATCGCCCAGAACGCGTTCCGGGGTTGCGCGTAATACTCCCGCCGCGCGAGCGACTCTCGGCCGGGCAGGCTGCCGACGATCAGCCAGCGCGCGCGCGAATCCCCGATCGGCGCGAAACCCCTGGAAAATCCGACCCCGCGGCGCTCGCCCGCCGAAGCCGCCCGCCGTGAGCCCGTCATCGGCCCCGCCGACGCGCGATCGGCGGCATGCCGCGCGACGCGGCCGACCCGTCCGGCGCCCGGCGGATCCACATCGCCGGGATCCCGCCCGGCGACCGCACGTCACGACCCTCCGGCGGGACGTCGGTGGCGCAGCACCCGCCGGTACACCGCCGCGTTCACGGCGATCACCAGCGCCGCGAGACCGAATTGCATCGTTCGCGTGAGCCCGGCCGGGTAGATGATCGCGAGCAAATAATGCTCGATGAAACTGCCCTGATACCCGGCCTGCCCCGCGCGCACGCGCAGCGCGTTCTCCCAAACCGTCAGCGGGCAGATCCGGCCGCTGAGCTCGACGTACGCTCCCCAAGCGGCCGCCGGCAGATGCACGACCGCCCAGGCGCGATGCCGGATCGCGAGCCAGCCGCCCAGCATCACGAACACGATGAACGCGAGGTGCACGAGGAGTACCGACTCGGCGGCGAGTGCATAGAACATCGCGCATCTCCAGACTGGGCCCCCCGGGAGCGCGGCGCCGCCCCCGAAGGAGTGGGGAATTCTAACCCGCGCTCGCCGGGCGCGGTGTCGAGCGAGCACGCCGGTGCGCGCCGACCGGCACTGACGGGGCCCGGCTATTCCGTCGTCGGCCGGCTGTCGCTATACTCGAACGATAATCATTTTTGGCCTATTTCAGCGAGTCACCGTGTCCAACGCCGAAACCTCGGATTCTCACTTCCTGAACTTGTTCAGCGTCATGCTCGGAATTCTGATCGTCACCGCGATCGGTTTGTTTGCGCTGGCCCGATCCCTCGGTCGAGTCCAGCTGAAGGATCAGATGACCCAGGCGACGTATCTCAGCGCGGTGCAAAACAATATCGCTCCGTTCGCCCGGGAAGCCATTGCGGGGCAAGACAACTCCGCGCTCACGATGTCGCCGGCGGCTCCGCCCGCCGCACCCGCGGCGAACATACCGAAGACGGGAGAGGCCGCCTTCCAGCAAGTCTGCTCGTCCTGCCATGGGCTCGGGCTCAACGGCGCGCCGAAGGCCGGCGACAAGGCCGCATGGGCACCGCGCATCGCGCAAGGCATGGCGGTGCTCTACCAGCACGCCGAGCACGGCTACAAGGCGATGCCGCCCCGGGGTGGTACGAACTGGCCGGACGCGACGATCCGCGCCGCGGTCGATTACATGGTATCGCTCGCGAAGAAATGACCGCCTCGGGCCAGCTCGTCACACGAGTGCCCGGTCCAACGCGCGAAGCTGAATGGCCTCGGCGACGTGCATCGCCTCGATCCGCGTAGAGCCTGCGAGGTCGGCACAGGTGCGCGCGAGTTTCAGCACCCGCTGATGCGCCCGCACCGACAGCCCGAGTCGCTCGTACGCGCGGGCGGCGAGGGCGGCGGCGACACGATCGAGCCCGCAGTGGACCGGGACCTCCGCCGGCTCGAGCCGCGCATTGGTTTTGCCTTGGCGTTCGATCTGTGCGCACCGCGCACGGCTGACCCGCTCGGCGACCGCGGCAGTTCGTTCGTCCGCCACCGCACCGCGCCCATCGACGGCGACCTCGGCCGCCGAGGGCATCGCGAGCTCCACGTGAATGTCGATCCGATCGATCAACGGGCCCGACACCCGCGCACGATAGCGGCGGATTTGCTCGGCGGTGCAGCGGCAGCGGCCGCGGGTATCGCCGTGGTATCCACAGGGGCAAGGATTCATCGCGGCGACGAGCTGAAACGCGGCGGGCCATTCGTAGCAGCGCTTCGCGCGGGACAGTACGACCGTCCCGCTCTCGAGCGGCTCGCGCAACGCTTCGAGGGCATTGCGCGGAAATTCCGGGAGCTCGTCGAGGAACAGCACGCCCCGGTGTGCGCGGGAAATCTCCCCCGGCCGGGAGCCGCTGCCGGTCAGCGCCGCGACCGACGCGGTGTGGTGCGGCGCGCGAAAGGGGCGCGCGGGGAAGCCGCCGGGACGCGCGCCTGCGGCGGACTCGAGGCTCGCCACCTCGAGCCGCTCGCACCCGTCGAGGGGCGGAAGAATGCCTCCGAGCCGTTCGGCGAGCATCGTCTTGCCGGTTCCCGGCGGACCGATCATCAACAGTCCGTGCTCGCCGGCCGCGGCGATCTCGAGCGCGCGCTTGGCCCACCGCTGGCCGCGCACGTCCGCGAGGTCCGCGAACGGCGGCGCCGCGGCGCGGGTCGGCGGCGGCGGCGGCGGTAGCGAGTCGTTATCCAGCATCGCCGCGCGCAGCTGTGGCAGATCGCGCGCCATGCGGATCCGCGCGCCGGGCACCAGGCCCGCCTCCAGCGCGTTCGCGGCGGGCACGATCAATTCCCGGCCGTCCGCCGCGCCGGCGATCAGCGCGGGTAACAGTTTCGTCGTTTCCCGCAGCTCGCCACCGAGCGACAGCTCGCCGTAGAACTCGCGGCTCGCGGTGCATTCGGCCGGCAACTGTCCCGTCGCGGTCAGCACGCCGACCGCGATCGGCAAATCGAACCGCCCGCCTTCCTTGGGTAGATCAGCGGGCGCAAGATTCACGGTGATTCGCGCGGCCGGAAACTCGAAACCCGCGCTCACCAGCGCGGCGCGAACGCGTTCGCGGCTCTCGCGCACCACCGTCTCGGGCAAGCCGACGATCGCGAACTGAGGCAAGCCCGCACCCAGGTGCACCTCGACGCGCACCAGCGGTGCGGCGAGCCCGAGCGGGGCTCGGCTCAAGGTCGCGCTGACGGCGGCACGGCGCACTTTCGGTCCTCGCGCAAGCCCCGACTCGGCGCCGCACCCGGCGTGGAGCGAGTTCAGGCCGGCCGGGTCTTCGCTTCCAGTTCCGCGAGCCGGGCCTCGATCGCGGCCAGTTGTTCGCGCGCGCGGGCGAGCGCCGCCGACTGTACGTCGAAATCCTGGCGCGTGACGATGTCGAGCTTCGCGAGCTGCGCCTGCAACACCGTCTTGAAATTCGCCTCGAGGTCGCGTGCGAGCGCCCGCATGGGCGGGGGCACCACCTCCGCGAGCCGGCGCGCGATCTCATCGAGCGCGATCGAATCGGTCAAACTCATCGGAACCTCCGTGAAAATCCGTTGTGGCGCTCTCCGTTGATGCGCGGCTCGCCCCGCGCGCCCCGCCTCGGTGCGCGCCTCGCGGTCGCGATCCGCGCAAGTCCTTGATCGACAACGATCACGGACATGGCACGGAAGCTGCAGTTCCTCGGACGATGGTACTCGCAACCCGGGTCGGAAACGCTCCGCTTAACTGATGCGAACGGCAAGGAATGGATGATATTGATCAGCGCAATCGTAAGGCCTTTCAAGCTCGAGCCGCTACGTCGCGCGATCGTGGATCTCGGCGTCCAAGGCATTACGGTGACCGAGGTTCACGGCGATCCGGGCGACCCGGAATCCCTCGACACCCAACGCGCGGACGACCGCGCCACCGGATTGCGGCCGCTGGCAAAGATCGAAATCGCGGTCGACGACTCGATCGGCGAACCGGTGATCGAAGCGATCTGCAACCTCGCGCGGACCGGCCGCGCCGGGGATGGCGAGCTTTGGGTGGAGGGGCTCCAGGACGCGCTGCGGATCCGCACCGGCGAACGCGGCCGGGAGGCGATCTGACCGTCCTCGCTCGCACGCGCTAAAGTTTGGGAAGATCTCGCGCCGGCATTCGACACACCCCCCGTCGGCGCGTATTTCCTGGCGGCGAACCTCGCCATTCGGCGAGTTCGCCGTTTTTTCAATTCAATGACACGGCGCGAGATCCTCGGCGTTTATAACCCAGCCGCCCGGCGATCGCCAATGACGCGATGCCGCAATTGGAAGATATTTTTTCATTGATACACTGCAGTCTCATTCCGCGAACATCTGAGGAGTGTCCGAGATGAAACTGGTCGTGGCGATCATCAAGCCGTTCAAGCTCGACGAAGTGCGTTCGGCGCTCGCCGAAATCGGGGTGCAGGGGCTCACCGTGACCGAGGTCAAGGGTTTCGGTCGCCAAAAGGGTCATACTGAACTCTATCGAGGCGCGGAGTACGTCGTCGATTTCTTGCCGAAGGTCAAGCTCGAGCTCGCGGTGGACGACGATCAGGTCGAGCGCGTCGTCGAATCGATCATCGAGTCGGCGCGCACCGGCAAGATCGGTGACGGCAAGATCTTCGTCGCCGAGCTCGGACAAGCGGTGCGGATCCGAACGGGGGAAACCGGATCGCGCGCGTTGTAATCGCCCCCCGAGGAACGGGATCATGAAGCGCGTTTTGTTGTTCGCCGCCCTGCTCGGATGGTCTGCGCTCGCATCCGCGACCGTCTACCGGTGGGTCAATGCCAAAGGTCAGCTCCAATACGGGGACTCCCCGCCGGTCGGCGTGCACGCGACGGTCGTGCACTTGCTCGGAGCGGCCGTGCCGCCGGCACCGGCGAGCGCGGCGGCGACGAACCCGACGCTCTCCAACGCCGCCTTCGCGGCCCAGGCCCTCGCGCAGAGCAAGGCCGAGCGCGAACGGCAATCGGTCGCTGCGGACGTCGCGACCGCGCACCAGGCGCAATGCGCCAACGCGAAGCAGCACTACGAAGATCTGATCAACGGCCGGCACATGTATTCGCTCGGCGCCGGCGGCAAACGCCATTATCTTTCGTCGGCCGAGATCGACGCCGCGCGCCTCGACGCGAAGAAGCAGGTCGACACGCTCTGCGGCAGCGGCCAGTCGATGTAGCGGCCGCGCGATCGCGGCCGGCACGTCGTCCGCCCGCCGCCGCGCGACCCCTTTGCCGCGAAGGCTTCGAGCGCTTAACCTAGCGCGCTTCGAACGGATCCCGCGGGAAAGGGTGACAACGATGCGTATCGGCTTCGTCGGGTTGGGCGCGATGGGGGCGCCGATGGCGCGCAATCTGCACCGCGCGAGCCTCTTGGCCGGGGTGTGGAACCGCACCCAGGGCAAGGCGGCCGCGCTCGCGGCCGAGCTCGGCTGCAACGCGTACCCGACCCTCGCGGATCTCGCCGCCGATTGCGACGTCGTCGGCATCTGCGTGTCGGCGGACGCGGATCTGCGCGAAGTCGTCGCCGGATTGAGCCCGGGGCTCGGCGCCGGCAAGATCGTGATCGATTTTTCGACCGTCGGCGCGGGCACCGCGCGCGCATTGCATGCGCGACTCGCGGCCGGCGGCGTCGGCTTCCTGGATTGCCCCGTCAGTGGCGGGATCGAAGGCGCGAGACAGGGAACGCTCGCGATCATGGCGGGCGGCGACGAGGCGGTGTTCGAACGCGCCCGACCGGTTCTCGAGGCGGTCGGGCGCAAGATCGCCCACCTCGGCCCGAGCGGCGCCGGCCAGGCGACGAAGGCGACCAACCAGATCATGTGTGCCGGGATCATCCAGGCCGTCGCCGAGGCGATGGCGTTCGCGCAGGCGGAAGGCCTGCCGCTCGAGCGGGTGATCGACACGCTCGGCCAAGGAGCGGGATCGAGCTGGTACTTCGTGAACCGTGCGCCCTACATGGCGAAGGGACAGTATCCGGCCGGCTTCCGCGTGCGCTTGCACGAGAAGGACCTGCGAATTTGCCGCGAGATGGCGGCGGCGCACGGCGCGCGCCTTCCGGTCGTCGAGTCGACGCTCGCCGAATATGCGGCGCTGATCCGCGACGGCCACGGCGACGAGGACATCTCGACGATCTACCGTTCGAAATCGGCGCTGTTCGCCGACGCCGACGGCAAGCCCGGCGCCTGAACGCGGCCATGACCGCCGCGCCGCTGCGCATCGCGACCCGCAAGAGCCCGCTGGCGCTGTGGCAGGCCGAGCACGTCGCCGCGCGGCTGCGCGCCGCCCACCCCGGCGTGGACGTCGTGCTGCTGCCGATGTCCACCAAGGGCGATCAGATTCTCGACCGCAGCCTTGCGGCGATCGGCGGCAAGGGCTTGTTCATCAAGGAGCTCGAGATCGCACTCGAGGAGCGCCGCGCGGATCTCGCGGTGCACTCGATGAAGGACGTGCCCGCCGATCTGCCGGCGCAATTCACGATCGGCGCGATCCTCGAGCGCGCCGATCCCCGCGACGCGCTCGTCGCCCCCCGGGCCGGCGCGCTCGAAGCGCTGCCGAGCGGCGCGCGCGTCGGCACCTCGAGCCTGCGCCGGCGCGCCCAACTCCTCGCCGCGCGCCCGGACCTGCGGATCGAGGCGCTGCGCGGAAATTTGAACACCCGCGTCCGACGGCTCGACGAGGGTTCGCTCGATGCGATCGTGCTCGCGTGCGCCGGCCTCGCACGGCTCGGCTGGGAGCAGCGGATCGCGGCCCGGTTGCCGCTCGAGGTATCGCTGCCGGCGGTCGGCCAGGGCGCGATCGGCGTCGAATGCCGTGCGGACGACACGACGATCCTGGCGCGCCTCGCGGCGCTCGAGCACCCGCCGACGCGCGTGGCGGTGGACGCCGAGCGGGCATTCTCGCGCCGCCTCGGCGGCGGTTGCCAGTCGCCGGTCGCCGCCCATGCGACGCTCGACGGCGGGCGCCTCGGGCTCCGCGGGCTCGTCGCCTCGACCGACGGGCGCCGGGTGCTGCGGGATGGGCTGAGCGGCACCGCCGACGCGGCCGCGGCGCTCGGGGAAGCGCTCGCGCAGCGGATGCTCGCGGCGGGGGCGCGCGAACTCCTCGACCTCCTCGCCGAGGGCTGAGCGCGATGCGCCGGCTGGCGGGTGTCGGCGTACTCGTGACCCGGCCACAGGCGCAGTCGGCGCAGTTGTGCCGGCTGCTCGAAGAGCGCGGCGCGGTCGCATTCGCATTGCCCGCGATCACGATCGATGCGCTGGCGGTGCCCCCCGAGCTCGGGAGACGCATCGGCGCGCCGGACGCGTTCGACCTCGTGGTGTTCACCAGCGCGAACGCGGTGCGGCACGGGGCCGGACTGCTCGGGCCGCGACGCGATCTCGCGATCGCCGCGATCGGCCCGGCGACGCGGCGTGCGCTGGATCTCGCGGGCCACCGGGTCGCGATCACGCCGCGCGGCGGGTTCGATTCCGAGCATCTGCTCGCCGAGCCCGCGCTGCAGGATCTCGGCGGGCAGCGCGTGCTGCTCGTCAAGGGCGTCGGCGGCCGCGACCTGCTCGCGCGCGAGCTCGCCGCGCGCGGCGCGCGCGTCGAAACGGTCGAGGTCTATCGTCGCGCGCCGGCGTCGCCCGACCCCGCGCGGCTTCGCGAACTCGAGGCGCGGCTCGGCGCCGGGGCGCTGCAGGTCGTCACGGCGACCAGTCTCGAGGTCGCGGCGGCACTGCTCACGATGTCGACGCCGCCGGTGCGCGCGGCGCTGGATCGGCTGCACTGGCTGGTCCCCGCCGGGCGGGTCGCGAACGCGCTCGCATCCCTCGGGATCGCCGGGCCCCGGATCGAAGCGACGTCGCCGCAGGACCCGGCGCTCGTCGATGCGCTGTCGCGCTGGGCGACCGGCCGCTCCGGCGGCTACTCGAACGATTCGAAATAGAGCCGATCGGGATCGACCCCCCGCATCGGGAAGGTGCGGCGCACGGCCTCGATCATCGCCGGCGGACCGCAGGCATACACGTCGAGCTCCGCGAGCGACGCATGGTCGGCGAGCACCGCGTCGTGCACGAATCCGCGCCGACCGGTCCAATCCGCCTCGGGCTCCGACAGCACGGGCACGTAGCGCAGCTGCGGCGTACGCCGTGCGATCTCGCGGATTCTCGCGTCCGCGTAGAGATCGGCCGCGCCCCGCGCGCCGGCGTACAGGCGCACCTCGCGCCGCGCGCCGCGTTCGACGACGTGCCTCAGGATCGCCTGGATCGGCGCATAGCCCGTGCCGCCCGCAACGAGCAGCAGCGGTGCGGCGTCCGGCGCCGGGCCGACATCGGGCGGATGGTAGCGGAACGAGCCGCGCGGACCTTCGATCGTGAGCAGCCGCCCGGTCGGGTCGGCCGCGAACAGCGACTCGGTGAACGCTCCGCCCGCCACGCGGCGCACGTGCAGCTCGATCAATCGGGCATCGTGCGGCGGACACGCGATCGAGAAGCTGCGTCGACGGCCTTGCGGCAGCAGGACGTCGAGATACTGGCCGGGCAGGAACGCGAAATCCGCGACGGGCGGCAGGCGCAGATACAGCGCGGCCAGGTCGCGCCCGAGATGCTCGATGCGCGCGATCCGGCACGGCAGGCGCTGCACCGTCACCTCGTCCGGATGACGCACTTCGTCGACGTCGAGCTCGAGGTCGCCGCTCGCGCGCGCGCGGCACATCAAGATCAGCCCGTCGGCGGCATCCTGCGGACCCAGGCCGAGCGGCGGCCCGTCGGGGTAGTCGACCTCGCCGCGCAGCAGCCGCGCGCGGCAGGCACCGCAGTTGCCACGCCGGCAGCCGTGAGCGAGTCGCACGCCGGCGGCGATCGCCGCATCGAGCAGCGACGCGCCCGCATCGACGCGGAACGTGCGCCCGGAGCGGCCGAGGCTCACGCGCACGGCCGGCACTCGCGTCCGGGGCGCGCGGGCGGGCCGCGCGGGGTCGGTTCGCGTCTCAGGGTTGGCTGCGCTTGCTGTCGAGCCAGGCGCAGATCGGTTCCCATTGCCGCCAGTCCGGCCAGGCGAGGTACTCGGGCAATTCCAGGACGCCCATTCCGCGCGAGTAGGCACGCACGTAGTTCTGCGCCTCGCGCAGCGCGCCGAGGTACGGCACCTTCAGGTGCTTGAGGTAACGCTCGAGTTCCTCGTAGATCAGCGTGTATTCGCGGACCCGGTTCGCGACCACCGCGAGACGCGCCTGCTTGCGCGAGACCTTGCCGATCTCCTGCAATTCGGCCATGAAGTGTCCGCAGGCCTTGATGTCGATCGTCGAAGGCAGGACCGGGACCAGGATCGTCTCGGCGCGTCGGACGAGTTCGTTGAGCTCCGTGCCGTGCACTCGCGCCGGAGCGTCGATCACCAGCACTTCCGTGTTGCGGGGAACGTTGCGTATGCCTTCCTCGTAGGCCGGTACGCCGGTGATCGCGGGCAGATCGTGCGGGCGCGTCGCGAGCCAATCGAGGCTCGAGCGCTGCGGGTCGTAATCGGCGATGCAGGTCTCGTGTCCGTCGCGCGCGAAGAACACCGCGAGGTTCGTCGCGATCGTGCTCTTGCCGCAACCGCCTTTCGCGTTCAGGACCATGATGTGGCGCATGCGCTTCCCGCCTCCACTGTTCCGTGGCCATTCCCGGCCGAGGCAAGGCTAAGTCGGGGGCTCCGATTCCGCAAGCCCTCGCGCTCGCGTCCCGGGGAGCGCATCGGCTATCCTCGGTGGATGCGCCTCGACTTCTGGAAGATGCAAGGACTCGGCAACGATTTCCTGGTCTTCGATGCGCCCGCCGGCTTTCGCGGGCGGGCGATCGACGCGGCGCTGTTGCGTCGTCTCGCGCACCGCCACACCGGGATCGGCTTCGACCAGGCGCTGATGCTCGAGCCGCCGCGCGACCCGGCGACGCGCGGCTACTATCGGATCTTCAACGCCGACGGCGGCGAGGTCGAACAGTGCGGCAACGGCGCGCGCTGCGTCGCGGCCTTGCTGTACGCGCGCGATCCGGCGCGGGGCCGCGAGTTCGCGCTCGGGAGCCCGGGGGGCACGGTCCGCGCGCGAATCGGCGATGACGGTCGCGTGTCGGTCGAGATCGGCGTGCCGGATTTCGACCCGCGGTCCCTGCCGATGCAGGCGCCGTGCGCAGCGCCGTCGTATCCGATCCGCATCGGCGATCTCGAGGTCCGCGTCGGCGCCGTGTCGGTCGGCAATCCGCACGCCGTCGTCTACGTCGAGGACGTCGAGTCCGCGCCGGTCGCCACGCTCGGACCCGCGATCGAGGGGCACCCGGCGTTCCCGCGGCGAGTGAACGTCGGCTTTCTGCAAATCCACGACCGAGGTCACGTCTCGCTGCGGGTGTTCGAACGCGGCGCCGGCGAGACTCTCGCCTGCGGAACCGGCGCCTGCGCCGCGGTCGCGGTCGCCCGCCGGCACGACCGCCTCGACGCCGACGTCGACGTGGATCTGCGCGGCGGACGCGCCCACGTGCGCTGGCCGGGCGAGGGCGAGACCGCCTGGCTCACGGGACCCGCAATTGTCGTTTTCACCGGTTCGATCGAGATATGATGCGGCTTTCCACCGGGAGCGAGCACCGATGACGACCCATTCCGTGCGCGGAGTGAAGGAAGACGCGATGACCGACGACCGGGTCGCGGATTACCTGCAGACGAACCCCGATTTCTTCGAACGCAACGCGGCACTGCTCGCGAAGCTGCGGCTGCCGCACCTGCGGGATCGGACCGCGACGGTGAGCCTGGTCGAACGCCAGGTCGAGGTGCTGCGTGAGCGCAATCAGGCGCTCGAACGGCGACTGAAGGAGCTCGTCGACGTCGCGCGCGCGAACGACGCGCTCGCCGATCGGATCCACCGGCTCGCGCAGCGCCTGATCCGCGCCGGCGACCTGCCGGCGACCGTCGCGGCGATCGAGACGTCGATGCGCGAGGACTTCGAGGCGATGCACTCGGTGCTGGTGCTGTTCCTGCCGGCGGGGAACGCGCTCGAGAGCGCCGGGCTGCGCTTCCTGCGCATCACCGAGCCGGCCGACGCGAACATGAAGTCCTTCGAGTCGCTGCTCGCGTCGGGCAAGCCGCGATGCGGCCAGATCCGCGATTCGCAGCGTGACTATCTGTTCGGCGCCGACACCGTCGAGATCGGGTCGGTCGCGCTGACCCCGCTCGGACCGAAGGGAAACCTCGGGCTGCTCGCGATCGGGGCGAGCGACGCGGAACGGTTCCACCCGGCGATGAGCACCGATTTCCTGATCCGGATCGGTGACTTGATCGCGCACGCGCTGACGCGCTGAGCCGCGCCGAGCCGCGGCGGGAGCGCGCCCTGAACGCCGCGCTGCACGACTGGATCGGGCGCTTCTGCGCGCACCTGCGCCTGGAACGGCGCATGAGCCCGCACACCGCGGCCGCCTACCGGCGCGACCTGGAAGCGCTCGCCGGGCATCTCGAGCGGCGCGGATCCACGGATTGGCGCAAGCTCGACGGGGCCGCGATACGCGCGTTCGCGGCGGCCGAGCACGCCGCGGGCCTGGCGCCGCGCAGCGTGCAACGGCGCTTGTCCGCGATCCGCAGCTTCTACGGGTATCTGTGCCGCGAAGCCGCGGCCGAAGGCAACCCGGCCGAGGGGGTGCGCGCGCCGCGCGGCGAGAAACGCCTGCCCTCGACCCTCGACGTCGATCAGATGGCACGGCTCCTGTCGTTCCGCGCGGACGACCGCTTGTCGGCGCGCGACAAGGCGATCATGGAGCTCCTGTACTCCTCGGGTCTGCGGCTCGCGGAGCTCGCCGGCCTGAACCGCCGGGACGTCGATCTCGCCGACGCAACCGTCCGCGTGCTCGGCAAGGGCGCCAAGACGCGCATCGTCCCGGTCGGTCGCGCCGCCCGCGCCGCGCTCGCGGCCTGGTTCGGCGAGCACCCGGGCGGCGCCGGGCAGGCGCTGTTCCTCAGCCGCGACGGGCGCCGGCTCTCGCCGCGCGCGATCCAGCAGCGGGTCGCGCTCTGGGCGCGACGGCAAGGCATCGCCGTGCGCGTGCATCCGCACCTGTTCCGGCACTCGTTCGCGACGCACCTGCTCGAATCGAGCGCGGACCTGCGCGGCGTGCAAGAGCTCCTCGGCCATGCGAACATCGGTACGACGCAGATCTACACGCATCTCGACTTCCAGCATCTCGCGAACGTGTACGACGCCGCGCATCCGCGCGCACGGCGACGCACGCGGCCTTGAAATCCGCCGTTTCGCCCTCATCGAGCCTGATTCTCGGCCGACCGAGCCCGCCAACATGAACCTAGACGACCCTTTCCAGCACCGCCCCGGCGCGATGCTCGGCACGACGATCCTCGCGGTACGGCGCGGCGGGCACGTCGCGCTCGGCGGCGACGGCCAGGTGACCCTCGGCCAGACCGTGATCAAGAGCAATGCGCGCAAGGTGCGCCGCCTCTACGACGGCAAGGTGCTCGCGGGATTCGCCGGCGGCACCGCCGATGCGTTCACGCTGTTCGAGCGCTTCGAAGGCAAGCTGGAGAAATACGGCAACCTCACCCGGGCGGCGATCGAGCTCGCGAAGGACTGGCGCACCGACCGCAGCTTGCGCCGGCTCGAAGCGCTGCTGTGCGTCGCCGACGCGGAACGTACGTACATGATCTCGGGAACCGGCGACGTGCTCGAGCCCGAGCACGACCTGATCGCGATCGGTTCGGGCGGCGCGTTCGCGCAAGCCGCGGCGCTCGCGTTGCTGCGTTCGACCGAGCTCGGCGCCCGCGAGATCGTCGAGCGTGCGCTCGGCATCGCCGCCGAGATTTGCATCTACACGAACCGGCATTTGACGATCGAGGAGCTCTAGCGCCGATGTCGCAAATGACCCCGCGCGAGATCGTCGAGGAACTCGACAAGCACATCGTCGGCCAGCACGACGCGAAGCGCGCGGTCGCGATCGCGCTGCGCAATCGCTGGCGGCGCAGCCGCGTCGACCCGGCGCTGCGCGCCGAAATCACCCCGAAGAACATCCTGATGATCGGCCCGACCGGCGTCGGCAAGACCGAGATCGCGCGGCGCCTCGCGAAGCTCGCGCAGGCACCGTTCGTGAAGGTCGAGGCGACGAAGTTCACCGAAGTGGGCTATGTGGGTCGCGAAGTCGACTCGATCGTCCGCGATCTGGTCGAGATCTCGGTCAAGACCACTCGCGAGCAGGAAGTCGAGCGGGTGCGCTACCGCGCCGCCGACGCCGCCGAGGAGCGGCTGCTCGACGCGCTGTTGCCGAGCTCACGAACGGACGGATCGGCCGATTCCTCGCCGCGCGATCCGGAGACCCGGCAACGGTTGCGCAAGATGCTGCGCGAGCATGCGCTCGACGACCGGGAGATCGAGATCGAGGTGCGCGCGCCGACCACGGGCGTCGAGATCATGGCGCCGCCGGGGATGGAGGAGATGACGCAGCAGCTGCAATCGATGTTCCAGAGCCTCGGCGGCGGGCGCCCCCGTCAACGCAAGCTGAAGATCCCGGAGGCGCTGAAACTCCTCACCGAGGAAGAAGCGGGCAAGATGATCGACGAGGAGGAGCTGAAGGCGCGCGCGGTGCAGAGCGCGGAGCAAAACGGGATCGTATTCATCGACGAAATCGACAAGATCGCGCGCCGCCAGGAGACCACCGGTGCGGACGTATCCCGCGAAGGCGTCCAGCGCGACCTGCTGCCGCTCGTCGAGGGCTGCACCGTGAACACCAAGTACGGCGCGGTGAAGACCGATCACGTGCTGTTCATCGCGTCCGGCGCGTTTCACATGTCGAAGCCCTCCGACCTGATCCCGGAACTGCAGGGCCGGCTGCCGATCCGCGTCGAGCTGCGATCGCTGTCGGTCGAGGACTTCGTGCGGATCCTGACCGAACCGGACGCGTCCTTGTGCCGCCAGTACGCCGCCCTGCTCGCGACGGAAGGCGTCGCGCTGGAGTTCGACGCCGCCGGCGTGCGCCGCCTCGCCGAGGTCGCGTTCGAGGTCAACGAACGAACCGAGAACATCGGCGCGCGCCGCCTGCACACCGTGATGGAGCGCCTGCTCGAGTCGGTGTCGTTCGAGGCCGCCGATCGCGGCGGCACGCGGGTCGTCGTCGACCAGGACTACGTCGAGCGGCATCTCGGCGAGCTCGCCCGCGACGAGGATCTATCGAGGTACATCCTGTGAACAAGACGCCCACCCCGACCGAGATCAAGCTGCGCACCGCGTCGCGCATTCTCGAGATCGCATTCGACGACGGCGCGCACTTCGAGCTCCCGTTCGAGTACCTGCGCGTGTTCTCACCGTCCGCCGAGGTCAAGGGCCACGGCGGTGGCGAAGGGGTGCTCGTGACCGACAAGGAAGCGGTCGGGATCCGCGGCGTGCACCCGATCGGCCAGTACGCGCTGCGCCTCGACTTCGACGATGGTCACGATACCGGCCTGTATAGCTGGAGCCTGCTGTACGACCTCGGGCGCAACCGCGCCGCCAACTGGTCGCGCTACCTGGAGCGCTGCGCCGCGGCGGGGCGGCCGCGGCGGGTCTGATTCCGCGGCCGAAACGGCTACAATGGCGCGATTTCGGCGGGCGGTGAACGCGAGATGAACGAACCACGACGAACGGTCGATTTCGGCTTCGAGACGGTCGACTGGGCGGAGAAGGCCCGCCGCGTCCGGTCGGTATTCGAGAACGTCGCCGGCAAGTACGACTTGATGAACGACCTGATGTCGTTCGGAGTGCATCGGCTCTGGAAGCGCTTCACGCTCGCGGTCGCCGGCTTGCGTCCCGGCCAGACCGCGCTCGACGTCGCCGGCGGCACCGGCGACCTCACGATCGGCCTCGCGCGCCAGGTCGGCAAGGGCGGACGCGTGATCCTCTCCGACATCAACGCGGCGATGCTGCTGCGCGGCCGCGACCGGATACACGACCACGGGATCGCCGGAAACGTCGATTGCGTCGTCGCGAACGCCGAGGCATTGCCGTTCGCCGACGGCGCTTTCGATTGCGTGACGATCGGCTTCGGGCTGCGCAACGTCACCGACAAGGCGGCCGCGCTCGCGTCGATGCACCGGGTCCTGAAGGTCGGGGGACAGCTCCTGGTGCTCGAATTCTCGAAGCCGACGCTCCCGGCGCTCGGCAAGGTGTACGACCTGTACTCGTTCAACGTGCTGCCCGCGCTCGGCGCCGTCGTCGCGCACGACGCGCCGAGCTACCGGTACCTCGCGGAATCGATCCGGATGCATCCGGATCAGGAAACCCTGCTGGAGATGATGCGGACCGCCGGATTCGTTCACGCCCGCTATCACAACCTGAGCGGTGGAATCGTCGCGTTGCACCGCGGCTTCAAGATCTGACCGATGCCGGCCACTCCTCCTTGGCTCGCCGCGCTCGAGAGCGTCCTGAACCGTAACATCGGCGGTCAGGCGCGCGCCGAGCGGCTGGCCCGCCGCCTCGCCGGCAAGTCCCTGCAGGTCGATCTCGACGGCGTGATCCGGGTGCGCGCGATCTGCCTCGCCGGCCGGCTCGCGTTGTCGACGGGCGACGACGGCGCGGCCGACGCCGTGATCGCCGGGCCGCCGGGCGCGTTGTTGCGGCTGATCACCGCGGAGCACGACCGCCCCTTGGGCAGCGGATCGCTGCACGTGCGCGGCGACGCCGAGGTCGCCGCGACCTACCGGGAACTGCTCGCGCTCGCGCGGCCCGATCCGGAAGAGGAGGCGGCGCGGCTCGTCGGCGACGTCGCCGCGCGCCGCCTCGGCAACGTCGCGCGCGCGGCCGGAACGTGGCTGTTCCGCGGCGTGCGCAGCTTCGGCGAGAACGTCGCGGAGTACCTCCGGGAAGAGAGCCGCGACGTCGTCGGCAGGCCGGAAGTGGAGGAGTTCGTGCGCGCGGTGGACGAGTTGCGCGAAGCGACCGACCGCGTCGAGGCGCGGCTCGAGCGACTGCGGCCTCCCGCGCCGCGCCGCGGACCGGACGCGGTATGATCCGCGGCCGGGTGGTCGTTCGGCTCCTCGAGATCCAACGCGCCCTCGTCCGTCATGGACTCGACGAGCTCGTCCGCGCGACCCACCTGTACCGCCCGTTCCGCTTCGTCGCGTACCTGTCGCCCTGGACGTGGTTCCAGCGCAGCGCCGGCACCACCCGGGGCGAGCGGTTGCGGCTCGCGCTCGAGGAGCTCGGGCCGATCTTCGTGAAGTTCGGCCAGGCGTTGTCGACGCGCCGCGACCTGCTGCCGCTCGACATCGCCGACGAGCTCGCGCTGCTGCAGGACCGGGTGCCGCCGTTCGACAGCGCGATCGCCGTCGCGACGATCGAGGCGACGTTCGGGCGCAAGCTCGAAGAGGTCTTCGCCGAGTTCGATCGGACGCCGCTCGCCGCCGCCTCGATCGCCCAGGTGCACGCGGCGCGGCTGCACGACGGTTCGGAAGTCGTCGTGAAGATCCTGCGTCCGGGGATGCGCGAAACGATCGAGCGCGACCTCGAGGTGCTCGCGGCGCTCGCGGCGCTCGCCGACCAGTACTGGAGCGAGGCCCGGCGGCTGCGGCCGCGCGAGGTCGTCGAGGAGTACCGCAAGACGATCCTCGACGAGCTCGATCTGATGCGCGAAGCGGGCAACGCATCGCAGCTGAAGCGCAATTTCCAGGGCTCGAGCCTGCTGTACGTCCCCGAGGTCTACTGGGACCTGTGCCGGCCGGACGTGATGGTGATGGAGCGGATCCACGGGATCATCGTCAACCGCATCGAGGAGCTCCGGGCGCGCGGAACGAACATCCCGAAGCTCGCCGAGAACGGCGTCGAGATCTTCTTCACGCAGGTGTTCCGGCACAATTTCTTTCACGCCGACATGCATCCGGGAAACATCTTCGTGCAGGTGGACGACCCGGACAATCCGCGTTATGCCGCGGTCGACTTCGGGATCGTCGGCACGCTCGAGCCGCGCGACCAGCATTACCTCGCCGAGAACTTCATGGCGTTCTTCGATCGCGACTACGCGCGCGTCGCGGCGCTGCACGTCGAATCCGGCTGGGTGCCGAGCGGCACGCGGGTCAGCGAGCTCGAGTCGGCGGTGCGCACGGTCTGCGAGCCGATCTTCAACAAGCCGCTGAAGGACATCTCGTTCGCGCAGGTGTTGCTGCGCCTGTTCGAGACCGCGCGGCGCTTCGACATGCGGATCCAGCCTCAGCTGATCCTGCTGCAGAAGACCTTGCTCAACATCGAGGGGCTCGGTCGCCAGCTGTATCCGGAGCTCGACCTGTGGAAGACCGCGCAACCGATCCTGCGCGCGTGGATGCGGGATCGGGTGAGTCCGCGAACGCTGCTCCGCGCGATGCGCGCGCAACTCCCCGATGCGATCGAAACCCTGAAGCAGGTCCCGAAGATCGTGAAGACCGGGATTCGCGCCGCGGCCGACGACGGCTTCCGCTGGCCGGTCCAGAGCGCCGAGATCGCCGAGCTGCGCGAGGAACTGCGCCGGCTCGAATCCCGCCGGGACACCGCGATCCTCGGCGGCGTGCTCTGGCTCGCGGGTCTGATCTGGCTCGCGGCGGGCGCGCCGGTCCCGGCGGTCGGCTGGGGACAGCTGCTCGCCGGCGCCGCGATCTTCGCGCGCCTGCGCTGGACCCGGCCCAGGGCCGACGGCTGAGCGCCGGTTCGTTCAGCGCGCAGGCGCGTCGGCCTCCATCCCGCAGCGCCAGCACGCGGTGAACTGCGGTTCGAGCCGTTCGCCGCAGCGCCGGCAGGTCCACGCCTCGCCCTCGACCGGCCGCTGCGCACGCCGCAGCACCCCGAGCGCGCGCGCCTCGTCGATCTCGTCGACCAGCAGCTGCGGCCAGGTCTCGAACATCGGCAGGTCGCCCGCCGCGCCGGCGAGGAACTGATTGCGGATCTCGCTCGGGATCCCGGCCGCGGTCAACAGGTTCCGTGCGTGCGCGACATCGGGCAGCGTCGCCGCCCGATACACCCGTTTCATCGCGCACGCCGCCGGGCGCGTTCCGCCCGCCGCATCAGCGCAGCGACGCGAGGAACGCGCGCGGGTCTTCGCCGCGCTCGAGCGCCTCGACCAGCGCCGATCCGACCACGACGCCGTCGACGTGGCCGGCGAACCGCGCGACCTGTTCCCGCGTGCGGATGCCGAACCCGGCGCACACCGGTACCGGCGCCGCCCGGCGCACCCGGTCCATGTAAGCGAGCACGTCCGCCGGGACTTCGGCCGACGCGCCGGTGGTCCCCGTCATCGTGACCGCGTACACGAAGCCCCGGGCGTCGGCGCAGAGGCGCTCGAGCCGCTGCGGCGGCGTCACCGGCGTGACCATTTGCACGAGCGCGAGCCCTTCGCGATCGAGCGCGCCCCGCAGCTCCGCCCGTTCCTCGAACGGCAGGTCGGGCACGATGAAACCCGCGACCCCGGCCGCGGCGGCCGCTCGCGGCAACCGCTCGAGCCCGTAGGCGAGCAGCGGATTCAGATAGCTCATCAACAGGATCGGCGCACCGCCCGCGGCGGTGACCGCCGCGACCTCGCCGAGGATCCACGGCAGGGTCACGCCGTTCGCGAGCGCGGCGAAGCTCGCCCGCTGGATCGTCGTGCCATCGGCCATCGGGTCGCTGAACGGCACCCCGACCTCGACGACGTCGGCGGCCGCGGCGACCGCGGCGAGGTCGTCGCGGAACCGGTCCCGGCTCGGAAAACCGGCCGTCAGGAACCCGACCAACGCGGTCCGACCGCTGCGACGCGCGGCCGCGATCGCGGCGCCGATCGCCTCGTGCGGCGCGATGCTCATGCGAGACCCTCGAGCACGGTCCGCTGCAGGATCGGCATGTCCTTGTCGCCGCGCCCCGAGCAACCGATCAGGATCCGTGCGCCGGGATGCGTCGCCGCGTAGCGTCGCGCGCCGGCGAAGGCGTGCGCGGTCTCGATCGCCGGCAGGATGCCTTCGTGGCGCGCACATTCGACCAGCGCGTCGAGCGCCTCGGCGTCGCTCGCCGCCTCGTACGCAACCCGCCCCGTCCGCAGCAGGTACGCGTGTTCCGGGCCGACCCCCGAATAATCGAGCCCGGCGGAGACCGAATGGGTCTCGCGCACCTGGCCGTGCTCGTCCTGCAGGATCAGCGTGTAGCTGCCCTGCAGGACGCCTGGGGTCCCGTAGGTCAGCGACGCGGCGTTGTCGCCGAGCCCCTCACCGCGGCCGCCGGCCTCGACGCCGACCAGCCGCACGCTCGCATCCGCGAGGAACGGGTGGAACAGGCCGATCGCGTTCGAGCCGCCGCCGACGCACGCGAAGGCGGCGTCCGGCAGCGCGCCGGTCCGTTCGAGCATCTGGGCGCGCGCTTCGCGCCCGATCACGGCCTGCAGTTCACGCACGAGATACGGATACGGGTGCGGTCCGACCGCGGATCCGATCGAATAGTAAGTGCCCTCGGGATCGGCGACCCAATCCCGCAGCGCTTCGTCGATCGCGACTCGCAAGGTCGCGTCGCCGGTCGTGACCGGCACCACGGTCGCGCCGAGCAGCTTCATCCGGCCGACGTTCGGCGCCTGCCGTTCGACGTCGACCGCGCCCATGTACACCGTGCAGGGCAATCCGAGGCGCGCCGCGGCGGCTGCGCTCGCGACGCCGTGCTGGCCCGCGCCGGTCTCGGCGATGATGCGCTTCGCGCCGAGCCGCTTCGCGAGCAACGTCTGCCCGACGGCATTGTTGATCTTGTGCGCACCCGTGTGCGCGAGGTCCTCGCGCTTCAGCCAGACCTCGGCGCCCCAGCGACGGCTGAGCGTCGACGCGCGGGTCAGCGCGGTCGGCCGGCCGACCCAGGTCGCGAGCTCGCTGCGAAATTCGGCCTGGAAGTCCTCGTTCGCGAGATACCGATCGACGCCGGCCTGCAGCCGGTCGAGCGCCGCGACCAGCGTCTCCGGCACGTAGCGGCCGCCGAACGGCCCGAAGCGACCGCGACGATCCGGGACGGACGCCACCGTATCCGCGTCGCCCCCCGATGCGCTCGTCATGGGTCCGTCTCCAGCCGGGACGCCGCCTCGCGCACCGCCCGGACGAATTGCTCGATCTTGTGCGGATCCTTCACGCCCGGCTCCGATTCGACGCCGCTGCTCACGTCGACACCGAACGGCCGCACCGCGCGGATCGCATCGGCGACGTTGTCCGCGGTCAGGCCGCCCGCGAGGATCAGTTCGGTCTGGCGCGCGAGTTCCGCGGCCCGGCCCCAATCGGCGATCTCGCCGATCCCGCTGGTCGGTCCCTCGAACAAGATCCGCGCCGGCATCGGATGCGGCGACTGGCGGCCGAAGCGCACGACCGGCAGCAGCTTCACCCCGGGGGCGATCCGCAGCTCGCGCAAGTCCTCGAAATCGGTCTGGAAATAATCCGGCCGCAGCGTCCGGCAGATCTCGTCCACTTTCATCTGCAGCGGATGTTGCGCGACCGCGAACCGGAGCAGGCCGGGCGGCGCGAGCGCGGCGAGTTGCGCCGCCTGCCCGGGCGTGACCTGGCGCGGGCTGGGCGCGAATACGAAGCCGATCGCGTCGACGTTCGCGGCCGCGGCCGCGGCGACCGCGTCGGCGCTCGTGATTCCACAGATCTTGATCCACATGGCGCCAGTCTAGCCGTTTTGCACCGGATCGGTTCGCGCGGCACGCAGTACCGAGCGGATCCAGTCCGCCGGATCCGGGTGAGTCATCAGCGCCGAACCGACGAGCGCGAGCCGATAACCGAGCCGCCGCAGGCGCCGGGCATCCTCCGCGGTCGCCACGCCGCTCTCGGCCACCGCGGGCGCCGCCGCCGGCAGCGACGAGGCCAGCGCGGCGAAACGCGTCGGCACCACCGCGAGGGTTTGCAGATCCCGGCAGTTCAACCCGACGAGCAGCGTCCCGCGGCCGGTGCGGTGGCGCACGATCTCGTCCGCGCGCGCGAGCTCCCCGGCATCGAACGCCTCGAGCAGCACGAACAGACCGCAACGCTCGGCGGCGTCGATCAGCTCCGCGCACTGCGCGGCCGACAGCATCCTGAGGATCAGCAGCACCCCGCCCGCGCCCGCGGCTCGCGCCTCGAGCACCTGGTACGGATCGACCAGGAAATCCTTGCGCATCGCCGGGACGCCGAGCGGGCGCAGCGCGGCCGCGACGGCCTCGAGATGCTCGAGCGCGCCATCGAAACGGGTCGGCTCGGTGAGCACGGAGACCGCGGCGGCGCCCGCGCGCGCGTACTCGCGGGCGCGCGCGAGCCAATCGTCGCCGTCGGCCGCGAGCACGCCGGCGGCCGGCGAGCGGCGTTTGATCTCCGCGATCACGTCGAAACCCCCGGCCGCGAGCGCGAGCGGCGGCGCCGGCGGCATCGCCGCCATGCGCCGTTCGAGCGCCGCCGCCGGCTCGGTCGTGCGCGCGGCGTGCACCCGCGCGCGGCTCGCACGCCCCATCGCGTCGAGAAACCCGCTCATCCGTCCCCCGACCGGCCGTCGCGCGCGGCGGCGTATCGCACGAACTCGGCGAGCCAGTCGCCGGCGCGCCCGCGATCGACCGCCTGCCGGGCGTGCTCGATCCCCTCGGCCAGCGTCGCCGCGCGCCCTGCGACGTGCAGCGCGATGCCGGCTTGCAGCGCGAGCGCGTCCCGGTGCGGCCCGCGGTCGCGGCGCTCGAACACCGCGCGCAGCGCGGCGGCGTTTTCCCGGGCCGTGCCGCCGGCGAGGTCGGCCGGCGTGCAGCACGGCAGGCCGAACTCCAAGGGATCGATCCGTCGCGTCACGATCCGGTCGTCGCCGACCTCGTGGGCGTCGAACGGGCCGATCGGCGTCGCCTCGTCCCAGCCGGCCGCGCCGTGCACGACCCAGGCGCGCTCGATGTCCGTGCCGAGCAGGGTGCGCGCGATCAGCTGCGCGGTCGGCGCGTCGTACGCGCCGATCACCCGGAACCGCGGCGCCGCGGGGTTCGTCAGCGGCCCGAGCAGGTTGAACACCGTGCGCACGCCGAGTGCACGGCGCACCGGCGCGATCACCGCCATCGCCGGATGGAAGTACGGGGCGAACAGGAACGTGAAGCCGGTGCGCTCGAGGCACTGCGCGGCCGCGTCCTCGTCGAGCGGCAGCTGCAAGCCGAGCGCCTCGATCACGTCGGCGCTCCCGCAGCGGCTCGACACGGAACGGTTCCCGTGCTTCACGACGGGCAGACCGCACGCCGCCGCCAGCAACGCCGCGCCGGTCGACAGATTCAGGCTTCCGGAGGCGTCGCCGCCCGTGCCGACGATGTCGACCGCATCGAACCGCGGTGGCAGCTTCGGTCGGCGGGCGAGCGCGCGCATCGCGCGCGCGAAACCCCGCAACTCGTCGGCGGTGACCCCCTTCGCGCGCAGGGCCGCGAGCACCGCCCCCGCGAACGCCGGCGGGGTCTGCGGCTCGGCCAGCGCCTCGAGCAACTCGACCGCTCGCGCCTCGTCGAGATCGCGCCGCTCGAGCAGCGCTTCGAGCATCTCCCGCGCCGTCGACACCGTCAGCCCTTCAGGAAATTCGCCATGATCCGCGGGCCTTCGGGCGTGAGCACGCTCTCGGGGTGGAACTGCACGCCCTCGATCGGCAGCGTCCGGTGACGCACGCCCATGATTTCGCCTTCCGGCGTGCGGGCGGTGATCTCGAGCGCATCGGGAAACGCCGCGGGCTCCGCGATCAGCGAATGATAGCGTCCGGCGGCGAACCCCTGCGTCACGCCCGCGAACACGCCTCGGCCGTCGTGCGAGACCGGCGATACCTTGCCGTGCATCAAGCGGCCGGCGCGCACGACCCGGCCGCCGAACGCCTCGACGAGCGCCTGGTGCCCGAGGCACACGCCGAGGATCGGCCGGCGGCCGGCGAAGGCTTCGATCATCGCGAGCGACACGCCGGCGTCGCGCGGCGTACCCGGTCCCGGCGAGATCACCAGGTGGCTGTGATCCATCGCGAGCGCCTCGTCGACGCGGATCGCGTCATTGCGGCGGACGTCGACCTCGGCGCCGAGCACGAGGAACGCCTGCACCAGGTTGTACGTGAACGAGTCGTAGTTGTCGATCAACAGCAGCTTCGGAGCACCCATGGTCACAGCCCCTCCGCGGCGAGCGCCAGCGCGCTGCGCAGCACCGCGCTCTTGGCGAGCACCTCTGCGTATTCCGCGCGCGGCACGCTGTCGGCGACGATCCCGCCGCCGGCCTGGTAACTGTACCGGTCGCCGCGGAACACCAGGGTGCGAATCGTGATCGCCTGGTCCATGCCGCCTTGCCGGCCGAAGTAGCCGACGGTGCCGCCGTAGAGCTCGCGGCCGACCGGCTCGAGCTGGTCGATGATCTGCATCGCCCGCACCTTCGGTGCGCCGACCAGGGTGCCGGCCGGGAACGTCGCGGCGAACAGGTCGAACGCATCGTGCCCGGTGGCGAGCCGCCCGCCGACGCCGCTGACGATGTGCATCACGTGGCTGTAGCGTTCGATCACGCGGTACGGGTCGACGGCGACGGTGCCGGCGACCGCGACCCGTCCGAGGTCGTTGCGCGCGAGATCGACGAGCATCACGTGCTCGGCGTTCTCCTTCGGATCGGCGCGCAGCTCCGCCTCGAGCGCGGCGTCGCGCACCGCATCGTCACCCCGCGGCCGCGACCCCGCGATCGGGCGCAGCTGCGCAACCCCTCGATGCAGCTTCACGAGCGCCTCGGGCGAGGATCCGACGACGGTGAGCTCGCCGAGCTCGCAGAAATACATGTAGGGCGACGGGTTCAGCAGCCGCAGCGCGCGATACACCTCGAACGCCGACAGCGCGCACTCGCCCTCGAACCGCGACGACAGGACCAACTGGTAGACGTCGCCGGCGGCGATGTGTTCCTGCGCCCGCCGTACGCCCTCCGCGTGCGCGGCCTCGCTCAACGACGGCGTCGCCGGCGAGAAACGACCGCCGGCGCGCGCACCCGGTACCGCGCCCCGCAATGCGGCGACGACCTCGCGGCGCAGCGCCTGGCGTTCCGACTCGCTGCCGTCGTGCAACAGCGCGACGCCCCGCGTCAGATGGTCGAAGACGAGGAGGGAGCGCGGCGCGACGTAGTGCGCATGCGGCACGGCGGTGGCGTCGAGGCTGCGACCCGGCAAGCGTTCGAAGTAGCGGACCGCATCGTACGCGGTATAACCGACGAGCCCTCCGGACAGCGGCACGCCCGGCAGCTCGGGCTTCGGCTGCGGCGCCGCGGCGAGCGCCGTGCGCAGCGTATCGAGGAATTCCCGCCGCGATCGCGGACGCGGCGCACGCGCATCACCGATCGCGACGCCGTCCGCGTCGATCCGCACCTCGAGGCAATCCCCGAAGCCGATGAACGAATAGCGCGCCAGACGCTCGCCCCCCTCGACGCTCTCGAGCAGGAAGCGGGGCCGGAACGGTGCGAGCTTCAGATACGCCGAAACCGGAGTATCGAGGTCGGCGGCGATGTCGAAAGGCGCTTGCATGTGCGATGTCCCGCATCGAAATCCATGGGCAACAAAAAACCCATCACCGGCTGCGTCGGAGATGGGTTCTGGTGATCGACCGAAAGACTGTGGTTTTAAGCGAAACCGGCCAGGCCCCTCTCCTTACGACGGGCGGCGCCACCACCGGGGGAACGAATTGTGTCGCGTTTCGCTCATCCGGTTCAGTATCGCCGCGATCCGAGGTCAGCGTCAAGCCGGCCGCGGCGCCTTCGTCCGCTGCTCCGCGGCCTCCAGATCCTTCTTGTACCGGCGGCTCGCCTCGACGAACCGCGGCGTGAGCCCGACGTCCTCGTAGACCGGATCGCCTTGATCGTCGCGGGAGATCACCCTCGGTCCCGGCTCGTAAGGCATCGACGCGGCCACCTCGTCGAGCGCCGCGTGCAGCAAATCGGTCAAGATGCGCTCGATCGGGAATCCGGGGAAGAGTTCCGCGAGCGCGTGGAGCCGGGAGGCGTCGTCGAGGCTCAGGCGCACCGGATATTCCTCGGTGGTGAGCACCGGCGGCGATTCCTTCTTCCATCGATCGAGCAGGGACTTGAATTTCACCGCGGCTCCGCCATTGAAGGACGATACCCTATTATAGTCGGGCGGCGCGGACGAGGGACGAGCGATCTCGAGAAGCAGACGGTTCACGCCGCCGGACCACGGCGAAGGCGCCCTTTGGCGCGGGTTTCTCGGCGTGTTCGCCTACGGGCGGCGCGCGCTCGCGCTCGTGTGGACGACGAACCGCGCCCTGTCGATCGCGCTGATCGTGCTCACGGCCATCGCCGGCCTGCTGCCCGCGGCGATCGCGTATGTCGGCTCGCTGATCGTCGATGCCGTCGTGCACGCCGCCGAGATTCACCGCCACCACGGCACCTTCGATCTCGCCCGCGTGTGGACTTACGTCGGTCTCGAAGCGGCCTGTGTCGCCGCCGCCGCCGCGGCCGCCCGCGGCTTGTCGCTGGCGCAGTCATTGCTGCGCGCACAGCTCGGACAGCGCGTCAACGTGATGATCCTCGACAAGGCGCTGACCCTCGAGCTCGCGCAGTTCGAGGACTCGCAGTACTACGACAAGCTGACCCGTGCGCGCCGCGAAGCCTCGAGCCGGCCCCTGAGCTTGGTGATGCGCACGTTCGGGCTGATCCAGAACGCGGTCTCCCTGATCTCGTTCGGCGGCCTGCTGATCAAGTTCTCGCCGTGGGCGGTCGGGCTGCTCGCCGCCGCGGGGCTGCCGGCGTTCTTCGCCGAAGCGCGCTTCTCGGGCGAGGCGTTCCGGCTGTTCCGCTGGCGCGTGCCGGAAGCGCGGATGCAGCTGTACCTCGAGTCGGTGCTCACGCGCGAGGACCATGCGAAGGAAGTCAAGCTGTTCGGGCTCGGCGAGCGGCTGCTCGGGCGGTACCGGGAGATCTTCGACCGGCTCTACGGCGCGGATCGGAATCTGTCGATCCGTCGCGATGCGTGGGGACTCGGTCTCGGGCTTCTCGGCACGGTGGCACTCTACGGCGGCTACGCGTGGATCGCCGCGGAGACCGTCGGCGGCGCGATCACGCTCGGCCAGATGACGATGTACCTCGCGCTGTTCCGGCAAGGCCAGGCGGCGGTCGGCGCCGCGCTGTCGGCGATCAGCGGGATGTACGAGGACAACCTGTACCTGTCGAATCTCTTCGAGTACCTCGAACAGCCGGTCGGCGGGCCCGGCGGCGACGCACAGGCCGGACCCGCACCCGGCGACGGCGTGCGCTTCGAGGGCGTCGAGTTCGTCTATCCCGGCGCGACGACGCCGGCGCTGCAGGGGATCGACCTGCACGTGCGCCCGGGCGAGAGCCTCGCGCTGGTCGGCGAGAACGGCTCGGGCAAGACGACGCTGATCAAACTGCTGACGAGGCTGTACCGGCCGACGCGCGGACGAATCCTGCTCGACGGCCGCGACCTCGCGGAATGGGACGAGCGCGCGCTGCGCCGGCGGATCGGCGTGATCTTCCAGGATTTCGCGCGTTACCAGATGCGGGTCGGCGACAACATCGGCGCCGGCGACGAACGGGCGTTCGAGGACGAGTCGCGATGGCGCGACGCGGCCGCGCAGGGCCTCGCCGCGGAGTTCGTCGAGCAGCTGCCCCGCGGCTATCACACCCAGCTCGGCAAATGGTTCGACGACGGTCGCGAGCTCTCGGGCGGGCAGTGGCAGAAGATCGCGCTCGCGCGCGCCTTCATGCGCAAGGACGCGGACATCCTCGTGCTCGACGAGCCCACCGCGGCGATCGACGCCGGCGCGGAGGCGCAGGTCTTCGAGCACTTCCGCGCGTTGACCCGGCGGCGGATCGCGATCGTGATCTCACACCGTTTCTCGACCGTGCGGATGGCCGACCAGATCCTGGTGCTCGAGGCCGGGCGGATCGTCGAGCGCGGCTCTCACGCCGACCTGATGCGGCTCGACGGCCACTATGCGCGGCTTTTCACCCTGCAGGCACGCGGGTATCGTTGAGCGGTTCGTCCACGGAGATCGGTGATGCCCTCGTTCGACGTCGTGTCCGAGATCAACCACCACGAACTCGCGAACGCGGTCGACCAGGCGCGTCGCGAGCTCGCACAACGCTTCGATTTCAAGGGGATCGAGGCGGGTTTCGACCTGCAGGAAACCACGGTGACGATGACCGCGCCTGCGGAATTCCAGCTGAAACAGATGCTCGACATCCTCAAGCTCAAGCTCGCGAAGCGCGGGATCGACGTCGCCTGCCTCGATGTGCAATCGCCGCAGGTGAACCTCGCGCGCGCGGTCCAGCCGGTCGTGCTGAGGCACGGGATCGACGCCGACACCGGCCGGAAGGTCGCCCGCGTGCTCAAGGACTCGCGGCTGAAGGTGCAGGCGCAGCTCCAGGGCGACAAGGTCCGCGTGACCGGCAAGCAGCGCGACGACCTGCAGGCGGCGATCGCGGCGTTGCGCAAGTCCGAGCTCGGGGTCCCGCTGCAGTTCGACAACTTCCGCGACTGAGCGCGGCTCAGGCCCGCCGCAACCGCCAGCGCAGCAGCACGAGTCCCGCGCCGATCATCCCGCCGAGATGCGCGAAGTGCGCGACGCCGCTCTGGGTGCCGGTCACGCCGAGGACGAGCTCGACGCCCGCGTACAGCGTCGCGAACAGCCATGCGGGCATCGGGATCGGCGGAATCAGCGGAATCACCTTTTGCCGTGGAAACAGCACCGCATAGACCAGCAACAGGCCGAACACCCCGCCCGATGCGCCGATCGTCGGCTCCGCGCGCGCACCGAACAGCACCGGCACGTACAGCTGCGACACCGCCGCCGCGACGACCGACGCGAAATAGATCTCGAGCACCCGTCGCGGTCCGACGGCGCGCTCCACCTGGATGCCGAACATCCACAGGCCGAGCATGTTGAACAGCAGGTGCAGGATCGTCTGGGTGCTGTGCAGGAACGCGTAAGTGACGATCTGCCACCAGTGGAAATAGTGCACGCCGTCGATCCGCTGCAGCGGCCAGAGCGCGAACCACATCTCGACCGCGCCGTGCGACAGGAACTCCAGCAGGTAGACCAGAACGTTGATCACCACCAACGTCTTGACGGCGGACGTTCTCATCGCGCGGGCGCAGCCTTGGATTCGCGTTCGAAGCAGGTATTCTATCGCGTCATGCATGCGGTATTCCTGGATTACGACACGGTCTCGCAAGGTGATCTCGATCCGTCCGCGCTGCGCGCGGTGATGCCCGGACTCGACTTGCGGGGAACGACCCCCGAGGAGCAGATCGACGCGGCGCTCGGGGACGCCGAGATCGTGCTGCTGAACAAGCTCCGTCTCGGCCGGGAACGGTTGCAGCGGGCGTCGCGCCTGCGCCTGGTCGCCCTCGCGGCGACCGGGACGGACAACGTCGATCTCGCCGCGGCGGCGGACTTCGGGATCGGGGTTTGCAACGTCCGCGGCTATTGCACGGCCTCCGTGGTCCAGCACGTCTGGGGCATGATCCTGTACCTGACGCAGCGCCTGCCCGAATACCGGCGCCTCGCGGTCGACGGATCCTGGGCCAGGAGCGACCAGTTCACGACGCTGTCGCTGCCGATTCGCGAGCTCGCGGGCCGCACCCTCGGCATCGTCGGCTGGGGCGAGCTCGGCCGCGGGGTCGCCGCCGCCGGCGCCGCATTCGGCATGCGCGTGCTCGTCGCGAACCGCCCCGGCGGGCCGCCGCAGCCGGACCGGCACGACCTCGAGGCGCTGCTCGCGCGGTCCGACGTCGTGTCGCTGCACTGCCCGCTGACCCCGGCCACGCGCGGCCTCGTCGATGCGCGACGGATCGCGCTGATGAAGAGCGATGCGCTGCTGATCAATACCGCGCGCGGCGGTCTCGTCGACGGCCACGCACTCGCGGCGGCGCTGCGGGCCGGGCGGCTCGGCGGCGCGGGAATCGACGCGCTCGCGCAAGAGCCGCCGGTGGACGGCGATCCGCTGCTCGATCCGGCGATCCCGAACCTGCTGGTGACCCCGCACGTCGCCTGGGCGGCGCGCGAGGCGCGGCAACGCTGCATCGACATGATGGCGGACAACGTGCGCGACTTCCTCGCGGGCGGACGGCGGGGCCGGGTCGTGTGAGCCTGACCGCGAACCCGAACACTTGCTAACATTGTCGCCATGGGACGCATATTCGAGACTCGAAAACACACGATGTTCGCCCGCTGGAACCGCATGGCGAAGCAGTTCACGCGGATCGCGAAGGACATCACGATCGCGGTTCGCGCCGGCGGTCCGGATCCGGCGTCGAACCCGGCGCTGCGCCGGGTGCTGCAGAACGCGCGCGTGGTCAACATGCCGAAGGACAAGACCGACGCCGCGATCCGCCGCGCCTCGGGCAAGGAGGCGGCGAACTACCAGGAGATCCTCTACGAGGGATACGCGCCGCACGGCGTCGCGCTGCTGGTCGAGACCGCGACCGACAACCCGACCCGCACCGTCGCGAGCGTGCGCAACCTGTTCGCGAAGCACGGCGGCAACCTCGGCAGCACCGGTGGCGTCGCGTTCCAGTTCAAGAAGATGGGCGTCTTCCGGCTCGACCCGGCTGCCGTGAAGGATCCGGACGAGATCGAGCTCGACCTGATCGATCACGGCCTCGAGGAGATGGGCGAGAGCACCGGTGAGAAGGGCGAGCCACAGCTCGTGATCCGCTGCGCGTTCAACGACTTCGGGAAGCTCCAGGAGGCGCTCGAGGCGCGCGGGATCACGCCGCTGTCGGCCGAGCACGAATACATCTGCACGACGCCGGTCGAATTGCCGGATGCGCAGGCCGCCGAAGTGCTCGAGCTGATCGATCGGCTGGAACAGGACGACGACGTCCAGAAGGTCTTCCACACGCTCGCGTGACCGCAAGCCGCCGCACCGCCGGTCACGCGCCGCGAGTCGGCGGCGGCCCGTGGTTGATCACCGAGTACGCCCAGCGGACGACCGGCTGGAGCCGCGAGGTCACCATCGTGAGCGCCCGGTCGTAGTCGACCCAGGTGGCCTCTTGATGTTCCGGCCGCCCCAGATCGGGATTGACCGGCAGGCGGATCGATCGCTCCTTGCTGCGCGCGATGTAATAGCGCGCGATCTTGCCCTTGTGGTACGGACCGGTCTCGCGGTAGACGAGCCCCCAGTCGAACGAGAGATCGTCGAGCGCGGTCTCCTCGCGCACCTCGCGCACCGCGGCGTCGATCGCCTGCTCGCCGGACTCGACGATGCCCTTGGGAAAATCCCAGTTGCGATACGCGCGCAGCAACAGGAAGCGCGGCCTGCGATCGACCAGACTGACGACGACGACGCCGGCGGACAACCGCGTCGTTTGGGGGGCGTGTGCCATGAGCGCGCTGTGCTACCTCGAGGACCGGCGGGGGTATGCGGCCCGCCCGGCGGGCCCAGCGCGATTCTACCGGGGACGGTGCGCCGCCTCGATTGATTTATTGGGTCGATGGATTTTATGATCGAAATTTATGGTATCTATTGACGCGGCGGAGCGCCGGCCGGCTCCGGGGCCGCCGCCGGGTCACCGCGGTTCATGAACCTCAAAGACTTCAAATACCTCGTCGCGCTCGCGGACACCGGCCACTTCGGCAAGGCCGCCGAGAAGGCGTTCGTGAGCCAGCCGACGCTGTCCGCGCAGCTGAAGAAGCTCGAGGACTACCTCGGCGTCCAGCTGGTCGAGCGCCGGCCGAAGCAGGTGCAGCTCACCGAGGTCGGACAGCGGATCGTCGAGCGCGCCCGGCGCATCCTCGACGAGAGCAACGAGATCGTCGCGCTCGCGCGCCACCATGCCGATCCGCTCGCCGGCAAGATCAAGGTCGCCTTGATCCCGACGATCGGCCCGTACCTGCTGCCGCGGGTGATGCGGCGGATCCGCAAGACGCTCCCCGAGCTCGGCTTGATGCTCTACGAGTACCAGACCGAGCCGCTGCTGAAGCTGCTGCGCGACGGGGAGATCGACCTCGGGATCCTGGCGCTGCCGGCGCCGACCGACGGGCTCGAATCGCGCCCGCTGTACGAGGAAGCGTTCACGGTCGCGCTGCCGAGCGGCCACCCGCTCGCCGCGCAGCCGACGATCCGGTCGCAGGATCTGCGCGGCCAGACCTTGCTGCTGCTCGAGGACGGACATTGCCTTCGCGACCAGGCGCTCGAGGTCTGCAGCCGCGTCGGCGCCCGGGAGGCCGACGACTTTCGCGCGACGAGCCTCGAGACCTTGCGGCAGATGGTGATCGCCGGACTCGGCGTCACCCTGTTGCCCGAGCTCGCGGTGGACTCGCCGGTCGCCTCGCAGCGCGGCCTCGCGATCCGGCGGTTCCAGAGGCCGGCCCCGAGCCGCCGGGTCGGTGCGGTCTGGCGCCGGTCGACCACGCGCGCGGCCGCGATCGACGAACTGTGCACGGTGATCGCGCAAACGATCGGCGAGGACGGCTGAGTACACGCAGGAGACCGTTGCGATGAGCGAGCCGACGGCAACCAATCCCCCGCCCGACGGGCCGCGTCTCGACCGCGCGTTCGTCGACGAGCAGCACCTGCTCGATCGCTATCTCGACGGCGCCCTGCCGTACAAGGGCGCACGCGAGTTCGAGCAGTGGTGTGCGGCGCATCCGGAGTACCTCACCGAGCAGCGGCTGGCCGATCGCACCCAGGGGGCGCTGCGCTTGCTCGAGGCCGCCGGCCGCGCGCCGGACCTCGCGGAGCCGCGACTGCGCTGGTGGCGGACGCCCTGGCTGTCGGTCGCGCTCGGCGCGATCGCCGCCGCGAGCCTGATCGGCCTGTGGACCGCGACCGCGCATGGCGCGTGGCTGCACGATGAATTGCTCGAGGCCCGCGCGCGGCTCGCGCAGGGCTCGATGCGTCCTCCGGCTTCCGAGCAGGTCGTCCAGGTCGCGCCGGACCGCAGCGCCGATGCGCAGGCCGCACGCATCACGCTCGCGCGTTCGCCGGCACGCCTCGTCGACCTGCGCATCGGCATGGGTTACGTGCGGGCGCAGCGCTTCCGGCTGATCGTCGACAAGCACGGGGCGGGACGCGCGCTGGATCTCGACGGCCTCGCGAAGGACTCCAACGGGGATCTGCGCATCGCGTTCAATGCGTCGGCGCTCGAACCCGGCGAGTACGCGGTCCGCATCGAGGCGATGCCGCTGCTCGGCCGGCCGGTCGCCGACGGGTGGTTCGCGATCGCGGTCCGTTGACGCCGCGCGCGCCCTCGCGCGCGGCCGCTCAAGCTTCCGCGCGCAGGCTTTGAGCCGGCGGCGTGCCGACGACGCGCCGCGCGGCGAGCGTGCCGCTCACCCCGACGAGCCCCGTGCCGCCGAGGATGCCGAGCCACCAGAGCTTCGGGTCCGGCGCGTAGCGCAGCGCGAACAGGTGGTGCGCGACCCACCAGCCGGTGCCGGCGGCGCCGGCCGCGCCGAGCAGCCCGGACAGCAAGCCCAGCGCGGCAAACTCCGCGGCGACGCCGCTCAGCACCGTGAATCGGCTCGCCCCCAGGGTCCGCAGAATCGCGCTCTCGTGACGGCGTTCGTCGCGGGTCGCCTGCACCGCGGCGAGCAGCACGATCACGCCGGCTGCGAGCGTGAACAAGGACACGTACTGAACCGCGAGCGAGGCCCGGTCGATGATCGTCCGGACCTGGGCCAGGATCGCATCGACGTCGATCACGGTGATCGTCGGGAACCGCCGCGCGAGCTCGGCGAGCCCCGGCCGCGCGCGCGGGCCGAGATAGACGCTGGTGATCAGGGTGCCCGCCGCGCCGTCGAGCAATCGAGGCGGGAAAACCAGGAAGAAATTCGGTCGGAAGCTGTCCCAGCGCACCCGGCGGATGCTCGCGACGCGGACGGTCAGCGGCTCGCCGGCGACGTCGAACGAGATCGAGTCGCCGAGTTTCAGGTGCATCGCATCGCGGTACTCGGTCGAGATCGACACCCAGGGCTTGCCGTAATCGGCCGGCCCCCACCAGCGGCCGGCGATGACGCGGTTGTCGGGCATCGGATCGGCCGACCAGGTGAGGTTCTGCTCGCGCTGCGCGAACGCGCGGCCACGCGCGCTCGCGAAATGCAGCGACGCGACCGGCCGGGCGTCGATCGCGGTGATCCGCGCGCGGATCACCGGAACCATCGGTGCGTCGGGCGCGCCTAGCGCCGCGAGCGCGCGGCGCAGCGCGGGAGCGTCCTGCGGCCGGATGTTGATCAGGAACTCGTTCGGCGCGCGCGCGCCGACGCTCGCACGCCATTCGCGCATCAGGTCGCCGCGGACCACCGCGAGGAGCAACAGGATCATCAAGCCGAGCCCGAACGCGACGACCTGCAGCACGCTCGCGATTCCGCGCCGGGAAACGTTCGCGAGACCGTAGCGCCAGGCGACACCGACGCCACCGCGGAACCGACGGGTCAGGCGCACCAACGCGAACCCCGCGGCGGCGAGCGCGGCGCCGACGACCGCGATCCCGGCCGCCAGGTCGACGACGAGCGCGGTATCGCGCACCATCAGCCAGAGAATCGCGAACAGCGCGGCGAGCGCGAGCCCCGGCGCGACGCCGTGGCGCAGCCGTGGTGGCGCGACGTCCCGGCGCAGCACGCGCAGCGGCGGAGTCCGCTTCAGCGGCATCAGCGGCGGCAGCGCGAAGCCGAGCAGCATCGCGAGCTCGGTCGCGGCCGCGACCGCAATGGGGCGCGCCGACGCGGCGGGAAGATCGCGTTCGATCAGGGATCGCAGCAGCCACGCGATCCCCGACTCGGCGATCGCGCCGGCCAGGGTCCCGGCGAGCAGCGCGAGCGCGCCGATCGCCCCGAGCTCGGCGAGCGCGACCCCGAGCACGAAGCGCTGCGTCGCCCCGAGGCACTTCATCAACGCGACACCGTCGATGCGCCGGCCCGCCCAGCGGCGGGCGCTCATCGCGACACCGACCGCAGCGAGCAGCACCGCCGCCAGGCTCGCGAGGTTCAGGAACCGGCTGGCGCGCTCGATCGCCGAGCCGAGCTCTCGGCTGTTCTCCGCGGCCTCGCGCACCCGGAGCGCGGGGTCCGGATGGGCCCGCAGATACGCCCGAACCGCGGCGACCGCGGCCGGTGGACCGGCGAACAATGCCGCATAGGTCACCCGGCTGCCCGGCTGGACCAGCGCCGTCGCGGGCAGGTCGGCGGCGTTCATCAGCAGCGCCGGTGCGAGGCTCACCAGCCCGACGCTCTGGTCGGGACGAAACGCGAGCACCCGCGTGAAGCGCAGACGGGTCGCGCCGAGGCGCACGCTCGCACCGGGCCGCAGGCCGAGCGCGGTCGCCGTGCGCGAGTCGAGCCAGACGGTGCCGCGCGCGGGTATCGTCGCGATCGCTCCGGCCGGCCCATACGGCACGGCCGCGACCCGGACGCGGCCGCGTAACGGGTAGCCTGGCGTGACCGCATTGACCGCGACGAGCTGGCTGCGATCGCCATGGAAGAGCGCGGTCGGAAACGAAATCTCTTCGGCCCGGCGCAAGCGGTCGTTGCGAGCCGGCGCGAGCTCACCGGCGGGAATCGGGTTCGCGGAATCGATGCGCAGGTCCGCCGCGAGCACCTGGGTCGCCTCGCGGGCGACCCCTGCCGACACCCGGCTGGCGAAGAAGCCGACCGCGGTCATCGAGGCGACCGCGACCGCAAGCGCACCGAACAGCACGAGCGCCTCGCCGGAACGCAGTTCACGCCACAGCCCGCGCAGCGCAAAGCGGAGCATCGGCAGCGGCTTCATCCAGCCACTCGGCCGGCATCGAGCGCGACGATCCGGTCGCAGCGGGCGGCGAGCTCGCGGTCGTGGGTGACGAGCACGAGCGTGCTGCCGGCGGCGCGGTTGCGTTCGAACAGCAGCTGCGCGATTCGCCGGCCGGTTGCGCCGTCCAGGTTCCCGGTGGGCTCGTCGGCGAACAGCAGCGGCGGCCGGGTGACGAACGCGCGGGCGATCGCGACGCGTTGCTGCTCGCCGCCCGACAGCTGGCGCGGATAGTGCGCGAGGCGCGCACCCAATCCGACCTCGGTGAGCGCGGCCGTCGCGGCCACGCGGGCGTTCGGGTCGCCGGCGAGCTCGAGCGGCAGCATCACGTTCTCCAGCGCGGTCAGCGACGGAATCAGCTGGAACGACTGGAACACGAAGCCGACCTGCCGGCCGCGCAGCGCCGCCCGGCCGTCCTCGTCGAGGCGACCGAGATCCGTGCCCGCGATCGCGACGCGCCCGCGGGTCGGGGTATCGAGGCCGGCGAGCAACGCGAGCAAGGTCGACTTGCCGGCCCCCGAGGGACCGACGATCGCGACGGTCTCCCCCGCTCGCACCCCAAGGTCGACATCGGCGAGAATCGTGAGCGGCCCGGAGGGGCTGTCGACCGTCTTCGTCAGGCCGCTCGCCTCGAGCGCGAGGCCGGCACCACTCGGTCCAGGGTACATCGGAGGGGATCCGTGAAGCGTTGGTTGATCGTCTGCCTGTTGTTCGCCGCCTCGGCCTCGGCGCATCCCGCGCGCACGATCCTCGTATTCGGCGACAGCATCAGCGCCGGGTACGGCATCCCGGTCGGCCAGGGCTGGGTCGCGTTGCTGCAGGCGAAGCTCGAGCGGTTAGGGTACGGATATCGCGTCGTCAATGCCAGCGTCAGCGGCGAGACCACCGCGGGCGGCCTCGACCGGCTGCCGCGAGCGCTCGCGCTGCATCGGCCGCGGATCCTGATTCTCGAGCTCGGCGGGAACGACGGACTGCGGGCGTTGCCGGTGCAACAGATGCGCGCGAATCTCGGGCGGATGCTGCGCCTCGCGCGCTCGGCAGGCACGTCGGTCGTGCTGCTCGGAATGCGGATGCCGCCGAATTACGGCCCCGAGTACACCGCGCAGTTCCAGCGCGCGTTCGTCGACGTCGCGAAGGCCCATCGGGTGGCGTTCGTGCCGTTCTTCCTGCAAGGGATCGCGACACAGCCCGCGTTGATGCAGGCGGATGGGCTGCACCCGAACGTGCGCGGCCAGGCGCTGTTGCTCGCCAACGCCTGGCGGGCCCTCGGCCCGATGCTTCGAAAGTGATCGGACCGGCGGCGCGTCTGCCGCCGGTCCGACGCTTCACCGGCTGGAGCCTCCGGCCGGCGGGATCGTCGACGATCCCGCGCGCCGGAGGACCCGCGGCGCTATCAGTGCTTCATCCACTCGGCGACACCGCCGTGACGGGAGCAAGCGCCCCGATGCGTCTTCGCGTGCGAGTAGCTCCCGTCCTTGCACCGCGCGGTCGCGCCGGCCGCACCGGCCGCACCGGCGACCCCGGCCTTTTCGGGCTTCTTCGCCGCTTCGTGCTTGGCCGCCATGTGGCCTTCCATCCGCTCCTTCAGCGTCTTGGCCGGTGCTTTCGCCTGCTCCTTCGCCTTGACCTTCTCCTTAGCCTTGGCCTTTACTTTCTCCTTCGCCTTGCCCTTCGCCTTCGCATGGGACGCCGCCGTCCCGACGCCGCCGTGCCCGCTGCACGCGCCCCGGCCGGCCTTCGCATGGGTACCGTCCTTGCAGGCAACCATGTGGGTCTTCGCGAGCGCCGACTGGGCCGGCAAACCGAGCGCGAAACATGCCGCCAGCGCAGCCAGGCTCAAACCGATCTTGTTCTTCACGAGTCGTCTCCCTGAGAATTGTGATGGGTCCGCGCTGGATTCTAATGGGCCGGCGCTGGTTTCCCAAGCGCCGTCACGACGTCGATCGAGCGCACCTGCAGTACGAAGTGGGTGTGCTGATGGGGCGAGGTCGCGACGGCGAGCGATCCCGCGACGCGAACCCGCGTCCCGTCGCGCAGGTCCGGCGGGTACTCGCCCCACCCGACCAGCTGAAAGCGCTCCGCGATGCGGCACTGCGCGCTCTCCGCGGGTGCGTAGACGTACTGGGAGTGATCGGTCGTGAGCACCGCAACCCGTTCGACCGTGCCACCCACCGGGTAGCTGTGGAAGTCGAGCGTGCCGGAGAGCGTGGTGCGAATCGGCGACAGGAGCAGGCAGCGGCCGTAGCCGAGTACGCACCCCGACAACGCCATGCACGCGGCCAGGAACGCCCACCGCAGTTTCGTCATCGACCGCTCCTTCGCATCGGCATCCGCCCGCCCCGCGGATGGCCGCGCGCACGGGTTGCCGTCCGATTGCCGCTCCGGCGCACCGGTGCTATACACGCCACACGCGATACATCATAACGAGGAGCGCGCCGGTATGGACCGAATTTGGCTGAAACGGTATCCGCCCGGTGTACCCGCCGAAATCGATCCCGACCGGTACGCGTCGCTCGTCGAGCCGTTCGAGGAAGCCTGCGCGTGCCATCGCGACCGGCCCGCGTTCACGAACATGGGCACGACGATCTCGTACGCGCGCCTCGAGGAGCTCACGCGGGCGTTTGCGGCATGGCTGCAAAACCGTTCGGGACTCTCGCCGGGCGATCGAATCGCATTGATGATGCCGAACGTCCTGCAGTACCCGGTTGCGCTCTACGGCGCGCTGCGGGCCGGCCTGATCGTCGTCAACACGAATCCGCTCTACACCGCGCGCGAGCTCGAGCACCAGCTGAAGGACTCCGGCGCGAAGGCGATCGTGATCGTCGAGAACTTCGCCCACGTGCTCGCCGAGGTGCTGCCGAGAGTCGCGCTCGAGAAGGTGTTCGTGACCGCGATCGGCGACCTGCTCGCGCCGCCGCGCGGCGCGATCGTGAACTTCGTGCTGCGCCGGGTCCGCAAGCAGGTGCCGCCGTGGCGGATCCCAGGGGCGCTCGGCTTCAAGGCGGTGCTCCGGGCGGGCCGCGATCTCGCGTTCGCGCGCCCCGCGATCCGCGGGTCGGATCCGGCGTTCCTGCAGTACACCGGCGGCACGACCGGCGTCGCCAAGGGCGCGATCCTCTCGCACCGGAACCTGGTCGCGAACCTGCTGCAGGCGAGCGCATGGCTGACGCCGGTGCTGCCCGGGCCGGATGCGCCGCCCCGGCTGGTCGTGATCACCGCGTTGCCCCTGTATCACATCTTCGCGCTGACCGCGAACTGCCTGATGTTCATCCACCTCGGCGCCTGCAACGTGCTGATCACGAATCCGCGCGACTTCCCCGGCTTCGTCGCCGAGCTGCGCAAGCACCGGTTCTTCTTCATCAGCGGCGTGAACACCCTGTTCAACGCGCTGCTGCACACGCCGGGCTTCGCGGAACTCGATTTCAGCTCGCTCAAGGTGAGCCTCGGCGGCGGGATGGCGGTGCAGGCGGTGGTCGCCCGGCGCTGGCGGGAAGTCACCGGCTGCGTGCTCACCCAGGCCTGGGGGCTCACCGAGACCTCGCCCGCGGCCTGCATCAACCCGATAGCGCTCGATTTCAACCAGTCGGTCGGCCTGCCGATCCCGTCGACCGAGATCACGATCCGCGACGACGACGGCCGGGAACTCGGCATCGGTGAGGCCGGCGAGATCTGCGTGCGCGGTCCGCAGGTCACCGGCGGCTACTGGAATCGGCCCGACGAAACCGCCAAGGTCTTCTACGGCGACTGGCTGCGCACCGGCGACATCGGCCGCATGGACGCCGAAGGGTTCGTGACCATCGAGGATCGCAAGAAGGACATGATCCTCGTGTCCGGCTTCAACGTGTATCCGAATGAGGTCGAGAGCGTCGCGGCCGAGTACCCCGGCGTGCTCGAGGCCGCCGCGGTCGCCGTGCCGGACGAGAACTCGGGCGAAGCGGTCGCGCTGTTCGTCGTGAAGAAGGATCAGGACCTGGACGCCGGCGCGTTGCTCGCGCACCTGCGCCACCACTTGACCGGCTACAAGGTGCCGAAGCACCTGTACTTCCGCACCGAGCTGCCGAAAACCAACGTCGGCAAGATCCTGCGGCGCGCGCTGCGCGACGAGTTGCGCAAGCCGGTCTGACCGCGCGGCGCGGACCGCGCCGTGCGCCCTATTCGGGACGGTAATTGCGCACGGTGTCGACGAGCACCGCGACGTTCTCCGGGTCCACGTCCGGGGTGATGCCGTGCCCGAGATTGAACACGTGCCCGGGTCCGGGACCGTAGTCCGCGAGCACGCGCAGCGCCTCGGTCCGCAGCACCTCCGGCGGCGCGAGCAGCGCCGCCGGGTCGAGGTTTCCCTGCAGCGCGATCCGGTCCCCGACCGCCGCGCGCGCGGCCGCGAGCGGCGTCGTCCAGTCGACGCCCGCCGCGTCGCAGCCGATCGCCGCGGTCCGATCGAGCCAGGCGCCGCCGCCCTTGGTGAACACGATTCGCGGCACGATGCGCTCGTCGGCCCGGCGCGTCAGCCCGTCGACGATCTGCGCCAGGTAGTGCAGGGAGAATTCCCCGTACTGCGCCGGCGTCAGCGTGCCGCCCCAGGTGTCGAACAGCATCACGGCCTGCGCGCCCGCCGCGATCTGGGCGTTGAGATACGCGATCGTCGCCCGCGCGAGCAAGTCGAGCAACCGGTGCAGATCGCGGGGAGCGCCGTACAGCATCCGCTTGATCCGCGCGAAGGCCTTGCTGCCGCCCCCTTCGACCATGTAGGTGGCGACGGTCCACGGCGAGCCGGCGAACCCGATCAGGGGGACGCGGCCGCGCAATTCCCGCCGGACCAGCGCGACCGCGTCGATGACGTACTTCAGGTCGCTCGCCGGGTCGGGAACGAAGAGCTTCGCGATGTCGGCGGCGCTGCGCACCGGATGGGCGAAGCGCGGCCCCCCGCCGGCCTCGAACTCCAGGCCGAGGCGCATCGCGTGCGGGATCGTCAGGATGTCGGAGAACAGGATCGCGCCGTCCAGCGGGTAGCGCTCGATCGGCTGCAGGGTGATCTCGCCGGCGATCTCGGGATTGGTGCACATCTGCAGGAAGCCGCCCGCGCGCTCGCGCGTCGCCCGGTACTCGGGCAGATAGCGGCCCGCCTGCCGCATCAGCCAGATCGGGCGGCGCGGCGTCGGCTCGCGCAGCAACGCGCGCAGCAACGAATCGTTCGCGAGCGGCGCGCTCACGTGCGCTCCGACGGGTCGAACAGCCGGCGGTGCTCGAGGATCGCGTAGCGATCGGTCATCCCCGCGATGTAGTCGGCGACCGCGCGGGCGCGTCCGGCGGGGCCCTGGATCGCCTCGCGGCGCGTGCCCGAGGCACGGTGCTCGTCCGGCATCAACGCCGGCTCGGCGAAGAACGCGTCGAACAGCTCGCGCACCACCCGTCGCGCTTTCGTGGTCATCCGCCGGACCTTGTAGTGCCGGTAGAGATGCTCGCGCAGGAACGACTTCAGCGCCTGGTTCGCGCGCGCCGTCTCCTCGCTGAATCCGATCATGAACTGCCGCTGCGTGCGCACCTCCTGGATCGAGGCGACGCCCGACTCGTGCAGGCGCGCGGTCGAGGATTCGATCAGGTCGGTCACGAGGTGGTCGATCATCCGCCGCACGATCTCGTGAATCAACCGGCGCCCGCCGAGCCGCGGGTGCTTCGCGAGAACCTCCCCGTGCAGCTCGGCGAACAGCGGCACGGCGGCCAGTCCCTCCACGTCGATCAAGCCGGCGCGGATCCCGTCGTCGATGTCGTGGTTGTTGTACGCGATCTCGTCGGCGAAGTTCGCGAGCTGCGCCTCCAGACTCGGCTGTTCGCGATTGACGAAGCGCTCGCCGACGTCGCCGAGGGCGAGGGCGTTCTTGTACGAGCAGTGCTTCAGGATCCCCTCGCGGCACTCGAAGGTGAGATTCAGGCCGTCGAACGCCGCGTAACGCTCCTCGAGCTCGTCGACCACCCGCAGCGATTGCAGGTTGTGCTCGAAGCCGCCGAAGTCGGCCATGCATTCGTTGAGCGCGTCCTGGCCCGCATGGCCGAACGGCGTGTGGCCGAGGTCGTGAGCGAGGCAGATCGCCTCGGCGAGCGACTCGTTCAGCCGCAGCTGACCCGCGACGGTGCGTGCGATCTGCGCGACCTCGAGGGTATGCGTCAACCGGGTTCGAAACAGGTCGCCCTCGTGATTCACGAACACCTGGGTCTTGTAGACGAGGCGGCGGAACGCGGTCGAGTGAACGATGCGGTCGCGGTCGCGCTGGTACTCCGTGCGGTACCGCGGCTTCGGCTCGGCGTGGCGGCGACCGCGGGTTTGATCGTCGTGGGCCGCATACGGCGCGAGCGCGGACGTCATCCGAAATGCTCCTCGAGCGTCCGTGACAGCGCGTCGTCACCGTAATCGGTGCGCAGCTCGGCGACACCGAGCCCCGCGAGCAGCACGAGCCGCACGGCCCCGCCCCGCACCTTCTTGTCCATGCCGATCAGCGCGCGCGCGCGCGCGGCCCCGATTCGCGGCGCCTCGAGCGCGAGCCCGGCCGCGCGGAGCAGCGCGCGCAGCCGCTGCGGCACCGAGCGATCGACGAGTCCGATACGCGCCGAGAGATCCGCGGCGATCGCGAGGCCGATCGCGACCGCCTCGCCGTGCAGATAGCGCTCGTATCCGGTCGCCGCCTCGATCGCATGGCCGAAAGTATGACCGAAGTTGAGGATCGCCCGCACGCCGTCCTCGCGTTCGTCCCGCGCGACGATCGCGGCCTTGATCTCACAGGAACGCCCGATCGCCTCGGCCAGGGCCTCCGGTTCGCGCGCGAGCAGGCGCGGAACCGAGCGCTCGAGCCACTCGAACAGCGCGGCGTCGGCGATGCATCCGTACTTGACGACCTCCGCGAGACCGGCGCGCAGCTCGCGGTCGGCGAGCGTCCCCAGGCAATCGGTGTCGGCGACCACCGCGACCGGCTGGTGGAACGCCCCGATCAGGTTCTTGCCGCCCGGGTGGTTCACGCCGGTCTTGCCGCCGACCGAGGAGTCGACCTGCGCGAGCAAGGTCGTCGGGAGCTGGACGAAGCGAATCCCGCGTTGATAGCACGCGGCCGCGAATCCGCCGACGTCGCCGACCACCCCGCCGCCGAGCGCAACCAGCACCGCATCGCGATTGAAGCGTTGCTCGACGAGCGCGTCGAACACGCGGCTCGCGGTCGCGAGCGTCTTGTGGCGCTCGCCGTCCGGCAGGATGCACTCGCCGATCCGCCGGCCGGGCAAGCCCGCCCGCACGCGCGACAGGTACAGCGGCGCGACCGTCTCGTTGCTGAGCACGAGCAGGTCCGCGCCGGGGACGCGGCGCGCGAGCGTCGCACCGTCGCCGAGCAGGCCTGCTCCGATGTCGATCGGATAGGTCGTGCGGCCGAGGTCGACGTTCACGGTTCTCACGGCGAAGGATTATACGGAGCCGGGCCGCCCTTGGCCCGGTGAAGCTCGCGAAGGATCTCCTCGGCGACCGCGCCGACCCGACGGCCGTCGGTCGACACGGTGAGGTCGGCGGTCTCGGCGTACAGCGGCACGCGCTGGTCCAGCAGCTCCTCCAGCACGCGCACCGGATCCGCGACCGAGAGCAGCGGCCGGTGCCTCGCATGGCGGGTCCGGGCGAGCTGTTGCTCGACCGAGGTCTGCAGGTAGACGACGACCCCCCGCTCGGCGAGCGCGCGGCGGTTCGCGGGGTCGATCACCGCGCCGCCGCCGGTCGCGAGCACGATGCGGTCGAGTGCGGTCAGGCGCTCGATCGATTCGCGTTCACGCGCGCGAAAGCCGGCTTCGCCTTCCTGCTCGAAGATGTAGCTGATGTCGACGCCGGTGCGCGCGACCACGTCGGCATCGCTGTCGCGAAACGCGAGACCGAGCAGCCGCCCGAGCTGGCGGCCGACCGCGGTCTTGCCCGACCCCATCGGCCCGATCAAGAACACGTTGGTTTTGCCGAACATCTCGGCTGCGCATCATAGAACAGGTGGCGCGGGACTTGGCGCCCCGCCGGCGTGGGACCGGGCGTCCCGCCGGCCGCGCCGGCGGGACGCCGGTCGCGGCGGCGGGCTGGGTCGCGCGGCGCCTCAGTAGAGGTTCGAGCCCTCGCGCAGGATCTTCGGCGTGATGAACACCAGCAACTCGGTCTTGTTGTTGATCCGGGTCGTGCTCTTGAACAGGTGCCCGAGCACCGGGATGTCGCCCAGGTAGGGGACCTTGTCCGCGGTGTTGCTCTTGGTCGTGTCCAGGATGCCGCCGAGGACGACCGTCTGCCCGTCGTTCACCAGGACCTGCGTGATGATCTCGCGGGTGTTGATCGAGGGTACGGTGCCGCCGGTCGCGCTCTGCACCGACTGGCCGACCGAGTCGTCGCTCACGTCGAGGTCGAGCAGCACCCGGTTGTCCGGGGTGATCAGCGGCGTCACCTTGAGCGACAGCACCGCCTTCTTGAACTGCGTCGTCGTCGCGCCGCTCGACGCGGACTGCTGGTACGGGATCTCGACGCCCTGCATGATCGTCGCCTCCTTCTGGTTCGCGGTGATCACGCGTGGCGAGGAGATGACTTCGCCCCGCCCCTCGTTCTGCGCGGCCGAGAGCTCGAGGTCGACCAGGTAGCTGCTGCCGAGGATCGACAGGCCGATCGCGCCGGCCGGGTTCGCGACCGGCAGGTTCACCTGATACCGGTTCCCGAGCGACGGCGCGGTGACCGGGTAGAGCGTGCCGCTCTTGTTCAGGTTGCTGATCGCCGATTGGGTCATGGTGTCGGCGCCGGTACCGTTGCCGGTCACCGACAGCAAGCCGTTGTTGCCGTTCTGGGCGTACTTGGTCACCCCGAACCGGGCGCCGAGATCACGCTCGAACTGGTCGGTCACGACGACGATGCGCGCCTCGATCAGCACCTGTTTCACCGGGACGTCGAGCTTGCGGACCAGCGCACGGATGCTCGCGAGCCGCTCGTCGGTGTCCTTGATCAACAGGGTGTTGGTGCGCTCGTCGACCGACAGCGCGCCGCGCTGCGAGAGCATCGAGTTCTTGCCGCCGCCCGCCTTGATCAGCGCCGCGAGATCCGACGCCTTCGCGTAATTGACCTGCAGGAACTCGGTGTGCAGCGGTTCGAGCTGCTGGATCTGATCGCGCGCCGCGAGGTGCGCCTTCTCCTCCGCGGCCAGCTCGGCGGTCGGACCGACGATCAGCACGTTGCCCTCGCGCACCTTGTCGAGACCCTTGGTCCGCAGCACGATGTCGAGCGCCTCGTCCCAGGGGACGTTCTGCAGGCGCAGCGTGAGATTGCCGGTGACCGCGTCGCTGACCACGATGTTCTGACCACCGGTGTCGGCGAGCAGCTGCAGCACGGAGCGCACGTCGATGTTCTGGAAGTCGAGCGTGAGCCGCTGGCCGTTGTAACGCTTCTTGCCTTCGGCGCCGGCAACCTCGGTCTTCGGCTTGACCTCGATCACGTACTGGGAGTCGGCCTGATAGGCGAGCTGGTCGAATTCGCCGTGCGCATGGATCACGATCCGCGTGCTGCCGTTGCGGCGCATCGCGTCGAGCGATTCGACCGGGGTCGCGAAGTCGGTGACGTCGTAGCGGCGCATCAATTGGGCCGGCAGATGCGCACCCGAGAAGTCGACGACGATCCGATTGCCTTCCTGCCGCGTGTTGACCGCAATGCTCGCATCCGACATGTTCACGATGACGCGACCGGTCCCGTTCGGGCCGCGGCGAAAATCGATCGTCCGGATCGAGTGCGCCGGCGCGGCCGCCGCCTGAGCGCCGACCGGGGTCATGCCGCGTTCGGCCATCGCCGTCGGCTGCGCCGCGGGCCGCGCGCCGAGATCGACCAGGATCTCGTTGCCCACGACCCGGGTCGTGTACGGAATCAGCGTGTCCAGGTCGACGACGACCCGCGTGCGCCCATCGGCTTCGGCGGCGAGCACCGAGTCGACGACGCCCGAGCGCACGTCGATCCGCCGCGACGGCAGCGCGAGCGAGACGTTGGGCAGGTCGAGCGCGATCCGCGCCGGCTTGTCGACCGTGAACGCGAGCGGCTGGGGCGCCGGTCCGCTCAGATGCAGGGTGAGGAGCACTTGCTGGCCGGCCAGCGTCCGCACGTCGATCGACTGGAGCTTGTTGGGTGCGGCGCCCTGGGCACGCGCGCCGATCGCGGCGAGTACGAACAAGGCGAAGCCCGCCAGGCTCGCGATCCGTGTCTTCGAACTGGTCATGCGTTGCTCTCCGTGAGGCTTCAATTGGCCAGAGCCAGCGAAGCCGGTCGCTTGATATAGCCGCCGAGGCCGTCGGGGACGATTTCGACGATGCTGATCCTGCTCGGCGTGATCGACACGATCCTGCCGTCGCTCTGCCCGACGTAATTGCCGATCTGCACCTTGTGAACCAATCCGTCCTTCGTCTGGACCAGACCGTAGAAGCGGCCGCCGATCCGGATCGTTCCGACCATCTTCAGCGTGTCCAGCGAAAAGCGCTCGAGGAACTCGCGCGGCCGATGCAGGTTCGGATGCACCGAGGAAGGTCCGGTGTCCGAGGGTCCCTGCGGCTGGAACGGCGAGCGCAGATTCGCGGCGCTGTAGGTGAACGACTCGTAGGGCTTCACCTCGGGGAGCGGCTCGATGCGGCCGCCGGGCCGCTTTTCCATCTGCGCGATCCAGGCTTTGAGATTCGCCTGACCGCCCGAGCAGCCCGCGATCGCGGCGCTTGCGAGCATTGCGGCGACCAGCGCCGCGGTGCGGGTCGATCGCCTCACTTTGCGCCTCCCAGTTTCTTCGCCGGTCCCTTGCCGGTCGCCGGTCCCCTGCCGCCCGACTTCTCGTCCTCGATGTAGCGGTAGGTCTTCGCCGTGACGTCCATCGTCAAGTCGTCGAAATTGCTGCCGTGGCTGTCGACCGGCGCGATGTGGATGTCGTGCAGGGTCACGATGCGCGGCAACGCGGCGATCCCGCTGACGAACTTGCCGAATTCGTGATAGCTGCCGACGAGCCGGATCCGGATCGGCAACTCGGCGTAGAAACCCTTGTCGACCTCGGGCCCCGGCTGGAAGAGCTTCTCCTGCAGGCCCGCGGCGAGACCGGTCTGCGAAATGTCCACCAGCAGGTTCGGGACCTCGGTTCGTCCGGGCAGTTGTCGCAGCATCGCACCGAAGCTGCGCCGCATCTCCGCGAGCTGCGCCTTGTAGGCGTCGAGGTTCGCGGCGCGCTGCTGCTTGGTCATGAACTCCTGGCGCAGCGTCTGCTCCTGCGCCTCGGCCCGCAGCAGCTGCGGCCGGTCCTGCGTCCAGACCAGCAGATACCAGAAGATCACCGCACTCGCGACGAAGATCAGCCCGACGAAGAACACGCGCACCGTGGTCGGCCAGCGACCCGGATCACGCGGATCGAGTGTCCGCAGTTGTTCGATGAAGTTCATTTCGCCGCGACCTCATGGCGCTGGTTCTTGTCGCCGCTCGAACCGGCGCCGACCGTGTTCACGAACAGCACGAACTTCGATCCCCCGGTCGGCGAGCTCTTCGCCGCCTCGACGACCTGCAGCACCGGGTCGTCCATCCACACCGATGCGTCGATGTTGCGCATCAGCGTCGACACCCGGGTGCTGGACTGCGCGATGCCGTCGATCTCGAGCTTCGCACCGGACTGCTTCAGCGCGGTCAGGTACACCCCTTCGGGCACCGCGCGCGCGATCGCGTCGAACAGGTGCACGATCTCGGGACGGCTGCGCTGCAGCTTCTCGATGATCTCCATGCGGGCGACCAGGCGCTGTTTGCGGTCCTCGAGATTCAGGATGTCGGCGATCTTCGCGTCGAGCTTGTGGATCTCGCTCTGCAGCAGCTGGTTGCGCGCGAGCTGCGCGTCGATCCGGCCGGCATAGATCAGCTTTCCAAGCAGCGCGAACATGATCGCCCCGAGGACCGCGGCGCCGGCGGCGAGCGCGAATTCCTTGCGGCGAAGCGTCCGTTGCTGTTCACGCCAGGGCAGTAGGTTGATACGCGGCATGGTGGCCCTCAGTCGAAGCTGCGCAACGCGAGTCCGCACGCGGTCAATAGCGCCGTCGCGTCACGCTCCACGCCCTGCGCTCGAGCCTTTGACGACACTTTCATCGCACCGAGCGGATCGCCCTTCTCGGCCGGCACTCCGACGCGGCTGGAGACCACGTCGGCGACGCCGGCAATGTTCGCGCAGCCGCCGCAGATCAGGATCTGGTCCGGCTGCGCGCGGCCGCTTCCGGAGGCGAGGTAGAACTGCAGCGATCGGCTGACCTGCTGCGTCATGTCGTCGATGAACGGGTCGAGCACCTCCGGCTGATAGTTGCTCGGCAAGCCGCCCTCCTTCTTCGCTCGCCCCGCCTCTTCCATGCTGAGGCCGTAGGTGCGCATGATCTCCTCGGTGAGCAGCTGGCCCCCGAACGCGAAATCGCGGGTGTAGATCACCTTCAGGTCGCGCAGCACGCTGAACGTCGTGCTGCTCGCGCCGAAATCGACGACCGCGATCGTGCGGTCCATCCCCCCGTCGGGCATCTGATGGCGCATCAACGCGCACGCGTTTTCCAGCGCGAACGCTTCGACGTCGACGAGCTGCGCGGTCAGGCCCGAGGTCTGCACCGCGGCGCGGCGCTGCTCGACGTTCTCGGTCCGCGTTGCGACCAACAGCACGTCGATCATGTCCGAGTCCTTCTCGGACGGCCCGATCACCTGGAAGTCGTAGCTGACCTCCTCCATCGGGAACGGGATGTACTGGTCGGCCTGCATCTCGACCTGGGCTTCCAGGTCGCTTTCGCCGAGATTCTTCGGCATCTGGATCACTTTGGTGATCGCCGCGTCGCCGCTGATCGCGACGGCCGCGAGCCGGCTCTTCGCGCCGGAACGCTTGACCGCGCGCCGGACGGCTTCGCCGACCGCCTCGGCGTCGACGATCGCCTTTTCGTTGATCGCGTTGTGCGGCGTCGGTTCCGCCGCGTAGGACTCGACCCGATATTGATCGCCGGCCATCGTCAACTCGATCAACTTCACCGACGACGTGGTGATGTCGAGCCCGAGCAGGGGGCGATACCGCTTAACGAACGACCACACGATTTTTCCTTTTTTGGTCAGTATCTTGTAGGTCGAAACTTGTGCATCAGATTAGCTATGGATCGAAAACTTATCAAGAAACTGTTAAATCGACCGTGATCCTACTCACGTTAATCGCTCTCGGCCTGCCGGCGACCGGCACTTCTCCCCGGAGACGCTGTCTCTAAAGGGGTGAGCCAAGTCGGTCGGAGGGTATGATGGCTGCGCCTGGACGAAGCGGGTGCCGGCGTGTACAGATCGCGTGGGTCGCGGGTTCGCGATCGCGCGAACCCGGCACCTCGAAATCCGGCAACCCCGCTATCCTAGGCACGGTCGGCCCTTAGACCGGAAGCTTTGCGTCCCCACCTTTCGATGAGTATGCCCCTTGATCAGGCGGTAATATGCTTTCGCAATCCCGCCGGTCAATAAGTTAGAACGGTTTTACGTGCTCAAACGATACCTGGTTCTCATATCTCGCATTTGCATCCTCGGTGTTGGCGCCGCAGCATTGTTCGTCTTCTCGAACGTCTGCGCGTACGTCTACCTGAAGCCGAGCCTGCCGAACGTCGACACCCTGCGCGACGTGCAGCTGCAGGTGCCGCTGCGGGTCTATACGCGCGACGGGCGCTTGATCGCCTCGATCGGCGAGCAGCGGCGCATCCCGGTGCGTTACGACGAAATCCCGAAGTTGCAGGTCGACGCATTCCTCGCCGCCGAGGACGATCGATTCTTCAAGCATCCCGGAGTCGACTGGGAAGGCATCGTCCGCGCGGCCCTCGCGGACCTGCGCGCCGGGGGCGTGCGCGAAGGCGGCAGCACGATCACGATGCAGGTCGCGCGCGACGTCTACCTTTCGCCGCGGCGCGACATGAAGCGCAAGCTGAGCGAGATCTACCTGTCGCTGTTGATGGACGCGCAGTACTCGAAGCAGGACATCTTCTCGATCTACGCGAATCGGACCTTCCTCGGCGAGCGCGCCTACGGCATCGGTGCCGCGGCCGAGGTGTACTACGGCAAGACGCTCGATCAGCTCACGCTGCCCGAGATGGCGATGATCGCGGGGCTGCCGAAGGCGCCGTCGGATATCAATCCCGTCGTGAATCCGGCGGCGGCACGGATCCGCCGTGCGTACGTGCTCGGCCGGATGCGCGACCTCGGTTACATCACCCGGGCCGAGTACGCCGACGCGATCGCAAGTCCGGTGGCGACCTACGTCCACGGACCCACGCGCGAGGTGCAGGCGCCGTACGTCGCGGAAATGGTGCGCTCGGCATTGCTCGCGATGTACGGTAACGGGATCTACACCAGCGGATACAAGGTCGTCACCACGATCGACTCGCGGCTGCAGCTCGCCGCCAACGTGGCGCTGCGCACCGGCCTGCTGGAATACGATCGCCGCCACGGTTATCGAGGCCCGGTCGGCCACTTGCGCCTGCGCGGCGTACCGACCCCGCGTGCTCTGAATACCGCGCTCGGCCGCTTCCCGGACGTCGGCGGGCTGCGTCCGGCCGTGGTCGAGAGCGTCGCGCCGAGGAGCGCCCAGATATTCGTCGAGAACCTGGGCGCGGTCACGCTGCCCTGGGACAAGATCGAGTGGGCGCGGCGGGCGCTCGCCGGCGGCAACGTCGGCGCGGCGCCCCGCACCGCCGCGGCCGTGTTCCACCGCGGCGACGTGATCTACACGGTCGGCACGACGGCGCAGAACCTGCAGTTCGTGCAGGTACCGCAAGCGCAGGCGGCGCTCGTCGCGATCGACCCGCATGACGGAGCGATCGCCGCGCTCGACGGCGGTTTCGATTACTACCAGAGCAACTTCAATCGCGCGACCCAGGCCGAGCGCCAGCCGGGCTCGGCGTTCAAGCCGTTCATCTACGCCGCCGCGTTCGACAAGGGCTACACGCCGGCGAGCGTGATCCTCGACGCGCCGATCGTGCTCGGCGGGGCGACCGATGCGCAGGCGTGGCGGCCGAAGAACGACGCGAACAAGTTCTACGGACCGACGCGCTTGCGGATCGCGCTGATGCGCTCGCGCAACCTGGTCACGGTGCGCCTGATGCGCGACATCGGCGGCGAGTACGCGCGCAACTACGTGACGCGATTCGGCTTCAGCAAGGCGCAGCTGCCGGACAACCTGACCCTCGCGCTCGGCACCGCGGACGTGACGCCGCTGCAGCTCGCCGAAGCCTATGCACCGTTCGCGAACGGCGGTTTCCGGGTGAGCCCGTACTTCATCGATCAGATCGTCGATGCGACCGGGCGCACGGTGTTCCAGGCCGATCCGCCGATCGCGTGCTTCGACTGCGGCGAGCAGGCGCTACCCCCGGCGCAGGCGCTCGGCTCGCTCGGTACGAGCGGGTCCGAGACCCCGCCGCCCGCGCCGGCCACGCCACTCACCCCGGGGACGCCGCTCGTCGCGGCCGGGAGCGCGGCCGCGTCGTCGGCCCTCGACACGGGCCAATCGGACGGCAAGTTCCTGATCCCGGGCCAATACCTCGCGCCGCAGGTGATCCGCCCACAAATCGCCTACCTGCTCGCCGACATGATGGCGGACGTGATCCGCCACGGGACGGGTATTCGCGCCCGCGTGCTGAACCGCGATGACGTCGCCGGCAAGACCGGCACGACGAACGATCACCGCGACGCCTGGTTCTCGGGCTTCAACGGCGACCTGGTTGCGACGGTCTGGGTCGGTTTCGACCAGGATCAGCCGCTCGGTGCGGGCGAGGAAGGCGGGCGCACCGCGGTGCCGATCTGGACCTACTTCATGCATCAGGCGCTCGAGGGCGTGCCCTTGCGCCGGGTGCCGATGCCCAACGGGATCGTGACCGCGCGGATCAATCCCGAGACCGGACTGCTGGCGAGCGCCGACGATCCGAACGCGATCATGGAGAAATTCATCGAGGGCAACCTGCCGAAACCGGAGGCGCCGGGAGGCAAGGGGGGCACGAAGCCGGCCGAGTCCGAGAAATCGATCTTCTAGCGAGCTCGACGCCCGATGACGAAGCGGTTTTCCCAGCGTGCCGAGGATCTGCGCCGCATGCTCGCCGAAGAGGCCGCGCGCTGGATCGGCGATCACGGGATCGAGGATTACGGCCAGGCGAAGCGCAAGGCGGCCGAGCGTCTCGGCGTGACGGATGCCGCGGTGCTGCCGCGCAACGTCGAGATCGAGGCGGCGCTGCGAGAGCGCCAGCGATTGTTCGGGGGCGCCGCGCACGGCGCGAGCCTCAAGGAACAGCGCCGCGCCGCGCTCGACGCGATGCGCTTGCTCGGGGAGTTCGAGCCGCGCCTGGTCGGGCCGGTGCTCTCCGGCACCGCGACCCCGCACAGCGAGATCAACCTGCATGTCTTCGCGGACCGGTCCGAGGCGGTCGCGATCCACTTGCTGGAGATCGGCATACCGCACTCGATCCACGAGCAGCGCCTGAAGATGGACGCCGATCGCAGCGTGAGCGTCCCGGCGCTGCGCTTCCAGGCCGGCGAACGGACGATCGCCGCGACGGTGTTCCCGGTCGACGGGATTCGCCAGGCGCCGTATTCGCCGGTCGACGGCCGTCCGATGCGGCGCGCGGACGTGCGCGAAGTCTCGGCGCTGCTCGACTCGCCGGCCTAGGGTCCGGCGACCGGCCGCGATCGCGCCGCCCGCCAAACGGCCATCGTGTCCGCGGAGCCCTGCGCCCGCACGTCGTTGTCGCCGAGGATCTTCGCGGTCGCGGCGAGCATCGCGCGCCGAGGGAACACGAGCGTCTCGCCGGTGTTCTGGTCGAACTCGAAGGTCACGAACTCGCCGTGCGCGTCGCGCAGGACCCCGACGAGCTGATCGAGGCTGGCGATCGGAACGCCGTCGACGGCCGACACGACCCATCCGAGAGGATTCGAGTAGCCGATCGCGAGTTGGCTCGGAAAGAACGGCGAGGCGACCACGACGAGTTCCCGGCGTTGCGGCGTCGGCCGGTCGAGCGCCGCGGACAGCAGCGGGCTGTCGATCAGGCCGATCGTCCGGGCGAGGTTCGCGTTCTGCAGGAACGACAGGAACTGCCAGGACACTTTGGAGAACACCAGCGGCCCGTAGATGAAGTACGACGGGTACCGTCCGTCGAGGTTCTGCACGAGCGTGTGCCGCCCGGTGTCGACCGGCAGCTCGATGTGCCGCGGCGTGCCGTCGCGGACGACCTCGAGCGGGAGCCGCCCGTTGCGTGCGAGCTTCTGCACGAGGTAGCGGAAGTCGACGCGCAAATCGTCGCGGATCTTCACCATCCCCTCGTCGTCGATCGGCGTGCCGCCGATTCGCGTGATCACGTCCCATTTCTTCAGCGGATAGCCGGGGTCGGCGTCGTAGGGCCGATAGACGACCACGCCGTGGACCGACGGCCCCGCCTTGAGGAACGCGCGCAGCGCCGGATTCTGCAGCGTCTGCAGCTCGTCGTACATTCCGGGCTTGCCCGCGTACCGGCCGTCGTGGATCTCGGAGAGGAACAGGTCGATCTCTTCGTTTGGAATGATGTAGCCGATGTTCTCGGCGTTGCCGAGACGGCTGAACGTGAGACCGATCATTCGTCCGTCGACGACCGCCGGGCCACCGCTGTTGCCCGGGTTGATCGCCGCATCGATCTGGATCCGCAAGCCCGAGACCGGGAAATTGTACGGGACGAATTCGATCCGCGAGACGATCCCCTTCGTGATCGACAGCGACGAGCCGCCGGTCGGGAAGCCGTACGCGAGCACGGTATCCTTCACCTGCGGCAGCCCGGCCGCGCGCGGCAGCGGCGGATGCGCGCGGAAGAACGCCGGATCGTCCAGTTTCAACACCGCCAGATCGATCCCCGGCGCGACCGCAACCACGTGCGCCGGGATCTTGTCGCCGGACTGATGCCCCTGGACCTCGATCTGCGCCGCATACAGCACGACGTGCGCGTTCGTGAGGATGCGGTCGCCCTCGATCACGACCCCGGACGCGCTGATCTCGGCCGGCCCCTGCTTCGTCCACGGCCGATAGGGGTTCGGATAGCGCATCGTCGCGAAGATCTTCACCACGGAGTTCGAGACGTCGGTCGGGGCGGTCGCCGCGGCGGCCCGCAAGGTCACCGCGAACGCGAGCACGGTGCCGACCGCGAGCATCGAGAAGATCCCGAATCCACCGGAACGGGTGTTCATCGAATTCCCCCTGACGAAATCACTTCGCATCGACCGAGAACGCGAGCACCAGACCCGCGGCCGGTGTGCCGTGCGCGCGATCGACCGCATCGACGAACGCCATGCCGTTCACGACCGTCGGGCCGTCGCGATCGAGGGGGCCGCCGCGGACCAGGCCGTCGTTGACCGTCGGCAGCACGCGCGCCGCGTCGAAGTCCCAGATCGTCATGCCGTCGATCGTCGAATAGGCCCGCAGATGGCCGTCGCGCGAGCCGCAGAACAGGATCCCGGGAATCACCGTGACCGCATGGGCGCGGATCGGATCGCAGCCTCGCGCCGCCGCGCACGGCGGCTGCGGTGCGGCCTTGCGCCAGCGCAACGCACCGGTCGCGATATCGATCGCGGCGATCACCACGTTATCGCGGCCGGCCTGCGGAACGCGCCTCGCCGCCGCGACGTACACCTTGCGATGGTCCGCGGCATGACTCCACTCGACGCCGCCGGCGGCCGGCAGCACCGACGTGCGCCACAGCAAAGTTCCACGGTCGGGATCGAACGCGTCGACGACGCCCGACGCGCTCGCCGTGAGCAGCACCTGACGCCCGTCCGCCAAGGACTGGAGAATCGGCGGATCGACGGCGGGCGGTTGCGATGAGGCGGCGGGCGGCGCCGGGACCCCGGACGCGGCGGCGTGCTTGCGCCGGGCGGAACGCGTCGCCGCGCGCTTCGCGCGTGTCGCGTCCGGCGGCGCCGGGACGATCGGCTCGGCGGGCGCCTGGCCTACCCAGCGCAGCGTGCCGTCGGCGAGATTCAACGCGACGAGACTGCCGGAATCGCCGATTGCGACGTAGAGCGCGCGCCGGCGCGAATCGATCGTCGGCGACGTCGGGGCGGCCGTGCCGGCGTCGCTCGCGCCATGGACGACGAGCGGCGGAGACTGCCACAGGATCGCGCCGCTGGTCGGATCGAGGGCGACGACCCAGCCGGCACCGCCCGCCGTCGACGCGACCGGCACGTACAATCGGCCGTCGGCGGCGACCGGGGCGGCGCTCACGGCGCCATGCAGACGCGCGCCGAGCGCCGCCCGCCACAAGACCGTTCCACGATTGGCGTCGAGTGCGGTGACCGTTCCGGCCGCGTCTCCGAAGATCGCCGCGCTCGGTGGCTCGATCACCCGGATGTGCGCCTTTTGCAGATGCCAGCGGCGCCATCGCGGCCGCAGCGTGACCGGCTTGCCGAGCGCGCCGATCACGATCGGCGTATCGATCGGTGCCGCGGCGTCGAAGGTCCAGTAGGTGCACCCGGTGCGTGCATCGAGCGAATAGACCCAGCCGTTCGAGCTCGCGACGAACACCCGTCCGCCGACGACGGTCGGCTGCGAATACGCCCGCGCCGGCGCGAGCGCGTACGCCCACCGCAGCGCGAGTTTCGGCACGTCGGTCGCGCGCAGCGCGGGTTCCGGTTGATAGCGGCTGTTGCCGTCGTCGCGCCCCCAGCCGTTCCACTCGGCGGTGCCGATCGCGACCGGCGCTCCGGGGTTCGCGGGTGCCGGACACGGCCGATCGGCCGTCGCGGCATGCACGCGCCCGGCCACGGACCAGGCAACGACGGCGAGCGTCGCGGCGAGCGCGCGAGAGCGTGCCGCCCGCACCACGTCAGCGCCGATCGAGCGGCAGGTAGTCCCGCTTCGTCGGCCCGGTGTACAGCTGCCGGGGACGGCCGATCCGCATGTGCGGATCCGAGACCATTTCCTGCCAGTGAGCGACCCAGCCGGCGGTACGCGCGATCGCGAACATCACCGTGAACATCGAGCGCGGGATGCCGAGCGCGCTATAGATGATCCCGGAGTAGAAATCGACGTTCGGGTAAAGCTTGCGGGAGACGAAGTATTCGTCCTTCAGTGCGATTTCCTCGAGCCGCAACGAGAGCTCGAACAACGGCGTTTCCGCGCGACCGAATTTCTCGAGCACGCGGTAACACATCGAGCGGATGATCTTCGCGCGCGGGTCGAAGTTCTTGTAGACGCGATGGCCGAAGCCCATCAGCCGCACGTGATCGCGCTTGTCCTTCACGCGCGCAAGGAACGCGTCGATGTTCGACACGGAACCGATCGACTCGAGCATGTCGAGCACCGCTTCGTTCGCACCGCCGTGCGCCGGCCCCCACAGGGCCGATACGCCGGCCGAGATCGCCGCGTACGGGTTCGCGCCGGTGCTGCCCGCGAGCCGGACGGTCGAGGTGCTCGCGTTCTGCTCGTGGTCCACGTGCAGGATCAGCAGCAGGTCGAGCGCCTCGGCGGCGATCGGGTCGATCGAGTAGGGTTCGCAGGGCACCGCGAACAACATGTTCAGGAGGTTCGAGCAGTAGCGCAGGTCGTTTCGCGGGTAGACGAACGGCTGGCCGAGCGAGTGCTTGTAGGCGGCCGCCGCGATCGTCGGCAGCTTCGCGATGATCCGGTGCGCGAAGATCTCCCGATGCCGCGGGTCGTTGATGTCGGTGCTGTCGTGATAGAAGGCCGCCATCGACGCGACGACCGCCGACACCATCGCCATCGGATGGGCGTTGTGGTGAAAATCCTCGAAGAAGCGCAGCAGCTGCTCGTTGATCATCGTATGCCGCGTGATCGAGCACTGGAACGCGTCGAGTTCCTGCTTGGACGGGAGCGATCCGTAGATCAGCAGATTCGCGACCTCGAGGAACGTCGACTTCTCCGCGAGCTGCTCGACCGGGTAGCCGCGATACAGCAGCACGCCCTCGTCGCCGTCGATGAACGTGATCTTGCTCTCGGTGCTCGCGGTCGCCATGAATCCGGGATCGAAGGTGAAGACGCCGTGGTCCTTCGGGATCGGCGCGATGTCGAGCACCGGCGGTCCCATCGTGCCGGCGCGCGCCTCGAGAGTGGAGGTCTTGCCGGTCGCCAGATTCTTCAGTTCGTACTTCGTGCTCATGCGCTCATCCGATGCTCAAGGGGACCGCGGGTTTCGAGATTCGGAAGGTTTGCACGAGCGCGCCAACGAAAGCAAGCGGCCGCGCCGCGCGGGATGTACCGCGCACGGCGACGCGCACGGCGCGCGTGGCGCAGGTCGCGACGGATCGCGCGACGACGGATTTGGAAGTGGTTCGCGTTCGGCCGCGCCGGCTCGCAGCGGTCCGCACGCAGCGCCTCGCGCGCACGGCGCGAGCCGGCGCGTTCGGCGGGCGGTCGCGCGGCGCTCAGCCGCGCGCTGCGGTCGCCGCGTATTTCTTGCGGAACTTGTCGACCCGGCCGCCGGTGTCGACGATCTTCTGCTTGCCGGTGTAGAACGGGTGGCAATTCGAGCACACTTCGATCTGCAGATCGTGCCCGATCGTCGAGCGTGTCTTGAACGTGTTCCCGCAGCTGCAGGTCACCGTGATGTCTTGGTATTCGGGATGAATGCCGGCCTTCATGATCTGATCCTCGAGAGTCCTCAAAGTGTCATCCGGGCAGAATCGCCGCGCGCCTCGCGACGCGACGCCATGCCGCCTGATCGTGCCGTCCCGGTCCGATCCGCCGGCGCCAAACGGGCCGCGCAGTTTAGCCGTTCCCCCGGACGGCGACAAGCGAGCTGCTGCGTCGGCCCGAAGCGGTCACTGTTGCGCCGCGATTGTCCACAATTCCTGTGGATAACTCTGTGGAGGAAGGAAGCCGAGCGGACCCACAGACGCACAAATTAGCGAAATTGTTGAGATGGTCAAAAAATAGGCAGGCTGTTTTATCTTATTAAAACAATGAGTTACTGACACCATTTGACCTATTGCCATTGCAATGTCTCGTAGGTGTCGCATTCATCCGGGGGCTTCTCGGGATGTGCATAAGCTCAGGTGAGGAATTCGGCTTGCAGGTCGTTGAGGAACCGCTGGCCGAGCTCGGTCGGTCGCCAACCGTCCGGCCGAACGTCGAGGAGACCGCGTCGCCCGGCGCGCTCGAGCGCGGCCGCGATTCGATCGATCCCGAGGCCGGTGCGTTCCTCGAACCGGGCACGGTCGAACCCGTCGACCAAGCGCAGCGCATTCAGCAGGAACTCGAACGGCAGATCCGCGGGCGCGATCGGCGTTCGCTCGCCGCGCCGGCCGGCGGTTGCGGCGGCGACGTAGGCACCGGGCATCCGCGGCTTCACGCTGCGCCAGACCCCCTCGGGCAACTCGACGCTCACCTTGCCGTGCGCGCCCGCGCCGATGCCGAGGTAGTCGCCGAATTCCCAGTAATTCAGATTGTGCCGGCAGCGGGCGCCCTCGCGCGCGTACGCCGAGACCTCGTACTGGCGATAGCCGGCGTCGGCGAGCGCGCGTACGCACTCCACCTGCATCGTCCACGCCGCGTCCTCGTCGGGCAGCACCGGCGGCCTTGCATGGAACGGCGTTCCCGGCTCGAGCGTGAGTTGGTAGTGGGATACGTGCGCCGGTCCGAGCGCACAGGCTGCGACGACGTCCGCGAGCGCGCGCTCCGGGGTCTGGCCGGGAAGCGCATACATGAGGTCGAGATTGAAGTTCTCGAGACCCGCGGCGTGCAGTTCCTCGACCGCCGCCAGCGTCTCGCGCGGCGAATGAATCCGTCCGATCGCACGCAGCGCCGCCGCATCGAAGCTTTGCGCGCCGAGCGAGACGCGGTTGATCCCCGCCGCGCGGTAACCGGCGAACGTTCCGCGCTCGACCGTGCCGGGGTTGGCCTCGAGCGTGATCTCCGCGTCGCTCGCGAACGGCGCGCGCGCGCGCAGTCCGCCGATCAGGCGGGCGACCTCATCGGCCGCGAACAGGCTCGGCGTGCCCCCGCCGAGGAACACGGTCTCGATGCGGCGGTTCCCGACCGACGGCAGCTCGGCCTCGAAGTCGGCGAGCAGCGCATCGACGTAAGCCGGATCCGGACGCGCGGTGCGCAGCTCATGCGAATTGAAATCGCAGTACGGGCACTTGCGGACGCACCACGGCAGATGCACGTAGAGCGACAGCGGCGGCGGCGCATTCACCGGCGGCGGTCCCGCGCGCCCGCATCGAGCCGTTCGAGGCGCTCGCGCAGCACGCGCATCGCGACACCCCGATGGCTGACGCGGTTCTTGCACGCCGGATCCAGCTCCGCCGCCGTGCAGCCGAGGTCGGGCACGAGGAAATGCGGGTCGTAGCCGAAGCCCGCGGCGCCGCGCGGCGCATCGACGATTCGCCCCTCCCAGGCCCCCTCGGCGATCAGCGGCGCGGCCGCCGGGTCGGCCGGCAGGTAGACGAGCACGCAGCGATAGCGGGCGGCCCGCCGCTCCGGCGGCACACCGGCGAGCGCGGCGACGAGCCTGGCGTTGTTCTGCGCGTCGCTCGCGCCGAGCCCGGCATAGCGCGCCGAACGGACGCCGGGCGCGCCGTCGAGCGCGTCCACCTCGAGCCCCGAGTCGTCCGCGATCACGGCGAGCCCGCTCGCCGCGCGCGCGTGCCGCGCCTTCAGCAACGCATTGTCGCGCAATGTCGCGCCGGTCTCCTCGGGGGATGCGACCGCGTACTCCGCGAGACCCGCGACCTCGAACGGCAAGCCCTCGAGCAGCGCACGCAGTTCGCGCCACTTGCCCGGATTGCCGGTCGCGATCAGGAGCCGGTCAGCCGCCGCGCGCACCGACTTGCGCCGCGTGCAAGCGGCCGATCCCGGCGGTGGCGAGGTCGAGCAGGCGGTCGAGTTCGTGGCGTCGGAACGCGTGACCTTCGGCCGTGCCCTGGATCTCGATGAACGCGCCCCCGCTGTTCATCACCACGTTCATGTCGGTCTCCGCATCGGAATCCTCGGCATAGTCGAGATCGAGCACGGCGACGCCGCGGTAGATACCGACCGAGACCGCGGCGACCTGGCCGTGCAGCGGGTTCGCGCGCAGCGCGCGTCGCTCGAGCAGCGCATCGATCGCATCGGCCAGCGCGACGTAGCCCCCGGTGATCGCCGCGGTGCGCGTGCCGCCGTCGGCCTGCAACACGTCGCAATCGATCGTGACCGTCCGCTCGCCGAGCGCCTTGAGATCGACGACCGCGCGCAGGCTGCGGCCGATCAGCCGCTGGATCTCCTGCGTCCGGCCCGATTGCTTGCCCCGCACCGCCTCGCGCGCGCCGCGCGTGTGCGTCGCGCGCGGCAGCATGCCGTACTCGGCCGTGATCCACCCCTGGCCCTTGCCGCGCAGGAACGACGGCACGCCGTCCTCGACGGTCGCGGTGCAGAGCACGCGGGTGTCGCCGAATCCGACCAGTACCGAACCCTCCGCGTGCCGCGTATAGCCGCGGGTGAACGCCAGGGCGCGCAATTCGTCCGGCGCGCGACCGCTCGGCCGCGCGCTCACGCGGCCCGCCAACGCAGCGCCGCGGCGCTCGTGTTGTCGCTGTAGGGCGCGGCTGCGTCCACCGCGCGGTTGCCCAACGCGGTCAGCGCCGCGCGCAGCGGCTCGTCGGTGACTTCGGCGAAGCGCAACAGGTCGTCCTCCTTCAGCCCGGACCAGAATCCGTCGGTGCACAGCAACAGCAGGTCCCCGGTTTCGAGCCGGCGGCGCGCCGACAGGCTCATCTCCGGCAGCACCGGATCCCCGCCGAGGCAACATTCCACGTAGTTACGCATCGGATGCCCGTGGATCTGCGCCTCCGTGATCAACCCCTCGCGCAACAGCACCTCGACGTGGCTGTGATCCCGGGTGCGCTCGACGACCCGCTGCGCGCGCAGCTGGTACACGCGGCTGTCGCCGACGTGCGCCCAGTAGGCGGCCGCCGCCTGCACCAGGCAGACCGCGCAGGTGGCCCGCGGGCGCGCCTCGACCGCGAGGCCGCGGCCGAGCTCGGCCACCGCTTCGTGCGCGCGACCGATCGCGAGGTGCAGGAAGCCGAGCGGATCGAACACCGGATGCGCGGTCTGCCAGAACGCCTCCAGCAGCGTCGCGAGCGCGGTCTCGGCGGCACGCGCACCCTCGGCGTGACCGCCCATGCCGTCGACCACGACGAGCAGCGCGGCATGCTCGTCGGCGGCGGCCGCGACCCGATCCTGGTTCTCTTCGCGATGGCCGATCAAGCTCACGTCCGCGATCTCTATTTGCAAGGAACGCTCCTGGGGTTCTGCTAGACTTTCGGCGATTATCACCGATTTACGGCCGCAAACCCTATGATCCGAAGCATGACCGGCTTCGCCCGCCGCGAGAGCCATTTCAGCTGGGGCATGCTCGCGTGGGAGCTGCGGACCGTGAACCATCGCTTCCTCGAAGTCGCGCTGCGCCTGCCCGAGGAATGCCGGGCGGTCGAGGCGCGCATCCGCCACGCGATCGCGGCCGCGCTGCGCCGGGGCAAGGTCGACGGCACGCTGTCGTTCCGGCCGGCGGCGACCGCCGCCACCCTCGACGTCGACACCCGGCTGCTCGAATCGCTCGCGGCCCGGGCGCGCGATGCCGCCGCGCTCGCCGGCCCCGCCGCACGGATCGAGGTCGTCGATCTGCTGCGCTGGCCCGGCGTGGTCAGCGACGCCGCGAAGGAGCCGGCGCCGATCCAGGAAGCCGCGCTCGCGTTGCTGCAGGACGCGCTCGCCGAACTCGGGCGGTTCCGCGACGCGGAGGGCGCGCGACTGCAGGCCGGCCTCGAGCAGCGCTGCGCGAGCCTGCTCGAACTCGCCGGGCGGGTGGCTGCGCGTCGCCCGGGCATCGTGGAGCGCCAGTACGCGAAGCTGCGCGAGCGGATCGCCGAGCTGGGTGTCACGGTCGACCGCGACCGCCTCGAGCAGGAGCTCGCGATCCTCGCGCAGCGGCTCGACGTCGACGAGGAAATCGACCGCCTGCGCGGTCACGTCACCGAGGTACGCACGGCGTTCGGTGCGAGCGAGCCCGCGGGTCGCCGGCTCGACTTCTTGATGCAGGAACTCAATCGCGAGGCCAACACGCTGTCCTCGAAGTCGCAGGACGTCGAGACGACGCGCGCCGCCGTCGACATGAAGGTGTTGATCGAGCAGATGCGCGAGCAGGTGCAGAACGTCGAGTAACCTCCCGTGGGGACCGATCGCGCCAACACCGGCGGCCACGGCCGCCTCTATGTGATCGCCGCGCCATCGGGCGCCGGCAAGACGAGCTTGGTCAATGCGCTGGTGCAGAGCGATCCCGGGCTGCGGTTCTCGGTCTCGTACACGACCCGCGCGCAACGGCCGAACGAGGTCGACGGGCGCGACTACCATTTCGTCTCGGTCGAACGCTTCCGGGGGATGGTCGCGCGCGAGGAGTTTCTCGAGCACGCCCAGGTGTTCGACAACTATTACGGCACCGGTCTCGAGGCCGTCCGCGGCGCGCTCGGCCGGGGCGAGCGGCTGCTGCTGGAGATCGACTGGCAGGGCGCGCGGCAAGTGCGGGCGCGGCTGCCGGAGGCGCGCACGATCTTCGTGCTGCCGCCGTCGCTCGCCGCGCTCGAGCAGCGGCTCCGCGGTCGCGGCACCGACACGGACGAGGTGATCCGGCGCCGCCTGCGCGACGCGGTCGCCGACATCGGCCATTGCGTCGAGTTCGACTACATCGTCGTCAACGACCGCTTCGACCAGGCGCTCGCGGACTTGCGCGCGATCGTCTCGGGCGGCGGCGCGGACCTCGCGGCCGGGCGCGCGCAGGTTCGCGACCTGATCGCGGCGCTCGCGGCGGGCGCACCCGGCGGGCGGGCGGGCTGAAGCCCTGCCGGCCGGCCGCGATTTCTGCTACCCTGACCGATCTGTAACGGCAGCTGCCGTAGCGTTTGCGTGAGGATCGAACCGACCCATGGCCCGCATCACCGTCGAAGACTGTTTGCAGAACGAACCGAACTTGTTCAACCTCGTGCTGCTCGCGGCGAAACGCGCGCGACGGCTCGCGAACGGCGCCGAGGCGACCGTGGAATGGGAGAACGACAAGCCGACGGTCGTCGCGCTGCGCGAGATCGCCGCCGGCCACGTCACGATGGCGATGCTCGAGGAGCCCGAGGAGCCGGCACCGCAGGCGCCACCGGAACTCGAGATCCCGTCGGATTTTCGCGCACCGCAACTCGGTTTGGGGGATTGACCCCGGGCGCGCCCCCCGCCAGGGCCCGATGGACTATGCGTCGTCGATACTCGGATTCCTGCCCGGAGTCAGGCGCTCGACCGGGATCGGCGGTCTTTTAGACAAGGTCGAGGCCTACCTGCCGCCCGCGCAGATCGAGCGGGTACGCGAAGCCTACGAGTTCGGCGCCGAGCGCCACCGCGGTCAGACGCGGGTCTCCGGCGAGCCGTACATCACCCATCCGGTCGCGGTCGCCGGGATACTCGCCGATCTGCACCTCGACGGCGACACCCTGATCGCCGCGATCCTGCACGACGTGATCGAGGACACGCCGACCGCGAAGGCCGAGATCGCGGCCGCGTTCGGCGAGATCGTCGCCGACCTCGTCGACGGCGTCAGCAAGCTCGACCAGATCCAGTTCAAGAATCGCGAGGAGGCGCAGGCCGAGAGCTTCCGCAAGATGGTGTTCGCGATGGTCCGCGACATCCGCGTGATCATGGTCAAGCTCGCCGATCGGATGCACAACATGCGCACGCTCGGCGTGATGCCGCCGACCAAGCGGCGCCGCATCGCGCGGGAGACCCTGGAGATCTACTCGCCGATCGCCGAGCGGCTCGGTTTGTACGCGGTCAAGCTCGAACTCGAGGACCTCGGATTCCGCGCGCTCTACCCGCAGCGTTACAAGGTGCTCGAGAAGGAGGTCAAGCGCGCGCGCGGCAACCAAAAGGAGTTCGTCGCGAAGATCTCCGAGGCGCTGAAGGGCGCGCTCGCGAAAACCGGCGTCCAGGGGCGCGTCGAGGGCCGGGAGAAGCATCTGTACAGCATCTACAAGAAGATGCGCGCGAAGGCGATCTCGCTCGGCGAGGTCGTCGACGTGTACGGCTTCCGGATCGTCGTCGACTCGGTCGATGCGTGCTACCGCGCGCTCGGCGTCGTTCATGGGCTGTACAAGCCGATGCCCGGACGCTTCAAGGACTACATCGCGATCCCGCGCGTGAACGGCTACCAGTCGCTGCACACGACGCTGTTCGGCCCGAACGGCGTCCCGATCGAGGTGCAGATACGCTCCGAGGAGATGCACCACGTCGCCGAGTCGGGGATCGCCGCGCATTGGAAGTACAAGTCGGGCGGCGAGGCGTTCGGCGGGATCGAACACGACCGGGCGCGCGAGTGGCTCGCCGGCCTGGTCCAGATCCAGGAGGGCGGCAGCTCCGAGGAGTTCCTCGAGAGCGTGAAGGTCGACCTGTTCCCGGACAAGGTCTACGTGTTCACGCCGAAAGGCAGGATCCTCCGGCTCCCGAGCGGCTCGACCTGCGTCGACTTCGCGTACGCGATCCATACCGACGTCGGCAACCGCTGCGTCGCCGCCAAGGTCGACCGGCGGCTCGTGCCGCTGCGCACGCCGTTGCGCAACGGCCAGACCGTCGAGATCATCACCGCGAAGGGCGCGACGCCGAACCCGTCCTGGTCGGGCTTCCTCGTGACCGCGAAGGCGCGGGCGGCGGTCCGGCAGTATCTGAAGAGCATGAAGCGCGGCGACGCGATCGATCTCGGCAAGCGGCTGCTCACCCTCGCGCTCGAAGAGCTGTCGCTGAAGTTGAGCAAGGTCCCGCCGGAGCAGATCGACGCGGCGGTCAAGGAGTTCAAGCTCAAGGACGCCGACGATCTGTACGAACGGATCGGCCTCGGGGAGCGGCTGCCGCAGCTGGTCGCGCGCCGGCTGCGCCCGAGCGGCGACGCCGAGCACGGTGCCACGACGCAAGGTCCGCTGACGATCGCCGGCACCGAGGGGCTGCTCGTCACGTACGCGCGCTGCTGCCATCCGATCCCGAACGATCCGATCATGGCCTATCTCAGCAGCGGCCGCGGCCTCGTGATCCACCGGCAGAACTGCGGCAACCTCGCGGACTACCGCAAGCAGCCGGAGAAGTGGTTGCCGGTCGCCTGGGAGCTGAATCCGGGCCGCCTGTTCAGCTCCGAGATCCAGCTGGAAATCGACAATCGCGTCGGCGTTCTCGCGGCGGTCGCCGCGAGCATCGCCGGGACCGGCACGAACATCGATCACGTGACGCTCGAGGAGCGGGACGCGTCGACCTCGGCGCTCACTTTCGAGCTGAAGGTGCGCGATCGCAAGCATCTCGCGCACGTGATCAGGACGATCCGCCGCATGCCGAACGTGCAGCGCGTGCACCGGACGCTCGCGACCGCGCGCTCGCGTGACAAATCATGAGATCCAGGGGGTAAGCATGACGAAGCACATCATCTCGACGTCCGAGGCGCCGTCCGCGATCGGCACCTATTCGCAGGCGAGGCGCGTCGGGAACACGATCTGGGTCTCCGGCCAGATCGGGCTGGACCCGGCGACGATGGCGATGGTTGCCGGGGGCGTCGAGGCCGAGACGCGGCGGGTGTTCGCGAACCTCAAGGCGATCGTCACGGCCGCCGGCGCGAGCCTCGACGACGTCGTCAAGGTCAACCTCTACCTGACCGACCTCGCCGACTTCGCGCTCGTCAACCGGATCATGGCGGAGTACTTCCTCGAGCCGCATCCGGCGCGCGCGGCGGTCGGAGTCGCGGCGCTGCCGCGCGGCGCGGTGATCGAAGCGGAGTGCATCGTCGCGCTGTGACTCCGCCCACGCCGGTCACCGCGCTGCGCGGCGTCGGCGGTGCCGTCGCCGAACGGTTGCGCGCGCTCGGCGTCGAGTCGATCGCGGATCTGCTGTTCTTGCTGCCGCTGCGCTACGAGGACCGCACGCGGATCGTCCCGCTCGGCGAGCTTCGGCCCGGCCAGCGGGCCGCGGTCGAGGGCGAGATTCGCCTGGCCGAGATCGCGTTCCGCGGGCGACGGCAGCTGCTGTGCCGGATCGAGGACGGCACCGGCTTCCTGACCCTGCGCTTCTTCCACTTCAGTGCGGAGCAGCACCGCAGCCTTGCGCGCGGGTCGCGACTGCGGTGTTTCGGCGAGGTGCGCCGCGGCCCGGCGGGGCTCGAGATCGTGCACCCGGAATACCGGCGGGTCGACGGCGCCGCGGCGGCGGCGACCGATCACCTGACGCCCGTCTACCCGGCGACCGAGGGGCTCACCCAGGGGCGGTTGCGGCAGCTCGTCGGTGCCGCGCTCGAGCGCGCGCCGACCGCGGACATCGAGGACCTGCTGCCGCCCGCGCTGCTCGCCGCCGAGACGATGCCGAGTCTCTTCGAGGCGCTGCGCTACGTGCATCGCCCGCCGCCGGACGCGCCGATCGACGCGCTGCTCGCGCGGCGGCATCCGGCGCAGCGCCGGCTGGCGTTCGAGGAACTGCTCGCCCACCACCTGTCGCTGCAGCGCCTGCGCCGCCGCATCCAGTGCGACGCGGCCTGGGCCTTGCCGGTCCGCGACGAGTTGAAGCGGCGGCTGCTCGGATCACTCCCGTTCCGCCTCACCGCCGCGCAGGCGCGCGTGCTCGGTGAGGTCGAGGCCGACCTGGCGCGGCCGACGCCGATGCTTCGGCTCGTGCAAGGCGACGTCGGCTGCGGCAAGACCCTGGTCGCCGCGCTCGCCGCCTGCCGGGCGCTCGAGGCGGGCGCCCAGGTCGCGCTGATGGCGCCGACGGAATTGCTCGCCGACCAGCACGCGCGCAATTTCCACCGGTGGTTCGAACCGCTCGGCGTTTCGGTCGCGTTGCTCGCGGGGCGGCCGAGCGCGCGGACGCGGCGCGAGACCCTCGCCGCGGTGCGCAGCGGCGACGCCCGGATCGTGATCGGCACGCACGCGCTGTTCCAGGAGGGCGTCGAATTCGCCTCGCTCGCGGTTGCGATCGTCGACGAGCAGCATCGCTTCGGCGTGCACCAGCGGCTGAGTCTGCGGGAGAAGGGCTCGGCCGGCGACCGGCGGCCGCATCAGCTGATCATGACGGCGACGCCGATCCCGCGGACGCTCGCGATGACCGCGTACGCGGACCTCGACGTCTCGGTGATCGACGAGCTGCCGCCGGGACGCACCGCGGTGCGCACCGTCGTACTCGCCGACACCCGCCGCGACCAGGTGGTCTTGCGGATCCGGGAAGCGTGCCGCGGCGGACGCCAGGCGTATTGGGTGTGCCCGCTGATCGACGAGTCCGAGGAGATGCCGTTCCAGGCGGCCGAGGAGACCGCCGCCGCGCTCGCGGCCGCGCTGCCGGAGATCCGCGTCGGATTGATCCACGGTCGCATGGCGGGCGCCGCGAAGGAAAGCACGATGCGTCTGTTCCAGCACGGCGAGATCCAGCTGCTGGTCGCGACGACCGTGATCGAGGTGGGGGTCGACGTGCCGAATGCGACCCTGATGGTGATCGAGAACGCGGAGCGGATGGGCCTCGCGCAGCTCCACCAGCTGCGCGGCCGGGTCGGTCGCGGCGCCCATGCGAGCAGTTGCGTGCTGCTCTACCGCGCACCGCTGGCGCCGCTCGCCCGGGAGCGCCTCGCGGTGCTGCGCGCGACCAACGACGGCTTCGAGGTCGCGCGGCGCGACCTCGCGCTGCGCGGGCCGGGCGAGCTGCTCGGCACGCGGCAGACGGGGCTCGCGCAGTTGCGGGTCGCGGACCTCGCTCGCGACGCCGATCTGCTGCCGCGCGTGCAGGCCGCCGCCAAGACCCTGCTCGACCGCTGGCCGGAGCGGATCGAGCCGCTGCTCGCGCGCTGGATCGGCGGCGCCGAGCGCTATGGCAGCGTCGGCTAGGTAGAATGCGCCCATGTTGAACGTGAGCCGATCGCGACCCGATCCGGTCGAGTGGGTCCCCGCGGAGCGCCTCGGCGGCCGCGAGGTCGGCGCGGTGCTGCGTCCCTGGCTGATCGGGCAAGGGTGGCTGACGCAGCGGTTGCGCGAGAAGTTCCGCGAACGCTTCGAGTGCCGGGCGGGCGATCCCTGGACCGGCCTCCTGAGCGGCGAGGAGCGCGCGTTCCTCGGAGCGAGCGATCCGGCCGGCCTCGTCCGCGAGGAATGGCTGCGGGTGGACGGCCACGACTGGGCGCTGTGCCGGGCGGTGTTGCCGGATTCGACGCTGACGGCCCATCCGTGGCTCGCGGAACTCGGTGAATCATCGCTGCCCGAGATGCTCGCGCAGCTCTCGGGCGTCACGCGCGGACCCTACGAATACGCGCGACTCACGGCCGACGCGCCGCTCGCGCGCGCGGCGCTCGGTGAGCGAACGCGTGAGGGCTTGTGGGCGCGGCGCACGCGCCTGCGGCTGCGCGGCGCACCGCTCGCGTTGCAGGAGTTGTTCCTGCCCGCGGCCGGCGGCGGCTAGCGGAGACGGACGCGATGCGAATGCCGCGATCCGGCGACGAGCTGGCACGGACGCTCCGCGCGCACGGGCGCCGGCTGCTGTACCGCGCGCGGTGCCATCGGTTCGTGACGCACGGATTGCCCCGCATCGGCGCGACCCTCGCGGATTACGGCCGCTTGATGCGGCTCGACCGGCCGATCGGGGGGTATCTCTTGCTCTGGCCCACGCTGTGGGCGGTGTGGATCGCGGCGAACGGGCGGCCGAGCGCCGAGATCTTCACGATCTTCGTCGTCGGCGTGCTGTTGATGCGCTCGGCGGGCTGCGTGATCAACGACTACGCGGACCGCGCGTTCGATCCGCACGTCGCGCGCACGCGCGACCGGCCGCTCGCCGCCGGCCGGGTGTCGACGACCGAGGCGCTCGTGCTGTTCGCGATCCTGTCGCTCGCGGCGCTGACGCTCGCGCTGCGCCTCGACCGCCTCGCGCTGCTGCTCGCGCTGGGCGGCGCGTTCCTCGCGGTCACCTACCCGTTCATCAAGCGTTTTCTGTCGATCCCGCAGCTCTACCTCGGACTCTCCTTCGGCTGGGGGATTCCGATGGCATTCGCGGCCCAGCTCGGCCGCGTTCCGCGCGTCGCCTGGCTGCTGTTCCTCGCGAACCTGCTCTGGGTCACGGTGTACGACACGCTGTACGCGATGGTCGACCGCGACGACGATCTGAGAATCGGGGTGCGCTCGACCGCGATCCTGTTCGGCGATTCCGACCGGCACATCATCGCGGTGCTGCAGGCGATGACGCTGTTCGCGCTCGCGCTGGTCGGCCGCCGCGCGCACCTCGGGGGTTGGTACGCCATGGGGCTCGCCGCGGCCGCCGCCCTGTTCGTGCGCCAGCTCTGGCTGATCCGGCGGCGCGAACGCGACGCCTGCTTCCGCGCGTTCTTGAACAACCACTACGTCGGGATGGCGGTGTTCATCGGGATTCTGCTGGATTATCAATTCCGTTAGGCCTCGGCCACTCTCGTCAACCAGAGCGATGATTCTCGGTTGACTACCGGAGTCCGCGGACGAATACTGGCCGGCGCGGAACGGGCCGGGCATGCAAGCCCCGGCAGGGGGAAAGCGCGATGGCGGAGCGGGGAGAGACGACGACGGTGCGCAGCGACTGGACGCTCGGCGAGGTGCGGGCGCTGTTCGCCCGCCCGTTCATGGATTTGATCTTCGAGGCGCAGCGCGTGCACCGGCGCTTCCAGCGGCCGAACGCGATCCAGGTGAGCACGCTGCTCAGCGTGAAGACCGGTGCCTGCCCCGAGGACTGCGGCTACTGTCCGCAGAGCGTGCGCCACGACACCGGGCTCGAGCCGGCGGAACTGCTGGAAGTCGAGACGGTCGCCGAACGCGCGCGGCTCGCGAAGGCGAGCGGCGCGACGCGCTTCTGCATGGGCGCCGCGTACCGTTCGCCGAAACCGAAGGATCTGCGCAAGGTGATCGCGATGATCCGGGCGGTCAAGGATCTCGGTCTCGAGACCTGTGCGACGCTCGGGATGCTCACCGCCGCACAGGCGCACGAGCTCAAGGACGCGGGGCTCGACTACTACAATCACAACATCGATACGTCGCCCGCGTATTATCCGAAGGTCATCGGGACCCGCTCCTTCCAGGATCGGCTCGACACCTTGCAAGCGGTGCGCGCCGCCGGCATGCAGGTCTGCTGCGGCGGGATCGTCGGCATGGGCGAGGAGCCGGAGGATCGGGTCGCGATGCTGCACACGCTCGCGACGCTGCCGACGCACCCGGAGAGCGTGCCGATCAACCGCCTGGTGCGCGTCGCGGGAACGCCGCTCGCCGACTCGGCGCCGATCGACTCGTTCGATTTCGTGCGCACGATCGCGGTCGCGCGACTCCTGATGCCGCGGGCGCACGTGCGCTTGTCCGCCGGCCGCGCCGAGATGAACGACGAGTTGCAGGCGCTGTGCTTCCTCGCCGGCGCGAACTCGATCTTCTACGGCGAGAAATTGCTGACGACGGGCAATCCGGACTGCGAGCACGATGCGCGGCTGTTCGATCGCCTGAATCTCGTCGCCGAGCCCGGGCCCGAGGAGTCGCGGGTCGCCGCGACCGGCTGACGCGGCGCGCCGATGCCGACGGGCGCCGAGGCCGCCGCCTATCGTTGCGACCGCGCCGCGGTGCGCCGCGCGTTCGGGCGTGCCGCGAGCAGCTACGACGCGGCGGCGATCGTGCAGGCGGAGGCGCGCGACGAGCTGCTCCGCCGGCTGGATTACGTCGCCGTCGAGCCGCGGCTCGTCGTCGATGCCGGTGCCGGCACCGGCCAGGCGAGCAGGGCCCTGAAGCACCGCTATCCGCGCGCCAGGGTGGTCGCGGTGGACGTCGCGTTCGCGATGCTGCGCGCGTCCGGGCGGCGCGCCTGGTGGCGCCGCGCGCCGCCGTTCGACCGGCTCTGCGGGGACCTGGAACGGCTGCCGTTCGCCGACGCGAGCGTCGACTTGCTGTTCAGCAACCTCGCGCTGCCCTGGTGCGATCCCGACCGCGCGCTCGCCGAGGCGCGCCGGGTGCTCGCGCCGCGCGGCCTGCTGAGCCTGACGACCTTCGGCCCCGACACGCTGCGGGAACTGCGCGCCGCGTGGGCGCAGGTGGACGCCGGCGCGCACGTGATCCCGTTCATCGACATGCACGATCTCGGCGACGCGCTCGTCCGCGCCGGATTCGAACAGCCGGTCCTCGACGTCGAGCGCCGCACCCTGCAGTACGCGGAGCTCGCGGACCTCGTCGCGGCGCTGCGCGCGAGCGGGAGCCGCAACGTGCTGGCCGCGCGCGCGCGCGGCCTCACCGGCCGGCGCAAGGCGCGCGCGGTGCGCGAGGCGTATGAACGCGAGCGCCGCGACGGCCGCCTCCCCGCGAGCTGCGAGATCGTGTTCGCGCACGCCTGGGCGGCGGTCGCGCCGACCGCGGCCCGACCCCGGGACGACCCCGCGGTGATCCCGCTCGAGACCTTGCGCAACGGTCTGCGCGACCGGCGGCGGCGATGAGCGCACTCGGGCTGTTCGTGACCGGGACCGATACCGGGGTCGGCAAGACCCGGGTCGCGGCCGGTTTGTGCCGCGCGTACGGCGCACGCGGCCTGCGCGTCGCGGCGATGAAGCCGGTCGCCTCGGGGAGCGTGCGCGGCCCGCGGGGACTGCGCAACGAGGACGCGCTCGAGCTGCAGCGGGCGATGACGGTTCGCGCGACCTACGCCGAGATCAACCCGTTCGCGTTCGAGCCGCCGATCGCGCCGCATATCGCCGCCGAGGAAGCGGGGACGCCGATCGATTTCGCGCGGCTCGAGTCGGCTTACCGGCGGCTCAGCGCGCGCAGCGACGTCGTGGTCGTCGAGGGCGCCGGCGGATGGCTCGCGCCGCTCGACGCCGCCCGCGGCTTCGCCGATCTGGCGGTCGCCTGGGGGCTCGACGTCGTGATCGTGGTCGGGTTGCGGCTCGGCTGCCTGAACCACGCATTGCTCACCGCCGAATCGGTCGAACGGCGGGGCTTGCGGATCGCGGGCTGGGTCGGCAATGCGATCGACTCGCGATTCGAGCGGCGCCGGGCGAACCTGGCGACACTGCGCGCGCGCTTGCCGGCACCCTGCCTGGGGCTCCTGCCGCATGCGCCCGTCGCCGATTGGCGCGCGATCGGCGAGCGACTCTCCCGCCGCCTGGTCCTGCCGCCGGAGCTCGGTCGCCGCCGCCGATCGCGCGTTTAGTTGCCCTTGATTTGCATTTGCTTCTAAGATAACTCGCCGTCGGACAGCGCAAAGCGCGGAGCGGGATGGAACTGCGCATCGACATAGCGCCGAACTGTTCGCTGAGCCCGGCGGGTGCGAAGCGATTCATGGCGTCGATCGGCCTGCTCTCGCTGCCGCTGTCGTTGGTGTGGGCGTGGCGGGGCTTCTGGCCGGTGCTGCTCTACTGGGCGCTCGAGATGGTCGCGCTCGGGATGGCGTTGCGGGTGTCGATGGGGCGGCGGTTCGAGTCGCAGACCGTTCGGGTCACGGAGTCGCAGGTGAGCCTGGTCACCCGCACGCGCCGCGGCGAGACGCACGAGGTGTTCGCACGTCACTGGGCGAAGGTCCGGCTCGTGGGCGCGCGATCCGCGCAGAGCCGCAGCCGGCTGACGATCGAGAGCCGCGGCCGCGCGATCGAGATCGGCGGTTTCCTCACGGATGAGGACCGGCGGCGGCTCGCCGCGCGATTGCGGACCGTGGTCGGTGGGATGAATGAGTCGCCGCCGCTGGAAGTGAATAGCACCGTGGGGGATCCGTCGAGATGAATCTGAACCGGTTGACCGTGAACCACATTCGCCCAACCCGCACGCGGGGGGCGGTCCTGCGCAGGGCACTCGGCCTGCTCGCCGCCTCGCTGCTCGCCGGGTCGACCGGGGCACAGGCATTTCCGGCGATGAACATGCCGGTCGGTGTCACGGTGCTGAGCCACGACATCTATCGCATCCACATGGAGGTGCTCTGGGTCTGCGTCGCGATCGCGGTCGCGGTGTTCGGCGTGATGATCACCGCGCTGATCCGGTTCCGCCATTCGAAAGGCGCGGTTCCCGACACGACGATGACGCACAGCACCGCCGCCGAGGTGATCTGGACGATCATTCCGGTGCTGATCCTGGTCGCGTTGGCGATCCCGGCCGCCCGGACGATGATCAAGATCGACGACACGACCCACGCCGGACTCACGATCCGGGTGACCGGCTATCAATGGAAGTGGCACTACACCTATCTCGGCGATGCGTCGGGCATCCGCTTCTTCTCCACGCTGTCGCAGAACTCGAACTTCGCGAGCCAGCTGGACTCGGGCATCGATCCGCGGACCGTCCCGCACTACCTGCTGTCGGTCGACCACCCGCTGGTGATCCCGAGCGGGGTCAAGGTGCGCTTGTTGATCACCTCCGCCGACGTGATCCACGCATGGTGGGTGCCCGCGTTCGGCGTGAAGCGCTCGGCGATCCCCGGGTTCATCAACGAGCTGTGGGTCAAGGTCCTGCCGGGCCACGAGGGCGTGTACCGCGGCCAGTGCGCGGCGCTCTGCGGTCGCGGCCACGGCTTCATGCCGATCGTCGTCGACGTGAAGACACCGGCCGACTTCGCCAAGTGGGTCGCCGCGCAGAAGGCCGCGTTGAAGCAGGCCTCGGCGGCCCCCGTGCCGGCCGCGACCGCGCCGAACGAAGCCCCGGTCGCGCGGGCCCGCATCGCCGCGCCGGCCTCGCCGCTCGCTCGGCGCCCGCTCACGGCCCGGATTTCCGATTAATACGGCTAGAGTCCCCCCTTCTTCAGAGAGTCCTCGCACCATGGCCCACGCAATCGAGATCGCACCCGACGCGCACGACGCACACGCCGCTCACGACGGCCCGGACACCGGCATCAGGCGCTGGTTGTTCGCGACGAACCACAAGGACATCGGGACGATGTACCTGACGCTCAGCCTGATCATGTTCTTCGTCGGCGGCGCGATGGCGATGGTGATCCGCGCCGAGCTGTTCGAGCCCGGTATGCAGCTCGTCGACCCGGCGTTCTACAACCAGATGATGACGATGCACGCGCTGGTGATGATCTTCGGCGCGGTGATGCCGGCGTTCGTCGGCCTCGCGAACTGGATGATCCCGCTGCAGATCGGCGCCCCGGACATGGCGTTGCCGCGGCTCAACAATTTCAGCTTCTGGCTGCTGCCGTTCGCGTTCACGCTGCTGCTGTCCACGCTGCTGGTTCCGGGCGGCGCTCCGGCCGGCGGCTGGACGATGTATCCGCCGCTCGCGCTGCAGTTCGGCGACAGCTTCCCGATGCTGATCTTCTCGATCCACCTGATGGGAATCTCCTCGATCCTGGGTGCGATCAACGTGATCGTGACGATCCTGAACCTGCGTGCGCCCGGGATGACGCTGCTCAAGATGCCGCTGTTCTGCTGGACCTGGCTGATCACCGCGTACCTGCTGATCGCGGTGATGCCGGTGCTCGCCGGCGCGGTCACGATGCTTCTGACCGACCACTTCTTCCACACCAGCTTCTTCAACGCGGCGGGCGGCGGCGACCCGTTGATGTACGAGCACATCTTCTGGTTCTTCGGGCACCCCGAGGTCTACATCATGATCCTGCCGGCCTTCGGGATCATCTCGGAAATCATCCCGACGTTCTCCCGCAAGCCGCTGTTCGGCGCGACCTCGATGATCTACGCGACCGCGTCGATCGCGTTCCTGTCGTTCATCGTCTGGGGTCACCACATGTTCGTCGACGGAATGCCGACGTCGGCCGACCTGTTCTTCATGCTGTCGACGATGCTGATCGCGGTGCCGACCGGCGTGAAGATCTTCAACTGGACCGCGACGATGTGGCGCGGCTCGCTGTCGTTCGAGCCGCCGATGCTGTTCGCGATCGGCTTCCTGTTCATGTTCTCGATCGGCGGCTTCTCGGGCCTGATGCTCGCGATGGTGCCGGCCGACTTCCAGTACAACCAGTCGTACTTCGTCGTCGCCCACTTCCACTACGTGCTGGTGCCGGGTGCGGTGTTCGCGATCATGGGCGGCGTTTATTACTGGCTGCCGAAGTGGACCGGCAACCTGTACAACATGAAGCTCGCGAAGACGCATTTCTGGCTGTCGACGATCTTCGTGAATGTGCTGTTCTTCCCGCAGCACTTCCTCGGCCTCGCCGGGATGCCGCGGCGCATTCCGGACTATGCGGTGCAGTTCACCGACTGGAACATGGTCTCCTCGATCGGCGGCTTCGGTTTCGGCCTGTCGCAGATCCTGTTCGCGATCGCGATCATCCAGTGCGTCCGGGGCGGCAAGAAGGCGACCGCGGAGGTGTGGACCGGTGCGGCCCCGCACGGGCTCGAGTGGACGATCCCGTCACCCGCTCCGTATCACAGCTTCCAGACCGCGCCCGAAGTCCGGTGACCGCGGATCACTCGCCCGAACGCGAGCGGCGCGTCCGCCGTACCACCGCATTGATGGCGGCGGTCGCGCTGGTCTTCTACTTCGGTTACATCGCGATGAAGCTCTATCGCCACTACCATTAGAGAAAGAGGCCCATGGCGCAATCCCACGTCCCGAACGCCGACAAGTACTACGTCCCGCACTCGAGCCCGTGGCCGATCTACGGCTCGGTGACCCTGTTCACGGTGATGGCCGGCGCCGTCGCGACCCTCGACGGCTGGCTGCCGGCGTGGTCGCTCCTGCCGGGCTTCGCGATGCTCGCGGGCCTTTTCATCCTGTGGTTCGGCACCGTGATCCGCGAGAACGAGCAGGGCCTGTACAACATGGCCGTGGACCGATCGTTCCGGATGGCGATGATGTGGTTCATCTTCTCGGAAGTGATGTTCTTCGCGGCGTTCTTCGGCGCGCTGTTCTATGCGCGCGCGCTGGTGATGCCGTGGCTGAGCGGCGACGGCACGAAGCTGATGACGAACATCCTGCTGTGGAGCCGGTATCACGGCACGTGGCCGACGAACGGGCCGGGCGCGCTCGGGCCGCGCGCGAACGGCAGTTTCGAATCGGTGCCCGCGCTCGGTTTGCCGGCGCTGAACACCGCGATCCTGCTGACCTCGGGCGTGACGATCACGATCGCGCACCATGCGCTGCTGCGCGGTCACCGCCGGCGCCTCGCGATCTTCCTCGCGGCGACGTTCCTGCTCGGCTTCGCGTTCGTCGCGCTGCAGGCGACGGAGTATCACGAGGCCTACACCAAGCTCGGCCTGCAGCTCGGCACCGGGATCTACGGCTCGACGTTCTTCCTGCTGACCGGGTTCCACGGGCTGCACGTGACGGTCGGCGCGATCATGCTGGTCGTGATCTGGTTCCGGGTGATGAAGGGTCACTTCACCCCGGAACGGCATTTCGGGTTCGAGGCCGTCGCGTGGTACTGGCACTTCGTGGACGTCGTCTGGCTGGGGCTGTTCATCTTCGTCTATTGGCTCTGACGCCCCCGGCCGCCCGCCCCGCCGGGGGCGGGCGCACCCTCGCACGCTGCCGCGATCGCGGCGCTCAGCCCGTCGGTGGGTGGATCCAGCCCGCCCGGTAGGCGAGAATGAGCAGCAGGAACAGCGACACGGACAGGCCAACCCGCCAGGCCAGGGCCTTGACCATCTTGTCGCCGTCCTTCGGGTCGCGGCTCGACAGATGGAACAGGGCCTTGCCCAGACTGGCCAGGATCAGGACCAGTACCGCGATGACGAGTAGTTTGAACGGCATGGATACGCTCCGTCGCCGGCATTGGCTGGGAGGATTATATCGTGACGATCCGGTTCGGAAGCCGCGAGTTCGCGCCGCGCGCGTTCACGACGATGGTCACGATCGTCGTGTTCGCGATATTGATCGCGCTCGGCCGCTGGCAGGTGCGGCGCGCCGCCGAAACCCAGATTCTCTGGAACGAGTTCGCGGCCGGCTCGGACACGGCGGTCACGATCGACGCGACGACGCCACCCGTCCAGTTGTTCGGGCACCTGCGGGTGTCGGGCCGCTACGACCCGGCGCACCAGATCCTGATCGACGGGATGGAGGGCCCCGGGCACCGGAACGGCTACTACGTGCTGACGCCGTTCGAACTCACCGGCGGCGGCTGGATCCTGGTGAACCGCGGTTGGATTCCGCGCGAGAGCGATCCACGGGCCACTCCCGCGATTGCGGTGCCGGACGGGCCGCGAACGATCGTCGGCCGGGCCGACGAGTTGCCGCGGCCGGGCATCCGGCTCGGCGGCGGCGCGCCGCTCGCGCCGCCGTTCCCGGTCATCGCGCTGTATCCGCGGCTGCGTGACATCGGCGGGCTCCTGCACGTCACCGACTGGGCGCCGGCCGCACCGCAGGTGCTGCTCGATCCGGACCAGCCGGACGGCTATTACCGCCATTGGACGCCGCCCGGATTCCCACCGATCCGGCATACCGCCTACGCGGTGCAGTGGTTCCTGCTCGCGGCGACCTTGCTCGTGATCTACGCGGTCACGAATCTGCGCCCGGTCGGCGGAGGCGGGGCGACGACCGATGACTGATCCTTCGAGGCTCGATTCCGCCGACCGGGTCCGCCGGCGGCGACGCCGCACGGTGCTCGGCATCGGTGCGATCTTCTTCGTGCCGCTCGCCGTGGCGCTCTACCTCTTCTACGGATTGCCGGGCCTGCGACCCGTCGGCACGGTGAATCACGGCGAACTCGTCGACCCGCCGCATCCGGTGCCGGCGCTGTCGCTGCCCCTGTTCCCCGTGGGTCGAACGCGGCCGGACTTCCTCGAGCGGCGCTGGACCCTGCTCTACGTCGGCACCGGGGTCTGCGGGGAGCGCTGCCGGGCGGCGCTCTACGAGACCCGGCAGATCCGCATCGCCCTCGGTCAAGACACCAATCGCGTGCAACGGGTATTCCTCGCGACGGGCCCGTGCTGCGACGCGCATTTCCTGCGGAGCGAACATCCGGACCTGATCACGGTCCGCGTGACCGCGGCCGCGGCGCCGCTGCTCGCCGCGCTGCCCCGATACGGCGCGACTTCTCCGCTGCGCGCGGGTCGCGTCTACCTGATCGATCCGCTCGGCAACCTGATGATGAGCTACCCCCCGAACGCAGCGCCGAAGGGCATGCTCGAAGACCTGCAGCGCCTTCTCCAACTCTCGACCATCGGTTGAACGCCATGCAACCCCAACGACGTGTTTTCTGGTTCCGGCGCATCGCGCTCGCCGGCGCCCTGCTCGCAACGATCGTGGTCGTGCTCGGCGCCTGGGTGCGCCTGACCGACGCCGGCCTCGGCTGTCCGGACTGGCCGGGTTGCTACGGCCACGTGTTCCCGGAGGCGGGACGGGGCTTCCACAAAGCGCTGCACGAGATGATCCATCGGTATTTTGCGACCACGCTGGGGGTCGTGATCATGGTGCTGCTGTCGTGGGCGGTCGCAAACCGCAAGACGCGCGGCCAGCCGCTCGGCGCAGCGGTCGCGCTGTTCGTGATGGTCTGCGTTCAGGGTGCGCTCGGCGCACTGACGGTCACGATGCTGCTGAAGCCGCTGATCGTGACCAGCCATCTGCTCGGCGGCCTGACGACCCTGTCGATCCTCTGGTGGCTGTCGATGGAGCCGGAACGGCGGGACGCGTCCGCGCGCGAGCGCTCGCTGCGCGCATTCGCGCTCGTGTGCCTCGTGATCCTCGCGTTGCAGATCGCGCTCGGCGGCTGGACCAGCACCAACTACGCGGCGGCGGCCTGCCCCGACCTCCCGACCTGCCAAGGTGCCTGGTGGCCGCCGCGGATGGACTTCCGCGACGCGTTCGTGCTGTGGCGTGGGCTCGACATCGACTACGCCGGCGGAATCCTGTCGAATCCGGCGAGGGTCGCGATCCAGGTCACTCACCGGCTCGGCGCGGTGATCACCGGGATCGCGCTGATCACGCTCGGGATCCTGACGGTGCGACGGGCCGCCGGACCGCGGCTGCGCCGCGCGGGCGCGTTTCTGGTCTTCGCGGTGCTGTTGCAGATCGCGATCGGCGTGTCGATGGTGCACTTCGGTTTCCCGCTGCCGCTCGCGACGATGCACAACGCCGGTGCGGCGCTGCTGCTGCTGTCGATGGTGACCGTGCTGCGCCGGCTGTGGCCGTCGCCGGTTCTCGCCGTGGTAACCTAGCCGGATGTCGATCGTTCGGGAAAACTCCGTGATCGCGGCCGCGCCCGCCGGCCTCGGCCGGTGGCGCGATTTCCTCGAGCTGACCAAGCCGAGGGTCAGCCTGCTGATCGTGTTCACCGCGGTCGTCGGGATGTTGCTCGCGTCGCCGGGTATGGTGCCGCTCGAGCCGCTGCTGCTCGGCATCCTCGGCATCGCGATGGCGTCGGGATCCGCGGCGGCGTTCAACCACGTGCTGGACCGCCGGATCGACCAGCAGATGTCGCGCACGCGAGGCCGGCCGCTGCCGACCGGAAACCTCGCCGAGTCGCAGGCGGTCGCGTTCGCGACGGCGCTCGCGGTCGTCTCGATGGCCGTGCTGTGGTTCGGCGTGAACCCGTTGACCGCGGCGCTGACGTTCGCTTCATTGATCGGCTACGCGTTGATCTACACTCGCTGGCTGAAGCGCGCGACGCCCCAGAACATCGTGATCGGCGGCGCCGCCGGCGCGGCGCCGCCGCTCCTCGGCTGGGCCGCGGTGACCGGCCACGTCGACCCGCATGCGTTGCCGCTGTTCCTGATCATCTTCACGTGGACGCCGCCGCACTTCTGGGCGCTCGCGATCGCGCGACGCGACGAATACGCGAAGGTCGGGATCCCGATGCTGCCGGTGACTCACGGCGTCGAGTTCACGCGGCTGCAGATCGTGCTGTACACGGTCCTGCTGGTGCTGTGCACCCTGCTGCCGGTGCTCACGCGGCTTTCCGGGCTCGTGTACCTGGTCGCGGTGCTGCCGCTGAACGCCCGGTTCCTGTACTACGCGTTCGAGCTGCGCCGGGGTCGCCGCGCCGACATGGCGATGCGCACCTTCCGCTACTCGATCACGTACCTGATGCTGTTGTTCGCGGCGTTGATCCTCGATCACTATTTCCTGATCCGCGCTTGACGGCGGCCGCGCCCGGCGCGCGGCCCGAGACCAGCGGGAGCGAGCGGACCCGCTCGCCGGTCGCGGCGAACCACGCGTTGCAGACCGCCGGCGCGACGAGCGGCACGGCAACCTCGCCGATCCCGCCCGGCGGCTCGTCGCTCGGCAGGAGCTCGACCACGATCTGCGGCATCTGGTTCGCGCGCAGCACCCGATAGCCGTCGAAGTTCGTCTGCTGCACCACGCCGTTCGCGATCGTGATCTCGCCCCAGAGCGCCTCGGTCAGGCCGAACACGATCCCGCTCTCGATCTGGGATTCGACGATCCGGGGATTGACCATCTGCCCGCAGTCGACCGCGCAGACGATCCGGTGGACCCGCGGTGCGCCGCCATCGACCGAGATCTCGGCGACCTGGGCGATCCGCGTCGCATAACCCTCCATCAGCGCGAGTCCGAGATGCCGTCCGGGCGCGGGCTTGCCCCACCCGGCGAGCCGGGCCGCGGTCTCGAGCACGCGGCGATGACGGGGCTTGGTCGCGAGCAGTTCCATCCGCAAATCGTACGGGTCCTTGCCGGCGAGCGCCGCGAGCTCGTCGACGAAGCTCTCGATCACGAAGCAGTTCGCCGCGTGGCTGACCGAGCGCATGTAGCCGACGTCGATGCCGATCTCCTGGCGCGTGTAGGTCACGAGGAAATTCGGGATTCCGTAGGCGCAGTTCACCGCCGCCTCGACGACCTCGGGGTCGACGCCGGTGACCGGCGGGAACATCCGCGCGGTGATCAGCGGGCTCACGATGTGCAGCTTGAACGAATCGACCTTGCCCGCGGCGTCGAATCCCGCGCTGATCCGCTCGAGCGCGGGCGGACGATAGGTATCGTGGGTCATGTCGTCTTCGCGGGTCCAGATGACCTTGACCGGCCGACCCAGCGCGTGCGACCCGGCGACCGCGGCCGGAATGAAATCGACGTCGAGGCGTCGCCCGAAGCCGCCCCCGAGGTAGGTCGTGTGGACCCGAACTCGATCGGGCGGCACGCCGGCGGCGACCGCCGCGGCCGCCTGCGACAACTGCTGGACCTGGGTGCCGACGTACAGATCGCAGCCGTCGGCATGCACGTCGGCGGTACAGTTCATCGGCTCCATCGTCGCGTGCGCGAGCAGCGGCACCTCGTAGATCGCCGAGTGAGTGCGCGCGGCGCGCTTCAAGGCGGTCTCGGCGTCGCCGTCGGCGCGCGCGACGAGCCCCGGATCGCCGGCCTCGGTGCGCCGCAGGGACTCACGGATCGCCGCATCGTCGAGCGTCGCGTTCGGACCCGGGTTCCAGCGCACCCGCAGCGCGCGACGCGCCGCGAGCGCCTGCCAGAAGTGATCGGCGACGACCAGGACGCCGCTGTCCAGCGCGAGCACCAGCCGGACCCCGGGCATCTTCTCGGCCGCGGCCGAATCGACCGAATCGGGCCAGCCCCCGAGCACGGGGCTCTGCGCGAACGCCCCGTAGAGCATCCCCGGCAAGCGTACGTCGATCCCGAACTGCGCGCTTCCGTCGACTTTCGCCGGCGTGTCGGTCCGCGGCAAGCCGCGGCCGATCAACTCGAACCGGCTCGCCGGCTTCAACGCAACGCGGGCCGGCACCGGCTGCCGCGCCGCGTCCGCCGCGACCGCGCCGTAGGTGAGACGGTCCCCGGCGGCGTTGGTGATCACGCCGTGCCGTGCGCGGCACTCGCTCGGAGCGACGCCCCAGCGAGCCGCCGCGGCCGCGACCAGCATCGTGCGCGCCTGGGCGCCGGCCGTCCGTAACTTCACCCAGGCATCCTGGACGCTGTTGCTCGTGCCCGTGACCTGACCGACGTTCGCCGCGTTGAAGTATGCGTCACCGACCGGAGCGGCGACGATCGCGACGCGATCGAGCTCGATCTCCAATTCCTCGGCGATCAAGGTGGGCAGCGCGGTGTAGACGCCCTGACCCATCTCGGAGCGGTCGACGAGGATCGTGATCGTGTCGTCCGGCGCGATCCGCAGCCAGGCGTTCAATTGAGCGGGCGCGCGGCCGGATCGGGTCGCGGCCCGCGCCGGCAGGGGCAGGTTCATCGCGATCACCAAGCCGCCGACGGACAACGCCGAACCCACGAATTCGCGGCGAGTCCACTGCGCCGGCGCCGCGCCGGTCGCGCGATCGTTCTCGGTCGCCATCGGTTCAGCGCTCCGCACGGGCGAGCGCGGCCGCGCGGTGCACCGCATGGCGGATCCGCCCGTACGTCCCGCAACGACAGAGGTTGCCGGACATCGCCGCGTCGATGTCGGCATCGGTCGGCGCGGGGTGGCTGCGCAGCAGCGCCGCCGCCGCCATGATCTGTCCGGATTGACAGTAACCGCATTGCGGTACGTCGAGTTCGATCCACGCGCGCTGCACGGGGTCGGATCGATCCGGAGCCAGGCCCTCGATCGTCGTCACGGCCCGCCGGCCGACGTCGGCGATCGGCAGCACGCAGGAGCGTACGGCGGCGCCGTCGAGGTGCACCGTGCACGCGCCGCAGAGCGCGCGGCCGCAGCCGTACTTCGTGCCGGTGAGTCCCAGGTGGTCGCGCAACACCCACAACAGCGGCGTATCCGGCGCCGCCTCGACCCGCATCGGTCGGCCATTGACCTGGATCTCGAACATCGCTCCACCCCCGTCGTGCCCGCCGCCGGCGATTCGTCGTGCGTTCCGCGATGGTACCCGGTCCGGCCCACCGGCGGCATCCCGGTGCTAGGATGCGGCCATGCCGGCCGCTTCCGCGTTCTATCCACGCGTCGTCGCGCTCGCCGTCGCGGGCCTGCTCGGGGTCGCGCTCTGGCGGATCTTCGCGCCGTTCGCGACCCCGATGGCTTGGGCGGCGGTGCTCGCGTTCCTGCTGTTCCCGCTGAACCGCCGGCTGCGCCGCCGGCTGCGCGGCCGAGCGGGCCTCGCGGCCGGCGTGCTGACCGTGCTCGCTCCCGTCGGGGTGCTGCTCCCGCTGTCGGCGCTGTCGATCGCGTTCGTCGCGCAGATCTCGGCGCTGCTGCGCCGGGTCGAAGCGGTCGCGCCGCGCTTCGCGCCGCTGTCGGCGGGCGACCTGCGGCAGTTTCCGGCCGCCGAGCGCATCTACGACTGGTTCGCCGCCCACGAGTTGTTCTCCGGCGCGGAGGTGCGCGGCTGGATGAGCTCGGGCGCGCGCGAGGCGCTGCAGCACGCGGCCGGGCTGGGCGGGTCCTTCTTCCTCGGCGCGGTCAGTTCGATCTTCGGGATCGCGCTGATGCTCGTGCTGCTGTTCTTCTTCCTGCGCGACGGCGATGCGATGATCGCGCGCGCCCGCGTTTGGATCCCGCTCGAACCGGGACACGAGCAGCGGCTCCTCGAGCGCTTGGGCGGCGTCACGCGCGCGATCGTCTACGGGACGACGATGACCGCGATCGTCCAGGGGATCGTGCTCGGCGTCGGCTTCGCGATCGCCGATCTCGCGTCGCCGGTCGTGTTCGGCGTGCTCGGCGCGCTCCTCGCGATGCTGCCGCTCGGCGGAACGGCGCTCGTTTGGGTGCCCGCCGCGCTGTGGTTGTTCGTGGACGGCCGCTGGGGATACGGGATCTTCATGTCGATCTGGGGACTCATGCTCTCGAGCATCGACAACGTGCTGAAGCCGATGTTGATTTCGGGTCGCGCGCCGGTGTCCGCGCTGGTCGTCTTCATCGGCGTGCTCGGCGGGATCTCGGCGTTCGGACCGATCGGGATCATCGCCGGGCCGATCATTCTCTCGCTCACCCTGTCCCTGGTGCTGTTCGCCGAAGAAACCCGGGCGCGGGGCACGCCGGCGGACTGAACCGGGGCCGCCGGCGCACCGCGCGGCGGCGATCACGCCGCTTACAGTACAATTCCCGCCCTGATGGACGTCTCACACCTACTCGATCGATTGAACGACGCGCAGCGGCAGGCGGTCGCGGCCCCGCTCGGCCCGGCGCTCGTGCTCGCGGGCGCAGGGAGCGGCAAGACCCGCGTGCTGGTGCACCGCGTCGCCTGGCTGATCCAGGTCGAGGGAGCCTCGCCCCAGAGCATCCTCGCGGTCACCTTCACGAACAAGGCTGCGGGCGAGATGCGCGGGCGGATCGAGAGCCTGCTGGGCATGCCGTCGTCGTCGCTGTGGATCGGCACCTTTCACGGACTCGCGCACCGGCTGCTGCGGCTGCACTGGCGCGAGGCGGGGCTCGCGCAGCACTTCCAGATCCTCGATGCCGAGGATCAGGCCCGGCTGATCCGCAAGGTGCTGAAGAGTCTCGATCTCGACGAGACCCGCTGGGTCCCGCGCGAGGTGCAATGGTTCATCAACTCGCAGAAGGACGAGGGTCATCGGCCCGCGACCCTGAAGGACGACGGCGATCCGACCCGGCGGCAGCTGATCCGGATCTACCTCGCGTATGAAGAGGCGTGCCAACGCGCCGGCAGCGTCGATTTCGCGGAACTGCTGCTGCGCGCGTACGAGCTGTGGCGCGACCGGCCGGATCTGCTGCGCCATTATCGTGAACGCTTCCAGCACGTGTTGATCGACGAGTTCCAGGACACCAACGCGATCCAATATCGATGGTTCACGACGCTCGCCGGCCCGGCCGGTCGCCCGTTCGTGGTCGGCGACGACGACCAGTCGATCTACCGCTGGCGCGGCGCGCGGGTCGAGAACCTGAACCGATTCCGCCGCGACTACCCCGGCGCGACGCTGCACAAGCTCGAGCAAAACTACCGGTCGACCGGCACGATCCTGAAGGCGTCGAACGCGCTGATCGCGAACAACGCGGGACGGATGGGCAAGACGCTCTGGACGAGCGGCGAAGACGGCTCGCCGATCCAGATCTATGCCGCCTTCAACGAGCGCGACGAGGCCGATTTCGTCGTGAACCGGATCCGCGACTGGATCGAGCGCGGCGGCGCCCGCCGCGAGATCGCGGTGCTGTATCGGTCGAACGCCCAGTCGCGGGTGTTCGAGGAGGCGTTCCTGAACGCCCGGATGCCGTACCGGGTCTACGGCGGGCTGCGCTTCTTCGAGCGCGCCGAGATCAAGGACGCGCTCGCGTACCTGCGCCTCGTCGCGAATCGCGACGACGACGCCTCGTTCGAGCGCGTGGTGAACCTGCCCGTACGCGGTATCGGCGCGCGCACCGTCGACTCGTTGCGCGAGACCGCACGCGAGGCCGGCGTCTCGCTCTGGGCCGCGGCGCGCAAAGCCGGCGGCGTGCTCGCGCAACGCGCCGCGCAATCGGTCGCCGCGTTCCTCGACCTGATCGATCGTGTCGCCGCCGAGACCGCCGGGCTCGACCTGCACGAGCAGGTCGATCGCGTGATCGAGGCCAGCGGCCTCGTCGAGCACTTCAGCAAGGACAAGGGCGAACGCGGCGAGGGGCGGGTCGAGAACCTGCAGGAACTCGTCAGCGCAGCGCGGGGCTTCCTCGCCGATCGCGAAGAAGTCCTCCTCCCGCCGCTGGTGCAGTTCCTCGCCCACGCGGTGCTCGAGTCGGGCGAGGGACAGGCCGACGTCGGCGACGATTGCGTGCAGATGATGACCCTGCACTCGGCGAAGGGGCTGGAGTTCCCGGTCGTGTTCCTCGCCGGCATGGAGGACGGCCTGTTCCCGCATCAACGCTCCGCCGCCGACCTCGCGGGACTCGAGGAGGAACGCCGGCTGTGCTACGTCGGGATGACCCGCGCGATGCGACGCCTGTACCTCACCTACGCCGAGCAACGCCGACTTTATGGCGTCGACACCTACGGCCAGCCGTCGCGCTTCATCGCGGAGATCCCGGCGGAGCTCGTCGAGGAGGTCCGACCGCGAATCCAGGTCTCCCGGCCGGCGTTCGTCGCCCGCAAGCCCGCCGTGGAGCCGGCGCCGGACGGGATGCGGATGGGCAGACGGGTCCGACACCTGAAGTTCGGCGAGGGCGTCATACTGAATTTCGAGGGCAATGGACCGCAGACGCGAATCCAGGTTAACTTTGAGAGACAGGGCACGAAGTGGCTGATGCTCTCTTATGCGAACCTCGAACTCGTCTAGACGGCCCGCGACGGGGGAGCTGACCGCGCCGTGAAGATCATCATACTTGGAGCCGGCCAGGTCGGCCGGACCTTCGCCTACCATCTGTCGCGCGAGGAGGCGAACGAAGTCACCGTGATCGACTCGAACGAGGACGTGCTGCGCGATTTGCAGGACCGCCTCGACATTCGCTCGGTCAGCGGCAACGCGGCGAGTCCGCGAATCCTGGAGGCGGCGGGGATCGCGAGCACCGACGTGCTCGTCGCGTTGACCAACAGCGACGAAGTGAACATGCTCGCGTGCCACATCGCGTGGACCTTGTATCGCACGCCGAAGAAGATCGCGCGGGTGCGCTCGGCCGACTTCACGGAACGCGACCGCCTGTTCGGCGAGCAGGGCATCGCGGTGGATCTGTGGATCAGCCCCGAACAGCTCGTCACGGAGCACGTCGCCCGCCTGATCCGCTATCCGGGCGCCCTGCAGGTCCTCGATTTCGCCGACGGTCGCGTGCGTCTCGTCGGGATCCGCGCGCTCCAGGGTGGACCGTTGGTCGGCCAGGCGCTGAAGACGCTGCGCGAGCACATCCCGACCAAGGAGGCGCGCGTCGCCGCGATCTACCGCGCCGGCAAGAGCGTCAAGCCGGAAGGCTCGACCGTGATCGAGGACGGCGACGAGGTGTTCTTCCTTGCGGCGCGGGACGACATCCGCGTGGTGATGCGCGAGCTGCGCCGGGAGGAGGCGCCGGCGCGGCGCGTCGTGATCGCCGGGGGCGGCAACATCGGCTACCGGCTCGCGAGCGAGCTCGAGGACAAGAATCAGGTCAAGCTGATCGAACGCGACGGCAAGCGCGCACGGCGCGTCTCGGAGCAGCTCAAGAGCACCACGGTGCTGCACGGGGACGCGGCCGACGAGGACCTGCTGCTGGAGGAGAACATCGACAACGCCGACGTGTTCGCGGCGCTGACGAATTCCGAGGAGGCGAACATCCTCTCCGCGATGCTCGCGAAACGGCTCGGCGCGCACAAGGTGATGGCGCTGATCAACAAGCCGGCCTATTCGGAGCTGATCGAAAGCGGCTCGATCGACATCGCGATCTCGCCGCAGACGGTCACGATCGGCTCGCTGCTCGCCCACGTGCGCCACGGCGACGTCGTCCGGGTGCATGCGCTGCGGCGCGGCGCGGCCGAGGCGCTCGAAGTGGTCGTCCACGGTGACGCCGACAGCTCGCGCGTGATCGGCCGGCGCATCGAGGAGATCGCCTTGCCGGAGGGCACGACGCTCGGCGCGGTGGTGCGCGGCGAGGACGTGATCATCGCGCATCACGACACGACGATCCAGCCGGACGACCATCTGATCCTGTTCCTGACCGACCGCCGCCACATGGACGCGGTCGAGAAACTCTTCCAGGGCTCCACGTCGTTCTTGTGAAGCAGACGATCCTCCCGGTCGCGCACATCTTCGCGTTGGTGATCATGGGATTCGCCGCGACGATGCTCGCGCCGTTGCTGCTCGCGATCTGGGGACAGGACCTCGCGCTCGGGTCGTTCGCGCTGTCGGCGGTCGCGACCTTCGCGATCGGCGCGGCGTTGTGGCTCGCGACGCGGCGCTACAAGCGCGAACTGAAGACACGCGACGGCTTGCTGCTGGTCGCGTTGACCTGGATCGCGCTGCCGGCGGTCGCGGCGTTCCCGCTGTGGCACTACCTGCCGATCGACTTCACGCACGCGTACTTCGAGGCGGCGTCCGGGCTGACGACGACCGGCGGCACGGTGCTGTCGGGCCTGCAGTACCTGCCGCGCTCGATCAATCTGTGGCGACACCTGCTCAGCTGGCTCGGCGGGATGGGCATCATCGTGCTCGCGGTCGCGATCCTGCCGATGCTCGGCGTCGGCGGGATGCAGATCTATCGCGCCGAGATGCCCGGTCCGATGAAGGACGCGAAGCTCACGCCGCGGATCGGCCAATCCGCGAAGCTCCTGTGGACGGTGTACGCGGGCCTCACGCTCGCGTGCATCCTGTCGCTGCGGCTCGTCGGGATGGGGTGGTTCGACGCCGTCTGCCACGGCTTCTCGGCGCTGTCCCTCGGCGGCTTCTCGACCTACGACGACAACGTCGGGCACTTCAACTCGGTGCCGATCGAAATGGTGCTGGTCGTTTTCGAGGTGCTCGCCGCGCTGAACTTCGCGACCCATTACCAAGCGTGGAGGCAGCGCGGGCTGCGCGCGTACCTGCGCGACTCGGAGGCGAAGGCGACCGTCGGCGTGCTCGTGGCCAGCTCGTTCGGGATCGCGGTGTACCTGTTCGCGAAGGGAACCTATCCGAGCTTCGTGACGGCGCTGCGCGAGGCGACCTTCAACGTGGTGTCGATCGCGACGGACAGCGGACTGCACACGCAGGATTATTCGCGCTGGCCGGTGTTCGCGCCGATGTTCATGCTGTTCCTGTCCTGCGTGGTCGCGAGCTCGGGGTCGACCGGCGGCGGCATCAAGATGATCCGCACGCTGATCCTCGCGAAGCAGGCGAACCGCGAGCTCGAGCACCTGGTGCACCCGAACCTGGTGAGGCCGTTGAAGATCGGCGGCACGGTGATCGCGAATCGCGTGGTGTTCGCGGTGCTCGGCTTCGTGTTCCTGTATTTCATGAGCCTCGTGACGCTGGTGTTCATCGAGCTCGCGAGCGGCCTCGATTTCACGACCTCGCTGTCGGCGATCATCGCGTGCATCAACAACGTCGGCCCGGGCCTTGGGCTCGTCGGCCCGGACAGCAATTACAGCGTCCTGAACGACTTCCAGACCTGGATCTGCTCCATCGCGATGTTGCTCGGCCGGCTCGAGGTGTTCACGATCCTCGTGCTGTTCACGCCGGCGCTGTGGCGCAAATAGCCGCGCGCGGTGCGCCGAAGGCGCGCTCGAGGAAGCGCTCGATCGCGTGCAGCGATTCCGGCTCGTCGAGCAGCGGGACGTGGCCGCGGTTCGCGACCACCCGGATCTCGAGATCGTGCTTCAGTTCGAGCATGCGCTCGAGGATCGCGGGACTCAGCAGGTCGGATAGCGCTCCGCGCAGCGCGAGCACCGGCAAATCCGCGAGCGCTTGCCACTGCATCCACAGGTCGAGCGGCGCGGCCGGCGCGGCGCGCATCGCCTCGCCGATCGCGGGGTCGGCGGCGGCCCGCAGCGCGCCCGGCGCGTCCTCGATGTAGGAGCGGCGCGCGAGCCTCTCCCAGCGATCCGGCGGCAAATCCGGCCACGCGACCGCATAGGCCGCGCGCATCTGTGCGATCGCCTCCGGCCAGTCGCGTGGCGGCGGCGAGCGGCCGGCATAGCCCTTGATCCGCTCGACGCCCGCCGGATCGAGCGCGGGACCGATGTCGTTCAGCACGATCCCGGCGAGGCGCGCCGGCCGGCTCGCGGCGTGCACCATCGCCAGAATGCCGCCGAGCGACGTGCCGATGATCGCATACGGTCCGTGCTCGGCGGCCTCGGCGAAGATCGGCCGCAGATCCTCCAGGTACACCGGCACCTGGTAGTTCTCAGGTGCCGGATCGCGGTCGGACAGGCCGCGGCCGCGCAAATCCGGTACGAGCACCCGGTAGCGCGCCTGCAGGCGCGGCGCCAAATCCTCGAAGTCGCGGGCGTTGCGCATCAGGCCATGCAGGCACAGCACGGTGGGCGCCGCCGGCCTCGGCCCCGGGTAGTGCCGCACGTGCAGGCGCAGGCGATCGGCCGCGCGAAGGAAGCGCGATTCGCAGGTGTCCATCAATGCGCTCCCCGGTCAGTAGAGCCTTGCGTCGAGCTCGGCACGCAATTCACGCTTGAGGATCTTGCCGTTCGGATTGCGCGGCAGGCTGCCGCGCAAGACGACGTCGGCGAGGCGTTGCTGCTTGCCGACCCGCGCGTTGGTCCACTCGCGCAACTCCTCGGCGCGCGGGTTGGTCCCGGGAGCGGCGACGACGATCGCCACCGGTGTCTCGCCCCACTTGCGGCTGCGAAGGCCGATCACCGCGACCTCGACGATTTGCGGATGCTCTCGCATCACTCCTTCGATGTCCGCCGGATAGATGTTCTGCCCGCCCGAGAGGATCATATCCTTCTTTCGGTCGACGACGTACAGGAAGCCCTCCTCGTCGAGGCGGCCGAGATCACCGGTCCGCAGCCAGCGCTCGCCGGCGGCGTCGATCCAGGTCGCCTCGGCGCTCGCGGCGTCGCGGTTCAGGTAACCCGCCATCAGCAGGGGCCCGCGACCAACGATCTCGCCGGTCGCACCCGCCGGCAGCGCCCGGTCGTCCTCGCCGATGATCTTGAGGTCGGTGCCGAGGAACGGCTTGCCGACCGACGCGGTCTTGCGCTCGAAATCCTCGGGCGCGAGGACGGTGCACACGCCCTCGGTGAGTCCGTAGAGCTCGATCAGCCGGCAGCCGAAACGATCGGGAAATCCCCGCTTCAGGTCCAGACCGAGCGGGGATCCGCAGCACATGAAGGTATCGAGGCTCGCGAAGTCGCGGCCCGCGAGCGGCGGTTCGGCGAGCATCCGCTCGATCTGCAGCGGCACGACGGTTCCGTGCGTGACCCGTTCGCGCTCGATGAGGTCCAGCGCCGGCCCCGGCCGGAACGAGGGCATCACGACCATCGTTCCGCCGACGTACACGGTGCACAGCATCGCGACCCAGGTGATGTTCGAGTACAGTCCGAGCGAACAAAGCGTCACGCAGTCGCTACGGTAGCGCAACACCTGCGCGAGGTCCGCCGCCCAGCTCATCCGGCAGCGATGCGTGTGAACGATTCCCTTCGGTGTCCCCGTCGTGCCGGAGCTGTAGATCACGTTGCACTCTTGCCCGGGCGCGACCAGGGTCGCAAGATCGTGGGACTGCGCCCCGTGCCAATCGTCGAACCGGATCCACCCGGACGGTGCGGCGCCGATCGCGACCCGGCATGCGGCCGCGGTCCTGGGCGAAAGCTCCGCCAGCGCGTCGATGCGCGCGCAATGGGCCCCCGACGCGAAGATGGCCCGAACCCCGGCGTCTTCGATCATCGCGCCGACCGCGGCATCGGGCACCGATACGTTGAGCGGCACCGCGACGCAGCCCTGGCGGATGATCCCGAAGAGCAGCAGCGCCATCTCCAGGCTGTTGTCCATCAGCAGGACGACCCGATCGCCGGCGACCAGCCCGAGCGCCGCGAGCCCGTTCGCGGCGCGCGCGGTCGCGCGCTCGAATTCCTGCCAGTCGAGCCGGCGCTCGCCGACGATCAGCGCCTCGCGCCCGGCGCGCCAGCGGCCGTGCAGGCGGATCAGGTCGGCGAGCGTCGTCTCGCGCGGAGCGAACCAGGTCATCGGCCGTTCCCCCCGCGCCCTCAATAATGATATTGGACGGTCGCACTGAACGTGCGGGGCGGCCCGTAGAAGCCGATCTGGCTGACGCCGCCGAGCAAACCGGTGCTGCCGAAGTCATAACCGGCGACCCGATACCAGCGGTTGAAGAGGTTCTTGCCGTCGACCGCGAAACGCCAGGTGCCGCCGCGGGTGGTGTAGGCAAGTCCGGCGTCGACGAGTCCGTAGGCGGGCTGGTCGGTCACGCTCGGCGTCGTGTTCGCGACCTTCGCGAAGCTGCGCCAATCCCAGCCGGCCCGGGCGAGGAGGTTCCCGCCCCCGAGCTGCCACGTATACATCGCGTAGGTCGATACCGTCCACGCCGGCGCGTTGATCGGCCGATTCTGGTCGGCGACGTTCACGGGCGGCGAATTCGCCGAGCAGCCGGCGGTGAACGCGGTGCAGCCGACGAGGAAATCCTGATAGTAGGAGTCGAGGTAGCCGACGTTCAGCCCGAGCGTGAGCGGCGCGATCGGCTTCCACTCCGACTCGATCTCGACGCCCTGGTTGATCTGCCTCCCGGCGTTCAACACGGCGGTGACGTTCTGCGGCACGCCGTTGGCGTCGACGAACTGCTGCACGCCGATTTGCGCATTCTTGTACGGATCGTAGAACAGCGTGACGTCGAGCAGGAGCGTGTCGTCGCGCAGGGTCGACTTCATGCCGAGCTCGTAGCTGTCCGCGGTCTCGGAGCCGTAGCCTTGTTCGGTTTGCGGATAGACGGCCGCGTTGCCGCGCATGTCGAAGCCGCCGCTCTTGAATCCCTTGCTGTAGCTCACGTAGCCCATCACGTGCGGCGTGAAGTGGTAGTCGAATCCCAGCCGGGGGGAGACGTTCGGAAAAGAGCGGCTCGCGGTGTAGTTCGTCAGGATGCCGGCGGCGGCGTCCGGGAACAGGAAGAACCCCGGCGGGGGGCTCGAGGCGTCGAAGAACGTCTGATTGGGCAGCAACTGCGTCGGCGCGACGCTCGCATATTGCGCCTGGTAGACCTGCGCGGTCTTGCGATCCTGGTTCCATCGCACGCCGGCGTCGAGGTTCAACCGGTCGGTGAGCTTCCAGGTGGTGTCCGTGTACAGGGCGGTGCTGCGAGTCTGCACGCATCCGTCGACGAGCGAGGTCAGGTACAGCCCGTATACCGGCACCAGTACGCCGATCGAAGCGTTGTAGGCGCCGCAGGCGCTGCTGTTCATGTAGAACACGCCGCCGACGGCCTTCAGCCGGTCGCCGCTGTAGGTGAGTTTCGCTTCCCCGGAGGCCTGTCGCTCCCGATATTGCGCCGGCACCTGGAAGAGATTGGAGTCGAGTTCCTCGAAGTCGATGAACTGCCGCCCGTGACCCTCGCGGTACGCGCCGATCACCTTCAGCGCGAAGCGCGGGGCGAGATTCTGCGTATACACGGCCGCGATGCCGTTGCGGAAATAGCGGTCCTGATTCACCGGCATGTCCGTGCGGGTGTCGTAGCGGCTGTCGAGCGATGGCGCATACGCGTTGGTGAGCCGCTGGCCGCCGGAGGCGTTCGAGTGGTCCTGGGTCGTGTCCGCGGTGATCTCGAGCTTCGAGCTCGCGCCCCAGGTCGCGGTCACGTTGCCGCGGGCGGCCAGCACGTCGTAGTTCGACACGTCCTGGCCGATCGAGTTGTAGGGACTCGGCGCGGCGCCGGCCTGCGCGACCACGTGGCCGTAACCGTCGTGGTGCACGTCGGCGACCGCGAGCCCGGCGTAGAGATGGTCGGCGACCAGGGGCATCGAGCCGCTCAGCTTCACGTCCCTTTCGCCATAGGTCCCGCCGGTCACCGAGGCCTTCAGCGAGGGCGGTCCGACGATGTCGCGGGTCACGTACTTGATCGCGCCGGCGATCGTGTTCTTGCCGTACAGGGTCCCCTGCGGTCCGCGCAGCACCTCGATCCGCTGCACGTCGTAGACGTCGAGCAGCGCGGCCTGCGGGCGCGCCAGGTAGACATCGTCGATGTAGACGCCGACGCTCGGATCGAACCCCCACAGCGGATCGCTCTGCCCCACTCCGCGGATGTACACGTTGATCGTGCTGCTCGTCGCGCGGTCCGCGGAGATCTTCACGTTCGGGACGAAGGAGCCGAGGTCCGCGAGCGAGGTCACGTCGCGCACCTCCAGCTCATGGCCGGTGAGGGCGGTCACCGCGATCGGCACGTTCTGCACGTCCTCGCGGCGGCGACGCGCCGTGACCACGATCTCGGCGAGCCGATCGTCGGGACGCGCCGCGGCCGGCGGCTGCGCGGCGGCGCCACTCGACGGATGCAGCGTCGCGATCAGCGGCAGCAGCGCCGAAACAGCGGAAGGAATGCGTGAGCGGCGTGGAGCCGTGCGCGGTGTCTTGTGCATGTCGAACCCCCTGTGCGGCCGTCGCTTGCGGCCGTCGTTTTCCGTCGATCCTCGCGTCGAGCTTTGCGCCGATCGCGGCGCCCCGTGCGGGGCGAGACCGATTATTCAACAAATGTTGAAGTAAATTCAACAATTGTTGATTACGGGATCGGCGCCGGCGGGCCGGGGGGTCGCGTTGCGAGTCGGTTCGAGGTGCGGGAAAATGCGCCGATGCGAATGATGCGACGCAAAACCCGCGCCCGGAACCCCGCCGCCGGACCCGCGAAACTGCGGATCCTCGACGCCGCCGAGGAGCGGTTCGCGCGCAACGGCTTCTACGGAGTGTCGGTCCGCGACATCACCGAGGCCGCCGGCGTCGACGTCGCGCTCGTCAGCTACCACTTCGGCGGCAAGCGCGAGCTGTTCGCCGCGGTGTTCCAGCGACGCGCGCAGACGTTGAACGCGGAGCGGCTGGCGCTGCTCGAGCAGGTGCGCCGGCAGGCCCTGCCGGGCACGCCCGCGATCGAGGAGATCGTCAATGCGTTCACCTTCCCGTTGCTCGAGCGCTCCGCGAGGGGGGGGCCGGGCTGGAAGAGCTATTTCGCGCTGATCGCCCAGGTCAACAACTCGCCCGAGTGGGGCCCGGTGTTGATGACCGAGCATTTCGATCCGCTGGTCGAACGATTCATCGCCGTCCTGCGCGAGGCGCTGCCCGATTGCGATCCACGGGAGATCTACTGGGGTTACCAGTTCCTGACCGGCGCGCTGACCTTGACCTTCGCCGAGACCGGCCGCATCGACAAGCTCTCCGGCGGGCTGTGCCGTTCGAGCGACCTCGACAGCGTGCACGCGCGGCTCGCGCGCTACGTCGCCGCCGGATTCCGCGCGCTGTGCGCGTATGCAAAACCGGCCGGCGTGAAGCCTGCGACGGGCACGGCGAGACCACGCCAGCGCGCCGCCAAGCCTCGCTCGCCGAGCCCGAGCCCCGGTCGTCGCGCACGCCGGCGCACATCGCCTGAACGCAGGCGATGATCGCGCTGCTGCAACGGGTCACCGAGGCGTCGGTCGCGATTGCCGGTGAGCGCGGTGCCGGGATCGGCCGGGGTCTCCTCGCCCTGATCGGCATCCGGCCGACCGACACCGCCGAGGCGGGCGATCGTCTGCTGGACCGCATGCTGCACTACCGCATTTTCGCCGACGAGCAAGGACGCATGAACCGCAGCGTGACCGAGGTCGGGGGCGGCCTGTTGCTGGTCCCGCAGTTCACCCTCGCCGCCGACACCCACAAGGGACTGCGGCCCGGCTTCTCTCGCGCCGCACCACCGGAGCAGGCGCGCGCGCTGTTCGAGTCGCTGGTCGAACGCGCGCGCCAGCGGCATGCGCCCGTCGGCAGCGGCGTATTCGGCGCGGACATGCAAATCAGCCTGACCAACGACGGCCCGGTCACGATCTGGCTCGAATCCTGAGCGTTGCCGCGCACCGGCCGATCCGGGCCAGCACGGGACCTTTCGCGTATCATCGAGGGTCCAAGACTGCAGACGTGGATTCGGAGAATGGAAATGATCGATTCAAAGATGCTGCTGGTGATCCTCGCGATCGTGCTCGTCGTGTTCGGCACCAAACGGCTGCGCTCGATCGGGTCGGATCTCGGCGCGGCCGTGAAGGGCTTCAAGGACGCGATGAACGAGGGTGAGACGCAGGAACAGGTCAAGCAGATCAAGCAGGACGCGGACGCGGGCTTCGACGCGAGCGCGAAGCGCGAAGGCGAGACCAAGGTGCCGCCGAACCCGAGCGCGTGACGCCGCGATGCTGGATTTCGGTTTCTCGGAAATCCTGCTGACCTCGGTGATCGCGCTGGTCGTGCTGGGACCGGAGCGGCTGCCGAAGGTCGCCCGCCAGATCGGCAATTGGGTCGGCCGCGCGCGCGTGCTCAGCCGGCAGCTGAGCGAGCAGCTCGAGCGCGAAGTGAGCGCCGAGGAACTCCTGCGGCAGCGTTCGCGGCCGGCGTCCCCGGCCGCGAATGCGCAGCCCGCGACGACGGCCGCGCCGGATCCGATGCCCGCGGCGGGCCCGGAAGCGGACCCGTCCGCGGCGGCGCATCCCGCCGATGCGGCCGCGCCGGCGGCCGAGGCCACGCCCTCGATCCGCCCGCCCAATGACTGAACCGGAAGGTACGAGCGAGGATCTTGCCGAGGGCACGCTGATCTCGCACCTGCTGGAGCTGCGCGATCGGCTGCTGAAAGCGATGATGGCGATCGGGATCTGCTTCATCCCGACCGCGACCTACATGAACCAGCTGTTCACGTGGGTCGCGAAGCCGCTGATTCACCGGCTGCCGGCCGGCTCGACCTTGATCGCGACGAGCGTGGTGGCGCCGTTCATGGTCCCGTTCAAGCTCGCGCTGGTCGCGGCGATCGCCCTGGCGATGCCGTACGTGCTCTTCCAGGCCTGGGCGTTCATCGCGCCGGGGCTGTACCGCCACGAAAAGAAGCTCGCGATTCCGCTGCTGTTCTCGAGCGTGCTGCTGTTCTACCTCGGCGCGGCGTTCGCGTACTTCTTCGTGTTCCCGGTGATGCTCGGCTTCTTCGTCTCGACCACGCCGAAGGGCGTGATGATGATGACCGACATGGGGAATTATCTCGACTTCGTGATGGTGCTGCTGCTCGCGTTCGGGGCGGCGTTCGAGGTGCCGATCGCGACCGTTCTGCTCGTCTGGGCGGGCATCGTGAAAATCACCAGCCTGACGAAGAACCGCGGCTTCGTACTGCTCGGGGTCTTCATCGTCGCCGCGTTCCTGACCCCGCCGGATGCGGTCTCGCAGAGCTTCATGGCGGTGCCGATGTACGTGCTCTACGAGGTCGGGATCGTGATGTCGAAGGTGCTGCTGAAAGACAAGATCGCCGCACGCGCGAAGGAAGAGTCCGAGCGGGGCGCTCCGGGCTAGGCGCTCGCGTCCGCCGGCATGCCAGTCGATTCCCGCCGTCCGGCGAAGCTCGCGCTGGCCCTCGCGACCGTCTACCTGGTCTGGGGCTCGAGCTTCCTGTTCACGAAGATCGGGGTGGCGCATCTGCCGCCGGCGCTGTTCGCCGGCGCACGTTTCGCGACCGCGGGGCTCGTGCTCACGCTGATCGCGCGCCGCTGGCTGCGCGAACCGTGGCCCGGCACGGGCCGTGATTACCGCCACGTCGCCGTGTGCGGCGTGTTGATGGTCTTCGGGAGCAACGGGCTCAGCGTCTGGGCGATGCGCTACTTGCCCTCGCACGAGGTCGCGCTGCTGAACGCCACCTCGGCGCTGTGGATCGCGACGCTCGGCGCATTCGGCCGGCGGGGCCATCGACTGACGGTGGCGGCGATCGTGAGCCTCGCGCTCGGCTTCATGGGCACCGCGTTGATGCTCGCGCCGGCGGCGCAGCCGCAACCGCGGATGCTGACCGCGAAGCTCGCCGTCGTCGCCGGCTGCCTCGCCTGGTCGCTCGGCACCGTGTACTACCGCAACTCGGGAACGCGCATGACGCCCTTGATGTTCGTCGGCCTGCAGCTGATCGTCGGCGGCGCGCTGCTGCTCGCGACGGGATTCGCGACCGGCGAGGCCGCGCGATGGTCGCTCGATCTGCCCGGAGCCGTATCGCTCGCCTACCTGACGTTCGCGAGTTCCTGCCTCGCGTATTCCGCGTATGGTTGGCTCGCGGTCAACACGACGCCGACGGTGGTCGGCACCTACAGCTACGTGAATCCGACGATCGCGACCTTCCTCGGTTGGCGGTTCCTGCACGAGACCTTGACCCGGCGGCAGATCGCCGGGATGGCGACGGTCATCGCCGGCCTGCTGCTGTTGACGCGGAGCCAGGCCGGCCGGTTCGCACGGCGCGGCGGGACCGAGCCGGGCACGCGCTGAGCGCGCGCCCCCACCCGGGCGTCAATCGCGCCGGACGATGATCTGGATCCGGCCGCGCGGCCCGATGAACCACGAGCCGATCATGCTCACGATGCTGACGATCAGCGCGCTCCAAAACGCCGCGGAGAAGCTCGCGACGTGCATCCCGGGAAGCATCCAGGCGACCAGCGCGACCATCCCGGCATTGATCACCAGCAGGAACAGTCCCAGCGAGAACACCGTCATCGGCAGCGTCAACAGGATCGCGACCGGTCGGACGACCGCGTTGACGACGCCGAGCAGCACGCCGGCGAGCAGGAGCGTCGCCGGACCGTCGATCGTGATGCCCGGGACCCACGCGGTCGCTATCCACAGACCCAGCGCAGCGATCGCGGCGCGAATCAGAAAGCCCAACATGTGAACCCTTCCTCCGTCGCCGGAACCTGCGGGCGGGGCGTCAGGATATCAAGCGCAGCCGGCGGCGCGCGATCGGATCGATCAATAGTCGAGGCCGGGGAGCGGCGGCTCGGCCGGCGGCTGCGGCAGCGGCTGCATTCGCGGGGGCTTCTCGAGCGCGACCTTCAGCCGCGCGAGGCCCCGCCCCCACCCGACCCGCACGCGCTTGTAGAACGCGTCCCAGGCGGCGGCCTCGGAGATCCCGGAGCCGAGTAACCGCAGCGACGTGCGGCCGGGCCCGTCGCGGGAATCGAGCAGGAAGTCGTCGACGATCGCGCTTGCGCAGGGCGGCATCCCGCGCTCGGCGAAGTAGATCAACCGCAGCCGCCGATTCGGGTCGTACACGTCGATCCGCGCTTCCCGGCCACGCTCGCGGTCGCCGACGCGGTACTGGCCGCCGGCGCGCGCGTCGATCCAGGCCTCCGCGCCCAACCAGATCCGCACCAGCGCGGGCTCGGTCAACGCACGCCAGACACGTGCCGGCGGCGCCTCGATGTCGGCCAGGCAGGCATAACCGCGGGTCCCGGTGCGGGCAGTTTTCAAGGGAGATCTCGTCACTTTCGGGACTGATAGAATCCCGCATCCGCGGAGGAACATCCATGACGTACGTCGATATCGTGACCGGCCTCGCAGTTCTGCAGTACCTCGTGTTCGGATTCAAGGCCGGCGCCGCCCGCGAGCGCTACGGCATACGGGCGCCGGCGGTCACCGGCCACGAGATCTTCGAGCGCCGCTTCCGCGTGCAGCAGAACACGCTCGAGCAGCTGATCGCGTTGTTGCCGGGCTTGTACCTGTTCGGCCGTTATCTCGATCCGCGCTGGGGCGCGGCGATCGGCGGCCTGTACCTGCTGGGCCGCGAACTGTATTCGGCCGCCTACGTCCGCGATCCTGCGAAGCGCGGTCCGGGCTTCGGACTGTCGTTTCTCGCGGTCACGGTCCTCGTGCTCGGCGGCCTGGCCGGGGCGCTGCGCACGCTGTTCTGAGTCCGCGCCGGTGCGCGCGCGAGGGCGCACGCGTATAGTAGCCACCGCTGGGGTGGTCCCGTCGCCGGGGCCTGAGATGCCGAGCGGGCGCGATCCTGCGCCTCGCGGCAAACCCATAGAACCTGATCCGGTTAATGCCGGCGGAGGGAGCGATGCCTCGAATTCGAACGGCCCGGCGGGCCGCTTTCCTGATGTTCTACGCGTCGACCGTGCTGCCGTACGCCAGCGCGCACGCGGCGAGATCGGCCGCCGGCGGCGAGCCCGATACCCTGCGGAAGATCGTCGTGACCGCGACGCTGCGCGCAGTGCCGGACGTCGATCTCGCCGGCAGCGCGACCGTGCTCGGCGCGCACACCTTGCGCGCCGCCGGTGAGCAGCATTTCGAGGACGTGCTCCCGCTGGTGCCGAACCTCAACTGGTCCGGTGACACGTCGCGGCCGCGTTACTTTCAGATCCGCGGAATCGGCGAGCTGGAACAGTACCAGGGCGCGCCGAACCCCTCCGTCGGCTTCATCATCGACGACATCGATTTCAGCGGCCTCGGCTCCGCCGCGACGCTGTTCGACATCGCGCGGATCCAGGTGCTGCGCGGCCCGCAGGCGACGATCGACGGGGCGAATGCGCTCGCCGGGCTGATCGTCGTCCAGAGCGAAGCTCCCGCCGACCGATTCGGGGGACGGGTCGAAGTCGGCGCCGGCGACTACGGGACGCGGTCGTACGGCGCGGTGCTGACCGGCCCGGTTCCGGCGCTCGATTCGGCGTTTCGCATCGCCGCGCAGCGCTACGTCAGCAACGGCTTCTACACGAACGTCTTCCTGCATCGGAACAACACCAACAACCGCGACGAGACCACGCTGCGCGGCCGCTGGCGTTACCGGCCGGATCCGAACCTGCGGGTCGACCTGACGGTGCTGCATGTCGCGATCAACAACGGCTATGACGCGTGGGCGGTCGACAATTCGCGCACGACCGAGTCCGATCAGCCGGGGGAGGACGTGCAGCACTCGACCGGCGTATCGCTGCACTCGATCTACCGGGGCTGGCACGCGGCGACGCTGACCGCGATCGCGACGTATGCACGCTCGTTGATCGGCTACGGCTACGACGGCGACTGGGGGAATGAGCGCCTCTGGGCGCCCTACACCTACCAGTACAGCGAGTTCCAGGCGCGGAACCGCTCGACCCGGAGCCTCGAGCTGCGACTCGCGTCGCCGGCGCGGCCGGGGATCGATTGGCTGGTCGGCGTGTACGGGTTCGAGATGCGCGAAGGCCTGAGCGACACGAATCTCGGCGTGTACGTCGATCCGATACAGCAGTACGCGTCGACGACCGATTCGGTGCTGACGAGCCGTTATCGCGATCGCAACGTCGCCCTCTACGGCGAGATCGGCGGTGAGATCGGCTCGCGCACGCGATGGTCGGTCGGCGTGCGCGGCGAGCGGCACACGACGCGCTACCACGACCTGACGACCAATCTCGGTGCGCCGTCGACCAGCAACGCGTTCGCGCCGTCCTTCGCGCTGTGGGGCGGGCACCTGTCGATCGACTATGCGCTGCGGCCCGAAGAGCACCTCTATGCGTTGATCTCGCGGGGCTACAAGGCGGGCGGCTTCAACTTGAGCCAGGGCCTGCCGGCCGGCGAGCGCACGTTCGGCTCCGAGTCGCTGATCGATTACGAGATCGGGCACAAGCTCGTGGCCGATCGCGGCCGCGTGCAGGCCGACACGTCGATCTTCTACATGCGCCGCCAGTCGCCGCAATTGAAGACCGGCACGCAGCTCGTCGCCGACGATCCGAACACGTTCGTGTTCTACACGGGGAACGCGAGCTCCGGCTATTCCTACGGGGTCGAAAGCAGCCTGCGCTGGCGGGCGACGCGGACCATGACGTTCGGCGCGGCGTTCGGATGGCTGCAGACGCTCTACCGCGGGTTCGTCCAGAACGGAATCCTGCTGCCCGACCGGCCCCTGCCGCATGCGCCGGACTGGCAGGGCGCGCTGAACGCGCAATGGCAGGACCCGCGCGGACCCTACGCGCGCATCGACGTGACCGGCCTGGGCGGCTTCTACTACGATCTGCCGCCGAACCCGACCCGGTCACATCCCTACGGGCTCGCGAACGTCAAGGTCGGCTGGAAGGACGCGCGCTACGACGTCGATCTGTGGGTCCGCAATGTGCTGAACAAGGACTACACGGTCCGCGGATTCTATTTCGGCGACGTGCCGCCGAACTTCCCGAACGCGCTGTATACGCAGCTCGGCGACCCGAGGACCTGGGGCGCGGACCTCACGGTGCGCTTCTAGCGCATCGTGACCCGCCGGGCCCGGTTCGAGAACGCGCGCGCCTCGAGCCAGCGCCGGACGCGCACGGCATCGGCGACCCGCGTGTACTTTCCCCAGGAATCCAGGAGCACGATCACGAGCCGGCGTCCGCCGATCACGGTCTCCATCACGAGGCAGTGGCCCGCGGCGTTGATGAAGCCGGTCTTCTGAACGATGATCCGCCACGCGCGATTGGCGACCAGCCCGTCGGTCGTGCCGAACTCCACCAGGCGCCGGCGCACGCGGACCGCATAGCGCCGGTCGGTCGAGAACCGCCGGATCGTCGGATTATGCGAGGCGGCGACGACGAGCTTCTCGAGGTCCCCCGGCGTCGACACGTTGCGACTGGTGAGCCCGGTCGGGTCAGCGAAATGCGTGTGCGTCATCCCGAGCGCCAGCGCCTTGCGGTTCATCGCCAGTATGGCGGCCGGCAAGCCGCCGGGATAATTGTCCGCGAGCGTGCGCGCCGCCCTATTCTCCGAGGACATCAGCGCAAGATGCAGCAACTGGCCCCGGGTCAGCGTCGTCCCGACCTTCAGGCGCGAGTACCAACCCTTGCCGTGGATCCGGTCGGCCGGCTTGATCGTGATCCGCTGATCCAGCGGCTGGTTCGCGTCGAGGACCACCAGCGCGGTCATCAACTTCGTGATCGAGGCGATCGGCTGGACCGCGTCCGGCCGCTTCGCATACAGCACCGCGCCGTTGGTCGTATCGACGACCAACGCCGCGCTCGAGCGCACACCGGGACCGCGCAGCCGCGCCGGGTGGTGGAGCGGATGGCGCAGATGATGGCGGCCGTGATGATGGGCCGGGGTCGCGAACGACGGCGCACCGATCAGCAACGCGGCGAACGCTCCACAGATCGTCGCCGCCCTCTGAAGCCGTCGACCGTTGGCGGACATGATTCTCCCTATCGAGCTTGCGCAACTTTACCGCGGGCCACGGGATCTGCAATAGGCCGCGCACGATCCGCGGTGATTTATTTGACCTCAGGCCGGCGCTTCGGCGCCCGGCGCTCGCCGCAATTCCTTGTCGTGATACATCCGATGCTCCGCGAGACTCTGGAGTTCGCGCAGCTCGCGGGCATCCTTCGGATACGAGGCGGCGCCGATGCTCACGCTACAGCGAATCATTCGCGAACGCAGATCGAGGGTCGTCTTGAAGACGTTGTGGCGGATCCGGTTGACGATCGCCGCGGCGACCTCGGGAGGCGCCCCCGGCAACAGCACCGCGAACTCGTCCGCTCCGCAACGCGATGCGCGATCGCTCGAGCGGATGCTCCGCTGCAGGCACCGCGCGACCATCGTCAGCGCACCGTCGCCCGCGTCCCGGCCGAACTCCTCGTTGATCCGGTCGAGCTGGTTCACGTCGATGAACAGCACCGAGTACGGCCGGTGATCGCGTTCGCGCGATCGGTGCTCCTGGTCCCAGACCGCCTCGAACGCGCGCGCGTTGAGCAATCCGGTCAGCGGGTCGTCGTGTGCCAAGCGCTCGATACGGTCCCGCGCCTCGGTCACGTCGGCCGCGAGAGTCGAGGTCACGTAGGCGACGAGCAGGATCGGCGCCATCACGCCGACCGTCCGTGCGCCCATCGCGAGCCAGTTCGGATCGAGCCCCGGAGTCGCGATGGCGAGACCCGCGTACACCGCGATGGCCGCGCCGACCTGCGCCATCGCGGTCGCCCGCCCGAGCGCGAACGCGCTGAGGATCAAGGGCAGCAGGTACAGGTTCACCAGCGGGCTGTTGGCCCGCCCGGTGAACCAGAGGACCGCGCTGACGAATGCGACCATCGCCCAGGACTCGACCTGCACCCGGGTGCGGCTGCGGTTCGGCAGGAAGCGACGCGAACGGAACACCGCGATCGTCGCCGCAAACGCGGCCAGCAGCGACACGAGCGCCCAGGGATGCGCGCCGATCGAGCTCGACCAGACCAGCACCAGCGCCGCGAGCGCGAGGCACAGGATCTCGATGGAACGGATGCTGCGCACGCGTCCGTGCGTCCTTCAGCGCCGCGACGCGGACAGCGCGCGGTCGGGCGTCGCGCGGAGCCGCCCCAGCACCTCGACCGCGCGGCGCACCTCCGGATCGGTTCGGATCTGGGCCGGGGTCGAGGGCACGCCGCGGGCGGCGGGCGGCGGCGGCTTCAGGACGATGTCCGGCAGCAGCCCCGTGTGATTGATCGAGACGCCGGAGGGCGTGTAGTAGAGCGAGGTCGTGAGCTTCAGCGCACGCCCGCCGGGCAACGGCATCACCGTCTGCACCGAGCCCTTGCCGAAGGTGCGCTGGCCCATCAACGTCGCCCGGTGATGATCCTTGAGCGCGCCGGCGACGATCTCCGCCGCCGACGCCGAGCCGCCGTCGACGAGCACGACGATCGGCGCGCCGTGCAACAGGTCGCCCGGCGTCGCATCCATCTGGAAATTCGCATCCGGCGTCCGGCCGCGCGCGCTCACGATCACACCGCCGTTCAGGAAATCGCCGGCGACGGACACGGCCGCGTCCAGCACGCCACCGGGGTTCTCGCGCAGGTCGAGCACGAGGCCGCGGAGCGATCCGTGATTGCGCGCGAGCAACGCCTGCAGCGCCGCCTTCGCATCCGGACCGGTCTGCTGGGTGAACTCGGCGATCCGCAGGTAACCGATCCCGGAGCCGAGGTCGAGCGAACTGACGCTGCGCATCTCGACCGGACCGCGCTTGACCGTGAACACGATCGGCGTATCGCTCGAACCGCGGAGCACGCCGATCCGCACCGTCGTGCCCGATTTGCCGCGCATCCGATCGATCGTTTCGGCGAGGCTCGCATTCGTGACCGGCGTGCCGTCGATCGTCGCGATCACGTCGCCCGGACGCAGCCCGGCCGCGGCGGCGGGCGACCCCGTGAATACCGAGACGACGACGACTTCGCCGTCCTGCATCGACACCTCCAGGCCGACGCCGGAGTACTCGCCGGAGCTGTTGATCCGCACCTGCGTGTATTGGTCGCGATTCAAGTACTCGGAATACGGATCGAGCGAGGCGACCATCCCCCGGATCGCGGCCTGCAGCAGCCGGTGGTCACCGACCGGTTCGACGTAATCGCGCTCCACGCGGTCGAGCACGAGCGCGAACATCTGCGCGTCGTGCCAGGGCAGGTCGGCGCCGAGCGGCACGGATTTTTGCGCGAACACGCCGCGCGCGGTGCCGAGCGCGAGTCCGATCGCGACGCCGAGCGCGAGAGTGAGGAAACCACGGGCTCTAGGAGAGATCATCGGGAGGCGAAGCATACGCGGTGCGGCGCCGCGGCAACAATCACGGGATACGCAGTTTTCCGAACCGATTCTCGCTGCGTTGCGTCAATCGCGACTCGACCCATCGCCTCCCCACCCCCTCAGCGGCGCCCGGCGAGCCAGGCTTGCGGATCGAGCGGCGTGCGGCCGTGGCGGATCTCGAAATACAGCTCCGGCGGGCTCGGCCCGGGCGCGCTGCTCATCGCGGCGATCACGTCGCCCGGCGCGACCCAATCGCCGACCGATTTGTAGAGCACTTCCGCGTGCGCGTACAGGCTGAGATACCCATCGCCGTGCGAGAGGATCAGCAGCAGCCCGAGTCCCTGGAGCCAGTCCGCGTACACGACCCGTCCGAAGTACGGCGCGCGCACCCGCGCACCGGGTGCGGTCCGGATCAACAAGCCGTGCCAACGCAGCCTCCCTTGCGCGGCATCCATGCGAACGTCGCCGAAACGATCGACCACGCGGCCGGCGACCGGCCATGGCAGACGACCGCGCATCGCGACGAAATTCTTCGCCGGTCGCGTCGGGAACGATGGGATCACGCGCGCGAGCTGGTCGATCAGCGATTCGACCGAGTGTTGCTGCCGGCGCAGGTCCGCCAGGCGCTGCTCCGCGCTCTGCACGCGGGCAGCCGCGGCCTGCAGCGCGGCGGCGCGCTGCGCGCGCGCCGCGCCGAGCGCCGCGAGCGCCTTCACCGCGTCGTCCTGCAGATCGTGCAAGTGCATCGCCTGCTGACCGGTCGCGCGGGCGACCGCGGCGAGCGACTGCATCCGGCCGCGGATCGCGGCGATCTGAGCGGCCCGCGCGCGGCCGAAATACCCGTAGTAGGCGAGCATCCGGCCGACCTCGCCGACCGCGCTCTGATTGAGCAACAGCTCGATCTGCTCGCGGCGCCCGATCATGTACGCGGCGACGATCTGACCGGCGAGCGCCCGGCGCTCCTGCTTCAACGCGGCGAGATCGCGGGCCTGCTCGGCGCGCAGCGCGTCGAGCCGCTTGCGGGCCGCGGCCGCCGCGGTGCGCAGCGACTCCAGCGTGCGCCGCTTCGCCGCGATTGCGAGGTCCGCTCGGCGCAGCGCGGCGCCGAGCGCGTCGCGCCGCTGCAGATCCGCGTCGCGCCGCTTGGCGATCGCGGCGATCTGCGCACGCACCCGCGCGAGTTCCGCGTGCGCCCGGTGCGCGGCGGGCGAGTCGGCGGCGGGCGCGCCGAGCGCCGCCGCCGACAGCAGTGCGGCCGCCGCGGCGGCGGTCTTCCAGGATGGGATGCGTCGCAGGTTCATCTCGCGCCGTCAAGCATACAAGGCTTCCCGGCGCTGCTATACTTGCGCGCCCGAAATTTCGACAGGTCCCGTCCGTTGATGTCGCGTCTGCTCGCTTATGTCGTTCATCACCCGTGGTTGACCGCGGGGACCGCGCTGGTCGCAGTCGTGGTGCTCGCGTATGAGTTGCGGTTGCGGACCGCCGGCTCGATCGCCGTGGGCTCCGCCGAGGTCGTGCGGCTGATGAACCAGGGCGCGCTGCTGATCGATCTGCGCGCGCCGGAGTCGTACGAGGCCGGCCACATCGGCGAGTCGCGGCACGTGCCCACGGAACAGCTCGACGCCGAGCTCGAGGCCTTGAAGAAGTGGCGGGAAAAGCCCGTGATCGTGTACTGCGACAGCGGCGTGCGCAGCGTCGCGGCGGCCCGCAAGCTGCAGAAGGCGGGGTTCGCGCAGGCGGTGAGCCTCGACGGCGGCGTGCTCGCGTGGACCCGCGACAACCTGCCGCTCGTGAAGGGTGCCGCCGCAAAGCGGGCTGGCGCGTGAGCGCGCCGCCGATCACCGTCTATTCGGCGGGCTGGTGCCCTTATTGCCAGCGCGCCAAGGCATTGCTTCGGGACAAGGGTCTCGCATTCACCGAGATCGACGTCGACGAGGATTCCGCGCGGCGCGCCGAAATGGTCGCCCGCAGCGGGCGGGGCACCGTGCCGCAGATCTTCGTCGGCGATCGACACGTCGGCGGCTGCGACGATCTGATTGCCAGCGACCGGAGCGGGGAACTCGACCGATTGGTGCAGGGGGATCGATGAACGAAGAGATCGCGAATGAGCCGCTGCCGGCGCAAAACGGCGTGCAGGTCACGCTGCAGACCGTCTATTTGAAGGACAGCTCCTACGAGTCGCCCAACGGGCCGCGGCTGCCGCCGAACCAGGCCTGGGAGCCGAAATTCCAGCTGAACATGAACACCTCGGCGGAAGAGATCGCCGCGGACGTGCGCGAGGTATCGCTCACGATCACGCTGGAAGCGAAGCAGGGCGAGGCCACGATGTACCTCGTCGAGGTCAAGCAGGCGGGCGTGTTCGCGATCGTCGGCGCCTCGGCCGATGACTTGAAGCGCTTGATCGGCAGCTTCTGCCCGAGCGTGCTGTTTCCGTACGCTCGCGAGGTCGTCTCGGATCTGATCACGAAGGGTGGTTTTCCGAACTTCCTGCTGCCGCTCGTGAATTTCGACGCGCTCTACCAGCAAGCGGCGGAGAGCGGGCAGACGCAGACGGGCACGGTCAACTAGCCCCCGCGAATCGACCGGTTCCCGAACCGCCCATGCCCGGCCCGGATCCCAGCGCGATCGTGGTCGTCGGCGCCGGCTCGTGGGGCACCGCGCTCGCGGTCCATCTCGCACGCTCGGGCCACCCGACCGTGCTCTGGGGCCGCGACCACGCCGCGCTCGCCGAGATGCGCGCCGAACGGTGCAACCGGCGGTATCTGCCGCGCGCGGCATTCCCCGCGGCGTTACGGGTCGAGCCCGATCTCGGTGCAGCGCTCGCGGCCGCTCGCGACGTCCTGGTCGCCGTTCCATCGCACGCGTTTCGGGAGACCTTGAACGCGATCCGGCCGGAGCTCGGCGGGGAGGCCCGCGTCGCCTGGGCGACGAAGGGCTTCGAGATCGCGACCGGGCTCCTGCCGCACCAGATCGCGGCCGAGTTGCTCGGCGACCGGCCGACCGCGGTGCTCTCGGGACCGACGTTCGCGAGCGAGGTGGCCGCGGACCTGCCGACCGCGCTGGTGGTCGCCTCGCAGGACGCGCGCTTCGGCGAAGCGCTCGCACGGCGGCTGTCCGGCCCGAACTTCCGCGCGTACCGACAAACCGACGTCGTCGGTGTCGAGGTCGGCGGCGCGGTGAAGAACGTGATCGCGATCGGCTCGGGGCTGTCCGACGGGCTCGGCTTCGGCGCGAACACCCGGGTCGCGCTGATCACCCGCGGGCTCGCCGAGATGATGCGTCTCGGGGTGCGCTTCGGCGCGGCGCGCGAGACCTTCATGGGGCTCGCCGGCCTCGGCGACCTGGTGCTCACCTGCACGGACGATCAGTCCCGCAACCGCCGTCTCGGAATCGCGCTCGCGCAGGGCCAATCGTTCGACGCGGCGGCGAGCGCGATCGGCCAGGTCGTCGAGGGCGTGCCCGCCGCGCGCGCGGTGCGGCTGGTCGCGGAACGGGTCGGCGTCGAGATGCCGATTTGCGAGCAGGTCTACCGCATCGTCCACGAGGGACACGACGCGCGCGAATCGGTCGGGCTGTTGATGCGCCGGGCGCTGCGCGCCGAAAGCGACTGAGGGGCGCACACCGGGTCGGCGCCTCAGGCGCCCGCGAAGCCGTGCTGGCGCCAGGCCTCGAACAGCACGACCGACACCGCATTCGCGAGATTCAAGCTGCGGCTCGGAGTCCGCATCGGGATCGACACCTGGCGTTCGGCACCGCACCGCGCGAGCACCGCCGCCGGCAGGCCTCTCGTCTCGGGACCGAACAGGAACGCGTCGTCCGCGCGATAGTCGATCTCGCCGTAGCAGCGGCGCGCGCCGGTCTCGACCGCGAACACGCGCGAATCGGCGAGCGCCGCGAGGCAGGCGTCGAGGTCCGGATGCACGATGACCGGCGCGAGGTCGTGGTAGTCGAGGCCGCTGCGGCGCAGGCTCCGGTCGTCGAGACGAAATCCCAGCGGCTTGACCAGGTGGAGCGACGCGCCGGCGTTCGCGCACAGGCGGATCACGTTGCCGGTGTTCGGCGGGATCTCGGGTTCGAACAGGATCACGTGGAACATCGTGGCCGTCGCGCCGCCGCTGCCGGCGCCTCAGCCGCCCGGCACGATCCGGCGCATCGGCACCGCGAAGCGAATGCCGCGCTGCTGGAACGACTCGACGATCGCGAGGTTCACGCGGTGCTGCAGGTCGAGCAGCG
>JAJYAM010000001.1:161251-192114 GCA_021779535.1 Pseudomonadota bacterium
GCGCCGCCGCTGCCGGCGCCTCAGCCGCCCGGCACGATCCGGCGCATCGGCACCGCGAAGCGAATGCCGCGCTGCTGGAACGACTCGACGATCGCGAGGTTCACGCGGTGCTGCAGGTCGAGCAGCGGGTGCTCGGCCGGTCCGACGCGAAAGTAGGCGAGCTCGAAGTGCACGGCCCATTCCTCGAGGCCCTTGAGATGGCAACGCTCGAACCGGGCGTTCGGCTGTGCGCGCACGATGCCCTCGAGCAGCGCCGGGATCTCGCGCAAGGTCTCGGCCGGCGTGTCGTAGGCGACGCGGATCGTCGCGAGCGTGCGGGCCTCCGCGGCGCGGGCGAAGTTGCGCACGCGGCTCTTCAGGATGTCGGCGTTCGACAGCACGATCTGCTCGCCGCTGTCGGCCCGCAGGCGCGTGGTCTTGATGCCGACGCGCTCGACCGTGCCGGTCAGCGTGTCGATCGTCAGCACGTCGCCGACGACGAACGGCTCGTCGAGCGCGATCGACAGCGACGCGAACAGGTCGCCGAGCACGTTCTGCAGGGCGAGCGCGACCGCGACGCCGCCGACGCCGAGGCCGGCGAGCAGCGCCGTGATGTTCACGCCGAGGTTGTCGAGCGCGAGCAGCACGAGCAGCGACCAGATCAGGATCTTTCCGACGAAGTCGATGATCCCGAGCGAGCCGGCGAGGGCGCGATTCGAGCCGCGATCCGCCTCCCCGTCCGCGAGGTAGAAGCGGACCGCGCGGCTCGCCCAGATCCCGATCTGGAGCAGGCTGAGCAGCAGCACCGCGCGCCCGATCGTGGCGCGCAGCGCCGGCGGCAGCTCGAGTCCTTCCTGCGCGACCGACAGCGCGATTCCCCCGAGGAAATAGCGGCGCGTGCTGCCGATCAGCTCGGCGAGCAGGCGCACCGCGAACGGCCGGCCCGCGGCGGCCGGCCGACCGAGGCGCGAATGGGCGACGCGGCGCGCGAGCAGCAGCGTCGACCAGGTCACGAACGCGACGGCGCCCGCGGTGAGCCAGTCGGCGACGCTGTTCGCGCTCAGCACGCGCAGCGAAGCGCCGAGCGCGTGGCGCAGGAATTCACCCACCTCGCCGCCGCTCCCGCGCGCGCATCTTAAGCCGCGTCGTCCATGCCGAGCTCGCGCATCTTGCGGGTCAGCGTATTGCGGCCCCAGCCGAGCAGCTTCGCGGCTTCCTGCTTCAGGCCCTCGGCCTTGCGCAGCGCGACCCGGATCAGGATCCGCTCCACCTCGGGCACCGCGCGATCGAGCAGCCGGCGCGTGCCGGCGTCGAGCTCGCGCTCGGCCCAGTGCGTGAGCGTCGCGGTCCATTCGGGCGTCGCGGCATCGCCCTCGGACACCGCGCCGCCGAGATCCGCCGGAATGTCCTCGACGCGGATCTCGCGACCGGGCGCGGTCACGGTGAGCCGGCGACACGCGTTCACCAGCTGGCGGACGTTGCCGGGCCAGACGAACGCGACCAGCGCTCGCCGGGCCGGCGGCGTCAAGGCCTTCGGTTCCGCGCCGAGCTCTTCCGCGGCGCTCGCCAGGTAGTGGTCGAGGAGCTCGGGGATGTCCTCGCGCCGCTCGCGCAGCGGCGGGATCTCGATCCTGATCACGTTGAGCCGATGCAGCAGGTCCTCGCGGAACAACCCGGACCGGACCCGCCCCTCGAGGTCCTGGTGGGTCGCCGCGATCACGCGCACGTCCACGCGCACCGGGGTCTGACCGCCGACGCGGTAGAACTCACCCTCGGCGAGCACCCGCAGGAGGCGGGTCTGCAACGCCGGTGACATGTCGCCGATCTCGTCGAGGAACAGCGTGCCGCCGTCGGCCTGCTCGAAGCGGCCGCGGCGCAGCGCATCGGCGCCGGTGAACGCGCCCTTCTCGTGGCCGAACAGTTCGCTCTCGAGGAGATCGGCCGTGAACGCCGCGGTATTCAGCGCGACGAACGCCTTGTTCGCCCGGGGACTATGCCGGTGCAACGCGCGCGCGACGAGTTCCTTCCCGGTGCCCGACTCGCCGGTGATCAATACCGTCATGCTGGATCGCGACAGCCGGCCGATCGCCCGGAAAACCTGCTGCATGCTCGCCGCGTGACCGAGCAACTCCGGCATCGACCGCCGGGTGGCCTCGCCGTCGCCCTCGACCGTGAGCGCCGCATGGCTCGCCGCGCGGCGCACCAGTTCGACCGCCCGGTCGATGTCGAACGGCTTCGGCAGGTATTCGAACGCGCCTCCCTGGTACGCGGCGACCGCCGCATCGAGGTCGGAGTGCGCGGTCATCACGATCACCGGCAAGCCCGGCCGCGAGGCGTGGATCTCCTTCAGCAGTTCGAGTCCGCTGCGGCCCGGCATCCGGATATCGGTCATCAGCACGTCCGGCGCGGCACCGCGCAGCGCGGCCAGCGCCGCCGCCGCGGCGTCGAAGGATCGCGCGATCATCCCCCCCGCCTTCAGCGCCTTCTCCAGCACCCAGCGGATCGATGCATCGTCGTCGACCAGCCACACGCTCAAGGGCTTCGCGTTCATTCGGTATCCATCGGTAACGACAGCGTGAAGACCGTGCGTCCCGGCGCGCTGTCGAACTCGATCAGTCCGCCGTGGCGGGTCACGAGGTCCTGGGCGATCGCGAGACCGAAACCGGAGCCGCCGTCGCGCCCCGAGACGAGCGGGTAGAAGATCGTGTCCCGGATCTGCGGCGGCACGCCCGGCCCGTTGTCCTCGAACTGGATCGAGGCGGCGACCCGGTGGCGTTGCGTGCCGAGCGTCACGTTGATCGCCGCGCGCGTGCGCAGCAACAGGCGGGCGCCCTCCGCCGCCCGGGACTCGAGCGCCTGCAAGGCGTTGCGACCGAGGTTCAGCATCGCCTGGATGATGTGGTTCGGGTCGACGGTGAGCGTCGGCAGGCTGGGGTCGTAGTCGCGCTCGATCGCGATCCGGGCGGGCGCTTCGCTGCGCAGCAGTCGATAGACGCGCTCGAGCATCTCGTGCACGTTCACGGCCTGCTTGGAGGGCGGCCGGCCGGGTCCCTGCATCGTGTCGAGCAGCCCCGCGAGCCGATCCGCCTCGCTGATGATCACCCGCGTGTACTCGCGAAGCGCGGGATCGAGGAGCTCGCGTTCGAGGAGCTGCGCGGCGCCGCGCACGCCGCCGAGGGGGTTCTTGATCTCGTGGGCCAGCTGGCGAATCATCAAGCGGCTGCCGTCCAGTTGCGCCAGGAGCGCGGCTTCGCGGATCCGTCGCCGGTGCTGGGTGATGTCTTCGATCTCGAGGACCAGGCGGGTCTGCGAGCCGAGCATGGCGACCGTCGCCGCGCAGGCCAGGACCCGCTCCGCGCCCACCGGCCCCTGCCAGGCCAGTTCGCGCTGCACGATCTCCTCACCGCGACGCGCGAGCGCCCGCTCGAGCAGCGCCGCCAGCAGATCCGCGCCCCGCAACAGCTCACCGATCGGACGTCCGCGCGCCTGGCTCGCGCCGAGCCCGAGCAGGGTCTGTGCGGCCGCGTTCAGGTCGACGACGCGCAACTCGGCGTCGAGCACGAACACGCTCGTGAGCAGCGCGTCGAGGAGTTCGGCGCGATCGATCGGCGGGGACGCGAACGCCTCAGTGGCCATGCGCGTCGTCGAGCCGTGAACCCGCGTTCAGTGCGGGTGGTGGTGGGGATTCAGAATCGAGGTTCGATGCACGTAGAACGCGACGCTCGCGCTGTTCAAGGACTCGCCGCTGTCGCGATCGATCACGGTCGCGACCAGGCTGTAGGCGCCGCGCGGCAGGCCGGGCAACGCGAAGCCGACTTGGTTCGCGTCGGTGTGGAGCGCCTGGCCGTTCAAGGTCCAGCGGAGCTCGTCGCTCGGCCGCAGCGCGGGCTGCATCGTCAGGTGTACCGGGACCGGCTCGTTGAAGAAGGACTGCTCGCGGGTCGGCGAATCGATCGTGAAGTGGACGTACGGGACCGGCGCCCCGGCCTGCGGCGACGCCGGGATCGGCGTCGTGCGTACCGCCGGCACGACGTCGACGTCGAGCTGGATCTTTTGGGCACCGGGCGCCGGATGGTCGGCAAAATGCACGACCCCCGCCCGATCGGTCCACTTGTAGATCGCCGACGCCGGGCATGCGCCCGCCGCGAGGACCCCGGCCGCGATCAGTATGCGCCATCGGTGCATGACCCGAGAGCATAGCGCCATCGCCCTCCATCACCAAACCGCGGGGTGACGGCGGTGTGACCGCCGTCACCCTTTGGATGAGCGCCCTCCGACGGCGCGCCGAACGCGCGGTCAGAGGCTGTAGTACATCTCCATCTCGATCGGGTGGGTCGTCATCCGCAGACGGGTGACTTCCTTCATCTTCAGGTCGATGTAGGCGTCGATCAGATCGTCGCTGAACACGCCGCCGACCTTCAGGAACGCGCGGTCCCGGTCGAGATACTCGAGCGCCATTTCGAGCGAATGGCAGACCGTCGGGATCTTCTTGTCCTCCTCGGGCTCGAGATCGTAGAGATCCTTGTCGGCCGCGTCGCCCGGATGGATCTTGTTCTGGATCCCGTCCAGACCCGCGAGCAGCATCGCGGCGAACGCGAAATAGGGGTTCGCGGTCGCGTCGGGGAACCGCACCTCGATCCGCCGCGCCTTCGGATTGGAGACCCACGGAATCCGGATCGACGCGGAGCGGTTGCGGGCCGAGTACGCGAGTTTCACCGGCGCTTCGAAGCCGGGCACGAGCCGCTTGTAGCTGTTCGTGCTCGCGTTGGTGAACGCGTTCAACGCGCGCGCGTGCTTGATGATGCCGCCGATGTAGTAGAGCGCGATATCCGACAAGCCGCCGTACTTGTCGCCGGCGAACAGCGCCTTGCCGTCCTTTTGCAGCGACTGGTGCACGTGCATGCCGTTGCCGTTGTCGCCGACGATCGGTTTCGGCATGAACGTGAGCGTCTTGCCGTAGCCGTGCGCGACGTTCTGCAGCGCGTACTTGAGGATCTGGACCTCGTCGGCCTTCTTCGTCAGCGTGTTCGCGGCGACGTTGATTTCACCTTGACCGGCGGTGGCGACCTCGTGGTGATGCACCTCGAACTTCAGGCCCATTTCCTCGCAGGCTTGCGACATCGCGGTGCGGATGTCCTGTTGCGAGTCGACCGGTGGCACCGGGAAGTATCCACCCTTGATGCCCGGACGATGGCCCTTGTTGCCGTCTTCGTAGGTCTTGCCGGCATTCCACGCGCCCTCGTAGGAATCGACCCGGTACGCGCAGCCGTTCATCGACGAACTCATCGTGACGTCGTCGAAGATGAAGAACTCGTTCTCCGGACCGAACAGCGCGCCGTCGGCGATCCCGGTCGACTTCAAGTACGCCTCGGCGCGCTTCGCGAGCGAGCGCGGATCGCGGGCGTAGCCTTGCATCGTGGTCGGCTCGATCACGTCGCAGCGCAGGTTCACGGTGGTCTCTTCGAAAAACGGATCGATCACCGCGGTCGCCGGATCCGGCATCAGGATCATGTCCGACTCGTTGATGCCCTTCCAGCCGGCGATCGACGAGCCGTCGAACATCTTGCCGTCCTGGAAGAACCCCTCGTCGACGAGGCGGGTCGGGATCGTTACATGCTGTTCCTTGCCGATCGTGTCCGTGAAGCGTAGATCGGCGAATTTCGCGTCTTTTTCCTGAATCAATCGCATAACGTCAGCGGGAGTCATGATTCTCCTCCGTGGGCGGTGTTCGGCATCGATAGAGCCCGGCGAACGTCCGGGGGTGCTCCAGCAATGCACGCGCTGTGCCACATTCTGGGGCAAAGCGGATCAATGGCTTACGATCGCCAAGGGCTTCGGTGCCCGTCATGATGCGTCTTTTGAGGGCATGACGCCAGCGAGACGCCTCATTTTGGCGCATGGTCGTGCGGCATCCCGATCGGTATCCGCGCACCGGGGCATGAGTGCGCGCCGCTCGCTATACTTGGCCGCTTTGCGACCGAGCGCTCCCATGCCGAAAGCTGCCGCGCCCCCACGAACTTTTCAGGAACTGATCTTCGCGCTGCAGCGCTATTGGTCGGAGCAGGGCTGCGTCGTGATGCAGCCCTACGACATGGAGGTCGGCGCCGGGACCTTCGCGCCCGCGACCTTCCTGCGGGCGGTCGGCCCGGAACCCTGGAGCGCCGCGTACGTGCAAGCCTCGCGCCGGCCGACCGACGGGCGCTACGGGGACAATCCGTTCCGCTTGCAGCACTACTATCAGTTCCAGGTCGTGATGAAGCCCTCGCCACCCGATTTCCAGGCGCTCTATCTGGGGTCGCTCCGGGCGCTCGGCTTCGATCTGCTGACCCACGACATCCGTTTCGTCGAGGACAACTGGGAGTCGCCGACGCTCGGAGCCTGGGGGCTCGGGTGGGAGGTCTGGTTGAACGGCATGGAGATCACCCAGTTCACGTACTTCCAGCAGGTCGGTGGAATCGATTGCCGGCCCGTGATGGGCGAGATCGCCTACGGCCTGGAACGCCTCGCGATGTACATGCAGGGCGCCGAGAGCATCTTCGACATCGTCTGGACGAACGGCCCCGGCCGCACGGTGACCTACGGCGACGTGTTCCACCAGAACGAGGTCGAGCAGTCGGCCTACAACTTCGAGAAGGCCGACGTCACCGAACTGCGGCACGCGTTCGACGCGGCGGAGGCGGCTTGCGGGCGGCTGATCGCCGACCAGCTGGTGCTACCGGCCTACGAACGCATGCTCGAGGCCTCGCACACGTTCAATTTGCTCGACGCGCGGCGCGCGGTCTCGGTCACGGAACGCCAGCGTTACATCCTGCGGGTTCGCACGCTCGCTCGCGCGGTCGCCGAAGGCTACCGCGGCGCCCGCGAGGCGCTCGGCTTCCCGCTGTGTCGCGGCGGCGGCGAAGGGCGGGTGGCGTGATGGCGGCGCCCGATCTGCTGTTCGAGTTGCTCACCGAGGAGCTGCCGCCGCGCAGCCTCGAAGCGCTGTCGATCGCGCTCGCGGAGGGCTTTGCGGCGGGCCTCGATTCGGCCGCGATCGGTCACGGCCGGATCCGGCGGTTCGCGACCCCCCGGCGGCTCGCGGTCCTGGTCGAGCACTGCGCCGAGCGGCAGCCCGACCGCACGATCGAGCGCCGCGGACCGCCGCGGACCGCTGCGTACACCACCGACGGCCAGCCCACGCAGGCCGCGCTCGCATTCGCGCGCAGCTGCGGGGTCGCGGTCACGGACCTCGTAGAGATCGCGACCGAGAAAGGTGCGTGGCTCGGCTACCGCGGGATCGAGCCGGGCGCCGCCACCATCGAGCGGCTCGGCGCGATCGCCGAGCACGCGGTCGCGGCGCTGCCCGCGGCCCGACGGATGCGCTGGGGTGCGGGCGAGGTCGAGTTCGTGCGTCCGGTGCACCGGGTCGTGATGTTGTTCGGTGACGAGGTCGTACCCTGCACGATCCTCGGCTTGCCCGCGGGGCGCGAAACCGCCGGCCACCGCTTCCACGCGCCGCGGCCGATCCGCATTCGCACGCCCCGGAGCTACCCCGGCGCACTGCGCCGCGCGAAAGTCCTCGCGGACTTCGGCGAGCGGCGGGAACGCATCCGCGCCGAGGTTGCGGCCGCGGGCGAGCAAGCCGGGGGGCATGCGTTGATCGAGGCGGCCTTGCTCGACGAGGTGACCGCACTCGTGGAGTGGCCGGTCGCGGTCGCCGGGCGATTCGAGGAGCGCTACCGGCGCCTGCCGCGCGAGGTGATCGTCGCGACGGTCCAGGACCATCAACGGTATTTCCCCGTGCAGACGCCGGACGGCGCGCTGAGCGCGAGCTTCGTCACGGTCGCGAATCTCGTGAGCCGCGATCCGCAGCGGGTGCGCGAAGGCAACGAGCGGGTGGTGCGCCCGCGGCTCGCCGACGCGGAGTTCTTCTGGAACCAGGATCGCAAGCGGGGCCTCGCCGACTGCGCGGCGCGCCTCGGTGAGGTCACCTTCCAGGGCAAGCTCGGAAGCTACGCGGACAAGACCGCGCGGGTGCGGGCGCTCGCGCTCGAGATCGAACGCGCGACCGGTGGCGGGGCGAGCACGGTCGAGCGCGCCGCGGCCCTCGCGAAGGCCGATCTCGTGACCGCGATGGTCGGCGAATTTCCGGAGCTGCAGGGCACCATGGGCCGCTACTACGCGCTCGACGCCGGCGAGCCGCCGGCGGTCGCGGACGCGATCGAGGAACAGTACCGCCCGCGCTTCGCCGGCGACGCATTGCCGCGCACCAGCGCGGGACGCGCGCTGGCGCTCGCCGACAAGGTCGACACCCTCGCCGGGATCTTCGCGATCGGCGAGAAGCCGACCGGTGCGAAGGACCCGTTCGGCCTGCGGCGCGCGGCGCTCGGGGTGTTGCGAATACTGCTCGAGACGCCGCTCGACCTCGATCTCACCGGGCTCCTCGAGCGCGCCGTCGCGGCACAGCCGGTCGTACGCGCCGGCACGGCCGCGGACCTGCTCACGTTCATCGCCGATCGGCTCCGCGGGGTGCTTGCGGAGCGCGTGGCGGCGGCGACCGGTGACGCGATCGAGGCGGTGCTCGCGGTCGCACCGCGGTCGCCGCTCGACGCCGAAGCGCGGCTCGTCGCGCTGCAGGAATTTCTGTCGAGCGCGGACGGCGCGGTGCTCGCCGCCGCGAACAAGCGGATCGGCAACCTACTGCGCAAGGCGCCGGTCGCGTCGGGCCGGCCCGTGGACCCGGCGGTATTCGCCGAATCCGCGGAGCGGCGCCTGCATGCGCGCTACCTCGAAGTCGCGCCGCACGTCGGGCGTGCGCTCGCCGCGCGACGTTACGCGGACGCGCTCGGGGCCGGCCGCGCGCTGCGCACGGACGTCGATGCGTTCTTCGACTCGGTGCTCGTGATGGACCCGGATCCGGTGCGCCGGGAGAATCGCCTCGCGCTGTTGCGCGACGTGCACGCGTTGCTCGGCGGCGTCGCGGATCTGTCGCGATTGCCGGGCTGAGCGCGGAGCACCCGATGCAATATCTTCGGTCGCTGCTGTTCACCGCGTACCTGATGCTGTCGGCGTGCGTGTTCGGGCTGGTGATGGCGCTGCTGTTCTTCGTGCCCTACCGATGGGAGTTCGCGCTCGCTCGCGCTTGGGCGCGCGCCGTTCTGTGGATGCTCGCGAGGCTGTGCGGCCTGCGCTACGTGGTCGAGGGAGCGGAGCACCTGCCGCCGGGCAATCACATCGCGATGAGCAACCACACCTCGGCGTGGGAGACGGTCGCCTTCTTCGTGCTGCTGCCGACGCAGGTCTGGGTATTGAAGCGCGAGCTTCTATGGCTGCCGTTCGTCGGCTGGGGATTGAAGCTCCTGAAGCCGATCGCGATCGATCGGGGCGCGGGCCATCGAGCGGCGGGCCAGGTCGTCGAACAAGGCCGCGCGCGCCTCGATGACGGGCTCTGGATCGTGATCTTTCCGGAGGGCACCCGCGTGATGCCCGGACAACAACGCAAATACGGCGCGAGCGGCGCGATGCTCGCGATCGCCTCCGGACACCAGATCGTGCCGATCGCACACGACGCGGGCGAATTTTGGCCGCGCCGCGGTCTGTTGAAACGTCCGGGGCTGATCCGGGTGATGATCGGGCCGGCGATCGATCCGACCGGCAAGGAACCGCGCGCGCTGACCGAGGAGGTCAGGACCTCGATAGAATCACAATCGGCGAAGATCGCCGCAGAAAGACGAAATTAGATCCTATATCCGGGACGTTCGCACCCGGTCGGAGTGGCCCATGCCGAGCTTGCGCCGCATCGCTCTCGTTGCCTTCATCGTCTGGCTGCTGATCGATGCGCTGGTCGTGTTCCGATGGAAAACCGGCGCCGCGGAGAATCGCGACCGGAACTCGCTCAGGCTGCTCATGATCGTGAGTGCGACCGTCTATTTTCTCGCAATCCAGTGGGCATTCGCGCCGGCCCGCCCGGTGGGGGCAGCGTGGCTGCAGTGGCTCGGCCTCGGCGTGATGGCGGGCGGCATCGGGCTTCGGTTCCGCTCGATCGCGATGCTCGGGAGATTCCATACACCGAACGTCGCGATTCGCGCACAACATCGCTTGATCGAGCGCGGACCCTATCGCTACGTGCGGCATCCGAGCTATCTCGGCGCGCTGATCGGCTTCGACGGCTTCGGGCTCGCGCTCGGCGATTGGCGCAGTTTCGCGGTGTTCTTGCTGGTGATGCCGTTGCCTTACCTGTTCCGTATCCGGGAAGAGGAGGCGGCACTCGCGGCCGCGTTCGGCGCGGAGTATGCGACCTACCAACGCCGCACCAAACGGCTGATTCCCGGCATTTACTGACATCGCCGGCCGGCCGCCGGCGGTCGCCTCAGATATCGAGGTTCGCGACCTGGAGCGCGTTCTTCTCGATGAACTCGCGGCGCGGCTCGACGGCATCGCCCATCAGCGTGGTGAAGATGTCGTCGGCGGCGACCGCGTCTTCGATCCGCACCTGCATCAGCCGACGGCTTTCCGGGTTGATCGTCGTATCCCACAGCTGGTTCGCGTTCATTTCGCCGAGGCCCTTGTAGCGCTGGATGCTCTGGCCTTTCTTCGCCTCCTCGAACAACCAGATCATCGCTTCCTTGAAGCTCGCGATGCGCCGGCGTTCGCCGCCTCGCTCGACGTACGCGCCTTCGCCGATCAAATCCGCGAGCGTCTCGGCGAGCTCGGCGATCCGTCGGTATTCGGCCGAGTCGAAGAACTCGCGCGGCACGTGCCGCTCGGCGGTGAGCCCGTGCTCGATTCGCTGCAGCGTGATGCGATGACCGCCCGTGGGAGTCGCGTCGACCGATGCGCGATACCGGCGCGAATGATCGTTCAACGGGTTCAGCCGTTCCTCGAGTTGCATCGCCCACGCGCGCATCGCGTCGATCCGGTCGAATGTTTCCAGCGAGACCTTCGGCAGGTACAGGAGCTGATCCAGGAAGCGCTCGTCGTAGCGCCGTGCCCAGCGGCGATTGATCGCCTGCACCTCGACGTACCGCCGCGCGAGCGATTCGAGCGCCGTGCCCGACAACGGCGGCGCGGCTTCATTCACGTGCAGCGCGGCCTCCTCGATCGCGCTGTTCAACAACAGCGCGTTGAGCTCGACGTCGTCCTTCACGTAGTGCTCTTGCTTGCCCTTCTTGACCTTGTAGAGCGGCGGCTGCGCGATATACACGTGCCCGCGCTCGATCAATACCGGCATTTGGCGATAGAAAAAGGTCAGCAGCAGCGTGCGGATGTGCGACCCGTCGACGTCGGCGTCGGTCATGATGATGATCCGGTGATAGCGGAGCTTGTCGACGTCGAAGTCTTCACGCCCGATCCCGCAGCCGAGCGCGGTGATCAGCGTGCCGACCTCGGCGGAGGACAGCATCTTGTCGAAACGGGCTTTCTCGACGTTCAGGATCTTGCCCTTCAACGGCAGGATCGCCTGGGTACGGCGATCGCGTCCTTGTTTCGCCGAGCCGCCGGCGGAGTCGCCCTCCACGAGGAAGAGTTCCGAGAGCGCGGGATCCTTCTCCTGGCAATCGGCGAGTTTTCCCGGCAGACCGGCGATGTCCAACGCGCCCTTGCGACGGGTCATTTCGCGGGCCTTGCGGGCCGCCTCGCGCGCGTAGGCGGCCTCGAGGATCTTGTTGACGATCGTTCGCGCCTCCTGCGGGTGTTCGAGCAGGAACTCCTCGAGATGCGCGGCGACCGCGGATTCCACGACGCCCTTGACCTCCGAGGAGACCAGCTTGTCCTTCGTCTGCGAGGAGAATTTGGGGTCGGTCAGCTTGACCGACAAAATCGCGGTCAAGCCTTCGCGAGAGTCGTCGCCGGTCGTCGCGACCTTGTCCTTCTTGGCGGCGAGTTCCCGCTCGATGTAGAGGTTCAAGGTCCGGGTCAGCGCCGCGCGATAACCGGCCAAGTGGGTACCGCCATCCTTTTGCGGGATGTTGTTCGTGTAGCAGTACATGCTCTCCTGATAGGAGTCGTTCCACTGCATCGCGACTTCCACCTGGGTGTTGCCTTCGCGCGCCTGGAACCACAGGATCGAGTCGTGAATCGGCGTCTTGCTCCGATTCAAGTGCTGCACGAACGCCTTCAGGCCACCTTGGAATTCGAATACTTCGGTTTTTTCGTCGCGCTCGTCGTTCAGCTCGATGCGCACGCCGGAATTCAGGAACGACAACTCCCGCAAGCGCTTTGCAAGCGTTTCGTAGTTAAAGGTGATGTTCGTGAAAATCTGCGCGCTCGGCTTGAAGCGTACGCTGGTACCGCGCGCCGCGGTCTCACCGGTCGCGGCCAATGGAGCGACCGGCTCGCCGAGCCGATACTCCTGGCGATGCCGCTTGCCGTCCCGGCAAACAATGAGCTCGAGGTACTCCGACAGTGCGTTCACCACGGAAACCCCGACGCCGTGCAGCCCTCCCGATACCTTGTAGGAGGTGTCGTCGAACTTCCCGCCGGAATGCAGCACGGTCATGATCACTTCCGCGGCGGAACGACCCTCTTCGGGATGGATGTCGACCGGAATACCGCGGCCGTTGTCGCTCACCGTGACGGATTCATCCGCATGGATCGTCACGACGATCCGATCGCAATAGCCGGCAAGCGCTTCGTCGATCGAGTTGTCGACGACCTCGAACACCATATGGTGCAGGCCACTGCCATCATCGGTGTCACCGATGTACATTCCAGGGCGTTTTCGGACCGCGTCCAGGCCCTTTAAGACCTTGATTTTACTGGAATCGTAAACGTCCGGTTCGCTCATGGTGACCCTGCGTGGAAATTATTTCATCTTAGCATTTTTCACGGTCGGCCTCACGTCAGCGCGCCATCGGTGTTTCACGTGAAACACCGAGCGTGAAAGCTGGATCACGACTCAAGGACCGACCTGGCCATGCTGAAGCGAGAATCTTCGGCCTGGTTCGCCGAGAGCGGTGAAAACCGGGTCCAGTGTCGTGACGATCAACTGCGCGCGCAGCGTGCGCAGTTCGCGAATCAAGCCCGAGAGATGCTCGGAATCGAGTTCCGCGGCTGGATCATCGAGCAACAGCGTCGGCTGGTCCGGGGTTTCCGATTCCAGCAATCTCAATTGAGCGATCGCCAGCGCAGCGGCCAAGAGCTTCTGCTGGCCTCGCGACACATGTTCGCGCGCAGCGGTTCCGTCGACTCGGACGACGAGCTCGGCCCGATGTGGACCGACCTGGGTCACACCGCGCTCCCGATCGGACGTCAACTGCATGCGCAGCGCTTCGTCGAAAGTCAGTTCGCTCGGCCAACCCGACCGGTAGCGCAACTCGAGTTTCATCCCCAGCAACCGCTCGATCAATGGTTGCGCCATCGTCTCGAGACGAGCGACGTAGCGCAGCCGAGCATCGTTGACCACATCGCCAGTTCGGACCAGTTCCGGATCCCATGCGCCGACCAGACTCGCGCTCTGTCGCTGGCGGAGCGCCGCATTGCGCTGCGCGAGCGCCTGCCGGTATCGCTGCCAACTGAGCAAGAAGGGCGGTTCCACGTGGAACACTCCCCAGTCGATCAGGCGGCGCCGAACCGCCGGGCCGAGTTCGATCAGCTGATGAATGTCGGGATCAATGATCTGAACGGGGAAATGGCTCGCGAGCTCGGCCACCGAGGCCGCATCGCGTCCGCCGATTCGAGCCCGGAGTCGCTCCGCAGTCCCTTCGATGCCGAGCGCGAGGACCCCGTGTTGGCTTTCCACTTCGCCGAACACGATGAAGCGTTCGCAGCCGGTTCGAATGAGTCGGGCGGGGCGGTGGGTTCGGAAGGATCTTCCGCGGCCGAGGAAGTAAATGGCCTCGAGGACGCTGGTCTTGCCGGAACCGTTCGCTCCGCTGATCAGCGTGTAATGGGGATCGATTTCGAACTCGACCGCTCGGAGGCAACGCAGATCCGTCACCTCTAGGCGGCGCAACCCCATTGCTTTCCCCGATCAGAGCCGCATCGGCATGACGACGTATCGTGCACTCGAAGATCCTGGCGAGCGAATCAAGCAGCTGCTGTTGCTGTCGGTCAATCCCAGCTCGACTTCAGCCCCGTCGATTGCCGAAAGCGCGTCGAGCAAATAATTCACGTTGAAACCGACTTCCAGATCGACGCCACCGTATTTGACTTCGATCTCTTCCTCGGCTTCTTCTTGTTCTGGATTATGTGCTTGAATTTTAATGATATTTTCTTTTACTTGGATCCGGATACCGCGGTACTTCTCGTTCGAGAGGATCGCGGTTCGTTGCAAGGCCTGGCGCAGCGCATCTCGCTCCGCAATGATCGCGACCGGCGGCGCGGCCGGGATGACCCGGGAATATTCCGGGAAACGGCCGTCAATGAGCTTGGAAGTGAAGCGAACGTCGCCGATTTGTGCCCGAATGTGGTTGCTTCCGATCGCCAGTTCACATTGACCTTCGTCGCTCAGGATACGCTGCAATTCCAGCACGCCTTTGCGGGGAACGATCACCTGCTGTCCGGTCTTGGCCTTGCGCGCGAGCGGGGTCTCGCACAGCGCGAGGCGATGGCCGTCGGTCGCCACCGCACGCAAGAGATCGCCCTCGATTTCCAGCAACATGCCGTTCAGGTAATACCGCACGTCCTGTTGCGCCATCGAAAAATGCGTCTTGTCGAGCAATCGACCGAGCGCCGCGCACTCCAGCTGGACCGTCTGCTCGGCATTGATGTTCTCGATCACCGGGAATTCGCCCGCGGGCAGCGTCGAGAGACTGAAGCGGCTGCGACCCGCCTTGATCGCGATCTTCTCCGCTTCGAGAGCGATCGAGACCGCCGATTTCTCGGGCAACGCCCGCAGGATATCGAGGAGCTTGCGTCCCGGGATCGTGATGTCGCCGGCGGCCGCGACCTCGACCTGCGCGGCCGCGACCAGCTCGACCTCGAGATCCGTCGCGGTGATCGCGACGCGGCCATCGCGTACCGACAGCAATACGTTCGCCAGTACCGGCATCGTTTGGCGGCGCTCGACGACGCCGATCACGGCTTGCAAAGGCGCGAGGAGTGTTTCGCGTTCCGCGGTCAATTTCATGCTGAGGTTTCCATCCCGTGCGGTGGCGTCATTCTAATGAATCTTATGTTCTTGAATTAAGATTTGAGTTGATTGTAGAGGGCCGCGATATCGGAGGATAAGCCCGATAAAAGACCCCGGCTCAACGACTTGGGCGAGGCACGATCCTGGGGACCGGATGTTCGGTGGCTGTCGGGAAATTGTCGACAGCCTGTGGAGGAGTTTAGTCCACCGTCGATCCACAGCTTTTCCCCCCTCATCCTGCCAGGGTTCTCAACAGGTTCAGATAATCCTCCGCGATCCGCCGCTCCGTCTCCCGCAATTCCTTCACGCGCCGGCACGCGTGCAGTACCGTCGTGTGATCCCGCCCCCCGAACGCATCGCCGATCTCGGGCAAGCTGTGGTTGGTGAGTTCCTTCGAGAGCGCCATCGCGACCTGGCGCGGGCGGGCGACGGAACGATTGCGCCGCTTCGAGAGAAGATCCGCGATGCGGATCTTGTAGTACTCGGCGACGGTCTTCTGGATGTTCTCGACCGTGACCAGCTTCTCCTGGAGCGCGAGCAGGTCGCGCAACGCGTCCTTCGCGAACTCCAGCGTGATCGGCCGACCGGTGAAATTCGCGGTCGCGACCACCCGCCGCAGCGCCCCTTCGAGCTCGCGCACGTTCGATCGGATCCGCTTCGCGATGAAGAACGCGACCTCCTCGGGCAGCTCCACCCGCGAGATCGCCGCCTTGCTCATCAGAATCGCGACGCAGGTTTCGAGCTCCGGCGGCTCGATCGCGACCGTGAGTCCCCAGCCGAAACGGGACTTCAAGCGTTCCTCGAGGCCGTCGACCTCCTTCGGGTACCGGTCGCAGGTCAGGATCACCTGCTGCTGGCTCTCGAGGAGCGCATTGAACGTGTGGAAGAACTCCTCCTGGGAACGTTCCTTGCCGGCGAAGAACTGGATGTCGTCGATCATCAACGCGTCCAGCGACCGGTAGGCGCTTTTGAAGTCGTTGATCGTGTTGTGCTGCAGCGCCTTGACCATGTCGCTGACGAAGCGCTCGCTGTGCACGTAGGCGAGCCGCACGTCCGGGTCCTGCTCGCGCAACCGATTCGCGACCGCGTGCATCAAATGGGTCTTGCCGAGGCCGACTCCGCCATAGATGAACAGCGGGTTGTAGGCCTTCCCGGGGTTGCCGGCGACCTGCATCGCCGCGGCCTTCGCGAGCTGATTGCTCTTGCCCTCGACGAACGTCGCGAACGTGAAATCGGCGTTGATCCGGCTGCCGAGGACCGCCGGCGGCGCGCGCTGGGGCCGCGCCGCCGGCTTGCCGTTCGCCACCGGCTGCGGCGGCTCGCTGACCGGCCCACGGGTGCCGACGTCGAGGATCACTTGCGGCGCCGCGCCGTCGCTGAACGAGCCAGCGAGCTCCTTGATCCGCGCGAGCGAGTGCTGATCGATCCACTCGACGACGTATCGATTCGGTGCGAGCAGCCGCAACTCGCCGTCTCGTTCCAGCGATTGCAGCGGCCGTACCCAGGTGTTGAACTGTTGCTCGGTCAGCTCGCCCTCCAGCACGCGACGACAGCGATTCCACAGCGAGTCCGACAAGAGCACGCTCTCCCTGGAGATTCCGAAGTGTTGGCGGTGATCGGATGAATCGACCGAAAGGGCCGAAAGTCTAGCGCCAACCCACCGACGCGTCTATTGACACCTCGGACGCCGCTCAGTACCCTTGCCGCCTTTCGCGATCGACCCGCGGTCGTTCGCTCACGCTAAAGAGCTGCAGCGGTCGAAAACTGCCATGAAACGCACATTCAATCCCGGTAAATTGCACCGCGCCCGAACGCACGGTTTTCGTGCCCGCATGGCCACCAAGGGCGGCCGTCTGGTGTTGTCGCGCCGGCGCGCCAAGGGCCGCAAGCGCCTCTGCCCGTAAGCCTGCTCTGGACGCGACCGGGACGAAGGCGAAGTTTCGGCTAGAACCTCGCAAGCGCTTGCACCAGCCGGCCGAATTCAACGAGGTGCGGCGTGGCGGGCGGCGATACTCCGACGATTATTTCAGCTTGCAGGTGCTCGCGAACCGCGGTACTCATCCGCGCCTGGGGCTCGCGATCTCGACGCGAGCCGCCGGCTGCTCGGTCGCGCGCAATCGCATCAAACGCATCGCCAGGGAATCGTTCCGCGTGAACCAACACTCTCTGCCCGCTGTCGACGTGACCGTCGCCGCGCGCGACGCGGTCCGCGGCGCCGACCCCCGCGCGCTGCGCGCGAGCCTCGAGAGGCTCTGGGTTTCGATTCGCCGCCGAGGTTGATCAGCATGCGACGCCCGTTCCTCTGGCTCATTCGTGGCTATCAACTCGCGATCAGTCCGCTGCTCGGACCACGCTGCCGCTTCTACCCGAGTTGCTCCTGTTATGCGTACACCGCGGTGGAGCGCTTCGGCGTGATCCGCGGGAGCTGGCTCGCCCTCAAGCGGCTGCTGCGCTGCCATCCGCTCACGCCGGGCGGCTACGACCCGGTACCCGAGAAGGGACATCTGCATCATGTTTAACACCCGGATCATGCTCTGGATCGCGTTGTTGGCGCTGCTGTACGTGAACTACGGCACCTGGATGCGCGACTATGCTCATCCCGCCGCGCCGGCGATCGTCGCCGCGGGGCCGGGCGCCGAGCCCAAGAGCCGCTTCGACGAAGCGGTGCCGCAAATGCGCCCTGCCACCCCGGCGTCCACCGCCGCGGGAGCGTCGCCGTCCGCGGCCGCGCCGGCAGCCGGGAACGCGCCCGCGGCGACCGCGGCCTCGGTGCCGACGGCGGTCACGAGCTCGAGCGCCGGGAGCGGGCAGATCCGGGTGCGAACCGACGTGTTCGACCTGCGGATCGCGCTGCGTGGCGGCGAGCTGGACCGAGCGGATCTCACCCGCTATCCGCTGCACAAGGACCAGCCGAACGTACCGGTCCGGCTGCTGAACCACGACAGCCCCGACAGCCTCTACGTGATCCAGACCGGGCTCACCGGGCCGGCCGGGGAGGCGGTGCCGAATCACCTCGCGACCTGGACCTCGGCCGGGCGCTCGTACACGCTCGCGCCGGGCGCGAACGAGCTCGAGGTTCCGTTGCAGTGGAGCGACGGCCATGGCCTCACGGTCACCAAGACGTTCGTGTTCCGGCGCGGCAGCTACGCGATCGGCATCGATTATCGCGTCGCGAACCGGAGCCCGGCGCCGAAGGCGCTCGCGACCTACGTGCAGATCCTGCGCCACTGGGAGATCGTGAAGCGCTCGTACTTCAACATCCGCACCTATTCGTTCATGGGTCCGGCGATCTACGACGGCGACAAATACCGCGACCTGACGCTCGACGTGAACGATCCGGCGCCGTTCAGCCGAACCGTCACGAACGGCTGGCTGGCCGCCCTCCAGCATCACTTCGTCTCGGCCATCGTGCCGACCGCCGGCGAACCGTTCGACTATCAACTGCTGGTGCACGGGCACCAATTCCTGCTGCGCGCGACCGGGCCGATGCAGACCGTCGCGCCGGGCGCGACCGCGAGCTTCACCGAGAAGGCCTTCGTCGGCCCGAAGCTGCAGTCGCAGCTCGCCGCGACCGGTCCGAAGCTCCAGCTCGCGGTCGACTACGGCAAGGTGACCGTGCTCGCCGAGCCGCTGTTCCACGTGCTGAGCTGGGTGCACGGGATCACCGGCAACTGGGGCTGGTCGATCATCATCGTCACCGCGCTGATCAAGCTGATCTTCTATCCGCTCTCGCAGGCGAGCGGCCGCTCGATGGCCAAGATGCGCAACGTCGGGCCGCGGATGAAGCAGATCCAGGAGACGTACAAGGACGACCGCGAGAAGCTCGGCCGCGCGATGATGGAGCTGTACAAGAAGGAGAAGGTGAATCCGCTCGCCGGCTGCCTGCCGATGGTCGTGCAGATCCCGTTCTTCATCTCGTTCTATTGGGTGCTGGTCGAGAGCGTCGAGATGCGCCAGGCGCCGTTCCTGCTCTGGATCAACGATCTGTCGGTGCGCGACCCGTACTTCGTGCTGCCGCTGCTGCTCGGCGGTGCGATGTTCGCGCAGTTCAAGCTGAACCCGGCGCCACCGGATCCGACCCAGGCGAAGGTGATGCAGTTCATGCCGCTCGTGATGACCGCGACGATGGCCTGGTTCCCGGCGGGCCTCGTGCTCTACTGGCTCACGAACACCTTGCTGTCGATCGCGCAACAGTGGCGGATCAACCAGATCGTGCAGCGCGAGTCGCGCAAGCGCGAGTGAGCGCGCGGCCCGCCCCGCGGCGCGGCGGCTCGCGGCGGCCCGGCCGATGAGCGAGCTCGACACGATCGTCGCGATCGCGACGCCGCCCGGACGCGGTGCGATCGGCGTCGTGCGGGTCTCCGGACCCGCCGCCGCGCGGGTCGCGCAGGCGCTGCTCGGCCGCTGCCCGGAGCCCCGGCACGCGACGCTGGCGACTTTTCGCGAGGCCGACGGCGCCGCGATCGATGCGGGCCTCGCACTCTATTTCCCCGGTCCGCAGTCGTTCACCGGCGAGGATTCGCTCGAGCTGCAGGGCCACGGGGGCCCGGTCGTGCTCGATGCGCTCGTGCAGCGCTGCATCGGGCTCGGCTGCCGGGCGGCGCGGCCCGGAGAGTTCAGCGAACGGGCCTTCCTGAACGGCAAGATCGACGTCGCGCAGGCCGAAGGGGTCGCGGACCTGATCGACGCCGCGTCGCTCGCGGCGGCGCGCGCGGCGGTGCGATCGATGCAAGGCGCGCTCTCGGCGCGCGTGCACACGCTGCAGGCGGAGCTCACCGCGTTGCGGGTGCGGGTCGAGGGTGCGATCGACTTCCCGGACGAAGAGGTGCCGCTGATCGACGACGGCGACGTCGCGACGCGGCTCGCCCGGCTGCGCACGGCGGTCGAGACGCTGCGCAACGACGCGCATCGCGGCGTGCGCCTCGTCGAAGGCCTCACCGTCGTGATCGCCGGCAAACCGAACGCCGGCAAATCGAGCCTGCTCAACCGGCTCGCCGGGGACGACGTCGCGATCGTGACCGACCTGCCCGGAACGACCCGGGATCTCTTGCGCCACTCCGTGCTCGAGGGCGGCGTCCCGCTGCATCTCGTCGATACGGCCGGCTTGCGGGTCGCGAGCGACGCGATCGAGGCGGAGGGGATCCGCCGCGCCCGTGCCGCGATCGCCCGCGCCGACCTCGTGCTCTACGTCGTCGACGCGGCTCACGAGGATCCGGATCGCGGCGCGATCGGCGCCGAGATGGCGGCGCTGGCCCCCGGCGTGCCGCTGACGATCGTGCTCAACAAGATCGACCTGATCGGAGTCGATGCGCACGCCGGGATGCCGCGGTCCGATGCGACGGGCGCGCCGGACTGCATCGAGCTGAGCGCCCGCACCGGGGCCGGCGTCGATCGGCTGCGGGCGCGGCTGCGCGCGAGCGCGGGCGAACAATCCTCGGAAGCCTCGGTGGTGAGCGCGCGTCGCCGGCATCTCGCGGCGCTCGAGCGCGCCGACGCTCATCTGGGCGATGCGGACCGCGCGCGCCGCGACACCGGTGCGCCGGAGCTCGTCGCCGAGGAATTGCGCTGCGCGCAGGCCGCGCTCGGCGAGATCACCGGTGAGTTCACGAGCGAAGACCTGCTCGGCGAGATCTTCCGCAATTTCTGCATCGGAAAATAGCGCGGGGTCCGAAACCATCCGCCGGCGGCGCACGAGGCATCTCGTGCCGGCACTCCGCCATCGTTGTGATCCGATCCCGGATTTTTGGGAGCGCGACTCCCGGGCCCCGGCGGCAAAGCCGGTTTCGTGGCGGCGTTCCGCCGAGCCGTCGGTCGCTCAGTCGCCGGCCGGAACGTTCCCGAGCGGCTCGGTGTCGCCGCATTTCGCCAGGCGAGCGAGCACCCCGAGCAGGCCGACCAACGCGATCGCAGCGAGCGCCGTTGCGAGCGGATAGCGCCACAGCAGCCAGACCATGACCGCGGCGGACGCCGTGATCAGCGCGAGGCCAAATGTCAGGCGGATCCGCGATAGAAGCGGTTCGTGCATCTCGTCATCCCCGTCTTGCCGACATCCCCAAAGTGTCGAAAGGATCACGGTTATTAGAATTATGTCGTGTTATAGCAGCCGGCGCGCCGCTTGCCCAGTGCGCGCGGTCCCTGAACCCGCGTTAATGGTTTCCCGCAAACCCGCCCGGGTTCAGCCGAGCATCGCCTCCCGGCGCCACTGGCGCTGCGTGAACCCGAACAGCACGAGCGCGACCAGGACCGAGGAGGCGGCGGACACCAGCGCGTCGATCGCGGCGATCGGCCGCCCCTCGAGCAGGTTCGTCATCAACAAGTGCTGGCTCAACGACGGCACGAACATCCAGGCCGGGCTCGCGCGCAGCGAATAGATGCTCGCGAACGCGATCGGCAGCGTCGGCACCAGCAGCACCGCGGCGACGTAGCTCTGGGCTTCGCGATAGCTGCGGGTGAACGACGCGACGAAGGTCATCAGCGCCGCGCCGAGCGGCACGAACGGGGTGCAGATCGCGAAGAATTCGAGCGCCATCAGCGGTCCGAAATCGCTGCGCATCCCGAGCCGCTCGAGCGGCAGCAGGTGCAGCACGCCGAGGAACGCCGCGAGGCAGATCGCGAGCGACGCGGCCATCGCCGCGCAGGTCGCGAGGATCTTGCCGCCGACCAGCGCGCCGCGCGCGATCGGCACCATCAGCAGGGGTTCCAGGGAACCGCGTTCGCGCTCGCCGGCGGTCGCGTCGATCGCGAAGTAAAGGCCTCCCATCAGCACCGCGAACAGCACGAAGTACGTCATCAGGCCGATCAGCGACACCGCCCGCCCCGACGCGCTGGCGACGTCGATCGCATCCACCGTGACCGGCGCCGCCACCAGCGGATCGACCCCGCGCACCTGCAGGCGGCGTTGCGCGATGTTGCTCGCGTAACTCTGCAGCAGCGCGCCCGCTCGCGCCGCGTCGCGCCGGGTCGCGTTGTCGGCGCTGTCGGCGACCAGCAGCACCCGCGCCGGCTCGCCGTGGGAGAAGCGTTGCGGATAGTCGCGCGGCACGATCAGCACCACCCCGGCAAGGCCGCGCACCACGGCATCGCGCGCGCCGCGCGCGCCGAACGGGGCGCGCCACAGGCGTGCCCCGGCCGAGGTCAGGTAGGCGAGCAGGTCCGGCGCCCGTTCGCCGTGCACGACCGCGAGCGCGACGTCGTGCCGCAGGCCGCCCGCGTTCTCCGCGACGATGCGCGAGACCATCACGCCGAACAGGAGCGGGCCGAGCAGCGGGCCGAACACGAGCGCCGAGAACAGCGTGCGACGATCGCGCGCGTTCTCGAGCAGCTCCTTGCGGAACACCGTCCACAGCGCGCGCATCGCTAGGCGGCTCCCGCGCCGTCCGGCGCCTCATCCTCGCGCTCGCCGTCCGCGAGGATCCGCAGGAACGCTTCCTCGAGCGTCGCGGTGCCGCTGCGAATCCGCAATGCCGCCGGCGTGTCGTCGGCGAGCACCCGGCCGCCTCCGACGATCACGATCCGGTCGCACAGCGCCGACACCTCCTGCATCACGTGCGACGAGAACAGGATGCAACGGCCTTCGGCCCGCAGCTCCTCGAGCACGCCGCGCAGCGCCCGGATCGCCATCACGTCGAGTCCGTTGGTCGGCTCGTCGAGCACGAGATTCCTCGGCTGGTGCACGAGCGCGCGCACCAGCGCGACCTTGATCCGCTGTCCCTGCGAGTAGGACTTCGCCGGGCGGTCGAGAAAGCCCGCCATGTCGAGCCGTTCGCGCCAGCGGTCGATTTCGCGTGCGATCCGCGCGGCGGGGATCCGGTGCAGCGCGCCGAAGTACGCGATGTTCTCGCGCCCGGTGAGATGGCCGTACAGGCCGGCGGAGTGCGGCAACGCACCGAGCCGGGCCCGGGCCGCGGACGCCTCGCCGGCGACGTCGATCCCGTCGATGCGCGCGTCGCCGTGATCCGGGGCGAGCACGCCGCAGATCAGCCGCAGGCTCGTCGACTTCCCCGCGCCGTTCGGACCGAGCAGCCCGGTGATCCGCCCGTCGCCCGCGACGAACGAGATCTCGCGCACCGCCTCGATCGCGCCGAAGCGCTTGGAGAGTCCCCGGGCCTCGATCACGGTGCAGGTCCCGAAGGGCTCAGGAAGAACGGCGCCGGTCGCAGCGCCCAGAGGCACTCCGTGCCGAGCCGGCGCGGCGCGCGTGTGACGAGGAACCGCTCCATCAGACGGGGGACGCAACCGGTTGCGAGCTGACCGTGCCCCTCGCCCGCGAGCACGATCAACCGGTGCTCGCTCAAGCCGGCGGCGACCGCGCGCGCCTGCGCCGGCGGGGTCACCGGATCGTCCTCGCCCGCGAGCAGCAGCGTCGGAATCGCGCTGCGCAGCGGCGCATGCAACGCCGGGTCGACCGGTCCGCGCGGCCACAACGCGCAGACCGCGCGCAGTTCGTCGAGCGCATCGGTCCCTTGGTAGGTCTCGCTGAGTCGCGCGGAGTCGAAGATTCCCGGGCGGTAGTCCGGGACGTCCTCGCTGCACACCACGCTGTTCTGCATGCCGATCGCGATCTGTCCGTCGACGCGGCGGGTCGTCAGCACGGCCTGGGCGGCGAGCGGACCGAGGTCGCCATCCGCGCCCTCGTGGATCAGCAGCGGCAGGAGCGACGCCTCGTCGGCATCGTACGACAGGAACCGAAAGGTGGTCGCGAGCACCGCCCGCGAGAACGGCACCGTCAGCGGCGTTCCGCTGCGCGGGTCGGTGATCGTCACCGGGACGGTGCGCGGTCCGAACCGCCGCCGCAACGCCGCCAGATCCGCTCCGAGCTGCGGGAACGCCGTGGCGCAGTTGGCGGTGCGCTCGCAGCGCGCGATGATCCGCTGCAACGCGCGCTCGCCGTCGAGCGGCGTGGACGCACCGATCGGCTGCGTCGGATCGACGACGCCGTCGAGGATCGCGGCACGCACCGCGGTCGGGTGCAGGCGCATGTATTCGATCGCGACGCGGGTCCCGTAGGAGGCGCCGTACAGATCGATGCGCGCGAGTCCCAGCCGGCGCCGCAGCGCGTCGAGATCGCCGATCGCCTCCTCGGTGGTGTAGAAACGCACCCGATCGCCGTATTTGGCGAGGCACGCCTCGGTCGCCTGACGCGCCTGCGCGAGCGCGACCGCACCGACGTCGAAGTTCTCCGGATAGCGGCAGGCGAGCGGGGCCGACTCGCCGGTGCCGCGCTGATCGAGCAGGACGATGTCGCGGTGGCGGTGGACCCACGCGAACGCGGGGGCGGCGCTCGCGTACAGCGCGGTCGCCGCCTGTCCGGGGCCGCCCGCCAGCACGAACAGCGGGGTGGCGTGCCGGCCGTCGAGCGCGCGCACGATCGCGTAGCGCAGGCGCAGGCGCGTGCCGTTCGGGGCGGCGGGGTTTTCCGGCACGACCAGGCGACCGCAGCGCGCCGGCAGCGAGTTGGTCCCGAGCGGATTCAGGAGCCGGCACGGCCGCAACGCGTCGCCCGCGCGCGCCGCATGCGACGCGGTGATCGAGGCGGCGAGCAACAGGGCCGCGAGCGCGATGCGCATGCCTGGACTCCGAAGGATCGGCCGCGAGGGCGGGCACTCCCGGGCGCTAGTGTAGCGGCCGGCTGCGCACGAACCGCTGCGAATTGGTAGATTTGCGAGCCAGTTCTTCATTCGCCGGCGGGAGCCGTCATGACCGTGATCCGCGAAGACGACGTGATCGACAGCGTGGCCGACGCGCTGCAGTACATCTCCTACTATCACCCGCCGGACTTCATCCGTGCGATGGGCCGCGCCTACGCGCTCGAGAAGAGCCCCGCGGCCCGTGACGCGATCGCACAGATCCTCACGAATTCGCGGCTGTGCGCGCTCGGCCATCGCCCGATCTGCCAGGACACCGGTATCGTCGTGGTGTTCCTGCGGATCGGCATGCACGTGCGCTGGGAGGGGTCGCGCACCCCCGAGGCGATGATCAACGAGGGCGTCCGGCGTGCGTACCGGGACCGCGACAACCCGCTGCGCGCCTCGATCGTCGCCGATCCGGCGTTCACCCGCGTGAATACCCGTGACAACACGCCCGCGGTGGTCCACACCGAGATCGTTCCCGGCGATCGGGTCGAGATCACGGTCGCGGCGAAGGGCGGCGGTTCGGAGAACAAGGCGATGTTCGAGATGCTGAACCCCTCCGACGACGTCGCCGACTGGGTCCTCGAGCGCGTCCCGGAGATGGGCGCGGGCTGGTGTCCCCCGGGGATGCTCGGGATCGGCATCGGCGGCAGCCCGGAGAAGGCCTTGCTGCTCGCGAAGCAGGCACTGATGGAGCCGATCGACATCGGCGAGCTCGCCGCGCGCGGACCGCGCACCAAGCTCGAGGAGCTGCGTCTCGAGATCTACCGCCGGGTCAACGAGCTCGGCATCGGCGCGCAGGGCTTGGGTGGCCTGGCGACGGTGCTCGACGTGAAGGTGCTCGACCATCCGACGCACGCCGCGTCGCTGCCGGTCGCGGTGATCCCGAACTGTGCCGCGAGCCGGCATCTGCACTTCACGCTCGACGGTACCGGTCCCGCGCGGATCGAACCGCCGAATCTCGACCTCTGGCCCGACGTCGCCTGGACCGCGGACGCGGCGGCGCAGCGGGTGGACCTCGACCGGCTCACGCGCGAAGTGGTCGCGGGTTGGAAGACCGGCGATCGGCTGTTGCTGTCGGGGAAGCTCCTGACCGGCCGCGACGCCGCCCACAAGCGGATCTGCGCGTTGCTCGAGGAGGGCAAGCCGCTGCCCGAGGGACTCGATTTCCACGGTCGCGTGATCTACTACGTGGGGCCGGTCGATCCGGTCGGCCACGAAGTCGTCGGGCCCGCGGGCCCGACGACCGCGAATCGCATGGATCGCTTCACCGAGACGATGCTCGGCCGGGCCGGGCTCCTGGCGATGGTCGGCAAGGCCGAGCGCGGCCCGCAGGCGATCGAGGCGATCAAGCGGCATCGCTCGGCTTACCTGATCGCGGTCGGCGGTGCCGCCTACCTGGTCGCGAACGCGATTCGCTCGAGCCGCGTGGTCGCGTTCCCGGAGCTCGGGATGGAGGCGGTGTACGAATTCGAGGTGCGCGACATGCCGGTCACCGTCGCGGTCACGAGCGACGGTGCATCGGTGCACGCCGAGGGTCCGCCGCGCTGGCGCGGCGAGTTCGCGGGCTTCCCGGTCGTCGCGCAGTAGACGATGCGGTACGCACCCGAATTCGACGTGATCGTGGTCGGCGGCGGCCACGCCGGCACCGAGGCGGCGCTCGCGGCCGCGCGCACCGGCGCGCGAACCTTGCTGCTCACGCACAATGTCGAGACGCTCGGCCAGATGAGCTGCAACCCGGCGATCGGCGGAATCGGCAAGGGGCATCTCGTCAAGGAGATCGACGCGCTCGGCGGTGCGATGGCGCTGGCCGCCGACGCCGCGGGCATCCAGTTCCGCACGCTGAATGCGAGCAAGGGACCCGCGGTGCGGGCGACGCGCGCGCAGGCGGACCGCGCGCTCTACAAACGCGCGATCCGGCACCGGCTCGAGAACGAGCCCAACTTGCAGCTCTTCCAGCAGGAAGCGGCCGACCTCGTGATCGAGGACGGCCGGGCGGCCGGCTGCGTGACGCAAAGCGGCGTCGAGTTTCGTGCCCGCGCGCTCGTGCTCACCGTCGGTACCTTCCTCGGCGGCCGGATCCACGTCGGCCTCGAGAGCCATCCCGGCGGTCGGGCCGGCGACCCACCGTCGAACCGGCTCGCGTCCCGGCTGCGCGAGATCGCGCCGCGCGTCGGGCGGTTGAAGACCGGAACGCCGCCGCGCATCGATCGGCGATCGATCGATTACGGCGCACTCGCCGAACAGCCCGGCGACGAGCCGCGGCCGGTGTTCTCCTACCTCGGCGACCGGGCCCGCCACCCGCGCCAGCTGGCTTGCCACATCACCGCGACCAACGAGCGCACGCACGCGATCATCCGGGCGGCGAGCGACCGGTCGCCGATGTTCACCGGCCGCATCGAAGGCCCGGGGCCGCGCTACTGCCCATCGGTCGAGGACAAGGTCGCGCGGTACGCGGACAAGGATTCGCACCAGATCTTCCTCGAGCCCGAGGGCCTCGAGGCGCTCGAGGTGTACCCGAACGGGATCTCGACGAGCCTGCCGTTCGACGTGCAGCTGGGTTTCGTGCGCACGATCAAGGGGCTCGAGCGCGCGCACCTCACGAGGCCGGGCTATGCGATCGAGTACGATTTCTTCGATCCGCGCGACCTGCGCCACAGTCTCGAGAGCAAGGCGGTCGCCGGCCTGTTCCTCGCGGGGCAGATCAACGGGACGACCGGCTACGAGGAAGCGGCGGGCCAGGGCCTCGTCGCCGGGCTGAACGCGGCGCTGCGCGCGCGCGACCGCGAACCCTGGTGGCCGGCGCGGACGGAGGCGTACCTCGGGGTGATGATCGACGACCTGGTGACGCGCGGTGCGCCCGAGCCGTACCGGATGTTCACGAGCCGGGCCGAGTACCGGCTGTCGCTGCGCGAGGACAATGCGGATCTGCGGCTCACCCCGCGCGGCCGCGAACTCGGACTCGTCGACGATGCGCGCTGGAGCTTCTTCGCCCGCAAGCGCGACGCGATCGACGCCGAGCTCGCGCGGCTCGAGCGCATGGTGGTCCGACCGGGCGACGTCGGCGCGGCGCTCGCGGCGAAGCTCGGCGCGCCGCTCGCGCGGGAGACCCGCGCGATCGAGCTGCTGCGCCGACCCCAGGTCGCGCACGCCGATCTCGGGACCTGGCCGGCGGCGCCCGATCCGGCGCTCGCCGAGCAGGTCGGCGCCCAGGTCGAGGTGCAGGTGAAGTACGCCGGGTACCTGAAACGCCAGCGCGACGAGGTCGAGCGCCATCGGCGCCACGAGCAGCTCCGGCTGCCGACCGACATCGATTACGGTGCCGTGCACGGGCTGTCGAACGAGGCTCGCCAGCGCCTCGTCGAAGTGCGGCCCGAGACGATCGGTCAGGCCGCGCGCATTCCGGGGCTCACGCCGGCGGCGATCGCACTGCTGCTCGTGCACCTGAAGAAGCGTGATCGCGCGGCTTGAGCGGTGCGGACGCGGCGCGTGGCGCTGAGCGCGCGGCTCGGGATCGGACTCGCGCTGGTCGCCGCGCTCGCGGCGGCCCTGTACCGCGTCGAACGCGGATCGCCGCCGCGAATCCCCGCGCGTCCGGCGCCGAGCGTGCTGCGCCGGGCGATCGGCGGCGAACCGGAGAGCCTCGATCCGGCCGCCGCCCGCTCCGAGGCGGCGCTGACGGTGCTGCGCGACCTCGACGAAGGGCTGACCGCGATCGGTCCGGACGACCGGCCGAGGCTCGCCGCCGCGGATCGTGTCGCGGTGTCCGCGGACGGGTTGCGTTACACGTTTCACTTGCGGCGCGCGGCGCGCTGGTCGAACGGCGCGCCGGTGCTCGCCGCGGATTTCGTCGCCGCCTGGCGGCGCCTGGTCGACCCGGCGACCGCCGCGCAATACGCGGGCCTGCTCGCCCCGGTCGTGAACGCGAGGGCGATCGCCGCCGGCCGGGCGCCGGACTCCTCGCTCGGCGTTCGCGCGACCGGGCCGCGGACCCTGGTGGTCACGCTCGCGCATCCGACGCCGTACCTGCTGTCCTTGGTCGCGCACCCGGCGACCTTCCCCGTGGATCCGCGATCGCTCGCGCGCCACGGGTCGCGCTTCGTGCGGCCCGGGATCATGGTCTCGAACGGCGCGTACGTGCTCGAGCGCTGGATGTTCGGGTCGCATCTCGTCGCCGAGCGCAACCCGTACTACTGGAACGCCGCGGCCACGCGGATCGACCGCATCGAGTACTACACGTCGAGTGATCCCGCCGCGCAGCTGCGCGCGTTCCGGGCCGGCGACCTCGACGTGACCGCGAGCATTCCGCCCGACGCGGACCGCTGGGTGGCGGCGCACCTGCCGGACCGGTTGCGGGTCTCGCCGGAACTCGCGGTCTACTATCTCGGCTACAACCTCCTGCGGCCGCCGTTCGCGCACGCGGCGGGGCTGCGGCGCGCGCTCGCGATGGTGATCGACCGCGAGCGCCTCGTCGAATCGGTGACCGGCGGCGGCGAGCGTCCGGCCTACACGTTCGTGCCGCCGGACATCCCAGGCTACGTCCCGCCGCTGCCGGCCTACGCGCGCTGGCCGATGCGCGAGCGGATCGCGCATGCGCGCGCATTGCTCGACGCGGCCGGATACGCCACGCAACCGCTGCGAGTCGAGATCCGCTACAACACCGGCGGGTTGAACGACCGGATCGCGGTCGCGGTCGCCGCGATGTGGAAGCGCGCGCTCGGCGTCGATGCGGTGCTGCACGCCGAGGACTACAAGGTGCTGGTGCACGACGTGAATCAGGCCCGGCTCACCGAGGTGTTCCGCGCGAGCTGGGTGGCCGATTACGAGGATCCCATCAGCTTTCTCGGGCTGCTGCGCAGCGGCTCCGGGATCGATCCGCCGCGCTACGCGAGTGGGGCCTACGATGCCTTGCTGCGGCGTGCCGATGCCGAGAACGATCCGGTGCGGCGGGCGCGGCTGCTCGCGCGCGCCGAAGCGCTGATGCTCCACGATCAACCGGTCGTCCCGTTGTTCGACTACGTCGCGAAGCACCTGGTCGCGGCCGGCGTGCACGGCTGGCGAGCGAACGCGCTCGACGTGGTCTACGACAAGGATCTGTGGATTCGCCGCGGTGGCCGCCGATGATCGAGGGTCGGAGCGCGCCCGGTCGGGCGGTGGCTTTTTGAGTAGACGCCCTTTACCATCGGCGGGCGTCGTCGAACCCGGTGGCTCGGAGAACCAGATGCACCTTGGATCCTTTGGCCGGCCTTGGCTCCTCGTCTCGCTCCTCGCGGGAGTGACCGTCTCGCTCGTGGCTCATGCCGCGGGAGATCCGGCGCTCGGCAAGAAGAAGTTCTACACCTGCTACGGCTGCCACGGCGTGCCGAACTACCGTAATGCGTATCCGGACTACCGGGTTCCGAAGCTGCGGCATCAACACGCCGCCTACATCGTCGCGGCGCTCCAGGAATACCAGGCGGGCACACGCTCGCATCCGACGATGCACGCGCAGGCGAGCTCCTTGTCCGAGCAGGACATGCAGGACATCGCCGCCTACCTGCAGGGGCCGGAGCCGATCCAGCCGACCACCACCATGGTCGGCCGGATGCCGCCGCAGGTCCAAGTCTGCGCCGCCTGTCACGGCGCGAACGGCACCGGGGTCGCCGCGCCGCTGGTTCCGAAGCCGCCGATCCTCGCGGGCCAGCATGAAGACTATTTGATCCAGGCGCTGAACGAGTATCGCGCCGGCCGCCGCATCCACCCGGGCATGAGTCCGGAAGACTATGTCCGCGAGAATCCGATCATGATGGGCATGGCGGCGTCGCTGAAGACCGAAGCCGACGTGCGAACCGTCGCGCATTGGTTCGCGACCCAGCGCTCGCCGCTCGCGACCGCGACGGCGGACAGCCGCTAGGCGTCGAGGGTTCAGCGCACGCCGGTGCCTGCGCTCCGTCGCAGGAACTCGGCGAATGCCGAGCAGAGCGCGACGCGGTCGCCAGGATGAGCGAAGCGATGGCCTTCGCGCGTGGCGATCAGTGTCCAGACGGGTACGTGGCGCACCCGCAGCAAGCTCGCGAGGGTTTCGGACTGGGCGATCGATACGCGTCGATCGTCCCCGCCGTGCGCGATCAACACCGGCACCGTGATCCGGTCCGCGAGCGCGAGCGGCGAGAGCAGCCGCAGGAACGCCCGCGTATCGGGGTCGCGCTCGTCGCCGTACGCCGCCC
>JAJYAM010000123.1 GCA_021779535.1 Pseudomonadota bacterium
CCGCTCCCCGCGCCCGCGCGGTTCGCCGCCGAGATCGATCCCGCCGAGCGCGCGCGGATCGGCGCCGCGCTGCGCGCGTGCCTCGCGCCGCTGTTGCCGGCCGATGCACTGCTGGTCGACGACGAGGACCTGGCGGTGTACGAGTGCGACGGGCTGACCGCGTACCGGCGGCGGCCGCTCGCGGTCGCGATCCCGTCCGACGATGCCGAGGTCGCCGCGGTGCTGCGCGCGTGCCATGCGCTGCGGGTGCCGGTGGTCGCGCGCGGCGCGGGAACCGGCTTGTCGGGCGGCGCGCTGCCGCACCCGCTCGGGGTCACGCTCTCGCTCGCGCGGTTCACCAAGATCCTCGCGGTCGATCCGATCGCCGCGACCGCGACCGTGCAGGCGGGCGTTCGCAACCTCGCGATCAGCGACGCCGCCGCGCCCTACGGCTACTTCTACGCGCCCGACCCCTCGAGCCAGATCGCCTGCACGATCGGCGGCAACGTCGCCGAGAATTCCGGCGGCGTGCACTGCCTGAAGTACGGCCTCACCCTGCACAACGTGCGGCGGGTGCGCGGCTTCACCGCCGCCGGGGAGCCGGTCGAGTTCGGCGGCGCCGGGCTCGATGCACCCGGCCTCGACCTGCTCGCGCTGGTCGTCGGCAGCGAAGGCATGCTCGCGGTGATCACCGAGGTCACCGTGAAGCTGACCCCGAAGCCGGTCACCGCACGCTGCACGCTCGCGAGCTTTCCCGACATCGAGTCGGCGGGCCGCGCGGTCGCCGCGGTGATCGCCGCGGGGATCGTGCCGGCCGGGCTCGAGTTGATGGACCGGCGGATGACCGCGGCCGCCGAGGCGTACGTGCACGCGGGCTACGACCTCGACGCCGAGGCGATCCTGCTGTGCGAGTCCGACGGCACGCCGGAGGAGGTCGAGGAGGAGACCGCGCGCGCGACCGCGGTGCTCGCGGCGAGCGGTGCGACGCGCTTCGAGACGAGCCGCGACGAGGCCGAGCGGCTGCGCTTCTGGAGCGGCCGGAAGAACGCGTTCCCCGCGTCCGGCGGCCTGAGCCCGGACTACCTGTGCATGGACTCGACGATCCCGCGCCGGCGGCTCGCCGACATGCTGCTCGCGATCCAGGCGATGGAGTCGACCTACGGGCTCGCGTGTGTGAACGTGTTCCACGCGGGCGACGGCAACCTGCATCCGCTGATCCTGTTCGACGCGTCGGACCCCGATCAACTGCGCCGCGCCGAGGCGTTCGGCGCCGACGTGCTCGAGACCAGCGTGCGCATCGGCGGCACGATCACCGGCGAGCACGGGGTCGGCGTCGAGAAGCTGAACTCGATGTGCGTGCAGTTCTCCGACGCCGAGCGTGCGCAGTTCTTCGCGGTCAAGCGGGCGTTCGACCCCGGGGAATCGCTGAACCCCGGCAAGGTGATCCCGACGCTCGCGCGCTGCGCCGAGTACGGCAGGATGCACGTGCATCGCGGCGAGCTCAGCTTCCCCGAGCTGCCGAGGTTCTGATGGGCGCGCCCGAGCTCGCGGCGGTGGACCCGGCGTTGCGGCGCGTGATCGACGCGGTCGAGACCGCGCGCGCCGAGCGCGTCGCGCTCGACCTGCGTGGCGGCGGCACGAAGGCGTGCTACGGCGAGCCGCCGCGGGGGCGGCCGCTCGAGCTCGCGGAGCTCGCCGGGATCCGCGCCTATGAGCCGAGCGAGCTGGTCGTGACCGTGCGTGCGGGCACGCCGCTCGCGGACCTCGAGGCGGCGCTCGCCGAGCGCGGCCAATGCCTGCCGTTCGAGCCGCCGCGCTTCGCGCCCGGCGGCACGGTCGGCGGGATGGTCGCCGCGGGTCTCGCCGGACCGGCGCGCGCGTTCGCCGGCTCGGTCCGCGATCACGTGCTCGGCGCGGCGATCCTGGACGGCCGCGCGCAGCTCGAGCGGTTCGGCGGCCAGGTGATCAAGAACGTCGCCGGCTACGACGTCGCGCGCGTGTTCGCCGGATCCTGGGGAATCCTCGGCGTGGTGCTGGAAGTCTCGCTCAAGGTGCTCGCGGCGGCACCGGCGAGCGCGACCCGCGTGCTCGACTGTGACGAAGCCGACGCGCGGCGGCGCCTCGCGCAGTGGGCCGCGAAGCCGTGGCCGCTGTCGGCGAGCGCATGGGACGCGGGCCGGCTGTACCTGCGATTCTCCGGCGCGCGCGCCGCGGTCGATGCGGCGGCCGCCGGCTGCGGCGGCACGGCGCTCGCAGCGGACGCGGCCGCGCGCTGGTGGGACGGGCTGCGCGATCAGCGCCACCCGTTCTTCGCGCTCGATGCGGCGGCCGCGGCGGCCGGCGAGTGCCTGTGGCGATTGTCGGTCCCGCCGACCGCGCCGCTCGCCGAGCTCGGCGGTGCGCGCCTCGTCGAATGGGGCGGGGCGCTGCTGTGGTGGCGCGGCCGGCTCGATCCGCAGGCGGTGCGCGCGGCGGCGCACGCGGCCGGAGGGCATGCGACGCGGGTGCGCGCGGCCGACCCGCGCGGCGGCGCGAATCACCCGCTGGAGCCCGCGGTCCTCGCGATCCACCGGCGCCTCAAGGCGGCGTTCGATCCGGATCGGGTGTTCAACCCGGGCCGGCTGTACCCGGAGCTGTAGCGCGATGCGGGTCGAGACGAGCACCGAACTCGCGGCGAGCGGCGACGCGCGCGCCGCGGCGGCGATCATCCGCAAGTGCGTGCATTGCGGGTTTTGCAACGCGACCTGCCCGACCTACCGTCTCACCGGCGACGAACTCGACGGTCCGCGCGGGCGGATCTACCTGATCAAGCGGCTGCTCGAGGGCGGCGCGGTCGGCGACCGCACCCGCAGCCACCTCGACCGCTGCCTCACCTGCCTGAACTGCGAGACCACCTGCCCGAGCGGCGTCGAGTACGGCCGGCTGGTCGAGATCGGCCGGCGGCTGGTCGAGGCGCGCGCACCGCGCGCGCTCGGCCCGCGGCTGCAGCGCGCGCTGCTGCGCGAGGGCCTGACCTCGCGCGGCTTTGCGGCCGCGGTCGCGCTCGGCCGGCGCGTGCGTCCGCTGCTGCCGCGG
>JAJYAM010000124.1 GCA_021779535.1 Pseudomonadota bacterium
CCATCGCGACGACCCGGTCCCGGATGAACGCCGAGGCGCACAGAAACAGCGCGCCGTCCCGCGCCAACCGGCCGCGCAGGAATCGATACTGCGCCCATTCCGGCGATCCCAGGAACGCGGGCGTCGCCAGCGTCGCGTCGAAGCCGTGGAACGTCGTGATGAGCGGAATGCCGAGGCGCCGCGCGAGCGGCAGCGCGTACACGCCGTTGACACCGAAATGCGCGTGGATCAATGCCGGCCGGCGGCCCTCGAGCAGCCGCCGGTAGGCCCGGGTATCGCGCGTCAGCATCTGCCAGAGCACGAGCGGCAGCGGCGATCCGCGGGCCCGATCCTGCAGCGCGAAGCTCGCCGCCCCCGCCGGCGGATCGCCGTAGCGCAGCCGCCCGAGATACAGCGGCCGGTATCGTCGCAGGCGCTGCGCCTGCTGCGCGATGAACGGCTCGGAGATCCTGAACAGGTTGTGGCGGAAGATGACGACCTCGCGCACCGTCACGCCACCCGCCCGTCGCCGGGAGTCAGTCGAGCCATTGCTCCCCTTTGTACCACGCGACCGTCGTGCGGAAGCCCTCGGCGATGCCGATGCGCGGTCGATAGATCGCGTAGGGCAGCAACTCGCCGGCCGAGACCGACCAGTCCGGGTGCAGCATCTCGCGTGCCTTGCCCGCGCTGAACATCGGCACCTGGCGCTGCAATCGGCCGCGCCAGCCCGAGGCATGTCCGGCCGCGAGCAGCGCGCCATCGGGAATGCGCACGAAGCGCGCGCGGCGGCCGACCGCGCGGGCCGCTTCCGCCATCAGTTCCCGCGCCGAATAGCCCGCCGGATGATCGTCCGCGAGCGCGAACCGCCCCGCGGCGCCGCCGCCGCTCGCGAGCTGCGCGATCGCGGCCGCGGCGTCGGCGACGTGGACGATCGCGATGCGTCCCGATCCGGCGATCGGCACGAGCGCCCGCGACGCCGCCTTGAACAGCGCGAGCGTCTCCCGGTCCCAGGGACCGTAGATGACCGGCGGACGCACGATCACCAACCGATCCGGATCGTCCCGGTAGACGTCCCGCGCCGCCTCCTCGCCCGCGTGCTTGCTCGCGGCGTACTCGGATATCCCCGGTTCGCGCGCCGCGAGCGAGGAGACCACCACCAAGCGCGACCCGGCCGCATGCCGCCGCGCCGACTCGGCGACCGCCCGCGTGCCGTCGCGGTTGACCCGCAGAAAATCCGCGTTGCGCCGCGCCTTGATCAGGCCCGCGGCATGCACGACCGCGTCGGCGCCGGCCGTGAGACGCGCGAGCGCCGCCGGATCCTCGAGGCTGCCCGGCACCACGTCGAGCTCGAGGCCGCGCCAGGCCTCGCGCGGCAGGTCCGCGCGCGCGAGGATTCGGATCCGCGCCCCCGTCCGCGCGAGCGCCGTCACGACGTGCCGGCCGAGGAATCCGGTCGCGCCGGTCACCGCGATGACGCGGTCGCGGCTCACTCGCCGTCGGCGCCCGCCGCCGCGGGAGACGGTCGGTCGGTGATCGCGCCCGCCAGATACAGCTCGCGGGCCTGGCTGCGGCTCAACTTGCCGGACGTGGTCTGCGGCAGGCTGTGCGGTGGCACCAGCACGATCCGGGTCTCGACGCCGTGCCGGCCGCGGATCAGGTCGGCCACCGACTTCGCGAGCGCGTCGCGTTCCGCCGGATCGCGCATCCGGCACTGCACGAGGGTGACGACTTCCTCGGCGGGATCGCCGAGCACCGAAAACACCGCGACGTCGCCGGTTCGGACGGCGTCGAGTTCCGCCTCGACGGTCCATTCGAGATCCTGCGGCCAGAGGTTGCGGCCGTTGACGATGATCAGGTCCTTCGCACGGCCGGTGATCACGATCTCGCCGTCGACGAGGTACCCGAGGTCGCCGGTGTCGAGCCAACCGTCGCTCGAGAGCACGCGCGCGGTTTCTTCGGGAGCGCCGAAATAGCCGCTCATCAGGCTCGGGCCGCGCACGAAGATCCGCCCCACGTGGCGATCCGGCAGCGGGCGGCCCGATTCATCGCGCACTTCGATCTCGTGATCCGGGAGGATGCGCCCGCAGATCACGAACGTGCGGGTCGGTCCGCTGCCGCCGTTCGCGGGCACCGCGCGATGTTCATGTTCGAAGATCGCGCCGTCCAGCGTGTCGTGCCGCGCACCGCGGCGCAACGGCGCGATCGACAACGTCAAGGTCGCCTCCGCCATGCCGTAACTCGGCATGAACGCGTTTGCGTCGAAGCCCCGCGGCGCGAACCGCTCGGCGAAGCGTTCGAGCACGTTCGGCCGGATCAGGTCGCCGCCGATGCCGGCGCAGCGCCAGCTCGACAGGTCGAGGTCGGGCGACGCCGCGCGCTCCGCCCGCCGCGCGCACAGCTCGTACCCGAACGACGGGCCATACGACACGGTGCCGCGGTTGCGGCTGATCAGATCGAGCCACACCAGCGGGCGGCGCGCGAACTCGTGCGTGGGGATGAGGTCGATCGTGCGCTGGAACACCGTCGGCGTCAGCAAGCAGCCGACCAGTCCCATGTCGTGATAGAACGGCAGCCACGACACGCCACGATCGGTCGGCGTCACCTGCAGGCCATGCACGCCGGTGATTCGCGTGTTCGCCATCGCGGCGCGCTGACTCACCGCGATCCCCGACGGGAAGCGGGTGCTTCCCGAGGAGAATTGCAGATAGGCGATGCCGTCGGGATCTTGCGCCGGCAGCTCGCCGGTCGCCGCGGTCACGTGCTGGAGCGCCGCGACGGTCGCGACCACCTTCAGGTCGAGTCCGGCGGCGATCTCCCGCAGCCAGCCCTCGAGCGGCGCGGGCCCGAGCAGGGCATCCGCCTGTGCGCGCTCGAGCATGCGCCGCAGATGGGCGATATACCCCTCCTTGCCGCCGAACGCCGTCGGTAACGGCAGCGGCGCCGGCACCATTGCCGCGTACTGGCACGCGAAAAAGGCCCGCACGAAATCGCCGTCGCTCTCGGCGACGATGCCCACGCGGCATCCGGGCTCGAGACCCGCGCCGAGCAGGCGCCGCGCGAGCGCGACCGCATCC
>JAJYAM010000125.1 GCA_021779535.1 Pseudomonadota bacterium
CGTCTCGCGGCGGACCACGACGCGGCGTTCGCGCCCGCGCGCCGGCTGCTGGCGGCGCCCGACGGCCGCCTGGTCTGCGTGTTCCAGCGGCTGCCGGAAGTCGCGACCTGCGACCCGGCCGGCGCGCTCGGCGGGGACGTCGGCGCGTTCCAGCCGAGCGGCCCCGGCGCGGCGGCGCTGCGGCTCGCCGCGAGCGAGCTCGAGATGTGGCTGCACACGCACCCGCTGAACCGCGCGCGCGAGCAGCGCGGCCACACGCCGATCGCGGGGCTGTGGCTCTGGGGTGGCGGTGTGCCGCTCGAGCGCGCGCCGCGGCTCGCGGGTTTCATCGCCGGCGAGGATCCGCTGTGCGCCGCGTTCGCCCCGCCCGGCGCACCGCCCGCGCCGCCGGCGCTCGCGCACGAGCGCCGCGATGGCGTGGTATGCGTCGATGCCGCGCCGGGTTCGGCGCAGTGGCCGCACGCGGAGCACTGGCTCGGCGCGGCGCTCGCGGCGCTCGCCGAGCGGCGGATCGGCCGGATCGTGCTGCGCGCCGGCGCGCAAGCCTTCGAGTACGGGCCCGCCGAGCACCGCCGCTTCTGGCGCCGGGCGCGGCCCTGGTGGGAGCGGCTCGCGTGAATCCGCACGCGATCATCCAACGGCGCTGCGTGCCGGACGCCGCGGGGTTCGCCGCGACGGTGCATCCGGTGCTGCGGCGGGTGTACGCGGCGCGCGGCCTGCGCGAGGATCGCGACCTCGACCTGTCGCTCGCGCGATTGCTGCCGGTCGGCTCGCTGGAGGGCGCCGAGGACGCCGCGCGGCTGCTCGCGGCGCACCGCGCGGGCCGTGTGCTCGTGATCGGCGATTTCGACGCGGACGGCGCGACCAGCAGTGCGCTGATGGTGCGCGCGCTGCGCGCGCTGCGATTCGCGCACGTCGATTTCCTGGTCCCGGACCGGTTTCGCTACGGCTACGGCCTCACGCCCGAGATCGTCGAACGGGCCGCGACCGAGCGGCCGAGCCTGATCGTCACCGTCGACAACGGCGTGTCGAGCCACGAGGGGGTCGCCGCCGCGCGCGCGCTCGGGATCGCGGTGCTGGTCACGGACCATCACCTGCCGGGCCCGGCGCTGCCCGCGGCCGACGTGATCGTGAACCCGAACCTGCCGCGCTCCGCTTTCGGCAGCCGCGCGCTCGCCGGCGTCGGGGTCGCGTTCTACGTGGTCGCCGCGCTCGCGCGCCACCTCGAGGACCCGGATTGCAATCCGGCCGAGTGGCTCGACCTGGTCGCGCTCGGCACCATCGCCGACGTCGTGCCGCTGGATTCGAACAACCGGGTGCTGGTCGCGCAGGGCTTGCGCCGGATCCGCGCGGGACGCTGCGCGGGCGGAATCCGCGCGCTCGTCGATGCCTCGGGCCGGCGCCTCGAGGACCTGGTCGCCGCGGATCTCGGCTTCGCGGTCGCGCCCCGGCTGAACGCCGCCGGCCGGATCGCGGACATGCGGATCGGGATCGAGTGCCTGCTCGCGGACGAGCCGGCCGAGGCCGCCGCGCTCGCGGCGCGCCTGTCGGCGCTGAACGAGGAGCGTCGCGCGATCGAGCGGCGGATGCAGCTCGAGGCGGTCGACATCACCGCGGCGATGCGCGCGGCGCCCGACGCGGCGGACGCGCTCGGCCTGTGCCTGTTCGACGAGACCTGGCACCCGGGCGTCGTCGGGCTCGTCGCGGGCCGCACCAAGGAGCGGCTGCACCGGCCGGTGATCGCGTTCGCGGCCGCGACCGACGGGAGCCTGCGCGGCTCGGCGCGTTCGATCGAGGGAGTGCACGTGCGCGATGCGCTGGAGGCGATCTCGGTGCGTCATCCGGGCCTGATCGACAAGTTCGGCGGGCACGCGATGGCCGCGGGCCTGACGCTGCAGCGCTCGAACCTCGCGGCCTTCCGCGAGGCGTTCGCGGCCGAGGTGGCCGCGCGGGCCGATCCGGCGGCGTTGCAGGGAGTGATCCACTCCGACGGCGAATTGAGCGCCGCCGAGCTCTCGCTCGACACCGCGCGCGCGCTCGCCGCGGGCGGGCCCTGGGGCCAGGCGTTCCCGGAGCCGATGTTCGACGGCGAGTTCGCGGTGCGCGACGCGCGCATCGTCGCCGAGCGCCACCTGAAGCTGCGCGTGCAGGCGGCGGGGCACGGCGAGGCGCTCGACGCGATCGCGTTCGGGTACTTCGACGAAGCGGGGCGCGCGCCGCCGCCGCCGGGCGCGCGGGTCGCGGCCGCGTACCGCCTCGAGGTGAACGAGTTCAACGGGCGCACCAGGCTGCAGCTGAACGTCGCGCACCTGCGCGTGGCGTGAGCGCGCGCGCTCGTCGTGCCGCGCGGCGGGTGTGCTAGGATTCCGCGCCTATGGAAATCAATCCCGTCAAACGGTCCGTCAAGGATCTCGAGGAGCGCGTAGGGTCCTTGAGGAGGTATCTTTGATTACGACCACAAGAGTGAACGCCTCCAGGAAGTCAATCGCGAGCTAGAGCAGCCGGGCGTGTGGAACGCCCCGGAGCGCGCTCAGGAGCTCGGCCGCGAACGCGCGCGGCTCGAGGAGACCGTCGGCACGATCGATCGGCTGCAGCGCGGGCTCGCCGACGCGGGGGAACTGCTCGACCTCGCGGAGGCCGAGCAGGATCACGCCGCGGTGCGCGAGGTCGAGGTGGACGTGTCGCGGCTCGTCACTGACGTCGAGCGGCTCGAGTTCCAGCGGATGTTCCCCGGCCCGATGGACTCGCACAACGCGTTCCTCGACATCCAGGCGGGCGCGGGCGGCACCGAGGCGCAGGACTGGGCGGCGATGCTCCAGCGAATGTACCTGAAGTGGGCCGACACGCACGGGATCCACGCCGAGATCATCGACCAGAGCGACGGCGAGGTCGCCGGGATCAAGAGCGCGACGATCGCGCTGACCGGGGCCTACGCGTACGGCTGGCTGCGCACCGAGACCGGCGTGCACCGGCTCGTGCGCAAGTCGCCGTTCGATTCCGGCAACCGGCG
>JAJYAM010000066.1 GCA_021779535.1 Pseudomonadota bacterium
CGGCATGCTGCGGATCGTGCTGCCCGCGCTGGTGTTCGTCGCCGGCGCGCTCGGTGCGCTGCGGGCCTGGCGGATCCGCCGGACCGATCCGTCCGGCTACGCCCGGCTGGGGTTCGGCCGGCAATAGCGCCGCTCAGCGGCGCCGCACGGTCCAGCCGATCACGACCGGCATCGCCACGAGCACGAGCGGCAGCTGCACGACGATGCCGGCGATGATCGCGATCGCGAGCGGCTGGAGCATCTGATCGCCCGAGCCGCTGATCGCGGCCCCCAGCGGGATCAGCGCGAGGATCATCGCGAGCGTCGACATCACGATCGGACGCAGGCGGTTGCGGGCCGCGAGCCGCAGCGCCTCGTGCGGCGGCATCTCCTGCTCGAGCGCCTGGTACTCGGAGGCGTAGAAGATCGCCATCTCGGTCGCGATGCCGACGATCATCACCATGCCCATCATCGCGGTGATGTTGAACTCGGTGTTGGTCGCCCACAGGCCGATGAACACCGCGCCGCTCGAGATCACCGCGCTCGCGAGGATGATCAGCGGCAACCACAGCCGTCCGTACAGGAACAGCATCAAAATGAACTCGGCGATCGCGGCGGCCGCGAACACCTTGATCATGCCCTTCACCGCCATCTGCTGCTGCTTGTAGGCGCCACCGATGGTGTAGTACACCCCGGCCGGCAGCACGCCGGGCGCGGCCAGCGCCCGCTCGACGCCGGCGATCGTCGAGCCGAGGTCGTGCCCGCCGCCGATCTCGGCGGTCACCGCGACGACCTGGGCGAGATTGTCGCGGGTGATCTCGGGCTGGCCGCTCACGAAGTCCGTCGTCGCGACCGTGCCGAGCGGGAACAGGTGCCCGTCGGGCGCCCGGATCGGCAGCTCGGCGAGCTGCTGGCGGTAGATCTTGCCGCGCGGCGACCCGAGCCAGACCCGCACCCCGACGTCCTGGACCTGCCCGAGATAGCGGGTGACGACCGCGCCGTGCAGGTAGTGGTACAGCTGGCCCTCGACCTCCATCACGGTCATGCCCTGCGACGCCGCGGCGGCGGAATTCACGTGCACCTCGAGCGCGTCCCCGGCCGGCACCACGCCGTTGTTGATCGACGCCGGCTGCACGCCGGGCACCGTCGCGATCGCATCGGCGACCTTCGGCGCGACCGCATCGAGCACGTCCGGATCCTTCGCGGTGAGCTCGATCACGACCGGCTGGCGGCGACCGACCATGTCGCCGATCATGTCGTCGAGGAGCTCGTGCGTGTCGAACTGGATCCCGGGCACCTCGTCGGTGATCTCGGTGTCCAGCGCGTCCATCACCTTCCAGATCGGCGGCCGGGTCGCGGCCGGCCGCAGGCGCACGAAGAAGTCACCCTGGTACGACTCGGTCAGATCGCCGCCGAGGCCGGCGCCGGTGCGCCTCGAGAACGTGTAGACGTAGGGGTTGTCGTGCAGGATCGCCTCGACCTCGCCGATCTCGCGGTTCGTCTCCGCGAGCGAGGTCCCGGGCGCGGTCTGATAGTCCAGCACGAACCCGCCTTCGTCCATGCGCGGCAGGAAGCCGGTGCCGACGTGCCGGTACGCGAGATACCCGCCGCCGATCAGCACCGCGAGCGCGACGCCGATCCACGCCGGCCGCGCGAACAAGGTCTCGAGCGCGCGCGCCTGGATCCGCGTCATCCAGTTGTCGCGACCGTGCGCCGGATCCTTCCAGGTCCGAAAATCGATGAGGCCGCGCGCGAGCAGCGGCACGATCAGCGCGGTGAGCGCGTAGGAGATCAGCAGCGCCGAGGCCATCGTCAGCGACAGGAACTTGAAGAACGCGCCGGTGATGCCGGAGAGGAACGCGAGCGGGATGAAGATGATGATCGTCGCGAGGCTCGAGCCGAGCAACGGGGCGAGGAACTCGCGCGCCGCGGGCAGCACCGCCGCGTTCGCGTCCGCGAGCGCGGGCGCGCCGGCCCGCCGGGCGATGTGCTCGATCATCACGATCGCATCGTCGATCAGCAGGCCGATCGCCGCGGCGATGCCGCCGAGGGTCATGATGTTGAACGTCATGCCGAGCGCGTACAGCAGCAGCACCGTGATCAACACCGACAGCGGCACGATCGCGATCGCGACCGTCGCGACCCGCCAGTTGCGCAGGAACGCGAACACGACCAGCGCGGCGAGCGCGAGGCCGACCAGGATCGCTTCCTCGACCGCGCCGATCGAGGAGCGCACCAGCTCGGTCTGGTCGTACCACTTGTAGAGCTCGATCGACTTCGGCTGCGTGCGCATGAAGCCGTCGAGCTTCGCCTGCACGATCTTCGCGAGGTTCAAGGAATCCGCGGTGTCCTGCTGATACACGTCGAACGTGACCGCGGGCTTGCCGTTGTCGTCGACCAGCAGCCACTGCGGGACCGAGCCGAGGCGCACGCGGGCGACGTCGCCGAGCCGCACGATCCCGCCGTGCGCGGTCCGCAGGGTCACCGCGCGGACCGAGCGGACCGAGGTGAACGCGTTGTTGTCGATCGCGAGGTACAGCAGGTCGTTGTCCTCGAGCCGGCCGACCGCGCTGATCGTGTTCGACGCGGCGATCGCCTGCGAGACGTCGCCGAGCGAGAGGCCGACCGCGGCGAGCTTCATCGGGTCGACCGTGACCTCGACCTCGGGGGTCTGGCCGCCGGTCACGCCGACGCGGCGGATCCCCTGGATCCCGGTCAGGAGCGGGCCGATCTGGTATTTCGCGAGCCGGCGCAGATCCGCGGGCGAGACCGTGTTCGACAGCAACGCGTACGAGACGAACGGCATGATCACGTTCGGGCTCATCTGGATCGCGTCGTAGGTCGTCTCCGGCGGCAGGTTCGGCAGCGCCTGCGCGAAGCCGGTCGAGACCCGCAGCAGCGCCTGGTTCATGTCCGAGCCCCAGGGAAAGTCGACGAAGATCTCGGCCGAGCCGCGCGAGGTCGTCGACACGACGTCGACCGCGCCCGGGACCGCCCGGGCCGCCTCCTCGAGCGGCTGGGTGACGTCGACGAGCATCTGCTTCGCCGGCATGCTGCCCGCGCTCACCTCGATCCGGATCCGCGGGAAGCTCGTGACCGGAAACAGCCCGACCGGCAGCCCGATCGCCGCGAACAGTCCGCCCGCCGCGAGCGCGAACGCGACGCACAGGAACGCGACGCGATTGTTCTCGAGGGTCCGGACGAAACTCATCGACCGCCCTTGCCGGCCGGATTCGCGTAACGCACCTTCACGCCGTCCTGCAGCTGATACGCTCCTTCCAGCACGATCGGCGCGCGCGGGTCGAGCGCCCCGGCGACGACGTCGCGATCGCCGCCGGCGACCTCGACGTGCACCGGCACGAGCTTCGCGACCCCGCCCTCGACCTGCACGACGTAGGTCGCGCCGCTCTCGTTGACCAGCACCGCGGCGTGCGGGACCACGAAGCCGGCCACCTGCGCGACCGTGATCGTCGCTTCCGCCGCTTCGCCGGGCAGCATGCTGCCCGGGGGCAGCGCGACGTCGATCGGCACCAGCCCGCTCGCCGGATCCGCGGCGGCGCCGCGCAGCGTGACGCGCGCCGCGATCGTGCCGCTCGCGCCGACCGGCGCGACCGACACCGGATCGCCGGCGGTCACTTCGAGCGCCTGCGCGGGAACCGCCTCGACGACGAGGACACTGGAGCCCGCGCGGGCGAGCTCGACGAGGGGCGTGCCCTCGGTGACGATCGCCTGTGGTATCGCGCTCGAGCGGGTGACGACCGCGGCGACCGGCGCACGCAGCGTCGATGGGCCGGCCGCGCCCTGTGCCCGCAGCGCGGCGAGCGTGGCGCGCGCATCGCCAGCGCTCTTCCCGGCCGCGGCGACCTGCGGTTCGGTCGCGAGGCGCGCGGCGAACAACTGCCGCGTTCGCACGAGCGCATCGCGCGCGACCTGCGCGGCCGACACGGCCGCCCGATAGGCGGCCGCGGTCGCCGGCGTCGGCTCGAGCTCGACGAGCGCGGCGCCCTTCGCGACCGCTTGTCCGGTGTGCACGTACACGGCCGCGACCCGCGCGGCGCCCGGCGCCATCAGCGCGAGCCGGGCATCGGGGGCCGGACGGGCCCGACCGTAGACGACGATGGTGCGCGGCAGACTGCCGCGCACGAGCGGGACCGTCCGGACGAGCACGCTGACCGAGTCGTCGGCGGTGGCGGCCGGCAGCGCGCCGTGGCACACCGCACCGAGGGCCGCGGCGGTGGCCGCGGCGATCCAGGAAACGCGTTTCATGTTGGGTTCGCCTCGTGGCCGGCGACGACCGCCGGTTCGACTTGGGTGCCGGTCAAGGTCGCGAGCGCGATCGAGTCGGACCACAGGGATTGCAGCACGTCGATCCGGTTGCCGGCCGCGCCGAGGTAGGCGCCGACCAGGCCGAGATAGCCCGCGGCCGGATAGTTCCCCGCGCGGTAGGCGCGGCGCGCGGCGCTCACCGTGCGCGCGAGCCGCGGGACCCGCCGGTCGAGATCCGCGAGCTGCGCGTGGAGTCGCCGCATGTCGCTCCACAGCTGCCAGACCTCCGCGGTCGCCTGATCGAGCCGCGCGAGGTACTCGGCGCGCAACTGCGCACGCGTCGCGCGCTGGATCGCGATCTCGCCCTGACCGCGATCGAACAGCGGCAGGTCGAAGGACACGGCGTCGCCGAGCGAGTGCACGTCGGAGAAGTCGCGCGCCCGGTTCACGCCGATCACGACGTTCGGGAACTGCGACAGCACCGCGATCCGGACCTGCTCTTCCTGGCTCGCGTAGCCGGCGCGAAGCGCCGCGAGGTCCGGGCGGCGCTCGGGCAGCGCGCGCGCGAGCGCGGTGAGCGCCGCGCGGCGCGGGATCGGCGGCGCCGGCAGCGGCGCGAGCGGCACCGGCACCTCGGGTGCGAGACCGAGCAGCGCGCGCAGCGCGCGGGCGCTTTGGTCGGCATCGCGCGCGGCGGCGGCGGCTTGGGCGCGAACCGAGATCAGGATCGCCTGGTCCGCATCCGCCTGGTCGCGGCTGACGTTGCCCTGGGCGAGCGCGCGGTGCGAGCGCGCCGCGGCGCGCGTGAACGCCGCGGCCGCCGGCGAGAGCAGCGCGCGCCGCTGGTCCGCAAGCGCCTGCGCGACGTACAACAAGCGTGCCTCGGCGACCGTCTGCCACTCCTGCCACAGCAGTTGCTGGCGCGCCTGCCGCAGCGATGCCCGCGCCGCCGCGTGGCGGCTGTGCTGGGTGAGCAGCGCGCGCAGGTCGACCGACAGGCCGATGCCGTACGCGTGGTATTCCGGGTAGCGTGGATCGGCCGGTGCGTTCACCCGGTCGATCGGGCGGTCGCTGCTGAAGTTGAACTGCGGGTTCGGCAGGATCCCCGCCGCGAACGCCTGGGCGCGGGCGACCCCGAGCCGCGCGCGGGCTGCGTTCAAGTCGGGGTTGTTGAGCACCGCGAGCGTCGCGACCTCGGTCAGGTCGAGCGGCCGGCGTGCGCTGCCCGGCAGGCGCGCGGCGAGCTCGGGGCCGTGCGGCAGCGGCAGCGGATGGTAGACCGCGCAGCCGCCGGCGGCGAGCACGGTCGCGAGCAGGGCGGCGAGCAGCGGTGGCCGCGCCGGCCGGCGCCGCGCATTCGCTCCACTGCTGATCGAGCGCAAGACCGTGGTATGCGACATCGGCTCCGTCTCCTGCGTGGCGCGCATTATGGCAGGTCTGACTTAGCCGAGGCTGAGGCCCGCACCGGCGGCGAGAGGCCGGCGCGCCCGGGCCTCGGACGCGCCGGCGTTCCCCGATCAGTCGTGGTGCGGCCCCTCGACGCTGTTCTCGAGCACCTTGCCGGTCTTCGCATCGACACCCACTTCGCGCAGACCGTGCCCGACCCGGATGTCGAAGCTGTAGCGCAGACCGCTGCCGCCGCGTTCGCGCTCGAGCTCCTGCGTGACGATCCGGCCGCCGGGCAGGACGTGCAATGCGGTCGCACGCGCCTGCTGCAGCGAGATCTTCGCTTCCTTCAGGTATCGCTGCCCGGCCAGCGGTTTCGCCGAAGCGATCGCCGCAAGTCCGATCAGCAGCGCCCCCGTGATCAATGACGATTTCGTGTTCATGAAGTACCTCCTGTTGGCGACAGCATGCCTCGGGCGACTTAGCGCGGACTGAGGGCGCGCCGCCCCTATCGCCGATCCCGCGGATCCGGGTATGGTACCGGCCATGCGGATCCTGTTGGTCGAGGACGATCCCATGCTCGGCGCGGCGACCCAGCAGGCCTTGCGCGATGCCGGCCACGCGGTCGACTGGGTGCGCGATGGATCGGCGGCACTCGCCGGCGCGGCGTCCGTGGCCTATGAGGCGTTGCTGCTCGATCTCGGCCTGCCGCGGCGGGACGGGTTGACGGTGCTGCGCAGCTTGCGCCAGAGCGGCAACGAATTGCCGGTGCTGATCGTGACCGCGCGGGACGGCGTCGAGGAACGGATTCGCGGCCTCGATCTCGGCGCCGACGACTATCTGGTCAAGCCGTTCGAGGCCGGCGAGTTGCTCGCGCGCCTGCGCGCGGTGGTGCGGCGCAAGGGCGGGCAGGGTCGACCGGTGCTCGGCAACGGCCTGATCGAGCTCGATCCGGCGACCCGCGAAGTGCGCCATGCCGGCGCGTCGGTGCGCCTCTCGAACCGCGAGTTCGCGTTGCTGCATGCGTTGTTGCTGCGTCCGGGGGCGCTGCTGTCGCGCGGCGAGCTCGAGGAGCGCATCTACGGCTGGGGCGAGGAAGTGGAGAGCAATGCGGTGGAATACCTGATCCACAGCATCCGCAAGAAGCTCGGCGCCGCGGTGATCAAGAACGTCCGCGGCGTCGGCTGGATGGTCGACCGTGACGTGCCGCGCGATCGGGAAGCCGGTCCGTGAGCCGGATCGGCATCTGGCGGGAACGCGCCCGGCACTCGCTGCTGTTCGGGCTGTGGGGTTGGATCACCGCGATCCTGATCCTGGTCGCGCTCGGCACGGCCTCGGTGTCCTCGCTGCTCGGCTTCCAGGAGGCGAAGGAACTGCAGGATCAGCAGCTGCGCCAGGTCGCGCTGCTCGTGCACCAATGGAATCCGCTGCCGGCGACCGTGCTGGCGCCGCGCGGGCGCGACGTCGACGCCGACACGGCGATCGTCATTCAGCGCATCGACGCCGGCGCCGGCGCGGGCAAGCTGCACATCCCGCGCGACCTCGGCGACGGGATGCACACGCTCGAGGCCGGCCGGCGGCGCTGGCGCGTGTTCGTCAGCACCGGGCGGGCCGGCCGGATCGCGGTGGCGCAACGGACCGCGCTGCGCACCGAGGCCGCGCTCGACAGCGCCCAGTACGCGCTGTTTCCGGTGCTCGCGCTGATCCCGGTGCTGGTGCTGCTGTCGGCCTGGGTCGTGCGCCGCGGCCTGCGGCCGGTCCACGCGCTCGCCGCCCAGATCGACGCGCGCGGCGACGATCGGCTGGACCGGCTGCCGGTCGAGGGCGTGCCCAATGAAATGCGGCCGTTCATCGCCTCGATCAATCGCCTGCTCACCCGCCTGGCGACGTTGCTCGACACGGAGCGGCGCTTCGTCGCCGATGCGGCCCACGAATTGCGCACGCCGATCGCCGCGCTGAGCCTGCAGGTCGACAATCTCGCGCACGCGGATCTGCCCGTCGCGACCCGCGAACGGCTGCGCAACGTGCAGCAGGCGCTCGCCCGCACCCGCGCCGTGACCGAGCAGCTGCTGAGCCTCGCGCGCGCCCAATCGGGACGCGCGCTCGCGCGCCGCGTCGTCGACCCGTCGGCGGTGCTGCGCCAGGTCATCGCCGACCTGCTGCCGCTCGCCGAGCAGCGCCACGTCGATCTCGGCATGAACCGGGATGCGGGCGCACCGATCGCGACCGAACCGACGCAGCTCTACACCTTGCTGCGCAACGCGCTCGACAATGCGCTGCGCTACACGCCGGAGGGCGGTCGGGTCGACCTCGCGCTCTACACCGAGCGGGACGAGCACGAACCGCTGGTGCGCACGGTGATCGAGATCGTCGATTCCGGCCCGGGCATCGCCGCGCACGACCTCGAGCGCGCGTTCGAACCCTTCGAGCGCCTCGACGACTCGGCCGACACCCCGGGCAGCGGCCTCGGGCTCGCGATCATGCGGCGCATCGCCGCCAACCTCGGCGGCCGCCTGACGATCGACAACCGCGCCGAGGGCGGACTGCGCGTGCGCTACAGCGAGCCGGGCGTGGCCGCGCGGCCGGAGGGGCCGACCCCGTGAAAATCCTGGTCGTCGAGGATCAGCGCCGGCTCGCCGTGATGCTGAAGCAGGGCTTGAGCGAGGCGGGCTATGCGGTCAAGTGCGTCGCGACCTGCGCGGCCGCGCGCGACGCGCTGTGCGAGGCGAGCTGCGAGGCGATCGTGCTCGACCTCGGGCTGCCCGACGGCGACGGCCTGGACCTGCTGCGGCAATGGCGCAAGAACGGCTTCAACGAACCGGTGATCATCCTGAGCGCCCGTGACGCGGTCCAGGACCGCATCAAGGGCCTCGACCTCGGCGCGGACGACTACCTGCCGAAGCCGTTCAGCCTCCAGGAACTGCTCGCGCGCCTGCGCTCGCTGCTGCGCCGTCAGGCGAACGTCAAGGACACCGTGCTCGAGCATCGCGGCATCCGCATGGACCTGGTCGGCCGCACGACCCACTTTCGCGGCGCGCCGCTCGACCTGACGAGCCGCGAGTTCACGCTGCTCGAGATCTTCATGCAGAACCCGGGCCGCATCCTGACCCGCTCGTTGATCTGCGAGAAGGTCTGGTCGTCGCCCTACGAGGTCGACGCGAACCTGCTCGACGTGTACATGAGCAAGCTGCGCGCGAAGTTCGACACCCGCGACGAGAAGCCGATGTTCAAGACCGTGCGCGGCGTCGGCTACCAGCTGCAATGATGCGGCCGCTGCGCATCCGGTCGATCGGCGCACGCCTCGCGCTCTGGTACGCGGCCGCCGCGACCGCGACGCTCGCGTGCCTGTTCGTCGTCGGCTATTTTCTGTTGCAGGGCTACCTGATCCACGGACTCGACCTGTTGAACCAATCCGAGTTCGAGCAGATCCGCGCGCGGCTCGGCAAGGACTACCGCAGCCTGACCCCGGCGGTGATCGACCGGCGGATCCGCGACACGACCAACTACGCTTCGGTGCTCTTCTACATCGACATCCACCGCCCTCACCACGGCACGATCTTCTTCTCGCAGAACCTCGAGGGCCAGTCGATCCCGGACCGCAAGGGGGAGCGCCGCTACGAGATCCGCTGGGGTCAGTTCGGGCTGCTGCGGGTCGGGGAGTTCCTGCTGCCGCCGTACGACGTGATCGTCGCGACCCCGGCGACCCAGGTGGATGGCGTGATGGAGGGCTACGCATCGGTGTGCGCGGCGCTGCTCGCGCTGATGCTCGGGATGAGCGTCGCGATCGGCTACGGGCTGTCGCAGCTCGCGCTGCGGCCGGTGCGGCTGATCCGCGAGACCGCGAACCGGATCGGCTCGGACAACCTCGGCGAGCGCATCCCGGTGCCCGCGACCAAGGACGAGATCGCGGATCTGGTGACGCTCCTGAACGCGATGTTCGACCGGCTGGAGAGCTCGTTCACCAACGTGCGGCGCTTCGCCGCCGACGCCTCGCACGAGTTGAAGACGCCGTTGTCGCTCGCGCGCCTGCACGCCGAGAAGCTGCTCGCGACCGATACCCTGAGCGCCGACAGCGAGGAGGAGGTGGCGGCGCTCCTCGAGGAGCTGTCGCGGATGACCAGCACGATCGACGAGCTGCTGTTCCTGTCGCGCGCCGAGGCGCGCAGCATCACCTTCGCGCTGGCGCCGCACGAGCCGGCCGCGGTCCTCGCCTCGTTCACCGCCGACGCGTTGGTGCTCGCCGAGCATCGCGGCCTGCGCTTCGCCGCGACGCACAGCGGCGAGGGCCTGGCGGTGTGCGAGCCGCGCTGGCTGCGCCGCGTGCTGCTGAATCTCATGAGCAACGCGGTCAACGCCTCGCCGCCGGGCGGCCGGATCCTGCTGACGTCGCAGATCGACCGTGAGCGCTGGCGCGTGTCGATCGAGGACGAAGGCGCCGGCGTGCCGCCGGCGCAGCGTGCCCACATCTTCGACCGTTTCGTGCGCCTGCGGCCGTCGCCGGGTGCGGACGGCGAGGGCACCGGGCTCGGGCTCGCGATCTGCCGGGGCATCATCGAATTGCATCGCGGCCGGATCCATGTCGAGGACGGCACCGGCGGGCGCGGATTGCGCGCGGTGTTCGAGATACCCGCCGTGCCGGCTGCACCCGCGCCGGCCTGAGCGTGCCGATTGTCGATAAATTTTACAATTGGGACGATGATCATTCGCGCTCTTGAGGCAACTCATTGATTCAATTCGTGAATATCCTTTCGGCGCGATGCTTGCATCAACTCACCGTAAAGAAGGCACCTTTCCAAGTGCCCGTGGGGGGATGAAATGAAGATCCGGAACACCGTTCGGGTACACGTTCTCGGTGCGGCGGCGCTCGGCGCATGGTTTGCGAATCCAGCCGCGTTCGCAGCCCCGGTCCCCGTCAATCCCGGTGACGCCAGCGTCGCCATTCCGAGCTATTCGGGCAACCTTCCGAGCTACACTCTGCTCGGGACGACCGGTATTCAGTCGGCGAGCAGCGGATTGACAGGGTTCGGGTTCGCCGAGGTCGCGTTCAAGTCGAGCACGCTCGATCCCTATGGTCCGAACGCCGTGTCGTTCGCGTTTGCCGTCGCCTCGAGTTCGTCGGGTCCGCTGACGCTCACGATGACCGGCTTCACCGGCTACGCGACCCAGCTCGAGACCTGCGATCCGCTCGCGATCACGGCCAGTCAGACCTGCGCCGGGACCGGTGCCGGCACCGTGTCGCGGAGCGCGGACGGCAGCACGTTGCTCTTCTACTCCATGGGATTGAGTCCCGCTACATTCAATGGATTTCCCGCTAACGTCTCGAACATCTACGGGATCTTCACCAACGCGACCAGTTTCACCGATCCCAGCGTGCAAGTGTGTGATCCCTCCGTCAGTGCCACCACGTGCGGTGGCTTTCCCTTGCTGGGGCCGGCCGGTGCCACGACGACTTCGTCCGTTCCGGAACCCGCGACCTTCGCGTTGCTCGGCCTCGGACTGGTCGGTATCGGCTTCATGAGGCGCAAGCGCGCGATCTGACGATCTGACGGGCGCCGTGCCGCCGATCCTCCCCGGCGGCACGGCGGCCCTAAGGCTCCGTTAAGGTTTCCATGGCAAGGTCGCCCGGCCTCGCCGCTGCCGACATCACGGCCGGCGGGCCGTGATCCTTGACCGTGGAGGTCCCGAGCGATGTCAAAGAAAGCCTGGCTGTTGCCGCCGATGCTCGCGTGTGCCGCGCTTGCGGCGGGAGGCGGCCTGTCCGGTGCGCGCGCCGCCGCGGCGGCGCCCGCGGTGCGGCGCGTCGCGACGCTCACGGTGCCGGGCCGACCGCTCGCGAGTTTCGACATCGGCACCGTCGATTCGCGCGGCGTCTACGCGCTCTCCGACCGCTCCAACCAGGGTCTCGATTTCTTCGACGCGGCGACCGGCCGGTTCCTCGGCCGCGCCGGCGGCTTCACCGGCTACGATCCCGCGGCGGGGTTCGATGCCGCGGGTCCGAACGGGGTGGTCGCGGTCGGCCCGAACGAGTTCTGGGCCGGCAACGGCGACAGCACGGTCAAGGTCGTCGATCTGCGCTCGCGATCGATCGTCGCGTCGATCCCGACCGGCGGACGCCGGCGCGTGGACGAGATGACCTACGATCCGCGCGATCGTCTGGTCGCGGTCGTCAACAACGCCGACGATCCCCCGTTCATCAGCTTCATTTCCAGCCGCACGCGCCGGGTGCTCGGCAAGATCGTGCTCGATCGGGCGACCGACGGCGCCGAACAGCCCGCCTGGGATCCCGCGACGGGACTGCTGTATCTGTCGATTCCGGTGCTCGACAAGATCAAGGCCAACGGCGCGGTCGCGGTGATCGATCCGCGCACTCGACGGCTCGAACGGTTCCTGCCGGTCCGCGAGTGCATGCCGGCGGGGCTCGCGGTCGGCCCGCACGGTCATCTGCTGGTCGGCTGCAGCGACGATGCGGTCGCGGCCGGATTCGCGCCGAAGACGCTGGTGCTGGATGCGCGTTCGGGCCGGACCGTCGCGGTGATCCGCGCGGTCGGCGGTTCCGACGAAGTCTGGTACGACCCGAAGGCCGATTTCTATTACATGGCGGCCGGCGGCTTCCCCGGCGGCGCGGTGCTCGGCGTCGTCGATGCGCGCACCAACCGCTGGCTCGCGAACCTGCCGAGCGGTCCGCATGCGCACTCGGTCGCCGCCGATCCGCGCTCCGGCAGGGTGTTCGTGCCGATCGCGGCCGATCCGCACAATCCGAGCTGTCCGGCGGGGTGCATCGCGGTGTTCGCGCCGGCCGCGCAGCCGACGGGACGCGCGCGCCGCTAGGGCTCTTGCGACTCGAATCGCGACGCGCCGCGGCGGCCGCCGCACACTCAAAGGAGGGTCGCATCCGACGGCATTCGGGCGCATGGATCGGTACGCCGCAGTTGATCACAAGATTGCACCGATTCGCAATCATGCTCGCCACGGCACAACGCGCGGCTACGGCGCGGCGAAGAACACCGTGCCTTTTCACAGGCTGATGCCCGAAGGCGGTGTAC
>JAJYAM010000067.1 GCA_021779535.1 Pseudomonadota bacterium
ATGGGTCGGCGCGCTGCTGGTGGGCACCGGAGCCTGGACGCTCCTCGAGTATTGGTTGCATCGGATTGCGCTGCACCGGACCGCCTATCTCGCGTCGATGCATGCGTTGCATCATCGCGCGCCGCAGGACTACGTGGGAACGCCGACTTGGCTGAGTCTCGCGGTGATGATCGGCTGCCTCCTGCTGCCGATCTGGCACTTCGTCGGATTCCCGATCGCCAGCGGGCTGACCGCCGGGGTGATGATCGGTTACCTCTGGTATGGTCTGACCCACCACTGGATCCATCATGCGCGCGGCGGCGCCTTGCCACGCCATCTCGAGAGACGGCGCGTTCGTCATCTACGGCACCACTATTCGCCGAAGCGCGGCAACTACGGTGTCACGACCGCGTTCTGGGATCGTGTTTTCGGGACCCTGATCCACTCCTGAGGGTGGAGCCCACCGGCGGTCACCTCGCGGGCCGACCCACCGCAGGCACCGCCGAATGCCAGATGCCAGCGTTCGTGGTGCAGGCGACGGGCTACTGGTTCGGTAGCGCACAGACGGCCCGCTGCCGGTTGAGCTAGCCTGGCATCGCTATTGACGGAGGGTCAGCCGGATGATGCACAGGATCTGCTCGCGCGCCGATCGGCGCGGCGACCTCGAGAACTCCGCTCTTTAAGGGCACGGATTCCGCGGCCGAAGGGTCGGGATCCGTCGGTCACGCGGCGCTTCGCCGGGGGTCGTCGGGCATGAGCGCGACGTGAGGTTGGCAATGTCGCGCGTTTCGCCCTGGGACAACGAAAATATCCTGCGCGAGGAACTGTTCGGCGTCGAGCGGCTCGATCAACACGCGGAGAGCCTCGCCGCCGCGCAGCGTATCGACGGACGCGCGCCGCTGCGCCCATCGCTGCGAGCGCGATTGCGCCAGAACTCCGTCGTGCTGCTCGCCGACCGTCATGCGCTGGCGGCCGCCGTGCGCGCCGGTCACCTGGTCACGCCCGCCGCCGAGTGGCTGCTCGACAATTACCACGTCATCGATGCGCAGATCCGTAGCATCAAGGACGACCTGCCGCCGGGTTTCTATCGACAATTGCCGAAACTAGCGCAGGGACCCCTCGCCGGGTACCCGCGGGTCTTCGGTATCGCGTGGGCGTTCGTCGCGCACACCGACAGTCATTTCGATCTGGAAGCCCTGCGTCGGTTCGTATCCGCCTATCAGCGGGTACAAGCGCTGTCGATCGGTGAGCTCTGGGCGGTGACGATCACGCTGCGCATCGTGCTCGTCGAGAATCTGCGGCGCGCCGCCTCGAGCATCGCGATCGGTCAGCAGGCGCGGCAAAGTGCGGATGGCGTGGCCGACCGCCTGCTCGGCGTCGGTGGCCCGCCGGATCCACAAGCCCTGAGCGAGGCCTACGCAGCCGACGCGAGTCCCACGCCCGCGTTCGCGGTCCAGATCGTGAAACGGCTGCGGGATCAGGATCCCGACGTCACCCCTGCGCTTGCGTTCCTGGAACGGCGCCTCGCCGCCGAGGGCCTCGATTCCACGGCGGCCGTGCAAATGGAGCACCAGCGGCAGGGTGCGTCCAACGTGACCATTCGCAACATCATCACCAGCATGCGCTTGATCGCCGACATCGACTGGTCCGAGTTCTTCGAGAGCGTGAGCCTGGTCGATGTGGTGCTTCGCGGCGATGCGGGATTCGCGGCGATGGATTTCGCCACGCGCAATCTGTATCGCAGCGCGATCGAGGATCTCGCGAGGGGATCGGCGCTCGACGAGATCCAGATCGCCAGGGCGGCGGTCGAAGCAGCGGTCACCGGTGCAAGGGCGTCCGCACGCGAGGGCGAGTCCGGGTATTACCTGATCGCGGCGGGGCGTTCGGCCTTCGAGGCCAGGATCGGTTACCGCGCGCCGCTGACCCAGCGGCCTCACCGGTTCGTGAAGCGGCTCGGCGCGGGCGCCTATATCGGTGCGGTCGCGGTGGTCGCGCTGAGCATCCTGGGCTTTGCGCTGCACCTGATCGGCGCCGAGGCCGATCGCGCCTGGCGGTTTGCATTGCTCGCACTGGCCGGGCTCGTACCGGCGATGGACGCGGCCGTCGCACTGGTCAATCGCGCCGTCGCGCGCGGAGTTCACACGGCAATTTTGCCCGGACTGGCGCTGCGCGAGGGGATACCGGCGGATCTGCGCACGCTCGTGGTGGTGCCGACGTTGCTGACGACGACCGCGGCCATCGAGACCCAGATCGCCCGTCTGGAAGTCCACTACCTGGCCTCGCCGCATGAGGAATTGCGCTTCGCCCTGCTCACGGATTGGCGCGATGCGACGGAAGAGCGGGTGCCATCGGACGATCGGTTGTTGCGATCGGCAATCCTCGGCATCGATCAGTTGAACACGCGGCACCCTGCGGCGGCGGGTGACGAGCGGTTCATTCTTCTGCATCGCCGGCGGGTTTGGTCCGAGGTGGAGCGCCGGTGGATGGGTTGGGAGCGCAAGCGCGGCAAATTGCACGAGTTGAACCGCCTGTTGCGTGGTGCGACCGATACGACGTTCCTGAATATCGACGGTCGCCGGCCGACCGTTCCGCCGGACGTGCGCTTCGTGATCACGCTCGACGCCGACAGCCGATTGCCGCGGGAGACCGCGCGGCGGTTGATCGGCAAGCTGGCCCATCCGCTCAACCGCCCGCGCTTCGACGCCGCCGCGGGACGGGTGGTCGAGGGCTACGCGGTGCTTCAACCGCGCATATCGCCGTCGCTGCCGTGCGGAGACGAGGGTTCCCTCTTTCAGCGCATCGTCTCCAGCGCGGCGGGAATCGACCCGTACGCGGCCGCGGTCTCCGATGTCTACCAGGATCTGTTTGGCGAGGGGTCGTACACCGGCAAGGGAATCTATGACGTCGACGCCTTCGAGGCGGCGCTGCGCGGCCGGGTCGCGGACGGCACGCTGCTCAGCCATGACCTGTTCGAAGGAATCTTTGCGCGCGCGGGCCTGGCCTCGGACGTCGAAATCGTCGATGAGTTTCCGGCGCGTCACGACGTCGCCGACGCGCGCCAGCACCGGTGGGCGCGCGGCGACTGGCAGTTGTTGCCCTGGCTCTTCGGCCGGCGCCACGCGAGCCGCGACGGGGCCGCGCACGACGGGCTGCCGCTGATCGGGCGCTGGAAGATCGCGGACAACCTGCGCCGGACGCTCTCGGCGCCGGCGGCTCTCGGCGCATTGGCGATCGGCTGGACATTGCCGGTCCATGGCGCGTGCATCTGGACCGGGTTCATCCTCGCGACCATCGCGGTCCCGCCGCTGTTGCCGGTGATCGCGGAAATACTGCCGCGGCGTACGGACGTGATGCTCCGAAGCCATTTTTTCGCCCTGGGCGTGGACTGCTGGGGGGCCGCCAGACGGATTGGATTGCAGATCGTGACGCTGCCCCATCAGGCCGTGCTGATGAGCGATGCGATCGCGCGCACGTTGTTCCGTGTCTGCGTCAGTCACCGGCACCTGCTGGAATGGGTCACTGCCGCACAAGCCTCGCTGCGCGATCGGCTCGATCTCGCGAGCGCCTATCGGCGGATGAGCGGCGGCATGCTCCTCGCGATCGCGGCGGTGCTGCTGCCGGGATCATCGGCTCAGGGCTCATGGTGGCTCGTGGTACCGTTCCTCGCGATCTGGCTGGCGGCGCCGGCGATCGCGGTCTGGATCAGCCGGCCGCCGACCCGGCCGCGCCGCTTGTCGCTGACGGATTCGCAGGCGCGGCAATTGCGGCGTGTCGCCCGTCGCACCTGGCGCTTCTTCGAGACCTTCGTGACCGCCGCGGACCAGATGCTGCCGCCGGACAATTTCCAGGAGGATCCGCGGCCGGCAGTCGCCCATCGGACCTCGCCGACGAACCTCGGGCTGTACCTGTTGGCGACCACCAGCGCCAGGGACTTCGGTTGGATCGGCACCGAGGAGGCCGTGGCTCGACTGGAGGCGACGGTCGCCACGATGGCGCGTCTGCAGCGCTGCCGCGGACACTTCTACAACTGGTACGACACGCAGGACCTGCGGCCGCTGCCGCCGCTTTACGTCTCCTCGGTCGACAGCGGCAACCTGGCCGCGCATCTGGTCACGCTCGCCAATGCGTTGCGCGATTGGCGGGCGACGCTCCGTTCGCACCAAGCGACGACCGCCGGCGCCGGGGACGCCTTGGGTCTCGCACGAGGGGCCTGGGAGGCGCTACCGAATCGCCACGATGTTCCGGCGAGAGCGTTTCACGAGCGGCTGGAGCAATTGCTGGCGGACTTGCACGGCGCGGACCGCGCGGGCGACCGCGATGATGCCGCGTCGCCGACCGACGCAGTGGCCGCGCGGGCGCGAGCATTGACGCAGGCCGCGCACCAAATGGTCGATGGGCATCCCGCCGGCGCCTGCGAGGACCTGTTGTTCTGGCTGGATGCCGTCGAGCGCAGCATCGACGCGATCCAGCGTGATCGTGGTCGTTCGCCCGAGGTCGACGCGGCGCTCGATCATCGAATGAGCGAGTTGACCGCGACCGTGCTGACGATCGCCGCCGGCATGGATTTTGGATTTCTGCTGGATCCGCAGCGGCGGCTCCTGTCGATCGGCTATCGGGTCGCGGAAGACACGCTCGATCCGAGCTGCTACGACCTGCTCGCGTCGGAGGCGCGCTTGGCGAGTTTCTTCGCGATCGCCAAGGGTGACGTGCCGAGTCGCCATTGGTTCCGGCTCGGTCGACCGGTGACCGGGATCGGGTGCGGAGCGGCCCTGCTGTCATGGTCCGGGTCGATGTTCGAGTATCTGATGCCGTCGCTGGTGATGCGCGCTCCGCGCGGCAGCCTGTTGGACGAGACGAGCCGATTGACCGTGAGCCGGCAAATCCGCCATGCGCAGGCACTCGGCGTGCCATGGGGAATTTCGGAGTCCGCCTACAATGCGCGCGACCTGGACTTCACCTATCAATACTCGAATTTCGGGGTGCCGAGTCTCGGCTTGAAGCGCGGGCTGAGCGCCAATCTGGTCATCGCCCCGTATGCCACCGCCCTCGCCGCAATGGTCCGGTCCGCGGACGCGGCCGACAATCTGGCGCGCCTCGCATCCCTCGGCGCGCTGGGGCGTTACGGCTTCTACGAGGCGCTCGACTACACCCCGGCGCGCGTGCCCAAGGATCAAGCGTATGCGATCGTGCGGGCATTCATGGCGCATCACCAGGGCATGACGATTCTGGCGATCGCCAACGTCGTCGGCGACGGCATCCTGCGTCGGCGCTTTCATGCCGAACCCTGCATCCAGGCCACCGAGCTTCTCCTGCAGGAGCGCACGCCGCGGGACGTGTCGGTCGTGCGCCCCAGGGTCGAGGAGACCCCTGTCGCAGCGCCGACGGAAGGCGCGTGGCTGCCGGCGGGACGGCGCCTGAAGACGACCGACGGCGCGACGCCGCAGGTGAACCTGCTCTCGAACGGGCGCTACAGCGTGATGCTGACCGCGGCCGGCTCGGGATACAGCCGCTGGCGCGACATCGCGGTGACTCGCTGGCGCGAGGACGGCACGCGGGACGATTGCGGCAACTATCTCTTTCTGCGGGATCCGGAGAGCGCGGCCGTCTGGTCGGCGGGTCACCAACCGAGTGCGGTCGAGGCCGATTGGGCCGAGGTGACGTTCACCGAGGATCGAGCCGAATTCCGGCGTCGTGATGGCAAGATCACCACGGCGCTCTCGGTCCTGGTCTCGACCGAGGACGACGCCGAAGTCCGTCATCTGTCGATCACCAATGGCGGACTGTGGTCGCGCACCATCGAGGTCACGTCCTATTGCGAGCTCGCGCTGGCGCCACCGGCGTCGGACCGGGCGCACCCGGCATTCTCCAAGCTGTTCGTGCAAACCGAATATTCGCGTCCCCTCGGCGCCTTGATCGCGACCCGGCGCCGACGCCAGCCCGATGAAGCCGGCATCTGGGTCGCACACCAGTCGATCGTCGACAATGGCGGCGGCAGCCCGCCGGAATACGAGACCGACCGGGCTCGCTTCATCGGCCGCAGCCGAGAAATCACCGTATCGCCCGCGGCGATGGCCGGGGGGCGGTTGTCAGGCACCGTTGGCACGGTGCTCGACCCGATTTTCGCGCTGCGCCACCGGCTGCGCGTGCCCGCCGGCGGCACCCAGCAGATCGCCTTCTGGACCTCGGCAGCGGCGACGCGCGAGGGCATCCTCGCGCTCATCGACAAACACCGCGATGGCAACGCGTTCGTTCGCGCCGGCATGCTCGCGTGGACCCAGGCCCAGGTGCAACTGCTGCATCTCGGAATCACCGAGGCCGAGGCGAGCCTGTTCCAGCGGCTCGCCGGACATCTGCTGTACGCGGACTCCCTGATGCGCGCGTCATCGGACACCATTCGCCGTGCGAACGCCGCGCCAGCCGCCCTCTGGAGCCAGGGGATCTCCGGCGACTTGCCGATCCTGTTGCTGCGGATCGATGACGTCGACCACGTCGGGCTCGCCCATCGGTTGCTGCAGGCGCATGAGTACTGGCGGATGAAGCGTCTCGCCGTCGACCTGGTGATTCTCAATGAGCGCGAGAGCTCGTACGTTCAGGACCTTCAGGTTGCGCTCGAGACGGAGGTGCGGGTGAGCCGGTCGCGACGCCAGATCACCGCGGATGTGCAGCGCGGCGACGTGTTCGTGCTGCGCGCGGACCTGATCTCCGCCGACGCACGCGCCACGTTGGGCGCGGTCGCGCGAGTGGTGCTCGCAGGGCGACGTGGCGACCTGGCGAGACAACTCGACCGGCCGCACCCTTCGTTCGCGCGGGGCGATCGACTTCCCGCGCGCGGGCCGGCGTCCGCGGATCATCGTGTCGTGGGTCCGGCGCCGGAGGATCTGGAGTTCTTCAACGGCACCGGCGGTTTCGCGGCCGACGGGCGCGAGTACGTCACCCTGTTGGGACCCGGTCGCTCGACGCCCGCGCCGTGGATCAACGTCGTCGCCAACGCCGATTTCGGCTTTCAGGTCGCCGCGGAGGGAAGCGGCTTCACCTGGTCGATGAACAGCCGCGAACGCACCTTGACGCCCTGGTCGAACGACCCGGTGGCGGACCGGCCGGGCGAGGCGATATACCTCAAGGACGAGGACACGGATGATCTCTGGGGACCCACGCTCCTGCCGATCCGGGATCCGCACGCGCACCACTGCGCGCGGCACGGACCCGGCTACAGCCGCTTCGAACACGAATCGCACGGCATCGCCACCGACCTGCTGCAGTTCGTGCCGTTGCGGGATTCGATCAAGATCTCGCGCCTGCGAATCCGCAACACCTCCGCGCGACCTCGCCGGCTGTCCGTCACGGCCTACGTGGAGTGGGTGCTGGGCGTCACCCGGGAGGGCTGCGCGCCGTTCATCGTCACCGAGTGGGATGCGACGACGGGCGCGCTGTTCGCGCGCAACACCTGGGACGAGGCGTTCGGCGCGCGCGTCGCGTTCGCCGATCTCGGTGGACGGCATACGGACTGGACCGCGGATCGGCGCGAGTTCCTCGGCCGGCACGGCACGCTCGCGCGGCCGGCGGCGCTGGCTCGCTCCGCCGCGTGGTCGCGGCGAACCGGCGCTGCGCTCGATCCGTGCGCTGCCCTGCGAACGTCCATCGAGCTCGCGCCGGACGCCGTCGTCGACGTTCTCTTCCTGCTCGGCGACAGCCCCGACGTCGAAAGCGCGCGCGCCCTGATCGCGCGCTATCGGGCGGCCGACGTCGATGCGGTCCTCGGCACCGTCGTCGCGTTTTGGGACGAACTGCTCGGGACCGTGCAGGTCAAGACACCGGATCGTTCGATGGACATCATGCTCAACCGCTGGTTTCTCTATCAAACCGTCGCCTGTCGCCTGTGGGCCCGGTCGGCGTTCTACCAGGCGAGCGGGGCGTACGGATTTCGCGACCAGCTGCAGGACTCGATGGCCCTGTGCATCGCTCGACCGGCGTTGGCTCGCGAGCACTTGCTGCGTGCCGCCGGCCGGCAGTTCGTCGAAGGCGACGTGCAGCATTGGTGGCTGCCGGCCACCGGTCAGGGCGTGCGAAGCCGCATCACGGACGATCCGGTATGGCTGGCGTACACGGTCGACCACTACGTACGGACCACCGGGGATACCGGGGTACTCGACGAGATCGTGTCGTACCTCGACGGACAGGCGCTGCGACCGGGCGAAGCCGATGCATTCTTCCGGCCCTCGATCGCGGACGAGTCGGCGACGCTATTCGAGCACTGTGCGAGTGCGCTCGACCGGAGTCTCTCGGTGGGCGTGCACGGATTGCCGTTGATCGGCAGCGGTGACTGGAACGACGGCATGAACCGGGTCGGGTACCTGGGTCGCGGTGAGAGCGTGTGGCTCGGCTGGTTCCTGTACGCGACGCTGGTCGCATTCGCGCCGCACGCCGAGGCGCGCGGTGAGCGGCAGCGCAGCGCCCGCTGGCTGGATCACGCGCACGCACTGAGCAGCGCGATCGACGCGACCGGGTGGGACGGTGCCTGGTACCGGCGGGGGTACTACGACGACGGCACCGCGATCGGCTCGTCGGCGAACGACGAGTGTCGCATCGACTCGATCGCGCAGGCCTGGAGCGTGATATCCGGCGCGGGCCAGGGCCCGCGCCCGGGGTTGGCGATGACCGCAATGGACCAGGAATTGATCCGGTGGGAGGAACAGCTGGCGCTGCTGTTCACGCCGCCATTCGACCGGACGACCCTCGATCCCGGCTACGTCAAGGCGTATCCACCCGGCATTCGCGAGAATGGCGGCCAGTACACGCATGCCGCGGCGTGGTCGGTGATCGCCCTGGCAGCCCTCGGTCGAGCGGAGCGCGCGACCGCACTGTTCGCGATGCTCAACCCGATCAATCGCTCGGCAAGCTCGACCGACGCCGATCGCTACAAGGTCGAACCGTACGCGGTGGCCGCGGACGTCTACTCGGTCGCGCCCCACGTCGGACGCGGCGGCTGGACCTGGTACACCGGCTCCGCCGCCTGGCTGTACCGCGCCGGCGTCGAGTCGATCCTGGGTCTTCGGTTACAGGGCGACCGGTTGAGCCTGTCCCCCGCGATCCCGGCGCACTGGCCGGGATTCTCCATCGCGCTTCGCCATCGCTCGGCCCATTACGACATCCGTGTCGAGCGGCACGCGCGCTCCGACGGTGCATCGGACCGCCCGCGCCAGGTGCAATCCATCGACGTGGACGGCGTGCCGCTGACGGCCGGCGAAACGCAGATCGCGCTCGCCGACGACGCACGGACCCATCTCGTTCGGATCGTGCTCGCCCCGTGACCTGCGGCATCGCCCGAGAGGGCGCGGGTCTCGAGCCGATCGCCACCGAGCGGCGATCGCAGGTTCGGCAGCGCACAGTCAGCGGCACCGCGCTGAGCGGATGATCGGGTGGTTGGCGTCCCAATCACCGGGCGCAAAGGAACCCGAACCATGGGCCTGATACTGATCATCGTCGTCTTGGCGGTCCGGGTGCTGGGTGGTGCGTATTTCGGCCGGCCTTGAACCGACCCGAGCGCATGCCGCATCCCGTGGCGCTTAGGGTCGCCGTGGCTCCGCGAACGAACACCTGGCACCGGGCGGCCTGCGCGATCGTCGCGTTGTCGATGGCGGCCTGTTCCAGTGTGATGCCGGGCGCCGACTATCCGCGTCCGGTCTCCGTGGCGCTCGTGCATCCGCGCACGACGACCCACCTCGGCGAACGGTTCGCGCTCGAGGCCGCCGAGCACGGTGGCCGATCGGGATTTCGCATCATCAGCGACGGCGTCGACGCGTTCCTGATCCGCGCGCAAATGATCGATGCGGCCCAGCGAACCCTCGATCTGCAGTACTTCATCTTTCGCGGTGACCAAACCGGCCGCTTGCTGATCGACGCATTGCGGCGCGCCGCCAACCGCGGCGTGCGCGTGCGTGTGCTGGTCGACGACGGCGATACGGTCGCGGGGGACGGTCGGATCCTGGCGCTCGACGGACGGCCGAACCTGCAGGTCCGGGTGTTCAATCCGTTCGCTTACCGCGGCCACAGCACGATGCTGCGTGCGCTGGAGTTCATGGCCAATGCGTCCAGGCTCGACTATCGCATGCACAACAAGCTGATGGTCTCGGACGACTCGATCGCGCTCGTCGGCGGACGCAACATCGGCAATCAGTACTTCCAGATGGATCCGAACTCGCAACTGGCCGACGACGACGTCTTCGCGGTCGGCCCGGTCGTCAAGCGGCTCTCGGCGACCTTCGACGAGTACTGGAACAGCCGCTTCGCGATCCCGGCGCGCGCGCTCGGGACGACCCGGCACCGCTCGGATCGGCACACGCTGCGGCAATGGCGCTCACGGCAGCACCACCAGATGCGATCGCTCGCAGCGCCGGGTCTCGACTACGTCGCGCGAGTGGCGAGCGGCGAGCCCTATGCCGGGTTGATCTCCGGCCGGCTGCCCCTCGTCTGGGCGCATTCCGAGGTCGTCTGCGACAGCCCCGACAAGAGGCGCGTGCGCAGCCGGGAACGCGTCGGCCAATTGATGCAGCCGGAGGTTGCCGCGGTCGCGGCCATGGTGAGTTCCGAGCTGCTGATGATCACGCCCTACGTCGTGCCCGCGCCCGAGGAGATGAAGCTGCTGGCGACGCTGCGCCGGCGCGGCGTGACCATCCGCATTCTCACGAATTCGCTCTCCACCGCGCGCGGTCTGCTGGCGCAGTCGGGCTATATGCATTATCGCGTGCCGCTACTGCGCGAGGGGGTCCATCTCTACGAGATTCGGGCGCGTCTCGGCAGCAGCAAGGGCAGCGGCCAGACGGAGCGGATATCGCGTTTCGGCAACTACTCGCTGCACGCCAAGCAGTTCGTGTTCGATCGACGGGCCGTGTTCTACGGTTCGATGAACTTCGATCGCCGGTCGCGGGACCTGAACACCGAGATCGGCGTGATCATCGACAGCCCGGTGCTCGCCGCCCAGACCGCCGCACGTTTCGCGGCGATGGCGGCGCCGCAGAACGCCTACACGGTTCGCCTGCGCCCGGCCACCGCGGGTGCATCCGGCCCGCGTCATCTGGTCTGGGACACGGTCGAGCACGGGATCCCGGTCGAATACGCGACCGAGCCGGTGCACACGCCCGGAAAACGCCTGGCGGTGAAATGGCTGTCGCTGTTGCACTTCGATGGCGAACTGTGATTGCGAACACCCCGGCGCCGGCACCGACGGCGGCGTCCTGGGGCCGTCCGCATTCGGTCGACGCCTTCGCGATTCGACCGGGGCGCATACGCGCGCCAGCGTACAGATCACACCGCTGCGGTGACCTAGACTCCTCCCAGCACATTCGCTCATTCATCCGAGAAATCTCATGACCCTGACTCTTCCGATCCGGCGCGAGCCCGGCGCGTCACTGCCGCCGCTGCTCGTCGGCGTGCTCCTGCTCGGCGGTTGCGCATCGACACCCCCGGCGCCAACCGCACAGCTCGCGGCCGCGCATCAGGCGATCGCCGACGCGGAGCGGGTGGACGCGGGCCGCTACGCCGCCGGGGAGATCGGTGAGGCACGCGCGAAGCTCGTGCAGGCCGACGCAGCGGTCGCGAAGCAGCACATGGTCGCCGCGCGGCGGCTCGCGGTGGAGTCGCACACCGAAGCGGATCTCGCGACGGCGATCACCGCGGCGAGGAAGGCGACGGCCGAGAACGCCCAGCTGCAGCGGGGCAACGACGCGCTCACCGAGGAGATGCAACGCAATTCAGGGGGCCAGCCATGAAAATTCCCGCGAGTCGTCAGCAATTCACCCGCAACCTGGTCACGGTGGCCGTGGCGTCCGCGTTGTTCGCCGGCTGCGCGACCGCGCCGGTGCAACCCGCCGGCGCCGAGTCCGCACGCGACAAGCTGATCGCGCTGCAAACCGACCCGAACCTCGCGAACCTCGCCCCGGCCGCGATGCAGGAGGCCGCGGCCGCGGTTCGCACCGCGCAGATACCCGAGCACGATCAGGCCCTGGCCGACTACCGGGTCTACCTGGCCGACCGGAAGATCGACATTGCCCGGGCCGTCGCGCAGGCGCGCTTCGCCGGGGAGCAACGCCGGTCGATCATCGCCGAACGGACGAAGATCCGCCTCGCGAGCAGGACGCGGGAGGCCGATCGTGCCGACGCTCGCGCGGCAATCGCGCGCAGTGACGAGCGCGCCCAGACGCGGGCCATGGCGTCCAGCGCGCAACAGACCGCGGACATGCAACGGCAGATCGACGCGTTGCAGGCCAAGGCCACCGACCGCGGTCTCGTATTGACGCTGGGCGACGTGCTGTTCGCCAGTGGCCGGGCGACCTTGAAGGCGGGAGCCACGGATCATCTCGACCGGCTGGCCGCCTTCTTGAACCGCTACCCCACCCGCACCGCGGCGATCGAAGGGTATACCGACGATGTCGGCACCGAGGCCTATAACCAAGACCTGTCCAAGCGGCGCGCCGATGCGGTGCGTTCATTCCTGACCGGGCATGGCGTCGACCGCGCCAGAGTCAGCGCGAGCGGCGGCGGCGAATCGGATCCGGTCGCCGACAACCGCACCGCCGGCGGTCGACAGCAAAACCGCCGCGTCGAGGTCGTGATCAGCGATCCGACGCCGGCACCGGTGAATCCGACGCCGGCA
>JAJYAM010000068.1:0-2831 GCA_021779535.1 Pseudomonadota bacterium
CGGCGATTTGAATGGGGCTGGGATCGGATATCTGTTGCTTCGCGAGCGCAGCTATGAGTTTCGGTGGCACCGACAGATCGGCAAACTTCATGAAATCGAACTCGCTACGGTAGCCAGCAACACGTTCCTATCGCGCCGGATGGTTGCTGGACGGGCGGTAATTCTAACAGTTCTGCCTGCGTCGCCCGTCGGGGGTCGTAGTGAGGCGACGCCTACCTCGGCATGCCTCATTCAACCGGACCATCTGCACGGCGGCAAATTTCTCCAGCGCACTGCGCGCGGTGAGCCCAGGTGCGAGCGCCCTTAGTTGCCGGCCGAGCGTGACGTGCAAGCAGTACGCGAGGAAGGCGACGAACACATGCGCCTCGATGCGGTCCGGTTCGAAGGCCAGGCGTGCTGTGAGCAGATCGTCAACCGTCCAACTGATCCAGGCGACGCTCGGTATCGGTGAGGAGCGCTTCGGAAGGCTGTCGAAGCACCGCGATCCTTTCGGGATCCATCGACTTCCATGTCACCGAGGCAGGTCGCCGTCGCCGCAACGAGCTCCCCGTCGCTCACGAGACGATTCGCCGCCGTTTGCCGGACCCCTGGCGGGCAGCGCGTGAATTGCGCTCGTTCGCGCGCAAGTGGCCGATAAGCGCGTCGGCACCATTCTGTAGAATACGGACGGCACCGGCCTTGGTCAGTCGTCCATCACTCGTGAATGCCCCGTCGATCAGCAGCGCGAGTTGCATCGCCGTGTCGTCCGGCCGGATTACGCCGATCCGGCGTACCAGGACTCTCAACCGCTCGAGCATCGCGGCCTTGTGTCGCCGGCGGATCCTCCGCGCGGGATGTTCGGCATCGGCAAATTCCGCGGCGACATTGATTTGCGGGCACCCTCGGTATCCGTCGCGCGAAACCCGGCCTCCAATCCACGCCAACAGGGCCATCAATTCCGCGGTCGGATCATCGGGTGCTGCCGCGACGACCTCGTCCCATTGCTCCCAGAACTCGTGATCCTCGCGCTCCAGGAACGCGGCCACCAGTTCATCCTTGGTCTGGAAATGTCGATACAGGCTGGTCTTGGCGACGCCGGATTCCGCCACGATCCACTCGATGCCGACCGCACGGACCCCATTGGCATAGAAAAGCCGGGACGCCGCGGACAGCACCTTCTCGGCGGTCTTGTTGTCAGCCGACGCACTGGAGCCATTGCTCGTCGCCATTTGCCCGATCACCTCGTCTGCCGAGTCTGTATGAGGACGCGGGTTATGGCAATTGCACGAGTCACTTGACAGCGATACCGATCGGTATCATCGTGTGCGATACCGATCGGTATCGTTAAGGGGGGCGACGATGCCCAGGCACACTGTTGCGGTTTACGGCGCCACCGGGCACACCGGCGGTTTCGTCGCTTCGGAGTTCGAGCGTCGGGGCGTCGTCGTGCGAAGAATCGCCCGTCGTCCTCGGGCGGAAGCCGGCTCACGGAAAGGCGGTGAACCGGAACCATGGGCGATCGCCTCATGTGATGACCCGGACGCCCTCGACCGCGCACTCGGTGGGACGGATGCCGTCGTCAATTGCGCTGGCCCCTTTCTCGACACCGCCCCTGCGGTGGTCGAGGCAGCCCTTCGCGCGGGAGCCCATTACTTCGACATCGCCGCGGAACAAAGGTCGGTCCGCTCGACCCTGGCCACCTATGGGTCGGAAGCCGCGGACCGTGGCATCGTGGTGCTGCCGGCAATGGCGTTCTTTGGCGGGCTCGCCGACCTGCTCGCCTCCCGGATTTGTGCGGAGCTTCCAGTGATCGACGAAATCCTCGTCGGCGTTGCCCTGGACTACTGGCACCCGACGGCGGGTACCCGACGCACGGGTGAGCGCAACACGGCTCGCAGGGTGGTCGTATCGAGAGGACGCTTGACGCCCTTGCCCTCGACTCCGACGAAAGGACGCTGGCGATTCCCGTTGCCGTTTGGCGATCTGCCCGTCGCCAGGGTGCCCTTGTCAGAGATCATCACGATTTCCAGGCACCTGCCGGCGGGTCGGATCGAGAGCTTCATGAATGAGGCGCCTCTCGACGATCTTCGCCGGTACGAGACACCGCCGCCGACGGCGGTGACGCCGAACGGGCGCTCGAATCAGCAATTCGTGATGGACGTGTACGCCTCAGGCGGTGGGCTGCAGCGGCGAATCACGGCGTCCGGGCACGACATCTATGCGGTTTCCGCGCCGCTCGTCGTCGAGGCCTGCATGCGAATTGTGGCCGATGGGCCCCGGCATGGCGGTGCCTTCGCACCGGCCGAATTGTTCGAGCCACGGAGCTTCCTGGCAGCCCTCGATGCCGACATTCGCGTGGCCCCCGGTGCTGAGGCGTGCCCGGTGACCGCCTTTCAATGAGTTGGCGCCCGCCCTGATGGGAACATGGCGGCGTCGAGGGGCGGACCCTCGACGCCCTACCGCCCGCTCGGTGTTTGTCCTAGTGCTTCTTCTGTTCGCGCTTCTCGGCCTTCGCCGCCCGCTTTTCCATGAGGTTCTTCGCGGGCTTCTTCTTCTGCTCTTTCTTGCGCTCGTTACCTTTACTCATTGGCTCTGCCCCTGTCGTGATGGTGTCGCCCTGGCCGGGCCCCCGTAGTCTAGAACCAATTCGTTCCCGGCGGCGGTCCGGCGGTGATCGAACTCGAGGCCGTCATGGTCCGCCAGTCAATTCGGCGGACCGCCGGGATGTGGTTGCTGTCCGCCATTCCCTTGATGCGGGTTGCCTTGCCCGCGCTGCTCCTGGCGGTTCGGCGGCGGCGCGGGCCGTTGCTGCTGGGTTCGCTGCTGCTGCTGGGCGCGCTGGCGCTGCTGCT
>JAJYAM010000068.1:2931-12375 GCA_021779535.1 Pseudomonadota bacterium
GGGTATTGGCGTTGATAGATCGGCAGCGGCGCTCGGGCGGGCGCGCGCGCGCGATCCCACCGGTCCCAATTGCGGTGCTGTCTCTCCCAACCGGGGCCCCAATGTTGTCCCCAACGCGGTGGCTCCCTGCGGTCCCATTGCCGGAAATAGATCGGAGGTCGCCGGTAATAGAGGATCGGCACGCGCAACACGAAATACGGCACATAACCGGGGTCGACCATGTCCCAGGGGCCGTTGTACCAGGAGCTCGCGTACCAATTGTTGTCGGCGTAGACCCAATACAGGCCGTCATAGAAGAACAGGTTCGAGTCGACCTGCGGTGCGTAGTAGACGGGGTACCCGGGCACCGGCACGAAGTTCGGGTACACCGGCAAATTGATCCCGATGCTGATACCGGGCAGATTGACGCTGATGCCCACCTGCGCCGAAGCCGTCGGCGCCAGGTTCACTCCGATCGCCAATGAAGTGGCAAGAATCAATGCGCGCATGGTGGTTTCTCCGCTCGAATCAACGATTCCGCAACACTAGACTCGCGCGAGCCAAGCGATCGCGCCATCGGCACATATACTTAGCTCCGTGCCGCGAGACCTAGAACGGCGCCTCGTGGTGCACGGTCTTTCCGCCGACCATCGTCAGCAGGACCTTCGTGTCCTCGATCCGATCGACCGGCGTCTTGAACAGATTCCGGTCGAGCACGATCAGATCCGCGAGCTTGCCTTTCTCCAGCGAGCCGATCCACCGCTCGCTATGCAGCGCATAGGCCCCGTTGATCGTCAAAAAACGGATTCCATCCTTCAGCGGCACGACCGGAACGGTGCCGAATCGGCCCTGATACTTCGGTCCCAGGTGCTGCCAGAACTGCCAGTCGCCCTTGCGGGTCAGCAGCACCTGCAGGTCGAACCAGGTTTCCAGCGGATCCACGGGCCAGTCGCTGCCCTGCGCGACCGGAACGCCGATTCGGTCGAAATACCCTTCCGGTTCCTGCCGGTTGCTGCGCGCGATGCCGATGTAGTCCTGCGACGTGTCGAGCGAGTCCGGACCCGGCTTCGCCCACTGGAAGGCCATGTCGGGGATCACGTTCAACGTCTTGAAGCGAGCAATGTCCGAGGGCGCGACGATTTCGGCGTGTGCGATCTCGAGCCGCACGTCGCGGCCGTGCAGATGCGCGCGAACGTACGCGTACGCATTCAGCGTGTGGCGGATGGCACGATCGCCGATCGCGTGGACCTCGGGCTCGATGCCGGCATTCGCGAGCGCGAGCAGCAAGTGCGCGAACGGCTTCGCGGGCGTGTAGGGGGCCGGACCGCTCCAGGTTCCCGGCACCCAGTCCGGCTTCTGTGTGGTGCCCTTGTTCACGAAGTACGGGCTCAGCAGGCTCGCGGTCTCCTCCGGATATTGCTGCACGCCGTCCTGGAAGAGTTCGCCCGCATTGCGGACCCAGAGGTTCGGTGCCGGCCCGATCGGGCCGGTGTCGTACTGGTCCTTGAGGGCGAGGATGCGCCGAACCGCGACCTGGGGATCGCCGACCATCGCGTCGGGCGAGACGTCGGGCGCCATGTAGGCGCGCTCGGTCAGCTGTCCCTCCTGGCGCAGCGTCGAGAACGCCTGGATGTCGGCGCGGGTCGCGATCTGCAACATGAACGCGGTCTCGCCTTGCCGGCGCATCGCGGCGAGCGCGGCCTTGGCCGAGTCGAGGATGTCGCGGGCCGACGGCGGCGGCATCGCCTTGTACACCAGCGCCTGAGCCGCGTCCTCGAACGTACCCGACGGGTCACCCGACGCGTCGCGATCGATCACCCCGCCGCGTGGGTTCGGGGTCTTGCGCGTGATGCCGGCCAACGCGATCGCCCGCGAATTCGCGAGCGTCGTGTGCCCGAAGGACGATTGGACCACGATGGGGCGGTGCGTCTTCAGGACGTCGAGATCGGCCCTGGTGACCTTGACGCCCGACGGCCGCATCGCCTCCTGGTACCAATTCCACACCTGCAGGTAGGTATTCGGCTCCTTCGTGCGCGTCTCGTCGAGGCAAGCCTGGATCGCCTGCTGCAACTGGGCGACCGTCAGCTGCGCGTAGTGCAGGTCGCAACCGGTGAGCTCCATGCCGGCGAAGACCGCATGGTTATGCGCATCGACGATCCCGGGCATCACCATCCGGCCGTGCAGATCGATGACTTTCGTCCGCTTGCCGATGTAGGGGCGCACGCCCTCGTTCGTCCCGACGTAGACGAGGTAGCCGCCGCGGATCGCGACGGCCTGCCGGACGCTGTTGTCGCGATCCACCGTATAGATGAACCCGTGCTCGAGCACCGTGTCCGCGGGTGCGCCGGCCGTCACCGGCGCGGCGACGACGGGAGCGACGATGCCCAGCATCACGGCGGCGATCAGCCCTCGGACGACCGCGCGGCCACGGTCCAACGGTTCGCGACGATTCGAGTCGTTCATGATGCGAGCATCCCTCCCGGCAAGCCTCTAAGATCGGTCTTCGTGTCCGCGCATTCTACGCCCGGCGGCGTGATGGGTTGGAGCCCGGACCGCGGAGGAACAGCATGCCCGCAGCGCTGGTGGTCGTCTATGCCTGTCTCGTGATCGTGGAGATCGCCGTCGTCGCCGCCTGGGTCGCGGCCACCCGGCGGCACCGCTGGCCGGTACGTCCGGTCGCGAGCGATCTTTGGATCGGCGCGGTGACGAGCTTTCTCGATACGCTCGGGATCGGGAATTACGCGCAGATCACCGCGGCCTTCAAGCTGCGGGGGCATCCGCCGGACGAGTTGATCCCGGGCACCCTGAACGTCGGCAACTCCGTCGGGATCCTGCTCAGTTCCGCGCTGTTCATCAGCGTCGTCCCGGTCGAACCGGTGCTCTTGATGGCGATGGTGATCGCGGCCGGCGCCGGCGCCTGGGTCGGCGCCGGGATCGTCAGCCGGATGCCGCGCCGTATGATCCAGATCGTGATGGGGATCGCCCTGGTGCTCGCCGCCGGTTTCTTCACGATGACGAACCTCGGCGTCGTCCCGCCGACCGGAGCGGCGATGGCGCTCCACGGCTGGAAATTCGCGCTGGCGGTCGCCGCCAACTTCGTCCTCGGCGCGTTGATGTGCGCGGGGATCGGCAACTACGCGCCATCGATGGCGCTGCTCGCACTGCTGGGAATGAACCCGATCGCCGCGTATCCGATCATGATCGCGAGCGACGGCGTATTGATCCCGGTCGCGAGCCTCGGTTTCATCCGCTCGGGCCGGTTCGCGCCGGCCGTCGCGGTCGGCCTCACGCTCGGTGGATTCGTCGGCGTGATCGCCGCGTTCCCGCTAGTCAAGATGCTCGCCGACCATCTGACGTTGATGCGCTGGGCGGTCACCGGGGTGATCGCGTACGCGGCGGTCGCGATGCTTCGCTCGGCGCTGGCACCGGCCGGGGAGGCGCGGGCGCCGGTCGCGCCCGGATAGCGCGCCTCGACGTCGGGTGGCGCGTGCCGCGATCCGCGCGCGCGATCCGCGCGGACCTCTACGCGACTCCTCGTATTGCCGGCAAGACCTCGGAGCCTACGATGGGTCGAGGCGACGAGCAGGAGTATTCCATGACTGGCCTGTACAAGCGGATCCTGGTGCCACTCGACGGCAGCGTGACGGCGGCGGCCGGCTTGGAGCACGCGTTGCGGCTCGGGAAGGACCAAGGGGCGACCCTGTGCTTGCTGCACGTCGTCCACGACTACCTGGAGCAGGACGGCTTGCGTGGCACCGTCCGCTCGGAGGACCTGCTGCGAGCGCTTCGCGCCCGCGGGGAGCGGATCCTGGGCGATGCCGAGGCGCGCGCCAAAGCGGCCGGCGTGACCGCGCGGACCGACACGGTCGATATCGCGACCGGGCCGGTCGGCGAGGCGATCGTCGAGTACTTGAAGATCTGGCCGGCGGATCTGATCGTTCTCGGCACGCATGGTCGGCGCGGATTGCGCCGGCTCGTGCTCGGCAGCGACGCCGAGTTCGTCGTGCGAACGACGCCGGTGCCGGTGCTCCTGATCCGAGGGCCCGCTCCCGGCTGATCAGCCGGGCCGAAGTCAGCCGTGCGGCGGCTTCGCCAGCGGACCGGTGCGGATGCCGAACAGCCGGTACGCCGGGCAGAAGCGAAATATCCCGGTGAGCAGCGGGACGATGCCGATGTAACCCCACCAGCCGACGCGCCCGGTGGCGGCCAGTGCGATCAATGCGAGACCGGCCACGATGCGGATCACGCGGTCCGCGGTTCCAACGTTGCATTCCATGGTAGACCTCCGTCCCTTGTGTGCAGCCCCCGGCGTTCCATCTTAGCGCCACCGGTGACCGGTCGGTGCCGGGGATGGAAATATCCTTCGACGCGCGCCGGCGGTCCGCGGTGGCGGTAGAATCCCACCGCGCTCATCGATCCCTCGCATCGGCGGCGGCCGGCGGGGCGCGGCAAGCCTCGGGTAGCAATGATCGGCGTTCACGGAGTCACGATGAAGATGCGCAAATTGGGGTCATCGGGTCTGGAAGTCACCGCGCTCGGCCTCGGGTGCATGGGGATGTCCGAGTTCTACGGTGCCGCCGACGACGAGGAGTCCACGGGAACCATCCGCCGGGCGCTCGAGCTCGGGATCCGATTTCTCGACACGGCCGACATGTACGGCGTCGGCCGCAACGAGGCGCTGGTCGGTCGCGCGATTCGCGGCCGTCGCGACGAGGTCGTGATCGCGACGAAATTCGGCAGCGTGCGCGGTCCGAACGGCGAGTTCCTCGGCGTCAACGGCCGGCCGGAGTACGTCAAGCAGGCGTGCGACGCGAGTCTCGCGCGCCTCGGCGTGTCGCACATCGATCTGTACTATCAACACCGGGTCGACCCGGACACACCGATCGAAGCAACGGTCGGCGCGATGGCGGATCTGGTGCGCGAGGGCAAGGTGCGCTACCTCGGGCTGTCGGAAGCGGCGCCGGCGACGATCCGTCGCGCCGCCCGGGTCCATCCGATCGCCGCGCTGCAAACGGAATACTCGCTGTGGTCGCGAGATCCGGAAGGCGAAATCCTCGCGACCTGCCGCGAGCTCGGCATCGGCTTCGTCGCGTACAGCCCGCTCGGCCGCGGCTTCCTCACCGGACGTTTCAAGACGGCGGACGACATTCCGGCGGGCGATTGGCGTCGCCGGCATCCGCGTTTCGACGGCGAGAACTTCCAGCGCAACCTGCGGCTCGCCGACACGGTGACACGCCTCGCGACCGAGATCGGCTGCACGCCCGCGCAGGCCGCGCTGGCATGGGTGCTGGCTCAGGGCGAGGACATCGTGCCGATCCCCGGCACCAAGCACACGCGTTACCTCGAGGAGAACGCCGGCGCGTTGCAGGTCTCGCTCTCGGCGGCGCAACTCGAACGGCTGAATGCGGCGTTCCCGCCGGGCGCGACCGCGGGTGCGCGTTATCACGAGCAAGGGATGCTGGCGATCGACCGCTGACCGGACCGGCGCGCCGCGCGCCGCCGGATGCGCCGTGCCTAGCCGAGCAAGTCGGGGAACCAGTCCTCGCGCAGTCGTTCGCCCGGCTGCATGCCGTGTCCGGGGTAGGGCGGTGAGGTGCGGCCGGGCCGCTCGACGTAACGCGCGTCGTCGCCGACCAGGCGCAGCGAGAACGCGCGCCGTCGGATCGCGCTGTGGTTGCCGCGCGCGCCGTGCAGGGTGCGGTACGAGAACGCGACCGCGTCGCCGGGTTCCATCGGCCATTCGAGCACTCGCAGGCCTTGCGCGTCCGGATCCGGCACCGGCAGGTAGTCGTCCGCGTTCGGGTAGAAATCCTGCTCCGACAGCCATCGGGTCGGCAGCACGAGCTTCGGCCAGCGATGCGAGCCCGCGACGCAGCGCAGGCTCGCCTCGCGCACGGGATCGAGCGGTGTCCAGAAGCTCAGCGTCTGCCCGCCGTCGACGAAGTAGTACGGCGCGTCCTGGTGCCAGGGTGTCGCCTTCGTGGTTCCCGGTTCCTTCACGAGCACGTGGTCGTGGAACATCTGCACGCGTCGCGAGCGCATCAGCGCCGCCGCGGCCGCGGCGATCCGCGGATCGCGGATCACGGCCTCGAACTCCGGGATCCGGGTCCAGTTGCAGTAGTCGTCGAAGAAGCGGCCGCTCTCGCCGGGCTTGAGGTTCTCCGCCGCATACGGGCCGGGCTCCGCCATGTTGCGCGCGACGCCGGCGCGCAACGTCTCCACCCACGGCGCGAACAGACCGCGCAGCAGCACGGCGCCGTCGCGTTCGAACTCCGCGACCTGCGCGGCGCTCACCGGTTCCTCGACGCTCATCGACTCCTCTCCCGGCGTCGTCGAGCCGCGCGACGCCATCACGGCAGGGATGATAAAGGAACGCAATCGCAACACAAGCGGACGTCCGCGGCGCTAAGATCGCCGCATGAGCGAACGATCCACCGCGGACAACCGCGAGCAAATCGCATACTGGAACGACGCTGCCGGAATGACCTGGGCGAAACTGCAGGGCGTGCTCGATCGCCAGGTCGAGCCGCTCGGCCTCGAGGCGATCCGCCGGCTCGCTCCACGCGCCGGGGAACGGATCCTCGACCTCGGCTGCGGTTGCGGTCAGACCTCGGTCGAGCTCGCGGCGCAGGTCGGGCCCGCGGGTGCCGTCGTCGCGATCGACGTGTCGCGGCCGATGCTCGCGGTCGCGCGCTCGCGCACGCCGCCTCTTCCCGGCGCGGCGATCGAGTTCCGCGAAGCGGATGCGCAGGTCGAGGCGTTCGCACCGGCGACGTTCGACGCGGCATTCTCGCGTTTCGGCGTGATGTTCTTCGCCGATCCGGTCGCCGCGTTCGGCAACGTCCGGCGGGCACTGAAGCCCGCGGGGCGGCTCGCGTTCGTGTGCTGGCGCGGCCTCGAGGAGAGCGACTGGATGCGCGTCCCGCTGGAGGCCGCGAAACACCTGCTGCCGCCGCCGGCGCCCGTCGATCCGCGGGCGCCGGGTCCGTTCGCGTTCGCCGACGCCGGGCGGGTGCGCCGGATCCTGATCGACGCGGGATTCCCGGCGCCGCGGATCGAGCCGTTCGAGGCGACGATCGGTGGAACGGGTCTCGAGGACACGGTGCGGCTGCTGTGCCGCGTCGGGCCGCTCGGCGCCGCGATGCGTGAGCGGCCGGATCTGTTGCCGGCGGCGTCGGACGCCGTGCGCGCGGCATTGATCCCGCGGGTCGGCCCGGACGGGGTGCGAATGCGCGCGGCGGTCTGGATCGTCCAGGCGGCGAACGGACCCTGAGCGGCGCGCCCGCCGATGACCGCAACGGACGTCGATTACCTGCGGCGCGCGCTCGAGCTGGCGGCGCACGGCGCGCGCGAGGGCGAGGTGCCGGTCGGCGCGCTCGTCGTGATCGACGGGCAGGTCGTCGCGGAAGCCTGGAACCGGCCGATCGGCGCCTGCGATCCGACCGCGCACGCGGAGATCCTGGCGCTGCGCGCCGCCGGCGCCGCACGGCGCAACTACCGGCTGGAGCGCGCGACGCTGTACGTCACGCTCGAGCCGTGCGCGATGTGCGCGGGCGCGTTGCTGAACGCGCGCGTCGCGCGGACGGTGTTCGGCGCCTGGGATCCGAAGGCGGGTGCCTGCGGCAGCGTGCTCGATCTGCCGCGCGAACCGCGCCTCACGCACCGGATGGACGTGTTCGGCGGCGTGTGCGCGGACGAGTGCGCGGAATTGCTGCGGGCGTTCTTCGCCGCGCGGCGCCGCTAGTTCAGCGACGCGGTGCTCGGCCCCCACGCCCATTCGAGCATGTCGAGATAGCCGCGCACGTTGTCGACGTAGCGCACCGGTTCCCAGCCGCGCGCATAGCCGTTCTGGGTCTGCGCGTACCAGCGCGGCTGTGCGAGCAGCGGCAGGAACTCGCGCACCGCCTGCCAGGAGTCGGGATTGCGGCCCGCGCGCTGCGCGAGCACGCGTGCGTCCTCGAGATGGCCGAAGCCGATGTTGTAGGCCGCGAGCGCGAACCAGGTGCGGTCCGGCTCCGGCACGTGCGCGGGGATCTTGTCGAACACGCGCTTGAAATAGCGCGCGCCGCCGAAGATGTTCTCGCGCGGATCGTTCGGATCGCTGACCCGCGACTCGCGCGCGGTGCCGGGCGTCAGCTGCATCAGTCCTTCGGCGCCGGTCGGCGAGGTCGCCCGCGGTTCCCAGCGCGATTCCTGATACGCGATCGCGGCGAGCAGGCGCCAGTTCTCGTCGCTCGCCGCGGCGGCTTGCTCGAACCACTTCCGGTACGCGGGCAGCCGGCGCTGCATCTGCCGCAGAAAATCGCGCGGGCCGACGAAATCCATGCGCTCCGCACGGCCGTAGTAGCGCATCAGGATCGACGCGAGCTCGCCGCTCGTGCGCATCCTCGCGAAATACGCGGACACCTGGCCGAGGAACTCGCGATGCCGCGCGCTCACCGCCCAGGCGAGCGCGCGCGTGTCCGGCAGGTCGAATGCGATCCGCAATTCCGGGTGCACCGCGTGCGCGAGCGCGAATTCGGCCGAGTCCGCGATCGTGTAGTCGATCGTCCCGTCGGCGACCTGGTCGAGGAGCGCCTGGGTGTCGGTGCTCGCGTTCTCGATCCACACCAGGTTCGGGATCCGGCGGCTCGCGTCGACCAGGGTGCGGGCGTGCGCGCTGCCGGCGGCGACCTGCAGGTCGCCGTCGCCGATGTCGGCGAGCGATCCGGGACGCGACTCGCTCTGGCGATAGATCAGGTGTTCATGGACCCGCTCGTACGGGACCGCGAACGCGATTCCCGGGATCGGCGCGGCCGGCACCTTCAGCGCCGCGGCGGCGAGGTGCGCGCGTCCCGAATCGATCGCCGCGTAGATGTCGGCGAAGCTCGCGACCGGCATGATCTTCAGGCGCACGCCGAGCTCGCGTGCGAATCGCCGGGCGAGTTCGTACTCCGGGCCGGCGAGCGTATCGTCGTTGCCGCGGTAGAAGGAGAACGGCCCCACCCGGGTGACGACGCGCAGCTCCCCGAGCGCCCGGATCTGACCGATCAGATTCGGCACGGGCGCATAGGTCGCGAGCAGCGTCACCGCGGACGCCGCGATCGCGACCTTGGCGAGCGGCGCGAAGCGCCTGCGGGCAGGGCGTGTTGAAACGGTCACCAGGGGTTTGATTCCTTAGCGCTCGATGGGTTCCTGGGCTGGCAAAATTCCGAGCGAATAGGATATAATAATCGGTTTGAGGCCCCTGCTGGGTCATTTGACCGCCATCGTCGCGATTCGCGCCTCATGGGTGCGCGCGGCGTTCGCATCGAGTCAATCGGACATTAAGTCAATCGGAGAGGTACCGAAGTGGTCATAACGGCGCCGACTCGAAATCGGATGGTCGGGTAATTCCGGCACGTGGGTTCGAATCCCACCCTCTCCGCCAGATAATACTTTCGTGGGTTCGACAACCCGGCGTCAGCCGGGTTGGACGTCGCGGCC
>JAJYAM010000126.1 GCA_021779535.1 Pseudomonadota bacterium
CTATTCGGCGGATCAGCTCGCCAGCCCGCTCGACGGGACGACGGGGTATTACAGCGCGCTCTACAACAGCCCGTACTCCACGCGCTGGTTCGTGCTCACGTTCGGAACCGACTCGTCCCTCACGACCGGCCCCGGGTGGGACGACGTGACCGGCGTCGGTACGCCGAATGGAGACTACTTCGTCGATGCGCTGTCGAAGCTTTGACGACGTCGCGGTGCCGATCCGATAGACGCCGAGGGTGATCGATCAGCGGCGGCCGGGTGTCCGGCCGCCGCACGCCCTCGACCCGTCCACGTTCGGGTGCGCCCCGCCGCGGGTGTCTTGGGCGTTTGCGCCCCGAGCGTGCAACTTCCGGCGTCGAGCGGTGTTTAACGTCCAAGCCTAACGGGGGGATGTCGCCGCCATGCTTCGAGACCGACTCGCGAACCTCGCTGCGCGCGCCCGGCGCACCCGGGTGTCCGTCGCGATACTCACCTTTGCGATCCTCGCCGTGGTCGGCGGGGCCTGGGTCCATCAGCATCGGGCGCGGGCGCGGGCCGCCGAGGATGCCCACCAGAGTCCTCCGCCGCGGGTCACGGTGCTGGTGCCGGCGCGCCGCGAGTTCGCGGTCACGGTGTCGATCACCGGCTTGATCAGCGCGCGCCACGACCTGCCGATCGGCAACGAGGGTGACGCCGCACGGATCACGCAGATCCTGGTCGATGCGGGCCAGTCGGTGCATGCCGGGCAGGTGCTCGCCCGGCTGGACGCCGGGATCGCGACTTCGCAGGTCGATTCGGCGCTCGCCGCGCGCGCGGAGGCGCGCGCGGCGGAGGCGCTCGCCCGCGTCGAGTGGCGCCGCGTGCGGCAGGGGCCGGACCTGTTCTCGAAGGAGGATGCCGAGCAACGCCGTGCGACCGCACTGAGCGCCGCCGCGAAGGTGCAGGCGGCCGAAGCGAGCCTCGCGGATGCGCGCAGCCGGCTCGCGCACACGGCGATTCGCGCGCCGGCCGCCGGCGTGATCCTGACCCGGTCGGCCGAGATCGGCCAGATCGCGGTGCCGGGCCAGACGGTGCTGTTCCACCTCGCGCAGGATGGGCGGATCGAGTTGCGCGGCCAGGTCGCCGAGGTCGACCTGCCGCGGCTCGCGGTCGGCCAGAGCGCCACGATCCACCTCGAGGGCGTCGGTCGCGTCTATCACGGGACCGTCTGGCAGGTGGGCTCGGTGATCGATCCACGGACGCGCGAAGGGACGGTGCGGATCGCGATGCGGGCGGACGACCCGGATCTGCGGCCGGGCGCGTTCGCGAGTGCGCAAGTGCGGGTCGGCGCGACGCCCGGGGTGCTGCTGCCGCAGACCGCGGTGCTGAGCGACGAGGCCGGCCACTACGTGCTGATCGTCGACCGGCAGGATCGCGTCGAGAGGCGTCCGGTGCGCGTGAGCGACGCCCGCTCGGACGGTCTGGTGATCGGCAGCGGCCTGACCGGCGCGGAACGCGTCGTCGCGGTCGCGGGGCCGTTCCTGCAGGCCGGCGAGCGCGTGGTGGTCGCGCGGGCGACGTCATGAGACGGATCTCCGCCTGGGCGATCGAGCACCCGATGTTCCCGCTGGTGCTGTTCGCGGTGCTGTTCGCGTTCGGCGTGGTCGCGTTCATCCGGTTGCCGATCACCCTGAACCCGGATATTTCCGCACCGTTCGTGCAGATCACGATCCAGGAACCGGGGGCGGCGCCGAGCGAGATCGAGACGCAGATCCTGCGCCGCGTCGAAGCGGCGGTCGCGAACATCGGCAACGTCAAGCACATCACCTCCTGGTCGACGCAGGGCGTCGCGCAGACGGTCGTCGAGTTCCGCATCGGCACGCCGATCGATCGGGCGACCAACGACGTACGCGACGCGGTCGCGCGGGTGCGCGCGGACCTGCCGCAGGACATCGAGGAGCCGCAGGTCACGCGGCTCGACGTCGACGGCGGACCGATCGTCTACTACGCGGTCAGCGACGCGTCGATGAGCCCCGAACAGCTGTCGTGGTTCGTCGACGACACCGTCGCGAAACGCCTGCTCGCGCTGTCCGGCGTCGCGCGCGTGACCCGCTCCGGCGGCGTCGACCGCGCGATCCGGGTCGAGCTCGACCCGGCGCGAATGGAATCCTACGGGATCACCGCGGCCGAGGTCGGACGGCAGCTGCGCGACGTGAACGTCGACGTGCCGGGCGGACGCTCCGACATCGGCGGCGCGGAGCAGGCGATCCGCGTGCTCGGCGGCGTGCACAGCGTCGCGAAGCTCGCGAACCTGCGCCTGCGCGTGCCGACCGGCAGCACGGTGCGGCTCGGCGACATCGCCCACGTCTACGACGGCACCGAGGAGGTCCGCAGCATCTCCCGCCTCAACGGGCAGCCGGCGACCACGTTCGCGGTGTACAAGGCGAAAGGCGCATCCGACGTCGACACGCTGCACCGGATCGAGGGCGAGCTCGCGAAGATCTCGCGGGAGTCCCCGGGCGTGAACCTGAAGCAGGTGTTCACGACGGTCACGTTCACGCAGGAATCCTACGATGCGTCGATCGAGGCGTTGATCGAAGGCGCGATCCTCGCGGTGGTGATCGTCTACGTGTTCCTGCGGGATCTGCGCGCGACCGCGATCTCCGCGCTCGCGATTCCGCTCGCGGCGCTGCCGACCTTCGCGTTCATGCGGTGGTTCGGCTTCACCTTGAACCAGATGACCTTGCTCGCATTGTCGCTGATCACCGGCGTGCTCGTCGACGACGCGATCGTCGAGGTCGAGAACATCACCCGGCACATGCGCATGGGCAAGAGCGCGTTCCGGGCGGCGATGGACGCGGCCGACGAGATCGGTCTGGCGGTGGTCGCGTGCTCGATGACGATCATCGTGGTGTTCCTGCCGGTCAGCTTCCTCGGCGGC
>JAJYAM010000069.1 GCA_021779535.1 Pseudomonadota bacterium
CGCCGCATCGACGATCGTGCGCACCGCGGCGCTGAGCGTCGCGCCGTCGGCGCCGACCGCCGGCGTCGATGCCGGCGCGGCGATGCGGACCGGGCCGTCGACCGGCGCCGGCACCCGCCCGACGAGCGCCCGCACGCGGGCGATCGCGGTCGGGATCAGCGCCGCGGGGTCCGCGCACAACTCGAGCACGCCGTGGCGCGCCGCGGTCTCGGCATCGACCCGCTCCGCGCCGCGCAACATCCGGTGGAACAGCTCCGCCGCCTGCGGCCAGCGCCGGTACGGCACCGCGAGACCGCCGATGCCCGGAACGATGCCGAGCCCGATTTCCGGGAACTGCAGCTTCGCTCCTCGAATTCCGACGATCGCGTGACAGCGGATCGCGAGTTCGAGTCCCCCGCCGAGCGCGAGGCCGTTCAGCGCGGCGACGACCGGCTTCGACGCCCGGTCGAGCGCGACCAGCAGCCGCGAGCACGCGCGCGCATAGTCGCGCGACGCGGCCGCATCGCCGAGCATCGACGGGAAGCGGCCGATGTCCGCGCCGGCGCAGAACGCGCGCGACCCGTACCCGGTGATCACGAAGCCTTGCGTGCCGGGATCGTCGGCGCGCTCGTTCAGGACCGACAGGATCTCGTCGTTCAGCTCGTCGTGCAGCGCATTCAGCGCCTCCGGACGGCGCAGCGTGATCACGCAGACACCGTCGACGTCGTCGACGAGCACGTCGCGCCGGAAGTCGAGGTACGCGGCGAGCGGCCGCGTACGCCGCGGCATGCCCGGCCGCTCCCCGGCCAGCCGACCGAGGATCCGATCCACCTCCGGCTCACCGGCATGCCGCATCAGCTCGAGCGGTCCGCGCTTCAGCCCGAACGCGAGCCGGCAGCCGAGTTCCAGGTCCGCCGGCCGGCCGATCTCACGATCCAGGATGTCGACCGACTGGGAATACAAGATCCCGAGCAAGCGATCGCGAATCGCGGCGCGCAGCGCCGCGTCGATCATCGGCGGCGCCGCGCCGCGCGCAGGCAGCTTCCAGCGCTCGACCGACGAGAAGATCCGTGCCGGCCGGTAATGCGCACCCTCCTCCTCCGCCTGCAGCGAGTTCGTCTCGACGATGATCGGATTGCCGTTCGCGAGGTTCAGCACGAAGAACGGCCCGGCGTGCACGAACTCGCCGGCCACCGCGTCGATCTGCGCCGCGTCCGCCCGATCGAGCAGTAACGCCGCCTCGTTGCACCAGTTGTCGAATACGCGATCGAGCATGAAGCAGACGGCGTCGCGCGTGACCAGCGGCACCTTGCCGGTCGCCGCGAACAAACCGCGAAACCATGCGATCGTGGACTCGTCCGCGCGCTCCCAGTCGATCACCTCGACGATCGGATTCTGGAACGCGGGCGCGAAGAAATGGGTCACGGTCGCACGCCGTGGATGCGCGAGGTGCGAAAACAGGCGGCTCGCCGGCAGTGAACTCGTGTTCGACGAGAGATAGGTCGACGGTCCGACCACCGCCTCGACCGCGGCGAAGATCCGCCGCTTGACCGCGAGATCCTCGGTCGCAGCCTCGATCACCCAGTCGCACCCGGCGAGCGCGGCATAATCGGTCGTCGGCGTGAGGCCGGCGCGAATCGACGCGGCCCGCTCCGCGGAGAGTTTTTTGCGTTGCACGCCCTTGTCCGCATAGGCGTGAATGCGCGCTTGCGCGCGCTCGAGCGCCTCCGGCGCGATGTCGACGAGCACGAGCCGCAGTCCCGGAATCTCGCTCGCGAGGTAATACGCGATGTCCGGACCGATGGTCCCGGCGCCGATCACCCCGATCGACCGCGGCAGCGGTCGCGGCGGCCGGATCAGGGCGGGATTGGCGGGAATGTCCCTCAGGCGCACGTCGACCTCCGCGATCTCACGCTCGAAACGTCTCGTCCATCCCCGCGGCGGTCGCCGCCGGTCCGATGCGGTCTTGACAGGTTCATTGTGGACAGTATACAAATTTCGGTCGCCGCCGGGTACCGCGCCGCGGACCCACCGCCGCGGCGCGGTCCGGTGTTACGCTCGCGACGCACGGTGGCGCGACAGCCCGCAGGAAATCATCCAGTGACTACCGCCGACGATCTCTTGGTTGCGACCCCGGACACGCGGATCTGCGCGCGCGTGTTCGGCGTCGCGAGCGACATGCAGGTTCCCGCGTTCTCGCGCGCCAGCGAATACGTGCCGCGGCGCGACGAGGCCTACCGGTTCGATCCCGTGACCACGCTCGCGGTGCTCGCCGGGTTCGCGTTCAACCGCCGCGTGATGATCCAGGGCTACCACGGCACCGGCAAGTCGACCCACCTCGAGCAGGTGGCCGCGGTCCTCAATTGGCCGTTGATCCGGGTGAACCTGGATGGGCAGGTCAGCCGGACCGATCTCGTCGGCCGCGACGCGATCGTGGTGCGCGACGGCCGGCAGGTCACCGAATTCCGCGAGGGCCTGCTGCCCTGGGCGCTGCAGCGCGCGATCGCGCTGGTGTTCGACGAATACGACGCGGGCCGGCCGGACGTGATGTTCGTGATCCAGCGCGTCCTCGAGGCGGACGGTCGCTTCACGCTGCTCGATCAGAACCGCGTGCTCGACCCGCACCCGTGTTTCCGGCTGTTCGCGACCGCGAACACGATCGGGCTCGGCGACTCGACCGGTCTTTATCACGGGACGCAGCCGATCAACCAAGGACAGATGGACCGATGGTCGATCGTGACCACGCTGAACTATCTCGAGCACGATGCCGAGGCCGCGATCGTGCTCGCGAAGGCCGAAGGGTTCGATGACGACGCGGGACGCCGGACCGTGAGCGCGATGGTTCGCGTCGCGGCGATGACCCGCAACGCGTTCATCAACGGCGACCTGGCGACGGTGATGAGCCCGCGCACGGTGATTGCATGGGCGGAGAACACCCGGATCTTCGGGGACGTCGGCCTCGCATTCCGGATGACGTTCCTGAACAAGTGCGACGAGCCGGAACGGGCGACGGTCGCGGAATTCTTCCAGCGCGCGTTCGACGCCGAGCTCCCCGAGAGCGCCGCGCAGGTTCCGGTGGTCTGACGCCGCGAAGCGCCCGTGCCCGAGCGCCGATCCCCGGTCGATCGATTCAAGCGCTCGCTCGCCCAGGCGACGCGCGCGCTCGCCGGCCGTCCGCGGGTCGAGATCGGCTTCGGCCCGGCCGCGCGCGCCGCCGACCGCGCGACGCTGCGGCTTCCGGAGCCCGCGGCACCGCTCGATGCGGCGGCCGCGGCACGGCTGCGCGGGCTCGCCGATCGGCTCGCGCTGCGGCTCGCGCACCACGATCCGGCGGTGCACGGCCGCGCGCGACCGACCGCTTCGCCCGCCGGTGCGCTGTTCGACGCGATCGAGGACGTGCGTTGCGAAGCCCTCGGCGCCCGCGTGCTCCCCGGCGTCGCGCGCAACCTGACGGCCGCGCTCGCGGCGGATCTGGCACGCGCCACGCCGACCGCCCCGTCGAACGACCACGGTACCGCGCTCGCCCGGGCACTGCCGCTGTGGCTGCGCGAGCGGCTGACCGCGACACCGCTGCCGCCGGCCGCCGCCGCGGTGCTGGCGGGCGCGCGCGACGAGCTGGAACGCCGGGCCGGCGCGACGGTCGATCGGCTGCGCCCGCTCGTCACGGACCAGGCGGCGTTCGCGCGTCTCGGCCGTGAGCTCCTCGGCGATCTCGGCGTCGCGTGCGATGCCGCGCGGTCCGCCGGTGAACGGTCCGAGCGCCGGGAACTGCGGCTCGGGGTCCCGCTCGCGACGCCGACCGACGCGCCCGCGCGCGCGCCCTCGATCACCCCGACCGCCGACGATGCGGCCGCCGCGAGCGCGGCCGGGGGCGAGGACCTCGACATCGGGCGCCGGGCCGATCGGCGCGAACGGCAACCGCCGGTCGCGGTGCCGCGCCGCGCGCGTCGTTCGCCGGAGTCCGACTATCGAGTGTTCACGAACGCACACGACGAGACGCAGGTTCCGGAGCGCGACGCCGACCCCGCCGAGCTCGATCGGCTCGGCGAAGCCCTGCGCGCGCGGGCCCGCCCGTTCGAGGCCGAGCTCGCGCGCCTCGCGAACCGCCTCGAGCGGCGGCTGCTCGCGCCGCAGCGCCAGCATTGGCGTTTCGACCAGGACGACGGCGTGCTCGATACGCAGCGCCTGTCGCGCGTGATCGCCGATCCGTCCGCGCGATCAGCCTACAAGGAGGCGGTCGACGCCGCCTTCAAGGACACGGTCGTGACGCTGCTGATCGACAATTCCGGATCGCTGCGCGGGTCGGCGATCGTGATCGCGGCCCTGTGCGCGGACCTCGTCGCGCGCGCGCTCGAGCGCTGCGGCGTCAAGGTCGAGATCCTCGGCTTCACCACCCGGGAATGGAACGGCGGCCGATCGCGCGAAGAGTGGTTGCACGCCGGCAGCCCGGGGCGGCCGGGACGCTTGAGCGACTTGCGCCACCTGATCTACAAGTCGGCGGACGCGCCGGCCCGTCGCGCACGCCGCAACCTCGGATGGATGCTGCGCGAGGACCTGCTGAAGGAGAACGTCGATGGCGAGGCGCTGCTGTGGGCGCACGAGCGGCTGCTCGCGCGGCGCGAGCGGCGCCGGATCCTGCTGGTGCTCAGCGACGGCGTGCCGCTCGACGAGTCGACGCTGTCGGCGAACGGCTCCCGCTTCCTCGAACGGCATCTGCGCGCGGTGATCGCGTGGATCGAGCGTGCGTCGCCGGTCGAGCTGATCGCGGTCGGCGTCGGTCACGACGTCGGGCATTTCTACGCGCGCGCGACGGCGGTGCGACGGATCGAGGATCTCGGGGCCGCGTTGTTCGACCGGATCGCCGGCCTGTTCACGGCGCCGCCGCGCCGCCGCTGACGGCGGCGGCGCTCACGCCGGCTCGTCCGGGATCACCGCGGTCGCCTCGATCTCCACCTTCGCGCGCGGCTCGACCAGCGCGACGACCTGGACCAGCGACATGGTCGGATAATGCCGGCCGATCACCTCGCGATAGGCCGCACCGACCGCGGCGAGCTCGGCGAGGTACTCCTCCCGATGGGTCACGTACCAGGTGAGCCGGACCAGGTGCTGCGGCGTCGCGCCCGCCTCCGCGAGCACCGCGACCACGTTCGCGAGTGCCTGCCGCACCTGGTCGGCGAAGCGGTCGCTCGCGAACCGGCCGGCGGCGTCCCAGCCGACCTGGCCGGCGACGAACACCAGCCGCCCGCGCGCGGCGATGCCGTTCGCATAACCGCGGGGGGGAGCCCAGCCTGCCGGCTGCAGCGTCTGATGACTCATCGCGTCCTCGATCCGTCCGGGTCCCAGGGGGTCAATGGAGCAACTCGCGCGCGATGATCAACTTCTGCACTTCGCTCGCGCCTTCGTAGATCCGCAGCGCGCGGATCTCCCGATACAAGCGCTCGACGACCGCGCCGCTGCGCACGCCGCCACCACCGTGCAGTTGCAGCGCGCGATCGATGATCCGCTGCGCCTCTTCGGTCGCGACCAGCTTCGCGATCGCCGCCGCCCGCGTGACCGGCTCACCGCGGTCGCGCAGCCAGGCCGCGCGGTAGGTGAGCAACCGGGCCGCGTCGAGCGCGGCCGCCATCTCGGCGAGCGCCGCCTGCGTCAACTGAAAGTCGCCGAGGACGCGGCCGAACATCGGCCGCGTCCTCGCACGGGCGATGCCTTCGTCGAGCGCGCGCTGCGCGAACCCGACCGCGGCGGCGGCGACCGAGGTGCGGAACACGTCGAGCGTGCGCATCGCGATCTTGAATCCCTCGCCTTCCGCGCCGATGCGCCGCGTCGCCGGGATCCGGCAGGCCTCGAACCGCAGCTCGGCGAGCGGGTGCGGCGCGATCACGTCGATGCGCTCGGCGACCCGGAACCCCGGATCCGTCGGTTCGACCACGAACGCGCTGATGCCCTGCGCCGAGATCGTGCCGTCGGCACGGCGTTCGCCGGGCGAGGTGCGCGCGAACACGCAGTAGAAGTCGGCGATGCCGCCGTTCGAGACCCACGTCTTGGTCCCGTCGAGCACGTACTCGTCGCCGACCCGCCGCGCCGCGCAGCGCATCGCCGCGACGTCCGAGCCGGCCTCGGGTTCCGACAGCGCGAACGCGGCGAGCGCCTCGCCGGCCGCGACGCGCGGCAGGTAGCGCGCGCGCAGGGACGCATCCGCCGCAAGCGACAGCGCACCGCTCCCGAGACCCTGCATCGCGAACGCGAAATCCGCGAGCCCGTCGGCCGACGCGAGCGTCTCCCGGACCAGGCAGATCGCGCGGGCATCCCAGTCCGCGAGCGCGCCGCCGTCGGCCGCGCGCACGCAATAACGGGTCAACCCGGCCCGGCCGAGCGCCCGCACGAGCGCCCGGCAACGCCGGTCGACCGACTCGCGGTCCTCCGGGTGCGCCGGTCCCGCGAGCTCGTCCGCGGCGAACGCGCGCGCGCGCACGCCGAGCTCGCGGTGCTCCGGCCCGAAGAACGGCCAGTGGAGCGGATCCTCGCCGGCCGCCATCAGTTGCCCTCGAAAATCGGCGTGCGCCTCGCGGCGAACGCTTCGTACGCGCGCCGGAAGTCCTCGGTCTGCATGCAGATCGCCTGTGCCTGCGCCTCCGCCTCGATCGCCTGTTCGACGCTCATGTTCCATTCCTGGTGCAGCATCGTCTTGGTCATCGCGTGCGCGAACGTCGGACCCGCCGCGAGTCCGGTCGCGAACTCCGCCGCCTTCGCGAGCAGCTGATCCGGCGCGACGATCGAGTGATAGAAGCCCCAGCGCTCCCCCTCCTCGGCGCCGAGCGCGCGCCCGGTGTACAGCAGGTCGGCCGCTCGCCCCTGGCCGACCAGCCGCGGCAGCAGGGTGCACGCGCCCATGTCGCAGCCCGCGAGGCCGACCCGGGTGAACAGAAACGCGGTCCGCGCGGCCGGTGTCGCGATCCGCAAGTCGCTCGCGAGCGCAAGCATCGCGCCCGCACCCGCGCAAACGCCGTCGATCGCCGCGATCACCGGCTGCGGGCACAGTCGCATCGCCTTCACGAGATCGCCGGTCATGCGCGTGAACGCGAGCAGTTCCGGCATGCTCATCCGCGTGAGCGGCGCGATGATCTCGTGCACGTCGCCGCCCGAGCAGAAGTTGCCGCCCGCGCCGCCGATGACGACCGCGCGCACCCCGGCCGCGCCGACGAGCGCCCGGAACAGGTCGCGCAGCTCCGCGTACGATTCGAACGTCAGGGGATTCTTGCGTTCCGGTCGATTCAAGGTGATGTGGCCGACGCGCCCCTCGACGCGCCAGAGGAAGTGTCGCGGCGTGTAGGCGCCGAAGTCTTCGTGCGCACCGATCATCGGTCGACCTCCTGGTCCTCGAGCCCACGGGCGGACGTCTTCAATCTCGCGAGCAGCGCCGCGAGCTCGGTGATCTCGCGGTCGCCCAGCTCCGCGAAGACCTCGATGATCCAGCGCTCGTGCCGGTCGGCCATCGCGCGGAATTGCCGGCGCCCGGACTCGGTCAAGCGCAGCAGCGATGCGCGTCCGTCGCGCGGGTCGGGAATCCGCCGGATCATCCCGTCCCGTTCGAGCGAGTCCGCGATTCCGGTCACGTTGCCGCCGCTGACCATCATCCGTTTCGACAGCTCGCTCATCTTGAGGCCGTCCGGCGCCCGATGCAGCTGCGCCATCAAGTCGAAGCGCGGCAGCGTCGTGTCGAACTGATCCTCGAGCTTGCGCCGCACGCGCTTCTCGATCAGGTTCGTGGTCGCGAGCAAGCGCAGCCAGACGCGCAGCGCCGCGTGGTCGGACGGACCGGCGCGCGTCTCGAGGTCGAGGAGCGCCGCCGCCGGAGGCGGGACGGACGAACCGCGCGCCATCGTCACAGCACCTCGCCGCCGGCGACCGGCAGGCTCTGACCGGTGATCGCGTCGGCGCCTGGCGAACAAAGCCACACCACCGCGTTCGCGACCTCCTCCGGCCGCACCAGGCGCTGCTGCGGGTTGCGCGCGACCAGCGCACCGACCGCGTCCGCCTCGCTCCGGCCGGTCTTGCGGCGGATCGTCGCGACCGCCTCTTTGACGAGGTCGGTGTCGGTGAATCCGGGGCACACCGCGTTGACCGTGATGTTGCGCGGTGCGAGCTCGAGCGCGAGCGCGCGCGTGAGCCCGACGAGCGCGTGCTTGGCCGCGCAATACGCGGTGCAATAGGCATAGCCGGTGATCCCGGCGGTGCTCGCGACGTTCACGATCCGCCCGAAGCCCGCGTCGAGCATCGCCGGCAGGGCCGCGCGGATGCAGTGATAGGCGCCGGTCGCGTTCACGTCGAGCATCCGCTGCCAGAGCGCCGTGTCGGTCCGCGCGAACGGCGCGCTCAGCGCCTCGCCGGCGTTGTTGACCAGCAGGTCGATCGCGCCATGGCCGTGCCGTGCACGGTCGAAGGCCGCCTCGATCTGCGCCGGATCGGTCACGTCCGCGGCGACCGCGAGCGTGCCCGGGCCGACGCGTTCCGCGGCCGCTTCGAGGCGTCCGCGGTCGCGCCCGAGCAAGGTCACCGCGGCGCCTTGCGACGCGAGCGCCTGCGCGATCGCCGCGCCGATTCCGCGCCCTCCGCCGGTCACGAGCGCGTGTCGTCCCGCGAGCGGCGCGCTCACCGGGTCGCTCCGACCGCCACGGGCGCATCGCCTCTGGCCGTGCCGTCGAGCAGGTTCTGGCGTTGCCAGCGCGCTTCGAGCGGCGCCTGGCCGGCGCGGTAGGGCTTCGGCCACCCGATTTCGGTGAATCCGATCCGCGCGGCCTCCGTGAGCGTCCACGCCGGATTCGCGAGATGCGGCCGCGCGATCGCGCACAGATCGGCGCGGCCCGCCGCGATGATGCTGTTCACGTGATCCGCCTCCGAGATCGCACCGACCGCGATCGTCGGGACGTGCGCTTCCTGGCGGATGCGGTCCGCGAACGGGGTCTGGAACATCCGGCCGTAGACCGGGCGCTCGCGCTTGCTGACCTGCCCCGACGAGCAATCGATCAGGTCGGCACCGGCCGCGCGGAACGCGGCGGCGATCGCGACCGCGTCCGCCGGCGTCGTGCCACCATCGACCCAGTCGTGCGCCGAGATCCGCACCGAGATCGGCCGGTCCGCCGGCCAGGCGGTGCGCACCGCCTCGAATACCTCCAGCGGATAGCGCAGCCGCGCCTCCAGGTCGCCGCCCCAGGCGTCACCGCGGCGGTTGGTGAGCGGCGAGAGGAAGCTCGACAGCAGGTAGCCGTGCGCGCAATGCAGTTCGAGCCAGTCGAACCCCGCGGAGGCCGCTCGCCGGGTCGCCGCGACGAACTGCTCGATCACCGCGAGCATGTCGGTGCGCGCCATCGCGCGCGACCACTGGCTCACGCCGTCGAGGTATTGTTGCGCAGACGCGGACAGCAGCGGCCAGTTCGGCTCGCCGTCCTCCGGGCGCAGCGGTTGGTCGATGCCGTCCCAGCCGCGGCGCGTCGACCCCTTCGCCCCCGAGTGCCCGAGCTGAACCCCGATCTTCGCGTCCGAATTCCGGTGCACCCAATCGACGATGCGCGCCCAGGCCGCACCCTGCGCATCGTCGTAGAGCCCGGGGCACCCCGGCGTGATCCGGCCCTCGGCGCTGACGCAGGTCATCTCGGTGATCACCAGGCCCGCCCCGCCGGTCGCGCGCGCGCCGAGGTGCACGAGGTGGTAGTCGCCGGCGACGCCGGCGACCGCCGAGTACTGCGCCATCGGGGACACGACGACCCGGTTCTTCAGCGTCGTCCCGCGCGCGCGGTACGGCGTGAACATCGGCGGGACCGGACGCGCCGGCGCCGCGCGCACGACGCCGGCGCGGGCGGCGAACCAGCGCTCGTAGCCTTCGAGCCAGGCCGGATCGCGCAGCCGCAGGTTCTCGTGGCTGATCCGCTGGCTGCGCGTGAGCAGCGAGTACATCAACTGTTCCGGCTCGAATTGATCGCAGTAGCGCTCGCCGCAGACCTCGAACCACTCCATCGCGTTCCACGCGGCGTTCTGCAGCCGCGCGACGTCGATCGACCGGGCCGCCTGGTAGCGCTCGAGCACCTGCGGGATCCGCGCCGGATCGTCGCCGAGCTCGCGGAAGCGGTCGACGAGCTCGATCGCATCCTCCAGCGCGAGCTTCGTGCCGGAACCGATCGCGAAGTGCGCGGTGTGGACGGCATCGCCCATCAACACGACGTGGCTGCGGCCGTTGAAATGCGACCAACGCTCGCACTTCACGCGCTGGAAGTTGAGCCACGCCGAGCCGCGCAGATGGCGCGCATTGGTGAGCAGCCGGGCACCGCCGAGGTGCGGCGCGAACAGATCCTCGCAGAAGCCGATCGACTGCTCCTGCGTCGCCCGATCGAGACCGTGCGCCGCCCAGACGGACTCCGGGCATTCGACGATGAAGGTGCTGGTCCCGGCATCGAACTGATAGACGTGCGCCTGGAACCAGCCGTGCGCGGTTCTCTCGAACAGGAACGTGAACGCATCGTGCGGCCGGTGAGTGCCGAGCCAGATGAAGCGGTTCGGACGTGCGACGACGTCGGGCCGGAAGTGCTCCGCGTAGCGCTCCCGCACGCGCGAGTGGATCCCGTCGCTCGCGACGACCAGATCGGCGTCCGGGAACTCCGTGTCGGAGTCGACCTCGCGCTCGAAGACCAGGCGCACGCCGAGGTCTTCGCAGCGCCGCTGCAGGATGTTCAAGAGCTGCTTGCGGCCGATGCCGACGAAGCCGTGCCCCCCGGAGCGGATCACCCGGCCCTTGAACCGCAGCTCGATGTCGTCCCAGTGGTTGAACGCGCGTTCGACCGACTCGGCGGTCTCGGGGTCGGCGCGGCGCATGTTCGCGAGCGTCGCATCCGAGAACACGACCCCCCAGCCGAACGTGTCGTACGGGCGGTTGCGCTCGATCACCGTGACCTCGTGCCGGGGATCGAGCCGCTTCATCAGCAGTCCAAGGTAGAGTCCCGCCGGACCGCCGCCGATGCAAGCCACCTTCATGGAACCCGTCTCCGTGTCGCGCCCCGAATACTTTAACCCTGAAGCTTTAGATGTCAAGCATCGGTGCGCGGGCCGGCCGCCTTGCCGGCGCCCGGCGGCGCGTGCATGCTGGAACCCCCGCGGCGGCGGCGCGTCCCGCCTCGTCGGCGCGGGCCCAACGGGAGACGCGCGATGGCGGCTTTTCAACGCGAGGTGCTGGTGCGGTTCGGCCACTGCGACGCGGCCGGCTGGGTGTTCTATCCCCGCTATTTCGAGATGATCAGCGATTTCGTCGAGGACTGGTTCGAGGAAGGGCTCGAAGCCAGCGCCCCGGGCCTGTTCCACCACAAGCAGCTATTGACGCCCTCGGTCCACTTCACGGTGGATTTCCCGCGCCCGACGAAATACGGCGACCGCTTGACGTTCAAGCTCTGGACGACGAAGGTCGGCCGAAGTTCTTGCGAGGTCCGCATCGAGGCGTCGTTTCACGGCGAGCTGCGGATGCAGGTGCGCCAGGTGCTGGTGTTCATTCGCGCCAACGATGGCCGGCCCGTCCCGATCCCGCCGGAGATCGTCGGCCGCATGAAGCGCTTCATGCTCGAGCCCACGGAGCTCGCCCCGCTCGCCCCGCGCAGCGCGCACAAGAAGAAGCGCGGCTGACGGGGTCTGGCCGCGGGGCCGTCTGCGATCCGGCTCGAGCCGGGGCTCCCGGCCCCGGCTCGAGCACGCCGATGCCTCGTCCCGCGCGATTACGGCGCCACCGGCAGTTCAGGCGCCGCGGCGCCGTTGCCGACCGAGCCCCGGTGCCGGTTCGAGAGCGCGGGGTTGCCGACCGTCGCGACTGCCCGCGCGATCGCCTGCTCGACGCACTGGCGCGACTCCACCTGCGCGGTCAGCGAAAAGGCCTGATCCGTGCCGCAAACGCCGTGCGCCGCGGTGACGATCCGCTGGTAGAGCTGATCGACGCCCGCACGGCTGTCGAGGTTCAGATCGGCGTATCGCACGACGTGCTGCGCAGCCTGCTCGCCCGGCCGATCCGCCGCCTGGCCGATCGTCGCGAACAGCCCGAGGGTCGCGGCCGCGATCGCCGCCGATATGATCACACGCGCACTGCGATGGGACGTTTGACGAGTCGTATTCATGGTCTTCTCCTGATGATCGGTGATGTCGTTGTCGATTTCCGCTGCGTCGAGCG
>JAJYAM010000070.1 GCA_021779535.1 Pseudomonadota bacterium
CGCCTCGGTGTGATTCCCGGCCGAGGGTGCGGGCGCTGGCGCCGCCGCGGTGTGAGACCCGGCCGAGGGTGCGGGCGCTGGCGCTGGCGCTGCTACGGGCGCCGGCACGGGCACCGGCGCCGGCACGGGGGGCCCGGCCGGCAGCGGCGTCTGCGCACAGGCTGCCAGCAGCCCGCAGGCCAGAACGACGGACGACAACAGTCCGCGCGTCATCGCGGGAACCATGCGAATGGACCCTCCGCGCCGCGGATCGCGTTCCTCGCGAGCGGCGCCGGTTGCCAGTATAGTCCCGGTGCCGCGCTGATGTGAGGCGCGCGAGCCGTGCCAGCCAACGATCGATCGATGGACGATAGGGCGGTCGGTTCAATCCCGGTCCCGTGAAACGCGCTTGGATACGAGGCGCGGTGGCTCGTTCGAGAAATGGACGGCAGCCTCGCTGCGCCGCAAAGCCTTGCGCAGCGTGGGTTTGCCATGTCCAGCGACGCCATGCGCCTGAAACACGTCCTTCGCCAGGTCAATACCGCGGCGGCGATCTGCGCAAAGCCGCGGCAATGGCTTGGTCGCGCCGATCTTGGCCGGATCGAACGGGCTCGGCTAAGAAACGCCTTCGCCGATTCAGGCGCGCACGATCCCGCTCCTGCTCGCCGGCGCGGACGTGCTCGGTCATGCGCAGACTGGTACCGGCAAGACGGCGGCGTTCGTGCTGCGCAAGGGGGTTGCCGTCACGTTCACCGTGATCAACTTCGACGACATGGATCATTCGATCACAGCGCCGGGGCTCGGCGTCAATATCATCAGTCAAGCCAGGGGTCGGTCGGAGAAACGGTGCCATCGCGCCCAGCACGACCACTTACACCTGCAACCCGACAAAGGCCGGTCAGTGTCGCTGGTTCTGCGTCTTTCCGTGCGACATGCCAAGCCACTGGGCCATGTCCGCCAGCTACGCCGGACCGGGTCGCGACGGCTACATGGCCGGCATCATCCGGGTGCTGTGATGGTCGGCTGCGCGGATCGGCGCGTCGGCCGCGCGCCGCAATCGAGGGCGACGCGGATGGCCGCGCACGCCACGGCCGGTCGGTACCGGGTCGACCGATCCTAGATCTCGACGAGACCGTCGGAGAGCGTGTTGGTGTCGCTCGGGTCGGGCGGATAGTGGCGCGCCATGGCCGCACCGCAGGCGTCGATCGCGTCGACGAAGCCATCCACGATCCGCCCCGCGTGCACCCGCTCGACGAAGGTGTCGATGATGCCGCGCCAGTGCGCCTCGCCGAGTTTCTCGTGGATGCCTTTGTCGGCCACGATCTCGACGTGATGCTCGGCGAGCGACACGAAGAAAAGCACCCCGGAATGATGCAGCGTGAGATGCACGCCCTGCTCGTAGAACTGCGCCCGGGCGAGCCGGCTCGCCCGGGCGTGTTTCACACGCGCGGGTATGAGCAGCATGTGCAGCTCCGGCACCGCGAGGAACAGCACCCCCAGCAGCAGAAAGATGATCAGCTGGATCTGATAGACGAGGACCCAGGGAAGTCTCGCACCGGCGAGCAGGCAGGCGCCGGGGAAGAACAGCGCCACGATCGCCGCCCACAAGAGCGGCAACAGCACGTAGTGGTCGCTCGCACGCGCGACCACCGCCACGAATTCACCGCTGGTGCGGCGCTCGGCGGCGTGAATCGCCGCCGTGATGCGCGCCTTGTCCTCGGCCGTGAACCGCACCATGTCTCACCAGCCTCCGGAAGCGCCGCCGCCGCCGAATGATCCACCGCCGCCGGAAAAGCCACCGAAGCCGCCCCCACCGAAGCCGCCGCCGCCGAAGCCGCCCCCACCGCCGCTCAGCATGCCGAGCGCGAGCCAGCCGAGCCAGCCGAGGCCGCCGCCGCGCCCGCCGCTTCCCGGTCCACCCCGACCGCCGCGGCCCAGCAGCGCACCGAACAGCGGCAGCAGCACGAACAGGAACACGAGCAGCAGCAGGAATCCGGTGCCGTTGCGCTGCTGCACTTGCGCGTGCTGATCGGCCTGGTGCTGCGTGCCCAGCACCGAGATGATCTCATCGGCGCCGGCGACGATGCCGGCGGCGTACGCACCCTTCGCGAACTGGGGCACGATGATGTTGTGGATGATCCCGAAGCTCTGGGCGTCGGTGAGCGTGCCCTCCAGGCCGTAGCCCACTTCGATGCGGACCTGTCGCTCGCCGGCGTCGACGATGAGCAGCACGCCGTTGTTCTTGCCCTTCTGACCGATGCCCCAGTGCCTTCCGAGCTGGTAGCCGTACTCGTCGATGGGATAGCCCTTGAGCGTGGGCAGGGTCACCACCACGACCTGGGTGCTGGTTGCGCGCGCATAATCGGCGAGCTTGCGCGACAGCGCGGCGAAGGTGTCGGCCGGCAGCAGGTGCGCCTCGTCGACGACCGGACCGGTGAGCGCCGGGAAGGCCGGCATGCCGGCATCGGTCGCCGTCGGCGCCGCCATCGCCGGAGCGAGCACGAGCAGGAACAGCGCCGCCAGCAGACCGCGCGACCAGCGCCACGGGTCCGTCGCCCGCCGGGAGCTCGTCGTGCAAGCCAGGTTCACCGTCGTCGCCCCTAGAACTGCACTTTGGGCGCCTGTTGGGCCTGCTGGGATATCGTGAAGTTCTGGACGGGCTTATAGCTGCCGTAGAGGATCGAGTGGTACCAACGACCGGGGATCGTGACGAGCTCCGTGTCGTACTGCTGGACCGCGAGGATGTAGTCGCGCCGCGCGACGGCAATGCGGTTCTCGGTACCTTCGAGCTGTGCCTGCAGCGTCAGGAAATTCTGGTCGGCTTTGAGGTTGGGGTAGTTCTCGGTCACCATCATCAACCGGGACAGCGCTCCACCGAGCGTCGCCTGGTTTTGTTCGAAGGCGCGGAACGCCTGCGGATTCGTGAGGATGTCGGAGGGAATGCGCGTCTGGGTCACCTGGGCGCGCGCCTTGGTGACCGCCTCCAGCACGTCGGCTTCATGCGTCGCGTAGCCCTTCACGGTGGCCACGAGATTCGGGACGAGGTCGGTGCGGCGCTGGTACTCGTTCAGCACCTGGCTCCAGGACGCGTCGACCTGCTGCTTGTAGGCCGGAATGTTGTTGATGCCGCAGCCGCTCAAGAGGAGCGACAGACCGATGGTGGCCGCGACGGCGGTGCGCTGCAGGAAACGACGTAGTTCGGTCATGGGGCCCTCGCTGCACGGAACCGCTTCGGGATCTGCGCCGCATCATGGCACCGGCGCGCGTGGTCCGCAAATATTCGATCACGCGGCCGCGGGCCTTCGGCTGCGGCAACGGCCAGGCGGTCTTCACCATGCCGATCCGTCGCGCGGCAATGCGTCGAGCAAGGTGCTGGCGATATCCGCGGCGCTGATGCCGGGCAGATCGAGGTTCAGCGCCCGCAGCCGTGCGTCGATCTCGGCCGCCGGTGCGTGCCGCAAGTCCAGTTGTCGCAGCGCGAGCTCGAGCGCGGGCAAGCCGTCGTGCGGCAGGCAATAGAAATCGCCGCTCAGCTGGGCATCGATCACGATGCCATCGCGCACCAGCACCCGCGCCCGGACGAGGCCGCCGGGTGCCTTGCGCGCACTTTCGCCGAGAAACACGCCGCCGGTGATCTTGACGGCGCTCGCGAACCGCTGCCGCTCGGGCTTGTGCAGCCACTCGGGATCACCGAGCCGCCGCTCCCAGCGGTGGATCTGCGCGAGTTCGTCCGGGCGCAGCGAATCGGGGCGCGGCCGCAGCATCAGCCGCTCGGCGGTCGCGCGCAAGAACCGCGCGATCAGGTCCTCGCGCGGGGGAACGTGGCCCAGCTCGCGTCGGACCGTGGTCAGGTAGTCGTCCAGGGTCACCTTGAGCTTGTCGCGGAACTTCTCCGACGAGACCTTCAGGCACCGCGCCATCGTCTGCGTGTCGAAGTCGAGCAGGAAACTGCCGACGAACACGGTCGCCTCCTCGATCCGCGCGGCGCCGGTGCCGCCGATCTTGCGGTCGTTGACGTGGATGTCGTTGATCGGCCGCAGCCGCGCCTGGATGCCGAGGCTTCGGTAGGCGTCGAGCACCGGCGCCACGAAGAACGAATACATGGCCTCGAGGCGCCGCGGTGCGCGATCCACCGGCACCACGAACTGAAAGAAGAGTTGATTCGCATCCAGGTATACGGCGCCGCCGCCGACGTTGCGCCGGAGTACCGGCAGGCCCGCGGCCGCGCAATACTCGAGATCCACCTCGGCCTCGACGTTCTGGTGCATCCCGACGCAGACGTAGGGTTCATTCGTGCCGACGAGGATCAAGACCGGATCGTCTTGCGGCGCCATCGCCGCGGCGACGCCGTGATAGACCGCCTGGGAGCGCAGCGCCGGCACGGCGCCGAGGTCGATGATCCGGAGGAAGTCGCTCATACGTCGTGTCTGCCTGATGCATGACGGAACGGCTGTTCACGTGCATGCGCGGACGTTTGGCGACATCGAGGCGTGCCGTCGACGCGCGCCGGTGATTGCGCCGGCGGCGGTTCCAACGCGTGGGCCCGGACCGTCACAGCACGAACGGAATCAGCATCTTCGTGCGGCGCCGGTACTCGGGATATTGCCGCGGGAACTGCGCGAGCATCGTGCGCTCCTCCGAGCGCGCGGCGAACACGAAGAACACCGCGTAGACCACGAGCAGCGCCAGCCACGCGATGTCGATCGCGAGTGCGGTGCCGAGCATCGCCAGCATGATTCCGGCGTAGATCGGGTGGCGCACGTAGCGATAGGGGCCGGTGGTCACGAGCTCGTGATTCTCGCGCAGCGACATCGGGGTGCCCCAGTTGCGCCCGAGATGGAAACGCGCCCAGAACGCGCACGCGACGCCGCCGGCGCACAGGCCGACACCGATCCACTGCGCGATCATCCCCGGCTGCCACCGCAGGTGCTCACCCAGCGGTTCGAAGAAACCGGGCTCGGACCGGCGCAGCCGCACCCACGCGACGACCGTGACGATCAGCAGGAGCCGCAAGCCCCAGAAGCGCCACGGTGCGCCGCGGCGGCGCTTCTTGTTGAACGCCGCGAGCACCAGCCAGGTCACGACGAAGGCGAGCCACAGCCAGCCGATCACTTCGCGCGCGGCGACCATCGGGCGTCAGCCGCGAAACGTCGCGAGGCCGGGACCGCGCGTGCCGGGGCGCCGCGCCGAGTCAGCGGGTCGGACGCGGCATTTCATCGCGACGGGTCGATGGTCTGGAACACCGGGCCACCCTGGTACGAGAAGAACATCCGCGCCGCGCGGAACCACACCATCACGCGATGCGACCGGAAGAAGTCGCTGCCGATCAGCATTTCCGGCTGACCGCTGAGCCGACGCGGGATTCGCGAACCGAGCACCGTCCGTTGGTCGGGTGCGAACAGGTGGCCGACACGCAGTTTGACGTTGCGCACCGTCTCGTTGTCGCCGAGCGCGAGCGTTCCCAAGGTCACCATCTCGCTGCGGATCGGCCTGCCGTTTATCCCGTGCAGCACCGCCGCATCGTTTTTGACCGCCTCCGCCGGGATTGCCAGCGCATCGAGGACGCGCCGCGTGATCCACGACGTCGGCGCGCCGGTGTCGAAGGTCGTGGCCACCGGCTTGCCGTCGAGCAACAGCGTCGAGTGGATCACGCCGCTGTCCGCATCCTCCAGCTTCGCCATCGAGTAGTTCTGCGTCCAATAGACGATCTGCGCGGGCGCACATCCGTGCGGCTCCCACAGCCGCAGCTTGCCGTCCGGGAAGTCCAGCTCCATCGCGTACCGCGTGAAGACGTCCTCGCCGATCACGAAATCGGGAGTCGTTGCGCGTGGCTCGGGCGGCAATCTGACCACGGCCATCTCGACGTGGTGGATCCGCAGCTGCCCGAACGCGAGTGTTCCGATCCAGGTCGAGCCGATCCTTTCCTTGCCGCCGACCCCGTAGAGCTCCGCGCCCGGCGCAGCCTCGACCGCGAGCCCGAGCCGGGCCGCGCCGGTCTGCGTCACGAAGCTGAGCGCCGCACCGGTATCGATCAGGAGCCGGACCGGGCGACCGGCATATTCCCCGGTGATCTCCGGTCGGTTATTGGTGACGTCGACCGGCAGGGACGCGATCCGATCGAGTGAGCACCGGGCGAACGCCGCGGATCCCAGGCACAACGTCGCGAGCAGCGCCGCGGCGCCTCGTCCGCGGCGGTTCGCGCGCCTCACGGCGTCGCCGCATCCTTGCAGGGGAACCCGTTCACCAGCGCATCCAGCAGGATCATCGCGAGCGTGGTATCGGCGGGGTAGGGCGCCCGCACGCCGGTGTGGTGGGTGATCTGATCGTCGAGCAGCGCCACGTAGTCGCCGCCACGGGGCTTCAGCTCCGGCGAACAGAAGATCGGCGGCCGCTTGCGTGCGAGCTGGTAGGCGTTCGCCCAGACGAAGCCCGTCCCGAGACCGTCCACGTAATCGCGGACCGCGACCGGCGGGACGTGCCCGCGGCGCAGGTAAGGCTGATATTGCCGCAGCGTCATGTCGGCGTGCGCCGGCGTGACCGCGGTGCCGGTCAGGACGGCGCCGGCGAGGATCGCGGCGAATATTCGGTGGTTCATGGTCGTCGTCCTCCCGATCGGTTTCGCATTCGATCTTCGCGATTTTGCCTCAAATCACAGGTCCAGCGCGACGGGTCGGCGCGACCGGGCCGCAAGCACGACATAATATACCGATCCGATCGCGATCCACGCCGCGCCCAGCCACTTCGCCGACGCGTTCATTTCGTACAGCACGTAGCCGATCACCGCGAGGCCGAGCAGGGGCAGCACGAGGTGACGCACCCACCGGCGGCTGCGCCGGCGGCGCAGGCAGTGATTGATCACCGACAGATGCAACAGCACGAAGCCGCAGAGCGCGCCGAAGTTCACGACCCGGCTCAAGTCGTCGATCCGGCCGCCGAACAGCAGACCCACCGCCAGGGACACCGCCGCGACCACGACTGTGCTGAAATAGGGCGTACGGAACCTCGGGTGCACCCGGGCGAGCGCGGACGGCAGGCGTCCGTCGCGCGCCATCGCGAACAGGATCCGCGAGACCGCGGCCTGGGCGGCCATCGCGTTCGCGACGCCGGTCGCGAGCACCGACACGAGGATCGTCGCGAGCCGCAGCCACCGCCCGCCGGCCCGATCGGCGACGTCGTAGAACGCGGTGGCAAGCGAGGTGAAGTGCATCCCGCGCGCGAGATCGCTCGCGATCCAGGTCTGCACGACGAACAGCGCGCCGATCAGCGTGAGCGCGAGCAGCGTCGCGCGACCGACCGCGTCGGCCGCGCCGCGGTGTTCCTCCGCGAGCGTCGAGATCCCATCGAAACCGAGGAAGGAGAGCACCGCGATCGACGTCGCGCCGGCGATGAGCGACGGGGAGAACACCGCCGGGTCGTAGATCGGCCGCAACGTCAGGCCGCCGCCGACGCGCGTGCCGTAGAGCGCCCAGAGTCCGGCGCCGACGAACGCCGCGAGCGAGGCGAGCTCGATCCACAGCAGGTAGCGATTCACGCGCGCGGTGAGGTGCACACCGAGCACGTTCACGGTCGCGTTGAACGCGACGAAGCCGCCGAGCCAGACCGCGGCGGGCACGTGCGGCAGGATCGGCTGCAGCGCCGCGGCGCTCATCAAATAGAGCAGCGCCGGCACCAGGATGTAATCCAGCAGGATCAGCCAGCCGGCGAAGAAGCCGGCGATCTCGTGCAAGCCGTGCCGCGCGTAGGAGTACACCGAGCCGGCGACCGGAAACTCGCGCGACATCGTCGCGTAGCTCACCGCGGTCGAGAACATTCCGGCGAGCCCGACCAGGTAGGCGAGCGGCACCATGCCCTTCGCGTCGTGCCAGACGAAGCCGAACACGCCGTACGGCGCGATCGGCACCATGAAGATCATCCCATAGACGAGGAGATCGCGGGTCGTCAGCGACCGGCGCAGTTCTTCCCGATAACCGAATTCCTCGAGCGAGCTCACGCGCCCGGCGTCGCGTCGGCGTGCGTCAACGCCGGGTGCGTCCCCGGCCGAGCAGGTCGCCGGGACCGGCGAGCGCCGGGCTGCTCGAATCGGGGAGCACGAGCGAGGAGGACTGCTCGCGGCGCATCTCCTGCAGCTCGCGCATCGTTTCCTGGATCGCGACCTCGGCGGCGGCGCCGAATTTGGCGATCGCGCCGTCCAGCGTCGTCGCGTCGAGGTCGAAGGTCAGCGGCAGCGCGCCGACCGGGGTCATCACCTGCGCCTGGCCGCTGAACAATACCGGCCGGGAGAGGTCCGGGTTTCCCTCCGTCGTCACCGGAATCAGCTTGCGGATGGTACCGAGCCGCCGATCGGTGAAAATCTCCTCCCGATACATCTGCGAGGCGTCCATTTCGACCGGTTGGCCGGGGGCGGGGAAACTCATGACATTCACCATCCTGTTGAAAGGCCATACAAAAAAACCCGGTGCCAGCCCTCGCGGCGCGGCGCGGCGGCGTCGGCGCTGATACGATAGCGGAATATTACGGTATTTTTGTGAGTCCTTCCCTGTTGCAGAACGGGCCATCGAAACGACCGGCGACCGCGCATCACGTGCCAGCCTGGACGACGCTGCTCGGTATCGCGCTGTTCGCGCTGGCGCTGTGGTGGCTGCACCACGTGCTCGGCCAGTATCGCTGGCAGGACATCGTCGTGCGGCTGCGCGCGATTCCCGGGACCGCGCTCGCCGCCGCGGCGATGCTCGCGGTCGCCGGGTACGGGTGCCTCACCCTCTACGAACTGCTCGGGGTGCGCTTCGCGGGTGCGCGGATGCCGTACTACAAGATCGCGCTGATCTCGTTCATGGCCTACGCGGTCGGGCACAACGTCGGACTGAATGCGGTCAGCGGGGGTGCGATCCGCTTCCGGGCGTATTCCGGGCAGGGACTGCGTCCGAAGCAGATCGCGACCGTCGTCGCGTTCGGCTCGATCACGTTCAGTCTCGGCGCGGCGTTCCTGCTCGGCCTCTCGTTGATCGCGAACGGCCGGCTCTCCGGCCGGCTCCTGCACCTCGATCCGCATCTCGTGGTCGCGGCCGGCGCCGCGCTGTTGGCCTCGGTGGTCGTGTATTTCGTGCTCGCGTTCATGCGCCGCGAATCGCTGCAGCTCGGCCCGTTCGTCGTCCCGGTGCTGAAACCCCACGTCGCGTTCGCGCAGATCGGGGTCGCTTGCGGGGATCTGCTGTGCACCGCGGCCGCGCTGTACTTGTTGCTGCCGCGCGGCTCGGGGATCGGCTTCACGGCGTTCGCCGGCCTCTATCTGATCGCGATCACCGCCGGCGTCGTCAGCAGCGTGCCCGGCGGCGTCGGGGTGTTCGAGTCGGTGTTGTTCCTGCTGATGCCCTCGGTGCCGCCGGACCGCCTGCTCGGGTCCTTGCTCGCGTACCGCGCGATCTATTATCTGGTGCCCTTCACGGTCGCTCTCGCGATGCTCGGGGCGCACGAGATCTGGGTGCACCGCGGCTCGATGGAACGGATGCTGCGCTTCGGCCGGGCTTGGCTCGTCGCCGTGGCGCCGCGCGCGGCGGCGCTCGCGGTGTTCGGTGCCGGCGCCGTCCTGCTGTTCTCCGGCGCGACCCCGGAAATCGGGCAGCGCTTCACGCTGCTGCGGCACTTCGTGCCGCTGCCGGTGCTCGAATTCTCCCACCTGCTCGGCAGTGCGGTCGGCGTCGCGCTGCTGGTGATCGCGCACGGGCTGTACCGGCGGCTGAGCGCGGCGTGGTGGCTCACGCTGTGGCTGCTCGCGGCGGGCGCGGTGTTGTCGTTGCTGAAGGGCTTCGACTACCAGGACGCGCTCGTGATGGTCGCGGTCGGCGGCGTGCTGCTGCTGGCGCGCTCGCGTTTCCCGCGGCGCGCGTCGCTCCTCGATCAGCGCTTCTCGGCACGCTGGGTCGCGGCGCTCGTGATCGTGCTCGCGACGACGGCCTGGCTGGTCGCATTCTCGTACCGGCACGTGCCGTATGCGAACGACCTGTGGTGGGAGTTCGCGCTGCGCGCGGAGGCGCCGCGGAGCCTGCGTGCGCTGCTCTTCGCGGTGGTCCTCGCGGCGGTGTTCGGCCTGTGGCGGGTGCTGCGCCCGGCGGTGCCGCTGGTGTCGGTGCCGACCGAGGCGGATCTCGAGCGCGTCGAGACCATCCTGCGCTCGACCGACGATACGACCGCGAACCTCGCGCTGCTCGGCGACAAGAACCTGTTGTTCAATGACGCGCACAGCGCCTTCCTCATGTACCAGGTCTCGGGCGGCAGCTGGATCGCGATGGGCGATCCGATCGGTCCGGTCGCCGAGCGCGAGCCGCTCGCGTGGCGGTTCGTCGAGCTCTGCGACGACATGGCGGCGTCGCCGGTGTTCTATCAGGTGACCCCCGAGAACCTCTCGATCTACATCGATCTCGGTCTGCGACTCACGAAGCTCGGCGAGGAAGCGCTGGTCGACCTCGCCGGATTCTCGCTCGAGGGGGCGGCGCGCGCGGACCTGCGCCAAGCGCACCGCCGCGCCGAGCGCGACGGTGCAAGCTTCCGCGTGATCCCGCGCGGCGCGGTCGCGGCCGTACTGCCCCGGTTGCGGGAGATCTCCGACGAATGGCTCGCGGATCGAAGCGGCGAGAAAGGCTTCTCGCTCGGCTATTTCGACGAGCCCTACCTGCGGCGGTTCGATTGCGCGGTCGTCGAGCGCGACGGGCTGATCGTCGCGTTCGCGAACCTGTGGATGGCCGGCGGGCGAGAAGAGCTGTCGGTCGACCTGATGCGCTACGGGGCCGCCGCGCCGAAATCCGTGATCGATTACCTGCTGGTCGAATGCATGGCCTGGGGCCAGCGCGAGGGCTGCCGGCGATTCAACCTCGGGATGGCGCCATTGGCGGGCCTCGAGGTGCATCCGCTCGCGCCGGCGTGGCACAAGGTCGGCCGGCTGGTGCAGCGCTACGGCGAGGAGTTCTACCACTTCGAGGGCTTGCGCAAGTTCAAGGAGAAATTCGAGCCGCTCTGGCGGCCGCGGTACCTCGCGGCGCCGGGCGGATTGTCGATGGCCGGCGCGCTGCTCGATGCGACCAACCTGATTTCCGGCGGACCGCGCCGCGTGGTCGGCAAGGGGCCGGGCCCGCGCGGGGAGTTGCGAAAGGAGTGACGATGCGAAGCTCTGCGAGTCGTTGGGTCGGCGGGTTCGCCGCGCTGTCGTTCGCCGCGTTCGCCGCGGCCGCACCGGTGCGGGTGCTGCGGTTCGAGCGCTTCGGCGCCCTCACCGTCTACCCGAGCGCCGGTGCGGCGCGTGAATTCGTGATGTTCGTCTCCGGCGACGGCGGCTGGAATCTCGGCGTCGTGTCCATGGCACGCGCGCTCACGCAGCAGCACGCGATCGTCGTCGGCATCGACGTGCGCCATTACCTGAAAGCCCTGCGCGGGGCGCGGGAGCGCTGCGTGTCGCCCGCGGTGGATTTCGAGAACCTGAGCCACTACGTGCAGGCGAAGCTCGGCGTGCCCCGCTATCTACAGCCGACACTGGTCGGCTACTCCTCCGGCGCGACGCTCGTCTATGCGACCTTGGTCGAGTCGCCGGACGGCCTGTTCAAGGGCGCGCTGAGCATCGGGTTCTGCCCGGACCTCGACCTCACGAAGCCGGTCTGCACCGGCTCCGGTATCCACGCGGCTCCCCGCCGCGATCGGCACGGTGTCCTCCGGGGCGTGAATTTCCTGCCCGCGAAGAGCCTTGCGGGGCGCTGGATCTCGCTGCAAGGCGAGATCGATCAGGTCTGCCCGATCGCGCCGACCCGGCGCTTCATCGCGCAGGTGCCCGGCGCCGAGATGGTGCGGCTGCCGAAGGTCGGTCACGGTTTCGGTGTCGAGCGCAACTGGATGCCGCAGTTCAAGGCCGCGTTTGCACGCCTGACCGCGTCCGCACCGCCTGCCGCACCGACGGCCGCACCGACGGCCGCGCCGGCCGCCGGCGCGGCACCTGCTGCGGCAACGGCCGCTGCGCCGGCGGCCGCCCGGGCGCCCAGGGCGTTCCCGTTGCGGGGGCCGATCCCGCCGGTCGACGATCTGCCGCTCGCGGT
>JAJYAM010000071.1 GCA_021779535.1 Pseudomonadota bacterium
CCGCCTATCGCCAATCGCATCGGTCGGTTCCTCATGAACCGAGCGTTCGGCGCGCTGGAGAGCGGTTCACCACGAACCCGCGACACGGGGTGCGGACGACGTTGCCAGTCACCGACGAGTCGTAGACAATCGCACGTCGATCTCAACACGGTTCATTCGCGGAACGCCGCATTTCCGCAAGAGCACCTCTGGGAATGGCACGGACGACTTCACCGGTCTCGATTGCGCAAGGGCTGATGCCCGCGAATTCGGCCGCCGAACTCGCGGTCGATACGTCCGCAAGCGACGCACCCTTCATCATCGGCGTATCCGGACACCGGGATCTCGATCCACGGGACGGGCCGCGGCTGCATGCGGCGGTCACCGAATTCCTGCAGCAAGTCCGTGCGGCTCTGCCGGATACCGAGATCCGGCTGATGGCCGGCATGGCCAGCGGCGCCGATCTCCTGGTGGCGCGATCGGCTCTCGATCTGGGTCTCGGCGTCGACGCGGTGCTGCCGCTGCCGCTGCGGCACTACGCGGCGGATTTCGAGGACGAAGAGCTGCGCGAGCTCGAGGCGGTGCTCGCGCGGCCGAATGTCCGCCGTACGGAGCTTTCATTGCCAGCGGAGCCCGCGGCCGCGGGCAAGGTCGGCGAGGGCGAGCGTCGCGAGGCGCATTATCTGAACCTCACCCGAACGCTGATCAGAACCTGCCATCTGCTGCTCGCCGTCTGGGATGGCGAGCCCTCCATGGCGCCCGGCGGCACCGCCGACACGGTGCTCCGATACCTCGGTCTGCGGTCGGACGACAGGCCGCAGGACCGCCCGATCCTGTTCAGCGATGCGCCGGCCGAGCAGGATCCGGATTCCCGGCTCGTCTATTGGATTCCGGCGGCGCGCCGCGGTGGCTCGTCCAGCGCGAATCCGGTCATGCCCTGTTACCTGTCGGGACTCGGTGACGACGTGTTGCAGCGTTGGGCTGCGATGCCCAAGCCGCTGCACGAGCAGCTCACCGAGCTCAACGCCTACAACCACGAGTATCGGCTGATCGCAAGCCGGGGCGCGCGCGCACCCGCCGACTCGCTGATGCACTCGCTGTCGAACGACGTGCCGTTGCCGGGCGCGGCGCGTTCCTGGCTCGAGCACATCGATGCGCAGTACGGCAAGGCCGATGCGCTCGCGATGCACTTTCAGACGCGGTCCGATCGTCTGTTCGTGTTTTTCACCGCGACGACATTCCTGATGGGGCTCAGCTATCTCGCATACGACAAGTTCGACGCGACCCGGATGCTGCTGCTGGCGTACCTCGTCGTCCTGCTGTCGGGCTTCGGACTGTACTTGCTCCTCAATGGACGTCATTGGTTCGGCAAACACCTGATGTATCGCGCGCTCGCCGAGACATTGCGGGCGAAGTTCTACCTGGCGGTGGCCGGCGCGGATCACCTCGTCGATGCCGATGAAATCATTTCCCTGTCCGGGATCAACCGATTTCACGGCTTCAGCTGGATCGCGCACGTGCTGGTCGGACTCGGACGGCCGATCGACGGCCCCGTCGTCGCCGCGCACGAACCGTGCCTCGATGGTGTCGAGGCCGCCTGGATCGAGAGCCAGCGCCGGTATTTCGCCCGCAAGGTCGAGCGCCTGGAGCGCAGCGGACGGCGGACACGGTGGCTCAAGCGGTTCTTGTTCGCGATCATCCTGCTCGTGATCACGAGCCTCATCCTGCTCGGCAATTCCGCGAATCGACTGCATCCGATACTCGGCATTCCTCTCGCGAACACGCTGACGTTCGTGATGGGTCTGCCGGCGCTCGTGCTTGGAGTCTGGGAGCTGCACCAGAACAAGATGGCCACGCGAGAACTGCTGTGGCAGTACCGCCATCAACTCGATCACTTCTCGCGAGCCCGCACGAAGCTCGCCAAGACGTCGAGCGCGGCGCGCCGCCGGCAGGTCCTCGCCAGACTGGGCAAGGACTCGTTGATGGAGAGTTACCTGTGGACCATCCACCGCTACCATCGCGAGCACGAGCCGGGCAGGGCCTGATCGCCTGCCGCGGAAGCGACGTTCGACTCACTGCGCGCGGGATTCTCCGGATACGCCCGGGCGAGCGAATGCTCGGGCGGTCGGGGCGGACCCGCCGGCGACCGATTGCCGCAACCGCCTTACGTCGTGCAGGGCCTTGAGCGCCGGCGGCAGTTGGCCGAGCAACGTCGCCGCGCGCGCGCGCAGACGCGCGCGCCCGAGCGGGTCGCACAGGGACCGGGCGTAGAGTGCGCGCGCGAGATCGTAAGGCACCCAGACGTCGCCATGATTGCGCCGCAGGAGGCCTTCCTCGAAGGTCAAGACCGGTCCGATGACTTGCGCGGCCTGCAAGCGCTTGCCCTGCCGGGCGAGCGCCATCGCAAGCAACGTCGAGATGCGCGCCCGATCACGCTTGCTCGCAAGCACCGAGGAGGCGAACGGGGCGACGATCTTGGCCTGATCGAGCGCGAGGCGCGCGGCGCCGGCCGCGGCGGCGAAGTGGCCGAGCTGGTACTCGGCGCGACCATAGACCCGCGAGAAGGCGTAGAGCAAATGCGCTCGCGCGAGGGTACCGGCGCTATCCACCTTGGCGCCCATCAGACGCTGGATGGCGGCCTGCGCCACGTGACTCGCGGCGGCGAAGTCGCCACGCTCGTAGGACACCTCGGCCGCCACCGCTTGTTCATCGAGTGAGATGGCGAACCAACCGCCGTCCGTCGGCGGCTTATGCGGGGACCAGGATGCGGACAGGCGATTGGCGGTCGCGCCCGTGCGCAAGGCACCGGCGAGGTCACCGGCGACCGCCTGCCAGCGGGCCGTGCGGGCGGCCACGTAGCGGACCTGAACCACGAAGCCGCCACTCAAGCGCTTCGACACCCCCACCCAGGCGTCGAGCGCCTGTTGGCACCAGCCAAGGGCCTCGCGCAGCCGTCCATGGGCCCAGAGCGGCACGCACACGTCCGTGATCGCCAGCCCGAGGTTGTTGCGCATGTCCACGTTCTTGGGATCGAGCCGCAGAATGGCCAGCGCCGCTTGCAGCTCCGCCCGCCCGAATCGCTCCCCTGCCCGCGGATCGAGCTCGTCTCCAGCGGCTTGGGCCAGGGTACTCTCCGTGATTTCCTTCGCATCCAGGGTCAATCGGTACCAGGGGCGCTGCGCGAGCACTCCATCGGTCACCGCCAGGACTTGCTTGCCGACCCGCAACGCTTCCTGGTTGCGGTCGAGGTTGACGAGCGCGTTCACCCGCCAAGCGCCCGCGAAGGCGTAATCGGCGCTGATCTGCAGCCGCCTCAAGCTCTCGGCCCCCAAGGCGGCGGCGATCCGCATCGCCTCACCCGTGGTCCGCTCGGCCCCCTGATAGTCGACGTCGAAGTTCTGCTCCGCCCAGCCCAGTCCGGTGAGCGCCTCGAGGTATGCCTGGCGGGCCGCCACCGAGGCTCCGGGCCGCTCGGCAAGCGGCCGAAGACGCGCGATGGCCTGGTGGCACGCCGCGAGGCCGCGTGTCGGATCACGCACGGTGACGATCAGGCAGCGCGCGGTGTCGGCGCGCCCGAGCGCGATCTCGGTCGCCAGCGAGCGGTGACCGCCACGGCGCAACTGCGACAGCAGGCGCATGGCCTCACGCAAATTTCGGATGCCCGTGTCGTAATCTCCGAGCTCGCGCAACGTTTCAGCGTGATCGATCAGCGCCAGGGCGCCGTAGCGGAGGGTCTCGGGGCTTCGCAGCCCCGGCGGAAGCGCATGAAAGTAGTCGATCTGACGCTGCGTGAACTCGGCGATGACCTTCAACTGCCCGAAGCTCTCCAACTGACGCTCGAAATCGTCCGCGAGATAGCCGAGCAGGTGCTCGGCATGATTGCGCGCCTGCTCGGCGAGTGCCCGATTCTGTTGCGCCAGGCGCTCCGCGCGTCGCGCCCGCTCGGCGTTCACGTACGCGTAACCGGCGGCTGCGAGCGCGAGCGTCGCGAGCAGGATGCAGCCAATCGCAACGGCCCGCGCGCGTCTCAGCGCATGGCGCGCGGCGCGCTCGCGGGTCCGCTGCTCCTCGAGCACGCGCTCGGCCGCCTCGCGCGCCTCGCGCTCCTGGCGCTGGTCGCGGCTCGCCTTGACGACACCGCAGAGCACGTCGTGCGTGAGCTCGACCCGGCGCACATCCAGCCGCTCCTCGATGCGCAGCAGCCGACGGTTGACCAGCGCCGCGAGCGCTCCCGGGGCGGCACCGGCCGCCTGGAATCGCTTCAACAACCGCTCCTCGGCCACGTTCTCGCGAAAGCCCGAATCCGTCAGCAGCTCATCCTCGATGACCCGCCGGACTCCCGCCGGCTGATCGGCGAGCGAGCGCTCGTAGAAGTTGACGAGGATGCTCTCGTGCGAACCGGCGAGGAGATCGAGCGAGATCTCGTCCCGCCCCTGCGCCATGCGCGCGTCGTTCAGCTCGCGGCAGATCAGGGAAAGGAGCGAGGGCTCGACTGCCGCGTCGGCGCGCCCCGAGCCGCCGGCGACGAAGCGCACGATGGCCTCCGCGCTTTGCTCGGAGACCAGATGGCCGCCGGGTCGTCGCACCGCCTCGAGCGCCTGCGTGGTCGTCATCGGCGCCAGGCGCACGCGGTTCTGCAGCAAGCTGGGCATCGCCGGCCGCAGGCTCTCGAGAGACGCGAGATAGTCTTCGCGCAGCGCGATCAGCACCCGGTAATCGCTGCGAGCGAAGTCGAAGCGCTCGGCCGCGCTGTCGTCCTCATCGAGCCGCGCCTCGAATGCCTTCGGCGGGCGGTTCTCGACCAGGTCGCCGAGTTCCTCGATGAAGTTCGCCGCGCGCGCACGACCGAAATCGTCGCTTTGCGCGAGGGTGAAGATCTCCTCGAACTGATCGAAGATGAGCAGTGGGAGCAGCGGAGCGCCCGCGGCATCGCGCAGCACGTCGTCGCGGTGGTGCAGGAACTCCCAGAGCGTCTCCCCGGCGGCGGCGACCCCCGCGTGCGTCCACTCGCCCGAGACGCTCGCGGCACGCTGGATCGCGGCCTTGATCTGCTCGGCGGGCGCGGGGCTCTCGCGGCCATAGGCGATGCGCACGTACACCGGACAGTAGCCATGCTGGCGCAGTTTCGGGAGCAGGCCGGCGCGCAGGATCGAGGTCTTGCCGAGCCCCGACTTGCCAAAGAGCACCGTGAGGAGCTTGCGTTGCACGCGCCGGGCGAGTTCGGCCACCTCCTCGTCGCGTCCGAAGAAGTACTCGCGCGTCTCCTCCGTAAAGGAGACGAGGCCGAGATAGGGGTTGTGCGCGTCGACGAGCGCCTGCGAGTCCGAGCCGGCCGCTGCGTCCGCAGACTCGGGGACGGTACTCACGCGCGGCCAGCTCGCGAGAGCTCCACCAGTCGGCGGGCGAACTCGGGGGTGACCTCGCCGCCCTCGAGCTGCGTGAAGTGCAGCGCCCGGAAGCGCTCGGGAACGAGCGCTCCGACGGGGTTCGTGGAGTCGACGGTCACCGGCAGGATGAAGAGCGCGCCATCGGCCATGTTGCGCGTGCGATCGAGCGCATAGCTCCACTCACGACGGAAATACGCCTCGAGGCGCCGCTCGGTGTTCTTCGAGATCACCGCAATGAAGTACGAGCAGCGGGCGATATTGCGTTGAACTTTGAGGTCGTAGTCATCGCCGCTTTCCAGGCGCTCGAGATCGAACCAGGTGGTAACGCCGGCGGCATCGAGTCCTGCCTTGATCTGCTTCACCGCCGGCAGGTCTTCGCGCGCGTAGCTGATGAACACCGCGTTTTCCGGCATCTCGCGCGCCGGGGGCAGGAAGCGGGTCGGATCCGTGGTGGCGACCGCGGGCTTGCGCCGTGCCTGCCAGCGGTCGTGGAGCTCCGCGACGAAGCGTTCCGCGCCACGGTAGATGCGCGTATGAACGCTCACCTGCTGCAGAAAGCTCACCAACCGCGGCTCCTCGCCGATCAGGTCATCGGCCAGTACCTCGCCGACGTCGCGCGGAGCAGACAGCCGTTGGCGCTTGGCCATGCGCAGGAAGAGCCGCGCGACCCAGTTGCTGAGGGAGCCGCCGATCACGAGCAGGTGATTGTGCTCGAGCTCGTAGAAGAGCCGCTCGGGCACCAGATGCTCGTTCTGCAGCGCGCACAGATACTCGAGCAGGTCCTCGTCCGAGACGACGTAGGTCGGTGAGGCCGAGATCTTGCCGAAGAGGTGATACACCGTCGGCCGGGTGAGCCGCTCGCGCTCGGCCGGCAGGTCCGTGACGCGATTGGGCGAGTAGGAGATCGACTCCGTCGATTGCGCCCCGTCGAAGCGGACCCGATTGATCGCGGTTTCGAGCAGCGAATCGAACGTGGTGGAGACGAACAGATCGAAGTCGGTGATGGCCGCAAGCTGCCGCAGCGCCGCGGGCGGTTCGACATCGAGATCCTTCAGCACCCCGCGCAACCGGACGTAGGCCTCTTCGCGCCGCCCCCGATGAGTGAGAAACAGGCACACCACGTCGTTCAGCGAGTAGCGCTCGGGAAGCTCGCGCGGATCGACATTCAGGCGCGCCGCCAAGCGCTCGGCGAGCACGTCATAGAGCAACCGTGGCCGATCACCGTCTGCGACGGTCAGCAACTCCGGCCCGACGATCGGAATGACCCGGTGCTCCTCGATGAAGCTTAGGAGATCCTCCCAGGCGTTCTCATCCAGTGCCGCCTCGGGCGGCACGTGGGCTGCGGCGTTGGTCATCGGCGACGGCATGGCCTTGTTGTGGTCCGCGGCATGCTACGCCGCGGCTCGCGCGTGCGTCCAATGCGACCGAAGCGGGCGCAATGGCCGGTGATCGACGATAAGAGACCCTGTAAAGACTGTGATGGCCGTGAGCGACCGTCGGTATTCTTTACAACTCCCCGCGGGATGCCGAGGGTAACTTTGCTTAAGTTATTGATAATCATTCAATCTTTTCGGATGGCGCTCTTTTTGCATAACTCAACCCCAGCGCCAATCAAGACCGAGGACCTTACTATGTTCAGCCGCTTTGCCACCGTCGGATTTGGCACGATCCTCGCCAGCGCGATGACCGCCAGCATGGCTTTTGCCAGTCCCATCGGAACCGGTCCCGTCGAGGTGTTCCTGCAAAGCGGCTCGGTCACCGCCCTGATCACGGGCACCACCCCCACCGTGGGGTCACCGTCCACTGCGATGTATCAAAACGTGAATCTGAATGGGTGGTTGGTCGGCATCACCGCGATCAGCTATTCGCCCACGCTCAACACCACCGCCGGCATCGACTTGGGCGGTTTCGCCGCGACGTGCGTGCCTACTTCGACCGAATGTTCGAGCAACCCCCTGCTGATCGCGGTCAGTGCCCCCGGGTTCAACCAGGTCATCGGCGCGAACGGTTTTCTGCTGCAGTATGGCGGCACGGTCAACGGCGGCGCGTTGTCCACCTCCGCCTGGTGGGATACCAGCGAGAGCTATTTCTGCAATCCGAGCAATCCGAGCAATCCGGGGAATCCCGCGACGAACTGCGGTTCGAGCAATCTCATCGGCACGCTGACCCTGGGCAGCGGCAGCACGGGGACCACGCTCACCGGCGGCCCGGATCCGATCCGCTCTTATTCGCTGACCGTTAGCGACACGCTCGGGGTGAACGGCGGGTTGGACCCGTTCTACAGCTTCGACACCAGTGTCGTCCAGGCGGTGCCAGAACCCGGCACGCTCGCCCTGTTCGGAGCGGGACTCTTCGGTTGCCTGATGCTCGAACGTCGACGTCGCGCGCGGCAAAGCTGAGGCTCACGGATCCGATCGTCGAGCGGTGCTGCATCACAGCCCCGTTTGGCGATCGGATCGACTCGACTCTCGACGGGTTTCCAGATGCGCCCGCGGTCACATCCGGCGTGCAGCCAACGCTATCGCGACGCGCAGTTGCCGTTCCCCGGCCCTGGCCTGCGCCTTGAACTGCCGAAAGACCGCGTGCTGCGCACGGGTCGGCCGCGCGTACGCGAAATCGACGTCCGACAGCAGGAATCCCAAGTTGGAATGCAGGCGGGGCGCCTGCATCGCGTCATCCTCGGCCCCGTGCAATCTCAAATTCACCACGGCGTCGATCGCACGGTTCAACCTCGCGATCGTCGCGCGCGCCTGCTGCCGACCAATCCGATGACCGACGCGCAACGCGTCGATCCGGCCGCGCGCATCGATCGCCTGATCGATCGTCCTGTCCAGGCCATCGAGCGTGTCGAGGATCTTCATCTGCAACGTGAAGCGCGCCACCAGATCGGCCTGGGAGGCCTTGATACGCGGATCGAGCGCAACCGAGAACTCACGTTGCGTTTTGACGCCGCCGTAATCCAGCGTCACCCGATAGGTCCCGGGAACGACCGGCGGCCCCGCCACCGACTCTGACAAGACGGTGTCGGCCGGCACGGTGCCGACGAAGCCTTCGACATCGGTGGCGTCGGGATACCGCAGGTCCCACTGGAAGCGGTTCATGCCCGGCTCGATCGCGGTGAGCTCGCGCTCGAGCTCGGCCGTCTGCTGGATTTGCGAGACCTCCGTGGTGACGTCGTCGTCGTCTACTTTCGCGTCGAAGGCTTTTTCGGCTTCACGATCGGCCGCGGTCGACAGATGCAGGTTGAAGCTTCGGATGACGGTGCCGTCGGTCGTGGAAAACGTAAGCTTGACCGGTGTCTTGCCGGCATAGGTGCTTGGGATGCGGAAGAAAACCGTGGCACCAAACGGCGGGTTTTCACCCGAGGTGTTCATTGCGATCGAACTGGTCGCGCCCGAGCTGTCGAGGCCGCTGCTCGAGCCATAGACATGACTGAGCCATGCCCGTTGAGGCGCAAACAACTGCGCGGAACCGCCGGACCGATCCGGTCGCTTGCTGATTTGCTCGAGCAATGTCAGGTTGTCCAGTATCCAGAACGAACGCCCGTGCGTGGCCGCCACGAGTTCCCCCTCGCGGGAGTCGATCGCCAGGTCACGCACCTGCGCGTGCGGCAAATTGAGCGTCAGCGGCTCCCAGTTCCGACCGGCATCGAAGCTGACGTATACGGTGTTCCTGGTCCCCAGGAACAAGAGCTTCGCGTCTGCAGGATCCTGGCGCACCGCAAAGACGTACTGATCGCGCGGCAAACCCCGGGTGATCGTCCGCCAGGTACGCCCATAATCGGTGGTCTCGAACACGTACGGCTTGAAATCGTCCCACATGTAGCGGCTCGCCGTGAGGTACGCGGCGCCCCTGACTTCATGCGAAGGTTCAATAGAGGTGATGTCCGCCCATTTCGGTAGGGCTGCCGGACGCACCGCCCGCCAACGGACACCACCGTCGGTGGTCACGTGCACCAAGCCGTCGCTGGAACCGGCCCAGATCACGTTGCCGTCGAGCGGTGACACCGCGAGTGCCGACACGATCGGATAGATCTCGCCGCCGGTCTGGTCGCGATCCACCGGCCCACCGGTGGGGCCTTCGGTGCGAGGATCGTTGCGAGTGAGATCGGGGCTGATGACCCTCCAAGTCTTGCCGTAATCCTCGCTTTGCATCACGTATTGCGAACCGACCAACAAGTCGTGGTGATCGGTCGGCGAAAACAGGATCGGATGGGTCCAACCGAAACGGTACTTTTGCGCCGCGGACGATCTGCCGTCCAGGAAATCGGGCCACGGGCTGACATCCTGGGCTTGATGGCTCCTCCAATCGTTCTTCCAAAACAAGCTGTAATATTCGCTGCCGTACACGATGCTGGGGTTGTCGGGCTGTGGAACGACAACGGTGGCTTCGCCACTCCCCACCTGATGCCAATCCGCCAATGCGATCGCCTGGTTCGCGCCAGCGCTGGGCCCTTCCCATGCCCCTTCGTCTTGTTGCGCACCATAGACGTGGAACGGGAACTGGTGATCCAAATTCACGTGATAGAACTGACCCGTCGGCTGGTTGTGCTCCGTGCTCCACGTCCTGCCGCCGTCGGTTGATACGGTCGCGCCGCCATCATTGCCTTCCAGCAGAATTCTTGGATTGTTCGGGTTTATCCACACCGTGTGGTTATCGGCGTCGAACGGCGTGTGTATCATCGTGAAGCGGACGCCACCATCGTCGGAGACGAACATCGAATCGTCCGTCGGGACGTACACCGTATCCGGATCGGTGGGATCAGCGAAGATCGCCATGAAATAGAACGGGCGCTGGCGCAGCTTCCAGTTGGCGTTGACCTGCCGCCAGCTCTTACCGCCGTTGTCCGAACGGAATACGCCACCCGCCTTGCCCTTGGCCTCGATCAAGGCATAGACCACGTTCGGGTCGCTCGCAGCGACGGCGATACCGATCTTGCCGAGCGTTACGCGCTTGGGCAATCCCGCATGATCGGTGATGTTGGTCCAGTGCGCGCCGCCATCGGTCGTCTTGTAGATGCCGCTCCCGGGACCGCCACTGGAAAGTTTCCACGGCGTCCGATACGCCTGCCACGCAGCCGCATAGAGCACCTGAGGATCTTTCGGATCCATCACGAGATCGACCACCCCGGTCTTGTCGTCGATGAAGAGCACTTTTTTCCATGTCTTGCCGCCGTCGGTGGTCTTGAACACGCCGCGATGCGGGTCCGGTACGAACACGTGCCCCATCGAGGCTGCATAGACGACATCGGGGTCGTTCGGGTCGATGACGAGACCCATCGTCGTGTGGGTGTCGCGCAGCCCGGCGTAGGTCCAGGTTTTACCGGCGTCGACCGTCTTGTAAACGCCGTCACCGGTGATCATGTCGTTGCGGATGTCGCTCTCACCGGTGCCGACGTAGATGATCTTCGGATCGGAGGGCGCCACCGCGATCGCGCCAATGCTGTCACTGGCACTCGGCCACCCGTCGCTGATGTTCTCCCAGCTGATCCCGTAATTGGTGCTTTTCCACACCCCGCCGTCGACCGCTCCCATGTAGAACAAATTCGGCTGACTCGGCACCCCGTCCACGGCGACGACACGGCCGCCGATATACGGCCCGATGCTGCGCCACTCGAGTTTGCTCAGCAGCGCCTGCGGCGTGACGGTGGCCGCCGCGAGCGCCACGAGGGGCGGCCATATCCCGGCAGCGACAATGAAAAGCAACGCACGAGCCGCTGAACGAATGACGCCGACCGGATGTTGCCTCATCGATTCTCTCCATTTCTGCGGTTCGTGATCCGTGGATCTGCGCCTGCGGCTGCGCGATCCATATCGCCAAAACCCGTCGCAATGGGTACTCTATCCAAACGTTCGCCGCCTTACATCGCGAACGAATCCTGCCGCTGGCTCAGCGTGCGGAGCGCCATCCGATTCCTGACAACCTGAACGAATGGGAGCCCACATGAGCGAATCGTCCCTGACGTTTTATACCAATCCGCGGTCCCGCGGGCGCATCGTGCGTTGGATGCTCGAGGAAATCGGCAGGCCGTACGCGACGGAGATCCTCGAATACGGCTCCACGATGAAGTCGGACGCGTACCTCGCGGTCAATCCGATGGGGAAGGTGCCGGCACTGCGGCATGGTGATACGGTCGTGACCGAATGCGCGGCAATCTGCGCCTACCTCGCCGATGCATTCCCACCCGCCGGCCTCGCACCGCCGCCCGGCAGCCGGGCGCGTGGGCCCTATTATCGCTGGCTGTTCTTCGCCGCCGGCCCGCTGGAAGCCGCCTGGACGAACCAGGCGCTCGGCGTCGCAGTGCCCGCCGAACGTCAGGCGATGGTCGGCTACGGCTCGTTCGACCGGGTGCTGGACGTATTGGACGAGGCGGTACGCGACCGCCCCTATCTCGTCGATGGTCGCTTCAGCGCCGCGGACGTCTACGTCGCATCGCAACTCAACTTCGGCATGCGCTTCGGCATGATCGAGAAGCGCCCCGCGTTCGTGCGGTACTGGGACGCCTTGTCGACTCGACCGGCGAGGCTGCGCGCCGAGGAACTGGACGGTCCGATGAACTGACCTCAGCCGCAGGCTTGTGCCGAACGAGTGT
>JAJYAM010000072.1 GCA_021779535.1 Pseudomonadota bacterium
CCGGGCAGTGCCGATTGCCAATCCGGCTTCGCAAAGGTCAAGCTCGGCCCGCCGCCGGCGCCGAATTGAAAGCCGAGCGGCAGCGGCGGATCGTCCGGAGGACTCCCGAGCAATACCTTGTCGGCGATGCGCGTGAGATTGTTTCCCCAGCCGGTCTGAAACGCGATCGTATCGTCCGCGTTCAGCGCGAGGCTCGTCCCGCCGACCGCGGTCGCGTACGGCGAGCTCCCCGGGAAACCCACGGTCTTGAATCCGAACGCCGCCGCGAAATCGCCGCTGTCCCCGCTCGAGAAATTCACGTCGATGCCCTGCACCGCCGCTTCCTCGAGGATCCGATTGTCACGATTGAGTCGCGCCGGATTGCCGAGTCCCTCGACTTCCGACCAGCTGTTCGAGATCGTGTTGCCATAGTGATGCACGACCGCGAAGTTCACCGCCTCGTCGATGTCGGCGCCGCTGTTCGGCGCGATCACCAGCACGATCTTCGCGCCCGGTGCCATCGCATGCGCCCACTCGACGTCGAGCGTGATCTCGTCGGCCCAGCCCGCCGGCGAACCGAAGTACCGGTTCCCGGGGAAATTCAACGTGCCGGGCGCATTCACGACCTGGAAATTGGCCGCCGTGAGGGACGGCAATCCGTAGATCTCGGAAAACAGGTTCGCATCGCTCCGGATGGTCGGGCTCCCGAACGCATCGGTGATCACGATGGTCTCGCCGCTGCCGTCCCAACCAGCCGCGTACAACGGGTTCATGCCGTACGCGGTCTGCAGCTCGCTCGGCTGGTAACCGCACGGCGGCAGGCTCCCGAGGGTCTTGTTCGTGATGTCCGCGCCGTAACGATTGCCCTGGTAGGTCGCCTTCGCATTGGAATCGGTGAAAGTCTGCGTCTGGACGCCGCGGAAGCACTGGCTTTCGAAGAACACCCCGTTCGATCGCGAGCCCACCGCGATCGGCTGTGCCGCCGGCGCCTCGGTCGCGGTCGGATAGGCAAGGTCCGGGCTGAATCCATAGTCATCGAGACCGCCGATCGCTTCGACGTGCGCACCCACCGCGTCGGCGATGACCGGGTCGCCTCGATTGGAGTAATAGGACCGGCCATCGAACGTGAAGGTGTCGATCTGGGTCTTGAATGCCCGCTCGATCGCGGCGACCGTCCCGGAGACCTTCACGTACGAATTGTCGGCCGCGACATACAGCACGTTGAGTCCGTGAGCGGTCGCATAATGCTCGAACGACGCGACGTCTCGTGCGATCGGCGCGTAGGTCGCGTCGAACGCCGCCTGGGTGATCCACCGATGGTATTCGGCGGTCCCTCGCGTGCGTTGCTGTTTCGCGAGCTGGTCGAGCTGCGCCGTGTTCCGGAGCCGCAACCAGACCGTCACGGCGATCGTCTGCGAGGGAGCGAGCGCCCCGGTGTCCTTCGCGTGCGCGATGAAACCCGGCGTATTGTGCGCGATCCGGTAGCCCGTGCTTGCGGCCGCGGCACTCGCACCCGCGCTCGCCGAGAGCAGCACCGCGGCGAGCGCCCACGCCGTCGCGATCGCGAGCCGGTGTCGCCGCCGGCCGGGCCGGGCCTCCACACTGAGATCACGGGACGAAGTGTTCATGAGCTTGGCTCCCCTCTGATTCTTGATTGGCCGACACGCAATCCCCGGCCGGCAGATCGCTCGATGGTCGCACCGATGTGCCGATAGATCAATTGCCCACGACCGCGGTTGCGTCCCCGGTACGTGCACCCCTCATTACAGGTTTTCGCCCGCGGCGAACACCCGCGTCGCGAGCCAGGTCAGTACGACGACGAACCCGGTCAGCACCCCGACGGAGAGCGCCGGCGGGTACGCATAACGACCGATCACCGCGCCACGCATCAGATCGACCGCGTAGGCGACCGGATCGGCGTGCGCGAGCGCTCGCAGCCAGGCCGGCGCCCGGTCGAGCGGATAGAGCGCCCCCGACAAGAAGAAGAGCGGCAGCAGCACCGCGTTGCCGATGATCGGAAACACCGTGGTCGAACGAAACCGCGCCGCGGTCGCGACGCCGAGCGCGGAGAAGGTCAGGGCCGCGAGCCACATCGAGGCGATCAGTTCGACGAACCGCAGCGGCGAGAGCCCGAGGCCGAGCACCGGGACCAGCAGCAGCAGCACCGTCGCCGGCACGAGCGCCTGCAGCGCGCCCGACAGCACTTTTCCAAGTGCGATCGACACCCGGGGCACCGGCGCGACCAGCACCGCCTTCAGGAACCCGATTTGCCGATCGAACACGATCAGCATCGCCGCGAACACCGAGGAGAACAGCAGCGACAGCCCGAGCACGCCCGGGAATATGTAATGCAGGTACCCTCGCCCGCCCATCACCGAGCTCGCGCCGAGCCCCGACCCCAGCACGAACAGGTACAGGAGCGGCTGGATCAAGCTGGTCGCGAGCCGCACCCGGTCGACCCACAGCCGCTTGAGGTCGAGCAGGATCACCGCGATCAGGCCTCTCATTGCGCCGCCCCCGGGCCGCTTGGCCCGCGCGCCCGGGGCGCCGCCTGACCGTCCTCGAGCGCGCGCCCGGTGAGCTTCAAGAACACGTCCTCGAGGCTCGGTTCGTGGATCTCGGCGCGGTGGGTGCGGACGGGAAGCTGCGCGAGCACCTCCGGCAGCACCGCCGCAGGCTCCGGAACGACCAGCAGGACCCCGCGCGCACCGACCTCGGGCTCGAACCCGCGCTCGCGCAACCACGCGGCGGCCCGCGCGTCGTCGGCGGTCGCGAGCAGCAGCACGCCGCCGCCGATGCGATTCTTCAACGCCTGGGGCGTGTCGAGCGCGAGGATCCGCCCGTGATCGATCAAGGCGATCCGGTCGGCGGGCTCCGCCTCGTCCATGTAATGCGTGGTCAGGAACACGGTCCCACCCCGCTGGCTGTAGCGGCGCGCCTCGCCCCAGAACTGGCGGCGCGCATCGACGTCGAGGCCGAGCGTCGCCTCGTCGAGGAACAGCAGGTCCGGGCTCGCGACCAGCGCGCGCGCGAGCTCCACGCGCCGCTTCTGGCCGCCGGAGAGTTTCTGCGCCTCGCGCTCGGCGACCTCCTCCAGCCCGAGCGTGTGCAGCAACTCCTCGCTCCGTGCCTTCGCCGCGCGCGACGAGAGCCGGTAGAACAGGCCCATCAGGTACAGATTGTCGCGTACCGAGAGCTTGCCCTCGAGCGCCGGCTCCTGGAACACGATGCCGATCCGCTCGCGCACTCTGGCGCGCTCGCGCACCGTGTCGTGCCCGAGCACGCGCGCCTCGCCCTCGCTCGGCCGGAGCAGCGTCGCGAGGATCGAGAACAGAGTCGTCTTGCCCGCACCGTTCGGTCCGAGCAACGCGAACATCTCGCCCCGGCGCACGACGAGGTCGATGCCCCGGAGCGCATGCACGGCGCCGTACCGCTTGTGCAGCGAGCGGGCCTCGATCGCGATCTCGCCCGGTCCGCCGGAGTCGCCGCGCGGATCCCGAGGATCAGCGGAGCCAGACATAGCCGGCGAGCAGCAGCGTCGCGATCGCGGCGGCGCTCGCCGCGAGCATCACGTAACCGCCCCGCATCACGCCCTGGATCGTCTTCTGCACCGAGACCCGATCGTTGACGTTCGGAAACGGTTCGTCCGGCACGGGAACCCCGAGGAACGCGCACAGCGGCGCCCAGCCCTCGGTGACCTGAAAAACCAACAGCCGATCCGGCGGCACCGCCGCTTTGACTTCCTCGACATGCGCCCAATAGCGCTCGATCGCGCGGCCGCGATCCGCCATCGTGCCGTGCAAGGTCCGCTGCCAGATCAAGCGCCGCGACATCGCTCCGAACCTGCGGCCGAACGGCGTGAACCATTCGAGCACCTTCCACTGCCAGAGCCGCTCGGTGAAGTAGATCGTCTCGATCGTGCTCTCGTACCACGCCTCGGCGCCCTTCGGATGCAAGGTCAGCAGCACCTTCGCGTCCGGATACGCGGCGAGGAGCTCCCGCCACACGCAACAACCCGGATTGTCGACCGTCGCGGTGTACTTCGCGAACACCCGCTCCCAGTCCTGCGGCGTCCCGGGCGGCGCGTCGGCGACACGGCGCCAGAAACCGAGATGAGACGCATTCTCTTTGTTGAGAAGCACCTCTTTCATGTGATAGCAAGGGAATCCGAGCCGGTTCAGCGCGACATACGTCGACCAGGTGCCGGTGCGGCCGAAGCCAGCGCCAATGATTTTCAGTCCCATCTGGCGAGCGTTTCTATCAGATTGCGGTTCGCCGCACCATCCCCCGGCGCGAGCGCCTCGCCCGCGGCGCCGGCGGCCCGGCTGCGCACCGCCGCGGCGCGTGTCGATCCGCGATTTTCGCGGTAAATTGGTCGGCCTATGTTCCGCGCCCCGTTCATCGAGGACACCGAGGACTCGCCCGTGCTCACGGCACTGCGCGCCCGTGCGGGCCGGCGCAGCACCTGGATCAGCGTCGCCGTGAACGCCGGACTCGCGACCGCGCAGGTCGCGATCGGCCTCGTCTCGCGCTCGCAAGGCCTGATCGCCGACGGGATCCATTCGTTGTCGGACCTGCTGTCCGACTTCATCGTGCTGTTCGCGAGCCACCATAGCCAGCGAGGTGCCGACGAAGACCACCCCTATGGCCACTTGCGGTTCGAAACCGCCGCGTCGCTCGCGCTCGGCGCGTTGCTGCTCGCGGTCGGCGCCGGCATGCTCTGGGGCGCGGTGCGCAAGATCGAGCTGCCGGACCAGATTCCGAAGGTCGGCGAGGTTGCGCTCTGGGTCGCCGGCGCCGCGCTCATCGCGAAGGAGGTGCTGTTCCGCTACCTGCTCACGATCGCGAAGTGGGCGAAGTCCGGGCTGCTGGCCGCGAACGCATGGCACGCGCGATCCGACGCGGCCTCGTCGCTGGTGGTCGCGATCGGCATCGTCGGCAACCTGCGCGGCTACCGCTTGCTCGATCCGATCGCCGCGCTGATCGTCGGGCTCGTGGTCGCGCGGATGGGTTGGCGATTCGCGTGGCGTTCGCTGCACGATCTGATGGACGGCGCGGCCGACGTCGCCGAGGTCGCCGCGATCCGCGATACGCTGATCGGGACACCGGGGGTGCGCAGCGTCCACGATATGCGGACCCGCAAGATGGGCGACTTGATCTTCGTCGATGCCCATATCGAGGTGGATGCCGCGCTCAGCGTCGAAGCCGGCCACGACATCGCGGTCGAGGCGCGCCACCGCGTGATGCAGCGACATCGGGTCCTCGACGTGATGACCCACGTCGATCCCTATCATCGACCCGACCTCGATCATGCGCCGATACCGGCGCCCGCGGCCCCGCGCGAAGCCTAGATGTGCTTGATCCTCGTGGTCTGGCGGGTGCATCCAGACTATCCGTGGATCGTCGCCGCCAATCGAGACGAGTTCCATCACCGCCCGACCGCCGCGGCGCGGTGGTGGGCCGATGCGCCCGCGATCCTCGCCGGCCGGGATCTGCTCGCCGGCGGCACCTGGCTCGGCGCGAATCGCGCGGGCGCGTTCGCGGCGCTGACCAACTTCCGCGGCGCGCCGCTCCAGCCGCCGCCGGCGCCGAGCCGCGGGGAGCTCGTCGCCGGCCTGCTCGGCCGCCGGGGAGTCGTCGACGAGGAACTGCGCGCGCTCGACCGCATCGGCCCGCGCTACAGCGGCTTCAATCTCCTGTTCTCGGACGGCGATCGGCTCGGCGTGTACGAAAGCGCGGCCGCCGCGGGCCGCACGCTCGCGCCGGGCATCTACGGCCTTTCGAACCACCTGCTCGACACGCCGTGGCCGAAGGTCCGCAAGGCGAAGTCGCGCCTCGCGGCCGCGCTCGAGGACTTGCCGCGCACGCAGCGCATCCTCGATCTGCTGCGCGACGAGGAGCCGGCGGCGGACGAGGAGCTGCCGCGCACCGGCGTGAGCCTCGAGTGGGAGCGGCTGCTGTCGAGCGCGTTCATCCGCTCCGCCGAATACGGCACGCGCTGCTCGACCCTGATCACGAGGAGCCGGACGGGGACGATCGACTTCCGCGAGTGGACCTGGGACCGCGCGGGCGCGCCCGCCGGACACGTCGCCTGGCGCTTCAACGTCGAGCGATGAACGCGCGCATGTGGAAACCCGCATGCTCCGGCCGGTACGCGTACGCCGCGCCGACCGGACAGCGGCGCCTTGCCTCGCAGCCCCGTTCGAGACATTCGACGCCCGCGGCGCCGCGCACGTGGCTCGCGCACACGGCCACCTCGTAACCGCCGGCGGTGAACGCGCCGACCGGGCACGCGTGCAGGCACGGCTTCCCGGCGCAAGCCTCGCACGGACTCGGACGAGGCTCGACCGGCGGCAACTCGAGGCGAACGGGAAAAGCGAGCGCACCACGATACGCGTGCCACAGGCCGTATTCCGGGTGGATCAGCACGCCGAGCGGCGAGGCGTGGATCCGTTCCGCGCGCATCGCCCACTGCTGAAAGGGCCACCACGGCGGCCCCGCATTCGGATACACGCCGACCCCGCGGTGCCGTTCACCGAGCTCGTCGATCACCCGGCGCGACCAGCGATCCAGCGGATCGGGCAACCCATCCTCGGCCTCGGGCGCGCTGCGGAACGCGTCCCACTGTCGATCGCCGACGAAGCCGAGCAACACCAGCGTGCGCGGTCGCGCGCCGTCCGGGAGCGCGGGCACCGCATCGTCCGACCCGGGATGGAATCCGCCGCGACAGGCGAGGCCGCGGCGTTGCGCATCGCGCACGAGCGCCGCGTAGCGGACGTCCGGCGACCCGGTGCGCGCGCTCATCGGGTCGCCGGCGGCGCGCGTTCGATCGCGCCGAGCCGTTGCACGCGACCCGGCCGCAGCGCGAGTTCCTCGGCCAGATCGCGCGCGTCCTCGAACGGCACCAGCGACAGCACGGGGGCTCGGAACTCGCCGAGCGCGGCGGGGCCGCCGCGCGGCGCGTCGGTGAGGATCGTCGGCTGGAAGAAATGTCCCGCGAGACCCCAGGGCCGGAAGCCCAGGCCGCCGAGCTTGAGCCGCGCGCCCGCCTTCAGCGCCCGCGCGACCTGCTCCTCGGCGCGGCGCATGGCGGCGTGCGAGATCAGCGGTCCAAGGTCGGTGTCGGGCTTGCGCGGATCCCCGACCTCGAGGAATGCGACGCGCAGGTGCAGTTGATCCGCGAACGCGGACGCGACCCGCCGGTGCACGTACAGCCGCACGCGCGGCGTCACGCACTGCCCCGCGGCGCCGAGCGCCGCGTCCGCCGCCGCCGCGGCCGCGCGCTCGAGATCGGCGTCCTCGTCGACGACGCCGGCGATCGTCTCGAGCGCCTCCACCGGCTCGACCGCGCAGGCCGCGACCCGCCGCAGTGCCTCGCATTCCGCGGTCGCGCCCGAGCAGAAGATCCGGTCGACGGCGCCGCTCGCCGCCAGGGCCTCGATGGTCGCGGCGTCTCCGGTGATCACGTTCACGAGCCCCGCGGGCAGCGCCGCGAACGCCTCCGCGAGCGCGAGGCTCGACAGCGGCGCCTCCACCGGCGGCTTGCAGATCACCGCCGCGCCCGCCGCGATCGCCGCGCCGGCGGTCTCGATGAATGCGCCGATCGGCCGGTCGAATCCGCCGGCGACCGCGACGACACCGCCGGGGGATCCACTGCCCGACGGAGCGTCCGAGGACGTGATGCGCAAGGCCATCGCGTCGAGCGATCGCACCGCCGCGGCGACCTCGGCGCGGGTCTCGCGGATCGGCCGCCCCGACTCCGCGGTCAGCGCCATCGCGAGCGCCTCGCCCGCCGCACGCACCGCGGCCGCGACAGCAGTGAGCGCCGCGGCCCGATCGCCCGACGGTGTTCGCCGCCAGTGCGCGTGCGCGTCGCGCGCCGCGGCGCACGCGAGCGCGAGGTCCCCGGCGCCGCACTCGGCGATCGCCGCGAGTGTCGTCCGCGTGGTCGGATCCTCGACGCGGCGAACCGCGCTCGAGCGCGACGCGACCCAGCGACCGCCGATGAACACCGGACGCGGCGCGGGCGCCCCGGCCGAGGATCCGTCCGCGGTCACACCGCGGCCAGCGCCTGGTCGAGGTCGGCGATCAGATCCTCGACGTTCTCGATCCCGATCGACAGACGCACCGTGTCCTCGGTCACGCCGGCCTGCGTGAGTTCCGCCGGCGACAGCTGCCGGTGCGTCGTCGACGCCGGATGGGTCGCGAGCGACCGCACGTCGCCGATGTTCACGAGCCGGGTGAACAGCCGCAGGCCATCCAGAAAGCGCGCGCCGCGCTCGCGGCCGCCGCCCGCGGAACCCTTCACGCCGAAGGTGAACAGCCCCGACGCCCGGCCGCCGAAATACTTCTTCACCAGCGCGTGATCCGGATGGTCCTCGAGACCCGCGTAGTTCACCCACGCGATCTTGTCGTGCGAGCGCAGGTGGCGCGCGATCGCGACCGCGTTCGCGCTGATCCGGTCCATCCTGAGCGGCAGCGTCTCGATGCCCTGCAGGATCAGGAACGCATTGAACGGCGAGATCGCCGCGCCGGTATTGCGCAGCGGCACGACCCGCGCGCGCCCGATGTACGCGGCGGCGCCGAGCGCCTGCGTGTACACCATCCCGTGATAGCTCGGATCCGGCTCGTTCAGCCGCCGGAATCGCTGCGGATGCTTGTGCCACGGGAACTCCCCGGAATCGACGATCGCGCCGCCGAGGCTGGTGCCGTGCCCGCCGAGATACTTGGTCAGCGAATGCACGACGATGTCCGCGCCGTGCTCGAACGGCCGGCACAGGTACGGGGTCGGCACGGTGTTGTCGACGATCAGCGGCACCCCGTGCTGGTGCGCGACGTCGGCCACGAGCGCGAAGTCGGTCACGTTGCCCTGCGGATTGCCGAGCGACTCGACGAACACCGCCTTGGTCCGATCGTCGATCAACGCGTCGAACGTCTCCGGCCGGCGATAGTCGGCGAACCGCGTCTGGATGCCGTATTGCGGCAGCGTGTGCGCGAGCAGGTTGTACGTTCCGCCGTAGAGCGCGCTGGAGGCGACGAGGTTGTCGCCGGCCTCCGCGATCGTGAGGATCGCATAGGTCACCGCCGCCTGCCCCGACGCGAGCGCGAGCGCGGCGATACCGCCCTCGAGCGCGGCGACGCGCTGCTCGAGCACGTCCTGGGTCGGATTCATGATCCGGGTATAGATGTTGCCGGGAACCTTCAGGTCGAACAGGTCCGCGCCGTGCTGGGCGCTGTCGAACGCATAGGCGACCGTCTGGTAGATCGGGACCGCGACCGCCTTGGTCGTGGGATCCGGCGAGTACCCGCCGTGCACCGCGATCGTCTCGAACCGCCAATTTCCCTTGCCGCTGTCGTCAGCCACGTGCGTTCCCCCCTGGAGTGTCCGTTGCCTGCTCCGAATCGCGCGTCAGCGCGACCGCCTCGGCCTGCAATGCCTTGAACGATCGTTCCCAGTTCCCGGCGCGCGGCGTCGACCAGACGAGCCGTCGGACGATCGACTCGAGTCGGCGGTTGCGCTCGGCGAGGGCCTCGTAGTCCTCGGCGACCACGACGCGCACCGGCCGATCCTGGCAGATCCCGAGGCACGGCCGGTCGACATCGATCTTGCCGCACCCGATGCACTGCCAACCCTTGTAGATCTCGACCATCCGCGTACCCTCCGCGCGGCCGTCAGGCGGTCGCCGCCGCGCTCTCGCGCCCGCGGTTCGCCTCGACCGCGACGATCGCAGTCGAATTCACGATCCGGCGCACGGTCGCCGCGGCGGTGAGGATGTGCACCGCGCGGGCGCAGCCGAGCAGCATCGGCCCGATCGCGACGTTGTGCCCGGCCGCGGACTTCAGCAGATTGTACGCGATGTTCGCGCTGTCGAGATTCGGGCACACGAGCAGGTTCGCGCTGCCCTGCAGGGCGCTGTCCGCGAGGATCGCGCGGCGCACCGACTCGTCGAGCGCACAGTCGCCGTGCATCTCGCCGTCGACCTCGAGCGCCGGCATCCGCGCATGGACGCGCTCGAGCGTGTCGCGCATCTTGACCGCGGACGGCGCGTCGCTGCTCCCGAAATTCGAGTGCGACAGCAGCGCCACCTTCGGCTCGAGCCCGAAGGTGCGCAGCTGCGCGACCGCGAGCTCGACGATCTCCGCGAGCTGGTCCGCGCTCGGATCCACGTTCACGTGGGTGTCGACGACGAACACCTGCCGTCCGGGCAGGATCAGGCCGCTCATCGCGCCGTACACGCCGACGCCCGCGCGCGGCCCGATCACCTGATCGATGTAGTGCAGGTGGCGGGCGGTCGTGCTGATCGTCCCGCAGATCATGCCGTCCACCTCGCCCATCCGCAGCAGCATCGCCCCGATCAGCGTCGTCCGCCGCCGCATCTCGAGCTTGGCGTACTGCGCGGTCACGCCCCGCCGGCTCGTCAGCCGGTGATACGCCTGCCAGTAGTCGCGATGGCGGACGTCGCTGTCCGGGTTCACGACCCGCACGTCCTCGCCGAGCCGGAGGCGCAGTCCGTAGCGCTGGATGCTCCGCTCGATCACCGCGGGACGGCCGACCAGCGTCGGCACGGCGAGACGCTCGTCGACGACGATCTGCACCGCCCGCAGCACGCGCTCGTCCTCGCCCTCCGCGTAGACGATGCGCTTGCGCGGCGCGTCGAGCTTGCGCGCCGCCGTGAAGATCGGCTGCATCAGCGTTCCGCTGTGATAGACGAACTGCTGCAGACGCTGCGCGTACGCGTCGAGGTCCTCGATCCGCCGGGTCGCGACCCCCGAGGCCATCGCCGCGCGGGCGACCGCCGGCGCGATCCTCACGATCAGGCGCGGATCGAAGGGCTTCGGGATCAGGTACTCCGGACCGAACCCGATCTCGCCGACCTCGCCGTACGCGGTGGTCACGACGTCGCTCTGCTCCTGCCGCGCGAGCGCGGCGATCGCGTGCACGGCGGCGATCTCCATCGGCCGCGTGATCGCGGTCGCCCCGACATCCAGCGCGCCGCGAAAGATGAACGGGAAGCACAGCACGTTGTTGACCTGGTTGTGGTAGTCGCTGCGTCCGGTCGCGATGATCGCGTCGTCGCGCACCGCGCGGACCTCCTCGGGCAGTATCTCCGGCGTCGGGTTCGCGAGCGCGAAGACCAGCGGCTGCGCGGCCATCCGGGCGACCATCGCGGGCTTCAGGACACCGCCGGCGGAGAGGCCGAGGAACGCGTCCGCGCCGCCGATGAGATCGTCGAGCGTGCGCGCGTCGGTCGCCTGGGCGAACCGTTCCTTCTGCGGATCCATGAGCTCGCGCCGCCCCGCGTACACGACCCCGGCGAGATCGCTCAACCAGACGTTGCGGCGCGGCAGGCCGAGATCGATCAGCAGCTCGACGCAGGAGAGCGCGGCGGCACCGGCGCCGCTCACGACCAGCTTGATCGCGTCGAGCCGCTTGCCGACGATCTGCAAGCCGTTCAGCAGCGCCGCCGCGACGATGATCGCGGTGCCGTGCTGGTCGTCGTGGAACACGGGGATCTTCATGCGCCGCCGCAGCTCCCGCTCCACCACGAAGCATTCGGGCGCCTTGATGTCCTCCAGGTTGATCGCGCCGAAGGTCGGCTCGAGCGCCGCGATCGCCTCGACGAGCTTCCCGGGATCCCGTTGATCGATCTCGATGTCGAACACGTCGATCCCGGCGAACTTCTTGAACAGGACCGCCTTGCCTTCCATCACCGGCTTCGCGGCGAGGGGCCCGATCGCGCCGAGTCCGAGCACCGCCGTCCCGTTGGTGATCACGCCGACGAGGTTGCCGCGGCCGGTGAAACGGAATGCGTTCAGCGGATCCGCGACGATCGCGTCGCAGGCCGCCGCGACGCCCGGGGAATACGCGAGCGCGAGGTCGCTCTGATTGGTCAACTGCTTGGTCGGG
>JAJYAM010000073.1:0-1709 GCA_021779535.1 Pseudomonadota bacterium
AGGGTCGCGGCCGCGATCGCCGCCGATATGATCACACGCGCACTGCGATGGGACGTTTGACGAGTCGTATTCATGGTCTTCTCCTGATGATCGGTGATGTCGTTGTCGATTTCCGCTGCGTCGAGCGTCGCCGCTCGATCGCCTGTCGCCTTCGTTGAGCGACGCCATCGGCACCGCTCATCGGCTAAAACACGCCGGGCGAAAAATAGTTGCAGCGTTTTATCACCCAGATCGGCGCAACGCGGATCCGCAGCCACGGCGTCGCGACGCCGCACCGGCGATCAGATCACGTTCAGCTCGCGCAGCGGCCGATCTTCCGGCCAGCGCGTGACGTCGAGCGCCGACAAGTCGAGCGTGCGATAACGATCGAACAGGATGCGTTCGGCGAGGCCGCGCGCGACGATCGGTGCTTGCTGCATCCCGTGGCCGGAGAATCCGTTGATGAACCACAGCCGCGGCTGATCCGGCAGCGTGCCGAGCAAGCCGTTCTGGTCGAAATCGTTCATCTCGTAGTACCCGGCCCAGGCGCCGCCGAGGCGTGCGGATTCGAACGCCGGGATGCGCGTCGCGAGCGCGGGCCACAGCACCGATTCGAAGCCGGAACAATCGGGCTCGAGCGGCGCGCCGTCGACATCCGGTGTCGGCGGATACCCCGCGAGGTAGCGCTCACCCTCCGGCCGGATCCAGAATCCGCTCGGGTCGATCACCAGCGGCAGCGCCGTGAGACGGGTCGGACAGTCGATCACGTACACGGTCCGTCGCCGCGCCGAGACCGGCAACTCGATGCCGGCCCACCGTGCGACGGTCCGCGCCCAGGGCCCGGCGGCGTTCACGATCGCCGCGCTCCTGATCACGCGACCGTCCGCGAGCCGGACCCCGTCGAGTTGCGGACCCGATCCGGTGAATCCAACGGCCTCGCCGCGCAGGTAGCGAACCCCTTGCGCGCGCGCCTGGCTCGCGAACGCGGCAAGCAGGCCGGGGCCGTCGAACCAGCCCTCGCCGCGCAAGCCGAGCGTGCCCAGCGCGAGATCGTCCGTCGCGAGCCACGGGAACCGCGCCGCGAGATCCGCTCGGTCGAGCCGCGCAACGTCGACGCCGAGCGCCCGTTGCCGCCGCCAGCTCGCCTGCAAGCGCTCGGCGCCCGCGGGTGTCGCCAGGTACAGGTAACCCGCCTCGCACAACCCCAGGCTCGACGAGGACCGATCGAGATGGCGGTCCGCATCGCGCAGGAACTCGATGCTCGCCTGGGAGATGCGGACGTTGATCTCGGTCGTGTACTGCTGCCGAATCCCGGCGGCGGAGAGCGCGGAGGAGGCGGTCGCATAGCTGGTATCGCGCTCGACGACGACCACCGTGCAGCGTGGATCGTACCGCGTGATCCAGAACGCCAACGCCGATCCCATGATCCCGCCGCCGACGATCGCCACGTCGGCGCTGAGGTCCGCCTCGTTCATCCGCTGCGCCCGCCCGTCGAAGCCGCCGCGCGCCGTCTCATGACGCAACCAGTCGTCGCGCCTCCTCGACGACCCGGTCGGTGGGCAGCGCGCCCTCGGCGACGCGGGTCACGAACCGGCCGTGCAGTTCGGCGCGCAGCGCGACGATGCAGGCGGCGACCCCGACCGCGGCCTTTTCGAGGAATTCCACCTCGGGCCCCGCGTAACGTCCTTCGGCCTTCGCGCCGCAGATCAGCACGCCCTCGAGACGTCCCC
>JAJYAM010000073.1:1809-11547 GCA_021779535.1 Pseudomonadota bacterium
TCGGCGCGCAGCGCGACGATGCAGGCGGCGACCCCGACCGCGGCCTTTTCGAGGAATTCCACCTCGGGCCCCGCGTAACGTCCTTCGGCCTTCGCGCCGCAGATCAGCACGCCCTCGAGACGTCCCCGGATCACCAGCGGCAGCGCGAGACCGCTCGCTCCCAGGGCGCTCGCCACCGCGAACAGATCGAGCGGCGCGAGCGTCGCGCGCAACCGGACCATCGCCGCGTCGTCGATCGATAGTCGCGCGGGCAATCCGCGCGCGTGCCCGCTCGCGGCGACGCGTTCGTACCCCGGGCTCGCGGCGAGGTACAAGGCCGCGGTTCGACCGCCCGAGTGCGTCGCAAAGACTTCCACCGTGCGCTCGAACAGCGTGGCCGGGTGGGCGACGAACCCCGCGTCCCGCAAGAACGCGAGGATCGCATTGCGATCGCGATATTCCCTGCGGAAGATCAGCCGTTCGACGCTGTCCTCGCCCCAGCGGTGGATGCGCTGGATCGACACGCCGAGCAGCAGCGGCACCGCGAGATCGAGCGCCATCCCCGCGTCCTTGCTGATCACGCTGCGCTCGATCAGGCTCTCGAGGAGCGACAGCGCGCCGATCAACAGCGCCGTCAGCGAGCCGAACACCAGCGCCCGGTTGACGACGAACCGGACCGCGACCAGCCGCTGGCTGAGTGCGGCGTAGCTCAACATCGACCAGATCGCGACGTTCAGCAGCACCTGGATCAATTGGATCAGGTTGAGCTCGGCGTCGTTCGAGCTGGCGAGAATGTTCGTCGCGATCAGCGGCAGGAGCAACGCGACGCTCGCGATGAACCAGCGGATCCGCAGGCGGTTCTCCGCGTCACCGCGGCGATAGCCCCGGACGAGCGTGATCAAGGGCACCGCCCAGACGATCGCGCCTAGCGCGATCGACGCGACATCCGCCCCGCTCCATGCCGATACCTGACGCCCGGCGAGGAACATCCCAATCGTGCTCATTTCGCTGAGATACAGCAGGAGCAACGCGCCGAGGTAGACCGCGAACGGACCCCGGTGCCGGCGAGTGGCTCCGCCCGGCGACGCGAGCGCTTCGGCGGTGACGTAGAGGCCCATGAACGCGCTCGGGCCGCCGAGCAGGGTCCAGAGACCGCGGGCGATCACGTTCCACGGCGGCGCCAGCGTGATCGTCGCGATCCCGTGCCCGACGGCGATGCTGAGCGCGAACAGGCACAGACCCGCGCTCGCCGCGGACTCGCCGCGCCAGAGCATCAGCAGGCCGAACAGCAGGATGAACGCGGCGATGGTCTGCTGCGCGAATCGGCCGTCGGTGCCGGCACGGACGGCGTGGAATGGGATGCGCAGGTCGGTCGTGCCCCGCTGCACCTGCAGCTCGAAGATCCGGCTTCGGGGCACGTTGCCGTCGATCAGGGCCGTACGCGTCGCGAACGACTGCTCGGCGAGCCGGATGCGGTCACCGGCGCGCAGCGGCGCCGCGGCCGCGTCGGCCGGGATCGGCGTCAGTGCGCAGAACCCGGCACGGCACGCGGCGTGGAACGGCAGTCGATTGGTCGTTCCGAATTGCACGACGAACGCCGCGATCGCCATGCCCGATATCAGCAAACGCGGCAGCCAGAACCGCCACGCCAGGCGATGCGGGTCGTGCCCGTCCTCGAATGTGCGCATGCCCATCCCCCTCGCGATCGATGCGATTCTAGCGATACCCGCCGTCCGCCGCTCGCCCGCGAGGCCGGCGCGCGAGCCCGCGCCGGCGCGCTAGAATCGGACTGAACTCGAGGGCCGGCGACGCCCTCTAATCGTGACTGGTCACGGAAAGAGGACTCATCGATCATGCGCTTTCGCATTCCGGCCATTGCGCCGTCCGAGATCACCCCGAGCGAGACCTACTTCGGCCGGCGCGCGTTCCTCGCCGGAGCGCTCGCCGCGGCCGGCACCGCGCTCGGCCGGGCGGGCGCGGCGGTCCTGCCGCCGCGCGCGGGATTGCCGCTCGCCTATTCGCAAGACGCCGCCGATTCGGTCGATGCGCTGGTCCATGCGCCGAACCAGAACGAGACGCCGAACACCTGGGACCAGATCACCCATTACAACAATTACTACGAGTTCGGCACCGGCAAGACCGATCCGGCGGCGTATGCCGGACAGTTGCAGGTCCGGCCATGGAACATCGCGGTCGCCGGCGAGGCCGAGGTCACCGGCCACTTCGCGCTCGAGGACTTCGTGAAGCCCTACGCGCTCGAGGAACGCATCTACCGGTTCCGCTGCGTCGAGGCCTGGTCGATGGTGATCCCCTGGGTCGGGTTTCCCCTCGCCCGACTGCTGCAGCAATTCAAGCCGACCTCGCGGGCGAAATACGTGGCGTTCGACACGTTGTATCGCCCGGGCCAGATGCCGGGTCAGCGGGTTCCGGTCCTGAAGTGGCCCTACGCCGAGGGGCTGCGGATCGACGAGGCGATGCATCCGCTCGCGTTCATGGTGGTCGGGCTCTACGGCCGCGTGCTGCCGAACCAGAACGGTGCGCCGCTGCGCTTGATCGTGCCGTGGAAGTACGGCTTCAAGAGCATCAAGGCGATCGTGCGCATCGTGTTCACCGAGCAGCAGCCGCCGACCACCTGGAGCGAGGCGGCGCCCGACGAATACGGCTTCTATGCGAACGTGAACCCGTCCGTCCCGCACCCGCGATGGAGCCAGGCGACCGAGCGGCGCATCGGCAACCCGTTCTTCCACGAGCGCCAGGACACGTTGCCGTTCAACGGGTATGCGAACGAGGTCGCGGGCCTGTACGCCGGCATGAATCTGCGTCGATATTTCTGACGATGATCGACGCACCGAACCAACCGCGCCGCGGCCTGACCGTCGAGCGCCGCTACCGCTGGATCGTCAAGCCGATCGTGTTCGTCGCGGGCCTGGTGCCGCTCGGGTGGATGGTCTGCGCCCTGTTCGGCTGGTTCGGCTTCAGCGCCGGCGTCGATCCGGTGAAGTTCCTCGAGCTCGAGAACGGCAAGACCGCGCTCATCTTCCTGCTGCTCACGCTGTTGATCACACCGGTGCGCGACCTCGCCCGGCAGCCGCAGCTGCTCCGATTGCGGCGCATGCTCGGCCTGTTCGCATTCTTCTACGCGCTCGTGCACTTCAGCGTCTACGTCGTGCTGGACCTCGACTTCGACTGGCGCATGGTCGGTGCGGACATCCTGAAGCGACCGTACATCACGGTGGGATTCACCGCGCTCGTGCTGCTGGTGCCGCTCGCGGTGACCTCGACGAACCGGATGATGCGCCGGCTCGGTCGCCGCTGGATCCGGCTCCACCGATTGATCTATGCGATCGCGGCGCTCGGGATCTGGCACTACTACTGGCAGGAGAAGATCGACGTCCGCACGCCGATCCGTTACGCATTGGTGCTCGCGGTGCTGCTCGGCTACCGGCTCGTGCGCAGCCGTTGGCTTCGTCGGATGGTCGACCGCCGGCGCGGCGCGGTCACCGCCTGATCGATTCGTTCAGGCCGTTTCTTTCTCGAGCGGCCGCACCGCGCTCGCGCGGCGCAGGTCCGTCGGCGGCTTGTACACGCCGGCCGCACGCGCGACCAGCAGGTATTTCCTGAACACCCGGTTCGTCTCCTCTTCGTACTCGCTCACGGTCGAGCGGTCCACCGGGTCGAAGAAGCAGGTGGGATCCTCTCCCAGGTAGTCGCCGGTGTGAAAGTACGCCATCGCGCGGCAACCGCCGCAGGTGTACTGATAGCGGCACCGGCCGCAGCGGCCCTTGAGCCGCGAACGGTCGGTGATGTCGGCGAACAGCGCGCTGCGCTCGACGAGTTCGTCGATCGGGAAATCGCGAACGTTGCCGCCGTTCAGCACGTCGAGCAGCACCGGGCACACCGACACGTCGCCTTCGGCGTTGATCGCGAGCCAGGATCCCGCCCAGCAGCCGATCGCCGGATTCTCGGGGACCGTGTTGTTGCGGATCCCGCCCGAGGCCTCGGTGTGCAATTCCGGCGACAGGAAGAACGGCGTGTAGCTCACATAGCCGTGCGGATTGCGGCGCAAGGCCGGATGGAAGTATTTCTCCAGGTCGTGCCGGTCGAATCCCAGCTGATCGAAACATTGGGCGCCCGAGCCGCGCGCGACCAGCGGCGAGCGATTGTAGGAGATGTTGTTCTTGACGATGTAGTCGATCGTCTTGTCGAAGCTCTCGGTGTTGTACTTGCCGATCGTGATCACCACGTGCCGGCCGAGCTCGAGCTCCGCGCAGTCCTTCAGCACCTGCAGCGAGCGGTCCGAGTCGCTGTCGCGGCTCCAGCGGTTCTCCTCGTCCAGCGCATTCAGCCCGACGATGATCTTCGCGCGACCCCGCGTGACCGCCTTGATCTGCTCGAGGCGTTGCCGGGTCAGCGCCTTGCCGTTGCTCAGCACCGAACACCCGAGGTCCATCTCGACCGTCAGTCGCAGCAGGTCGAGCGCGTCCTTGCGCAGCAGGAACTCGCCGCCGCTCCACCCGACCGTGTGGACTCCGACGCGGCGCGCCGGGATCAGCACGCGATCGCGGATCTCGGCGAGCGTCAATTCGCTGCGGACGCGCCGTCGCACCTTCCGCGGATCGTTGCTGCCGGTCATGCAGGACGGACAGCGCAGATTGCACCGTCGCGTCGCCTCGAAGTACACGATCTGGAATTGATTCAGCGCCATCGTCGCCACTCGCTGCGTGTGCAGGCGGTCTGCCTGCGTCGAAACGACTTTCTACGTCGCGTGACGACCGCTGTCAAATCAATGACTTGACTCAAAAAAGAATCGTTATCCCTACGCACGGAACCCCGCCCCGACGACTCGCCGCCGCGGTGAGGAACACCCGCGTCAGGGGTGCCGTGCGGTCGCGAGGAATATCGGATAGTGACGGGTCTCGCCGTCGCGCGTCTTCTCGACCGTGTGCGCGGTGCGAAACGCCACGTCCGTGAAACCCGCCTCGCGCAACCAGCGCTGCACCTGCGCGCGATCGAAACCATGATGCGCGACGCCCGGCACGTCGGGGCCGTGGAAACTGCCGTCTTCCGTATCCAGATCCGCGAGCGCGATCCAGCCGCCCGGAACCAGCATCGCGCCGAATGCGCGGACCAGCGCACCCACGTCGGGAATGTGATGCAGCGTCATGCTGGTGAAGAGAAAATCGTACCGATCCGCGGGTACCGGCCCGCTGGTCAGATCGAGGACTTGCGTGGTGAGGCGATCCAGGCCGGCCGCGCCGGCCTTCTCGCGCAGCACCGCGAGCATCCCCGGGGACAGGTCGGTCGCGAGCAGGTGCCCGAGGCGCGGGAGCACGCGCACGCCGACCAGGCCGGTGCCGCAGCCATATTCGAGCGCGTTCCAGTGCGACGCCAGCGGCACCGCCGCGGCGATCGCATCGGCGACGGCCGTCGCGATACCGGCGCGCAGCGGCGAATCGTCCCACTCCGCGGCGATCTGGTCGAAGCGCGATCGGTTGTCACTCTGCAGCGTACTCGTCATCGGGATATCGTCCGTTGCGGGTCTCGATCCGTCGAAGGTAGCGGCATCGGTTGCGCGAGACAAGCACCGAACCGCGGCGGAGCGGCGGAGCGCGGCGCGACGCCGGACCCGCGCGTCGGCATCACAGCGCGGCGGCGAGCTCGACGCCCTGGCGTATCGCCCGCTCCGCATCGAGCTCGACGGCGACATCGGCGCCGCCGATCCGGTGAACCGCGCAGCCGGCCGCCCGCAGCGCGGGCTCCAGGTCGCGCAGTGGCTCCTGACCGGCGCAGACGATCACGTGATCGACCTCGATCGACACCGCACGCCCGTCGATCTCGACGTGCAATCCCGCCGCGTCGATCCGCCGGTAGGTGACGCCGGCGATCATCTCGACGCCACGGTGCTTGAGCGATGCGCGATGGATCCAGCCCGTGGTCTTGCCCAATCCGTCGCCGATCTTGCTGCTCTTGCGCTGCAGCAGCGTGATCCGGCGGGGCGCGGCCGGACGCACCGGCGGACACAATCCGCCACGCTGCCGATAGGCGGTGTCGATGCCCCATTCGGCATAGAAGTCCGCCGCCGGCGTGCGTCCATCGCCGGTATCGCGGGGCTCCGTCAACAGGAACTCCGCGACGTCGAACGCGATGGCGCCGGCGCCGATCGTCGCCACGCGCGGCCCCACCGGCACGAGCCCGTGCAATACGTCGAGATAGCCGAGCACTTTCGGGTGGGAGATCCCGTCGATCGACGGCGTGCGCGGGATGATGCCGGTCGCGAGCACGATCTCGTCGAACCGCCCCGCGATCAGCGCGCCCGCGTCGACCCGGTGTCCCACGCGCACGTCGACGCCGTGCCGCTGCAGCTGGGTTCGATAGTAGCGCAGGGTCTCGTGGAACTCTTCCTTTCCCGGGATCCGTTTCGCCAGATTGAACTGGCCGCCGATTTCCCGGGCCGCTTCGAACACGGTCACCCGATGGCCTCGCGCGGCCGCGGTCGTCGCGAAGCTGAGGCCCGCCGGTCCCGCGCCGACGACCGCGATGCGCTTCGGATGCTCGACCCGCGCGGGGTTCAATTCCGTCTCGCGGCAGGCGCGGGGGTTCACGAGACAGGACGTGACCTTGCCCGCGAAGGTGTGATCGAGACAGGCTTGATTGCACGCGATGCAGGTATTGATCTCCTCGGCACGTCCCTCCGCGGCCTTGCGGACGAATTCGGGATCGGCGAGGAACGGACGCGCCATCGACACGAGGTCGCAGACGCCGTCGCGGAGCAGTCGCTCGGCCACCTCGGGCGTATTGATCCGATTCGATGCGATCAACGGCAGCTTCACGCTGCCCCGCAACCGCTCGGTCACCCATGCGAAAGCGGCTCTCGGAACCATCGTCGCGATCGTCGGAATCCTGGCCTCGTGCCATCCGATCCCGGTGTTGATGATGCTCGCGCCCGCCGCCTCGACCGCCTGCGCGAGCTCGACCACTTCGTCGAAACTCGAACCGCCTTCGACCAGGTCGAGCATCGAGAGCCGGTAGATGATGATGAATTCGCGGGCGACGCGCTCGCGCACGCGCCGGACGATCTCGACCGGAAAGCGGATCCTCGCGGCGTACCCGCCTCCCCATCGATCCGTCCGGTGATTCGTGCGCGCCGAGATGAACTCGTTGATCAGGTACCCTTCCGAGCCCATGATCTCGACGCCGTCGTAGCCCGCGAGCTGCGCGAGGAGCGCGCAATTCGCGAAGTCCTCGATCGTTTGCTCGACCTGCGTGTCCGTCAACGCGCGCGGCACGAACGGGCTGATCGGCGCTTGCAGCGGGCTCGGTGCGACCAGCCCCGGATGATAGGCGTAACGACCGAAGTGCAGGATCTGCAGCGCGATCTTGCCGCCGACCCGGTGCACCGCGTCGGTCACGGGACGATGCGCGGCCGCGGCGCGCGGACTGTCGAGGCACGCGCCGCCGGGCATCGGTCGGCCCGCGTCGTTCGGCGCGATGCCGCCGCTCACGATCAGGCCCGGGCCGCGGTCCGCTCGCTCCGCGTAGAACGCCGCCATCCGCTCGAAGCCCCCCGGCTGCTCCTCGAGACCGAGGTGCATCGCGCCCATCACGATGCGGTTCGCGAGTCGCGTGGTGCCAAGATCGAGCGGTTCGAGCAGACGAGCAGGCATGGTGGCAATCCTCGGCGAATCCGGCCGCGATGGCGGTCCGGGACGTGCATGTGTTCGCCGCCGGCGAGTATAGAGTGCCGCCCGCGCCGCGAGCCACCACGCGGCGCGGACCCGGGGTTCAAGACCCCGGGCGCAGCCCCGAGGGCGCGGGTCCGCTGCGCCCGAGAATCACACGCCCCCGCCAACCGGGCTGCCGAGCCTCGTCCGCGCGCACGACTCGACGACTCAACGGCATCGCCGCCGCCAGCGCCTCGAGTCCCGCGCCGTAGTCCGGCGTCGAGTGCGTCATCGTCACGAACGCGACCGATCGATCGATGCGCTCCTTCTCGACCATCCCGACGAGCAGGGGTACCGAGCCGCCGGCGAGTCCGGTGATCTCGACGCTCGATCGCCAGACCCGCAGGACGAATCGGGAATCCCCGGAGGCCCCGCCGACGGGCAGCGTCCTGACGAGCGCTTGCTCGCGCCCGTTCTCGAGGCGCGGCAGAACGGGAAGGTGCGCGATCGGCACGTGCGGCCGCAACCAGGCGAGCGTCGACCGTACCGTCCAGGGAGTCGGCTTCGTCCAGCCCCGCCCGGCGAGATCGCGCGCGAGCGTCGCGACCGAACCCGCCCACTGGAACGTCAACGCGGCCCCCGATTCCCCCTCGAGATCCCGTCGCCGGGCGGGCAACCCGGCCCAGCGTGACCGCCACCACGCACCCCATCGCATCGGGACGCTGGGCTCCTGCACGGCATACCGGGCCATGTCTTCCCGATGCGACCGATCGATGTGCCACCCGCCGGCGACGAGCAGCGCCGCGCCGGTGAACGCGCACAGTCCGCCGGCGCCGATCCGCGGGGGATTGCGGCGCAGGTAGGCGATCGCGAGGAATGCGGCCCATGCGGTCCCGAACGCAATGCCCGCGAGCACGTCGCTCAGCCAGTGCAGGCCGAGGTAGATGCGCGAGAACGCGATCGCGGCGACCAGGAGCGATGCCGCACCGGCGACCGTGAACACCGCGCGCTTGGAGGATCCCCATGCCGCCACGATCGCGAGGAACCCGTAGAGCGCGGCGTTGACCGCGGAGTGACCGCTCGGGAACGCGAACGTCTGCCAGGCCGCGTCGGGCGCGAACGGTCGCGACGTACGCAGCGCCGACTTGACCACGAACGTCAACGCGGCCGACAACCCCACCGCACCCGCCGCGTGCGCGGCCGCCCGCCCGTTGCGCCGGACGGCGAACCACAGCAACGCCGCGAACGCGACCGCGGTCACCACCGACGGATCGCCGAGCTCGGTGATCGCCACCATCACCCGGTCGACCGCGTCGATCCGCAAGGACTGCATGAAATGGAGCACCGCTTCGTTCGCCCGAACCAACGGATCGCCGGCGAGCACGTCCTGCAGCACGCCGAGGAAAAGCCACAGACTCGCCACCAGGATCGACGCGAGCAGCGCCAGCCCGGGCAGTTCCCGTCGCGCCGGATCGAGGAACGCGAGCACCGAACGGCGCAACACGGAATCGCGCCGCAACGCCCATCGGCGCAATCCGTCCGCCGCGGCGGTGACGCGCGGCGGTACGCGACGCGCGACCGCGCGCGTCCCCCAGATCACGAGCGCGGCGAGCGCGAGCACGATCGCCACGAGCATCGCGAGGCGCCCCGCGACGGCGCCGAGCAGCACCAGGGCGGCGCCGATCGCCGCGCCGGCGACGACGTGCAGCGGCGCCCATATCACCGCCGAGAGGACGTTCATCGTGTAAAACCGCGCCGGCGACATCCGCAACATCCCGCTGAGCGCGGGGACGATCGCCCGCATGCCCGGCGTGAATCGGGCGATGAACACGCTCTTGCCGCCGTGCCGCTCGCTGAACTGCTCGCCGCGCGCGACCCACGCGAGGTGGCCGCGAATCGGCCAGCGGCCGAGCAGCGCTTCGCGGTAATGCCGGCCGAGACCGAAGGACAGGCCATCGCCGATGACCGCGCCCACCGTCGCCGCGAGGATCAGCGGCCACAACCCGACGGCGCCGGTCGGGACCAGCGCACCGATCCCGAGAATGATCACGTCCCCGGGTACGAGCGCCCCGAGCACCGGCAGCGCCTCGGCGAGCGC
>JAJYAM010000074.1 GCA_021779535.1 Pseudomonadota bacterium
CCGCCGACGCCGCGGGCCGCGCCGGCGCGGTCGTCGCGGCGGCCCGGGCGGTGAACGGCAGGCCGAGCGCGGCGACGAGCGCGGCGCCCGCGAGGCGGTTGCGAAGTCGAAGTCCAGGATCGCTCATGTCATTCCCCTCCGAATTTGTAGCTCCACTGCGTGCCGATCGTCATCGGCTGCAGGGTGGAGATCCGCGTCAGCGGTCCGATGTTGAAGCTGAAGCTCGTATTGTTCGCGGACACCCAAGGCACCTTGTTCGTCAGGTTCGTGATGAAGAACGCGCCCGTCCACCGGCTCGCCGCGAGCGTGACGCGCAGATTCGCCATCGCATAGCCCGGCAGCTGGATCACCGAGAACGCCTCGTCCCAGGACGATCCGGTGTAGGTGCCGTCGAGACGCACGGTCAGCGTCTTGTCGGCGACCGGTATCGAGTAGTCGAGCGATGCGCTCGCGGTCTCCTTCGGGACGTTCAGGATCGGAATGCTGTTGCACGGTCCGCCGACCGGGCAGCTCGGGAAGCTGTAGCCGGCATTCGCGAGCGAGCCGACGTAGGCCGCGCTCGGGTGGGTGATGTCGGCCTGGGTCCAGGTGCCGGCGAGGTGCACGGTCCAGTGCTCCGCCACCCGTGCCGCGAAGTCGAGCTCCGGACCGTAGCTGCGACCGTTGCCGGCATTGGTCACGTACTGGGTGCCGCACGACAGCAGCGCGGTCTGCTGCACCTGGTCCCACTTGATGTAATAGAAATCGCCGTTGATCCGGATGCGGTCGTTCGCGAGCATCGACTTGCCGCCGAGCTCATAGTCCCACACGGTGTCCGGATTGAACGACTTCGGTCCGCCGAGCGGGCACGCGGTCAACGGGATCGCCATGTTCGCGCCGCCCGGCCGGAAGCCCTTGGACGCGGACAGGTACATCATCACCTTGCTCGACGGCAGCCAGGCGAGGTCCACGCGGGGGATCACGCCCGACGCGCTCGAGGACTGGCCGGGCGGGTTCGCGAGCGGCGCCGCCTGCGGCGTGAAGAAATAACCCCACTCGTTGTTGTACGCCGAGGTGTCGTAACGGTACCAGCGCAACCCGCCTTCGAGCTTCCACGACGGCGCGACGCGCCAGGAGGCGTCCGCGAACGCGGCCTTCTGGGTGATCTGGTACAGGTTGTTGAGCCCGAAGGTCAAACCCGCCGGATTGTTCATCGGCGGCGAGAGCTGCTGCGAGAGCTGCGCGATGTAGGGCGCGTACTGGGACTCGACGAACGCGGAGTTCAACTTGCTGTAGAACAACCCCGTGACCCAGTGGAGCTGGGTGTTGCCCGCCGAGTTCAGGCGCAGTTCTTCGCTGAACTCGTGTTCCGGCTCCGCCTCGTAGATCGACGTGTTGATGTACGTCGGCATGCCGAGCGCCGCCATCTGCGCCGGCGTCACGAGGAAGGACTCGAGGGTCCAGGAGGTCGCTTCGGACGCATCCTGCACCTGCCACGGCTGCCGCTCGAAATAGCCGGTCGCGCTCGTCAGGTCCGCAAAGCCGAGCTTTCCCTTGATCGTCGCGGAGAAGATGCTGGCGCGATCATGAATCCGCTCGGCGATCGGATAAGGCTCGTAATGGGTCAGGTGGCTCGGGCCCGGCGGCAGGTCGAACTCGTCGTACCCGCCGATGTTCATCTGCTGGCCGAGCGCGAGCAGGTTCACCTGCCACTTGGAATTCGGCCGGATCAGCAGTTCCACGCGCCCCGAGAGCTGCCGTTCGAGGTTCACGTCCGGCGTGATGCTCTGCGCGGGCGTGTTCGCGACGTCACCGCGGGTCCACGGAGGGCCGTTCAGCGCGAGCACGTCCGCGGGGAACGGGTTGACCACGGTGCGGCTGATCCACCCGCTGCGATAGTCGTCGGAGACCACCGCGCGCAGCGCCCAGTAATCGCTGGTCGAGTAGTTCAGCATCAGGTCGGCCGAGCCGTTCGCGCGCCCGCCGTTCGTATGCGAGAGCATCGCGTCGGCCGAGCCGTCGATCCGGTTCAGCACCGGTGCGTGCGGGATCACCTTGATCGTGCCACCCATCGAGCTCGAGCCGTACAGCGTGCCCTGCGGGCCGCGCAGCACCTCGATGCGGGCGAGATCGTACAGATTCGGGTCGATCACGACCTTGCCGATCTGGCCCATCGCCGGCGGGTCGAGCGGAATGTCGCCGAGATAGAACCCGACGGTCGGTGAATTGCCGCCGTTCGAGGCGATGCCGCGGGCCTCGAACTCGCTTTGGCCGGGCCCGGAGCTGCGCATCGACAAGCCCGGCACCTCGCGCGCGATCGCCTCGATCGACGTGGTCCCCTGCTTCTGGAGGTCCGCGCCGGTCACCGCGCTGAGGCTGATCGGCGTTTCCTGCGCCGAAGACGCGTAGGTCTCCGCCGTGACGACGATCTGTTGCAGGGCCTGATCGGAATTGGTCGATGCCTCCTGGGCGGTTGCGCTCAGGGCCCATCCCACGCCGAGCGCCACGCACAGCGGCGCAAGACGATGTCTCGTCGGTGAATGCAGGCGTCCGGTCGTTGACATGGTTCCCCCTTCGTTTCTTTGAGGTCGAAGTTTCAGTCTTGCAATCCGCGGGTCGCATCCGGAGCGGCGGCGTACGACCGCGGCTCCATTTCGAGCACGGCGTCCCCGAACGCCGTGTCCGTGGGCAGCAGGTCCGCAATCGCGGGCTCAGGCAGCCCCGCGCGCGTTCCCCAAAAACAGAACGACGTCGCGACCAGCGCGACGACGAGCATGTCCCAGCCATAGGGAATCACGCCGCGGCCGCCGAATTCGCGGCTGCCGAGCCAGGACAGCGCGACCACGACCGGCAGATAGAGCAGCAGCCACGTCGCGTGGCGCAGATCCGATCGCAGCAGCGCGCGAGCCGCGCCGCGCCGATACCACCCGTACACCGGCAGCGGCACGAGCATCATGCCGATGATCTCGGCGGTCAACGGCCAGCGCGCCCAGTAGAGCAGCTCCCCCGAGAGCACGAATCCCAGGGTGCCGACGAGGGTCATTCCGCGGACCCGGAACGGCCGGCGCAGGTGCGGCGCGGTCCGCCGCAGCGACATCGCGGAGATCGGAATCATCAGGTACGACAGCGCGGTCGCGACCGAGATCATCGCGGCGAGCGCGTTCCATCCGCGAAAGCCGTACAGCACGGCGAACGCGAACAACAGGTTCATCCACAGCGCCGGCCGCGGCACGCCGTAGACCGGGTGGACGCGTCCGAGCAACGCGGGCGCGAGGCCGTTGAGCTCGACCCCGAGGATCATCCGCGAACTGGTCGCCATGTCGGTGATGCCCGCGCCGCTCGGCGAGACGAACGCGTCGGCGTACAGCACGATCGCGAGCCAATTCAGGTTGAGCGCGAGCGCGAGCTCGGCGAACGGCGAATTCAGGTTGACCGTCGCCCATCCGTGCGCGAGCGCGCCGGGATTCACCGCGGCGAGGAACGCGACCTGCAGCAGCAGGTACACGATGCCGCCGATGACGACGGACCCGATCACCGCGAACGGAATCGTTCGGTGCGCGTTCCGGGCCTCGCCGGCGAGGTTCAGGGGGCTTTGGAATCCGTTGAACGACAGCACGATGCCGGAGGTGGACACGGCCGTGAGCAGACCCGAGATGCCGTACGGGAAGAACCCGCCGGGACCGCTGCCGGCGGCCTGCGACGGGCGCAGCGACGCGGCGATCAGCGCAATGCCCGTGAGCGTCGGCACCACGAGCTTGAACACGGTGATCAATGCGTTCGAGCGCGCGAACAGTTTCACGCCCCAGAAATTCAGCAGGAAATACACGACGATCAACGCGCTCGCGACCAGCAGGCCGGTGCGGGTCAAGGTGCCCGCGACGACGAGCGAGTGCGCCCACGGCACGTTCCACGAGCTCAGGTACTGGACGGATGCGACCGCCTCGAGCGGGATCGCGGCGGCGATCGACAACCAGTTCGCCCAGGACGCGAGGAAGCCGACCAAGGCGCCGTGCGTCCCTTGCGGGTAACGCGTGAGGCCCCCGGAGATCTGGAACACGGTGCCGAGCTCCGCGGCGACCACGGCGATCACCAGGATCACCGCTCCGCCGATCAGCCACGCGAGTATCGCGGCCGGGCCCGCCAGCGCGGCGGCCCGCTGGGCGCCGAACAGCCAGCCGGACCCGATCATCGCGCTCAAGCCGGTGAACAGCAGCGGCAGCGCGCCGATCTCGCGGCGCAATAGCCGGTCCGCGCGCGCCCCGCGCGCGCCCGCGACCCGATTGGCCGTCAAGCTGACCGACATCGGCTGATCCCCGGTCTTCCCCATTCCCATTGGTACGCGCCCGAATCGCAACGCGTCTCGGTCACCCAGTGCAGTCTAGCGACGATTCCGCGGCCACACTTTGCATAAATCGCCATCGACCGGCTGCGGCATGTAACAAATCTTTCATCTATCCTCGTTATTGGCGGGTCGTGTTGCGGATCGATCCGGCCAGCGCGCAAGCGACGCGCGTCGCGGCGGGATGCCGAGCGGGAGGATCTGGGTCGACTTCACCGTCGACAGCACGATGATCGAATCGCTCGCGAGCAACCCGGGCAGGCCGGACAGCACGTCGACGAAGAACGCGTCGTACGCGGCCGTGTCCTTCACCAGCACGCGCAGCAGGAACGAGGCGTCGCCCGTGATCACCACGCACTCGACGATCTCCGGGATCTTCTCGACCGCCCGCGCGAACGCGGTCAGATATTCCCGCGCGCCGTTCACCAGCTTGATCTTCACGTACACGGTCAAGCCGAGCCCCACCTTGGACGCGTCGATCGATGCGTGCCGGCCGGTGATGATGCCCGCTTTCTCCAGGCGGGCGATCCGCCGCCACGCCGTCGGGCCGGTCACGCCGACGCGTTCGCCGATCTGGGCCGCCGAGAGCGTCGCATCGCGCTGCAAGATGTCGAGGATGCGCAGATCCAGCCGGTCGAGTTCGCCGAGGTTCGTTCGCATGGACCGTGCTCCGCCGGACGGCGCCGCCGTACCTGATGAAATGAACATTACATTAAACCGGGGATCGACGACAAAAATGTAAGCCGATACCGCCGGTCCCTGCTTACAATTCACACAATTCCCGCCGACCTCCCGTCGGCGCACCGAGGCGATCCATGACCGGCAAGCTCGCGCGACGCATGCAACGCGTCAAACCCTCGGCCATCCGGGAACTGCTCCGGCTGGGCGCGGATCCCGGGATCATCTCGTTCGGCGGCGGATACCCGGACCCGGATGCCTTTCCGCGCGCCGAACTCGCCCGCGCGTACCAGCAGGCGCTGATCGACGTCGGTTCGTCGAGCTTGCAGTACGCGACCTCGCAGGGGCTGGAGCAATTGCGATCGCAGGTCGCCGCGCGGATGCAGCGCGACGGGGTCGCGTGCTCGGCCGACGAGGTGCTGATCGTGCAGGGCGCCCAGCAGGGTCTCGACCTGATCGCGAAGCTCCTGATCAACCGGGGGGACGCGATCGTGACCGAGAACCCGACCTTCCTCGGCGCGCTGATCGCGTTCAATCCGTGCCAGCCGCGCTATGCGGCGGTCGCGATGGACGGGGAGGGAATGCGCGTCGATCGTCTCGAGGCCGCGCTCGCGCACACGCCGCACGCGAAGCTGCTGTACGTGATCCCGGACTTCCAGAATCCCACCGGGACGTCGATGAGCCTCGCGCGGCGCCGCGCGCTCGTCGAGTTCGCGAACCGTCACGACCTGATGATCCTCGAGGACAGCCCGTACCGGGAGATCCGCTTCGCGGGGCAGGCGGTGCCGCCGATCAAGCGGTTCGACACCGAGGATCGCGTGTTCTACGTCGGCAGCTTCTCGAAGATCATCGCGCCCGGCCTGCGGCTGGGCTGGGTCGTCGCCTCGCGTGCGTTGATCGAGAAGCTCGGCCTCCTGAAGCTGGCCGCGGACACCCAGTGCAGCACGATCAACATGACCGCGACCTCGCTGCTGCTCGCGAGCTTCGATCTCGACGCGCACATCGCACGGGTGAGCGAGCGTTATCGGCGCAAGAAGTCGGTGATGCTCGAGACGATCCGGCGGACGTTCCCTCCGGAGGTGCGCTGCACCGACCCCGAGGGCGGCCTGTTCACCTGGCTCACGTTCCCGGACGGCTTCGACGCCGGACGGTTCCTGTACGACGAGGCGATACCGAAGGCGAAAGCGGCGTACGTGCCGGGGGCGTCGTTCTTTCCGCTCCGCCAGCGCCCGAATCATGCGCGGCTGAGTTATGCGACGCAGCGGGAGGAGGACATCGTGCGCGGCATCACGGCGCTCGGGACGGTGTTGCACGAGGAACAGGCGCGCGGCTGGCCGCACTGCGCGGCCGGGGCGGGTCGATCGAAAACTTCGACGGGAGGATCACGTGGCACAGAAGCGAGAGCCGATTGAATACGCCGATGCATCGCCGGAGGTGCGCGCGGTCTACGACGACATCATGGCCACGCGCAAGATCGACTGGGTGAACAACTTCTGGAAAGTGCTCGCCCACGACCCGCCGACGCTGCGTCGAATCTGGTCCAACATCAAGGACGTGATGGGCCCGGGTGCGCTGGATCCGCTCGTCAAGGAGATGATCTACGTCGCGGTCAGCGCGAGCAACGGCTGCCGCTACTGCATCGCGTCCCACGGCGCCGCCGCGCGCCATAAAGGCATGACCGAGGCGCAGTACTCGGAAATGCTCGCGATCGTCGGTCTCGCGAACGAGACCAACCGCCTCGTCACGGCCCTCGACGTGGCCGTGGACGACCGGTTCCGCTGACGCCGGAACCGGTCGGCCGGGCGGACGGATGCGCGCTCAGGCGCGCATCCGTTCACCGCGTGGATCGAACAGCGGTTGCGGCGCGATCGTCGCGGTGCGCCGATCGCCGAGGATCTCGATCTCGAACGCGCCCGGCGCCGTGTCCGCGGCCAGCGCGACCGGCACGTAGCCTTGCGCGAGCGACCGGTCGACGCAGTGGCCGTAGCCGCCGGAGGTGACCCACCCGACCACCTTGCCGCGATGCCAGATGGGTTCGTCGCCGAGCACGTCGGCATCGTCCGCATCGACGACGAAGCTGACCCGCCGCAGCGTGCCGCCGGCCTGGTGTTCGCGCAGCGCCGCCTCGCGGCCGATGAAATCCGGCTTGCCGAGATCGACGAAGCGATCCAGCGCGGCCTCGAACGGTCCGTAGATCGGCCGCAATTCCCGGTACCAGGTCGGGAAATTCTTCTCGAGGCGCAGGCACAGCAGCGCACGCATCCCGAAGTGGACCAGGGAATGGTCCTTCCCGGCGTCGAGCAGCGCGTCGTAGAGCGTGTGCTCGTATTCCGGGGCGACCCAGATCTCATAGCCGAGCTCGCCGGTGTAACTGACCCGGTTGACCATCGCCGGGACGGTGCCGACGTCCATCGCGCGGTGCTCCATGAACTTGAACGCGGTCGCGGACACGTCCTCGTCGGTCACGCGCTCGAGCACCGCGCGCGCCAGCGGTCCGGCGATCGCAAGACCCACGAGCCCGAGATCGAACCGATGGATGCGCACCGAACCGTCCGGCGGGAGATGCGCCTCGAACCAGCGCAGATGGTGGATCTGCGCCTGTGACGAGCCCCAGATCAGGAACCGTTCCGGCGCGGCCCGGGCGATCGTGAAATCGCCGATCAGCTTGCCGGCGTCGTTCAGCATCGGCGTCAGCACCAGCCGTCCCAGGCGCGGCATCCGGTTGGTCATCAGCCGGTCGAGAAAGCGCTCGGCGCCGGGACCCGCGACCTCGAACTTCGCGAAGTTCGCGATCTCGGTCAGGCCCACCCCGTTGCGCACCGCGACACACTCGGCCTTCACGTGCGCAAAGTCGTTCGAGCGATGGAACGAGACCACGTCGCGCGGCGCCACGCCGGGCGGCGCGAACCACAGCGGCGTCTCGAGGCCCCAGCTGTCGCCCATCACCGCGCCCTGCGCGAGCATCCGGTCGTACAGCGGCGTCGTCTGCTGCGGGCGCGCCGCCGGCAATTCCTCGTTCGGAAAGCGGATCGAGAATCGCCGCGAGTAGTTCTCCCGGACTTTCGCGTTCGTGTAGCGGCGCGTCGCCCAGCCCCCGTAGCGGGCGACGTCCATCGCCCAGACGTCGAAGCCGGGATCGCCGTTCACCATCCACTGCGACAGCGCGAGCCCGACGCCGCCTCCCTGGCTGAATCCGGCCATCACGGCGCAAGCGCACCAGAATCCCGGCAGCCCCTGCACCGGGCCGACCAGCGGATTGCCGTCGGGAGAGAACGTGAACGGGCCGTTGACCACCCGCTTGATGCCCGCGCGGGCCATCGCCGGGAAATGCTGGAAGCCGAGCTCGAGCGACGGGGCGATCCGGTCGAGATCCGGCGGCAGCAGCTGCGCGCCGAAATCCCACGGTGTCTGCCGGGGCTGCCACGGGACGCAGGCCTTCTCGTAGGTGCCGAGCACCATGCCGGTGCGCTCCTGGCGCATGTAGATCTCGGCCTTGAAGTCGATCGCGTGCGGCAGCTCGTGGCCGCGCTCGCGGTTGAACGCGACGACCTCCGGCATCTCGTCGGTCACGAGATACATGTGCTCCATCGCGAGCACCGGCAGCTCGAGTCCGACCATGCGGCCGACCTCCCGGGCCCACAGGCCGCCGGCGTTCACGACATGCTCGGCGACGATCGTCCCCTGGGTCGTGACCACGTCCCAGCCGCCGCCGGGTCGGCGGACGAGGTCGGTGACGCGGGTCTGCTGATGGATCTCGGCGCCGCCGATCCGCGCCGCCTTCGCATACGCATGGGTCGTCCCGTACGGGTCGAGATTGCCGTCCGCGGCGTCGAGCATCGCGCCGACGAAGAACCGTTCCTCGATCAGCGGCAGCAGCGCCTTCGCTTCCGAGGGGGTCAGGAGCGAGGTCTCGAGGCCGAGGTAACGGGCGCGCGCGTGCGCCATCTTGAGCCATTCCATGCGCTCCGGCGTGTCCGCGAGCAGCAATCCGCCGGAACGGTGCAGGCCGCAGGACTGACCCGAGATCCGCTCGAGCTCGTCGTACAGGCCGATCGTGTAGCCCTGCAGCTTCGCGACGTTCGGGTCGCCGTTCAAGGTGTGGAAGCCGCCGGCCGCGTGCCAGGTGGAGCCCGACGTCAGCTGGTCGCGCTCGATCAGCACGACGTCCTTCCAGCCGGCCTTGGTCAGGTGGTAGAGCACGCTGCAGCCGACGACGCCGCCGCCGATCACGGCGACACGGGTATGGGATTTCATGGCAAGTCTCTCGTGGTTGAAGTCGGTGGCCGCGATCGATCCGCGGCATCGGCGACGTGCACGTCGTAGCCGAACGGCAGCGCCTGGTCGAGCGTCCACTCCCAGGTCGAGTCCGCGTAGGTCGCGAGCACGTACAAGTCGTAGCGCGCGACGCCGATCCGGTCGAGCAGCGCCGGGGCATGATGGACACCGGTCTGGGCGAACGAACCGACCGGGAACGAGGCGTCGCGCAGATCGAGCGGAACCAGCCGCGACAGCAGGGCCTTCGCGGCGACGCCGTCGATCGCGAGGCGCACGCGCGCGTCGGTGAGCACGGTCACGGCGCCGCCGGCCGCGCCGATCTCCCGTTCGAGCGCGGCCGGCAGGTGCGGGTCGTGCGTCGCGATCCAGAACTGGTCGGGCGCGATGCGGTAGAGCCGGTGGGCGTCCCGATCGGTCGCGACCCGCGGCGAGGCGGGCGGCTCGCAACCGCAGGCTCGCGCGATCGCCGCGGCGCACGCCGCGTGGACGGAGGGCCACGTGCCGACCTGCACCAGCGAGGTGCCGCGCACCGCGCCGATCCGCAGCCTGCGGCCGCCCTCGGCACCGTCGCGGCCGCCGGCGTCCAGGGTTCCCGCGAGCGCTGGGGTTCGTTCAAACATGCAGTCGCGTTCCTTCCGGGTCCACGAACACCGGGGACACGATGCGTGCGCGCACGGTCTCGTCCTTCAGCGGGAATGCGCAGACGATCTCCTCGCCCCGATGCCGCAGTCCGCCCCGGTACAGCCCGAGCGCGATCGTCTTGCCGAGCACCGTCGAGAACGTCACCGAGGTCACGTAGCCGCGGCCATGGCCGGCGATCGCGTCGCCCGGCGCGAACAGGATCGAGCCGCCGCGCAGACGCGCCCCGGCGTCGAGGCATTCGAGGCCGACGAGGCTCCAGCGATCCTCGGCCTGCAATGCGGGCCGCGCCCGCAGCGCGCGCCCGACGTAGGCCTTGTCGTGGGCCGCGAGCTTGCCGAGGCCGAGGTCGTCGAGCGTGTTGCGATGATCGAGCTCGAGACCCGCGACATGGCCTTTCTCGATTCGCAGCGACGCGAGCGCTTCGAGGCCGTACGGCTCGATGCCGAGCGGCGCGCCCTGCTCGAGCAGTCGCTCCCACAGCGCGATCCCGTGGCTCGCGGGAACGTACAGCTCATAGGCGAGCTCGCCGGAGAAGCTCAAGCGCAGCACGCGCAGCGGGACGCCGTCGAGCGCGACCTCGCGCACGCCCATGTGAGGCAGGGCGTCGTTGGCGACGTCGATGCCCGGCAGCGCGCGCTCGAGCGCCTCGCGGGCGCGCGGGCCGGCAACCGACATTCCGGCCCAGGCGTCGGTCACGGAGACGACCTGCACCCGCAGTTCCGGCCACACGGCTTGCAGCAGGAACTCGAGCCAGGACATCACCTCGCCCGCCTGCGCGGTCGTCGTCGTCATGAAATAGCGCTGCTCGCCGAAGCGTGCGGTCGTGCCGTCGTCGAGCACGCTCGCGTCGTCGTTCAGCATCACCCCGTAGCGCGCCTTGCCGACCGGGAGCTTCGCGAAGCCGTTCACGTAGACCCGGTTCAGGAACTCCGCCGCGTCCGGTCCCTGCACGTCGATCTTGCCGAGCGAGGACACGTCGGAGATGCCGACGCCGGTGCGCACCAGGCGCATCTCGGCGAGGTAGGCCGAGCCGACGTCCGGGCCCGCCCAGGCATAGAACCACGGCCGCAGCCACGGTCCGGCCTCGATCATCGTCGCGCCGTTCGCGAGGTGCCAGCGCTCGAGCGGCGAACGGCGGATCGGCCGGAAGTGCCGGCCGACGTTGCGCGCGGCGAGCGCGCCGACCGAGACCGGGGTGTACGGTGGCCGGAACGTCGTGGTCCCGGTCTCGCCGATCCCGCGCCCGCCGAGCGAGGCGAGCGTCGCGATCGCGTTCACGCTGCTGGTCTTGCCTTGGTCCGTGCCCATGCCGAGCGTGGTGTAGCGCTTCAAGTGCTCGACCGCGTCGTAGCCTTCCGCGTGGGCGAGGGCGATGTCCTTGAGCGTGATGTCGTTCTGCAGATCGACGAACGCGCGCCCGCGGCCGTGCCGCGGCGGCGCGAGCGCGGTCGCGAGCGCCGCGGGCTCCTCGACGTCCGCCGGCGCGGGCGGCGTCCGCCCATATCGGGCGTGTCCGCAGAACGCCGCCGCGGCGCGG
>JAJYAM010000012.1 GCA_021779535.1 Pseudomonadota bacterium
GGACCACCGCCTTCGCGGCGTGGACCACCGCCGTCGCGCCGCGGCCCAGTGCGCGAGCGTTCGCCGTGCCGCGGCGCCCGCTCGCGCCATTCGGCCGGCGGCGGCGGCGTCACGGACGCGAGGTCGGCCGCTTCGATCGCCGCTCGAGGGATCTGATGGCCGATGTAGCGTTCGATGTCCGGCAGCGCGATCGCGTATTCCTCGCACGCGAAACTGATCGCATCGCCTTCGGCGCCGGCGCGGGCGGTACGCCCGATCCGGTGCACGTAATCCTCCGCATCGCCGGGCAGATCGTAGTTGATGACGTGGCTCACGTCCGGAATGTGCAGCCCGCGCGAGGCGACGTCGGTGGCGATCAGCACCGCGACGTCGCCGTTGTGGAAGTCGCGCATCATCTTCAGCCGCTTCGTTTGCGGCACGTCGCCGGAGAGCGCCTGCGCGATGAAGCCGTTCGCGATCAGGGTGCGCTCGAGCGTCTCCGCCATCCGGCGGGTGTTCACGAACACCATGGTTCGACGCGCGTCTATGCGCCGCAACAAACCGATCAGCAGCGAGGCCTTCTCGGCGGTCGACGGGAAGTAGAGCGCCTGGCGAACCCGGTCGACCGTCATCTTGTCCGGTTCGATGCGGATCAGCACCGGATCGTTCATGTGCTCATACGCGAGCTCCATGACCCGATGCGACAGGGTGGCCGAGAACATCATGTTCAACCGCTCGGTCGGCGCGGGCAGGCGGCGCAAGATGAACCGGATGTCCTTGATGAAACCGAGATCGAACATCCGGTCCGCCTCGTCGAGGACCGCGACCTGGACGTGGTGCAGGTCGAACACCCGCTGCTTGAAGTAATCGATGATCCGGCCGGGCGTGCCGATCAGCACGTCCGTGCCCTCTTCGAGCACCCGCCGCTGCTTCTCGTAGTCGACGCCGCCGAAGACGATGGCGAGACCGAGGCCGGTGTGCTTGCCGATCGTCACCGCGTCGGAGTGGATCTGCACCGCGAGCTCGCGGGTCGGCGCGATCACGATCGCGCGCGGCGCGTTCTTCGGCCGGCTCGGCGAGGGCGGGACGGTGAGCAGGCGGTTGAACAGCGCGACCAGGAACGCGGCGGTCTTGCCGGTGCCGGTCTGCGCCTGACCGGCGACGTCGTGGCCGGCGAGCGCGACCGGCAAGGTTTGCGCCTGGATCGGAGTACAGCGCGTGAAACCGAGCTCGGCGATGCCGCGCGCGACCGTCGCGGGAAGGTTCAAGGATTCGAAACTGATCTCACTGAGATGCGCGTCTGACATTTTTACTCGATGGGCCGCCGGAACTTGCAAATTGGTCGGTGCCCGGTTAACAATACCCGCAATCCAGAACCGGTCCGTCCGGCTCCCTCTCAACCCGAATCCTGGTACCCTTTAAGGTAACCAACACCGTTAAAGCCGTCGTATTGTGCCCGAACGGTCGCGCATCGTCACTTCGCGCGAGTTTCCGGCACCTCAGTTCGTCGACCGACCACCTTGCGCGTGCAACCGCACGAGGCTCCAACAGGAGGACATCCCGCAGTGAGTAATCCGAGTATCGTCCACACCAGCGATGCCAATTTCGACAAGGACGTGCTGAAAGCCGATCGGCCCGTACTGCTCGATTTTTGGGCGGAATGGTGCGGTCCATGCAAGATGATCGCCCCGATCCTCGATGAGATCGCCGAGCAGTACAAAGACAAGCTGCGCATCGCGAAACTCAACATCGACGAGAATCCGGCGACGCCGCCGAAGTTCAACATCCGCGGGATTCCGACCTTGATCCTGTTCAAGAACGGTACGGTCGAAGCGCAAAAGGTCGGCGCCGTGTCGAAGTCGCAGCTCGCGGCCTTCCTGGACAGCAACCTGTGAGAGGCTATCTGGGCAATCAGGCACGCGGCGGCCAGGGCGGCGGCCAGGGCGGCGGACGGTCGAACCGCGGCGGGAATCGACAGCGCGGCGGGAACGTGAACGGCGGCCGGCCGCCGCAGGAAGACTACGGCGACCTGCCGGAGGGCGGCGACGATCTCGAGATCATCGCGCCGACCGACCTCGCGCGCAGCCGCAGCTCGATGAACCTCACGGAGCTCAAGAAGCGCCCGATCAGCGATCTGGTGAAGCTCGCCGAGTCGATGGCCCTCGAGAACATGGGGCGCTCGCGCAAGCAGGACATCATCTTCGGCGTGTTGAAGGCGCACGCGCGCAAGGGCGAGGACATCTACGGGGACGGCGTGCTCGAGATCCTGCAGGACGGCTTCGGCTTCCTGCGCTCGGCGGACTCCAGCTACCTCGCGGGCCCCGACGACATCTACGTGAGCCCGAGCCAGATCCGGCGGTTCAACCTGCGGACCGGCGACTCGATCTCCGGCCTGATCCGGCCGCCGAAGGACGGCGAGCGTTATTTCGCGCTGCTGAAAGTCGGCGAGATCAACTTCGACTCGCCGGAGAGCTCGCGCGGCAAGGTGTTGTTCGAGAATCTCACGCCGCTGCATCCGACCGAGCGCCTGAAGCTCGAGCGCGGCAATGGCTCGACCGAGGACCTGACCGCGCGCGCGATCGACCTGGTCGCGCCGCTCGGCAAGGGGCAGCGCGGATTGATCGTCTCGCCGCCGAAGGCCGGCAAGACGATGTTGCTGCAGAACATCGCGACCTCGATCACCGCGAACCATCCGGAGTGCTACCTGATCGTGCTGCTGATCGACGAGCGGCCCGAGGAGGTCACCGAGATGGCGCGCACGGTCAAAGGCGAGGTCGTGTCCTCGACGTTCGACGAGCCGGCGAGCCGGCACGTCCAGGTCGCCGAGATGGTCATCGAGAAGGCGAAGCGCCTCGTCGAGCACAAAAAGGACGTGGTGATCCTGCTGGACTCGATCACCCGGCTCGCGCGCGCGTACAACACCGTCGTCCCGAGCTCCGGCAAGGTGCTGACCGGCGGCGTCGATGCGAACGCGCTGCAACGGCCGAAGCGCTTCTTCGGCGCGGCGCGCAACATCGAGGAGGGCGGGAGCCTCACGATCCTCGCGACCGCGCTGGTCGACACCGGCTCGAAGATGGACGACGTGATCTTCGAGGAGTTCAAGGGCACCGGCAACTCCGAGATCCACCTCGACCGCCGGATCTCGGAGAAGCGCGTGTTCCCGTCGATCAACATCAACCGCTCGGGAACGCGCAAGGAAGAGCTGATCACCGACCCGGCGGAGCTGTCGAAGATGTGGATCCTGCGCAAGCTCCTGCATCCGATGGACGAACTCGCGTCGATCGAATTCCTGCTCGACAAGATGAAGGACACGAAGACCAACTCGGAGTTTTTCGACGCGATGAAACGCTGAGCCCGGAGGCTCGGCGCGCGAAAGGACGCGACCATGCAGTGGTGGGCCTGGATCGTCGTCGGCGCCGTTCTCCTCGGCGCCGAACTCTTCTTCATCGACGCCCAGTTCTACCTGGTATTCGTCGGGGGGGCCGCGCTCGTCGTCGGCACCGTCGCGCTCTCCGTCCCGGGACTCGCGGTCTGGGTCCAGTGGGTCGCGTTTCTCGGGCTCGCCGGGTTCGCGATGCACACCTTCCGGCGGCGGATCTACGAACGGGTGCGACGCGGGCTGCCCGCGGTCAAAGGCGGGCCCGCCGGCGACTCGGTCGTGGTCACCGCCGGCCTGCAGCCCGGCGAATCGTGCCGGATCGAATATCGCGGAACCACCTGGAACGCGGTCAACGGCGGCCACCGTGAGATCGTCGCGGGCGCGCACGCCCGGATCGCGCGGGTCGATGGGCTCACGCTCGTGTTACACGGCGAGGATTGACGCCCCGGCGGGGCGGAGGAGAGGCGCGTGAACAGTCCGATTGGCTTCCTGGCGATCGCGGTCGCGATCATCGTGGTCGTGGTGCTCGCGAAGACCGCGACGGTCGTCCCGCAACAGAGCGCGTTCGTCGTCGAGTACCTCGGCAAGTACAGCCGGACGCTGCAGGCCGGCTTCCACATCCTGGTGCCGTTCGTCGAGCGCGTCGCGTACCGCCACAGTCTCAAGGAGATCGCGATCGACATCCCCGAACAGGTGTGCATCACCCGCGACAACGTGCAAGTCGCCGTCGACGGGGTGCTGTACATGCAGGTTCTCGATCCGCACCTCGCCTCCTACGGCATCGCGAACTACGGCTTCGCGATCACGCAGCTCGCGCAAACGACGTTGCGCAGCGAGATCGGCAAGATCGAGCTCGATCGCACGTTCGAGGCGCGCGGCGCGATCAACGCGAACGTCGTCAGCGAGCTCGACAAGGCCTCGGCCCCGTGGGGCGTGAAGGTCCTGCGCTACGAGATCAAGAACATCACGCCGCCGAAGGACGTGCTGTCGGCGATGGAGAAGCAGATGCGCGCCGAGCGCGAGAAGCGCGCGGTCGTGCTCACCTCGGAGGGCGAGCGCGACGCCAAGATCAACACCGCCGAGGGTGACAAGCAGCGGGTGATCAAGCAGTCCGAGGCCAGCAAGCAGCTGCAGATCAACGAAGCCGAGGGTCAGGCGCAGGCGATCCTCGCGGTCGCAACCGCGACCGCGGAGGGCTTGCGGCTGGTCGCCAGCGCATTGTCCACGACCGGCGGAATCGAGGCGATGCAGCTGCGGATCGGCGAGGAGTACGTGCGCCAGTTCGGCAAGCTCGCCCAATCCGGTACGACGCTGATCGTGCCCGCCAATCTCAGCGATCTCGCCTCGATCGTCCAGATGGCGACCAGCATCGCGCGCAAAGCCGCTTCCCCCGCCGCCTGACGCGCGGCGGCCGGCGCCCCGCGGCCGCGCGCCGTTGGATTCAGGGCCGCTTCGCGGGCGGCGGGCTGCCCCGATCGGACCGCGCACGGTAGTCGTGCACGCCCTGCTTGGTCGCCGAGGCGACTCGCAGGCCGAACCGCTTCGCCGCGTGCCCGATCTGGATCGCGGTGTGCTTGACCGCGAAGCCGAAAGCCTTGGCGTCGTGCTTGATCGTGACGCCGGCCGCCTTCGCGTCGGCGGACACCGAGCGTTGCGGCGCGCCCAGCGCCAGCGAGGGCGCGGCCGCGACCGCGGCGACGAGCAAGACCGTGGCGAATCTGCGCATGGATGACCTCCCAGATTGCGCCGCCCCGTCCGGCGGCACTCGACCGATGATACCCACTCCGCCGGGCCGTCGCCGGGCGGCGACAGTCACCGGAGCAGCAGCGGAACGCAGCCGGCGATCCCCAATCCCAGCAGCAGCGCCAGGCTCTCGCGCCCGGCGCGCCGCGGCGACCACGCGAGCGCGTAGATCCCCTTGATCACGTTGTTGCTCGCGGCCGCGATCAGGATCGCGGCCGCCGCGACCGCGAGCGGGGTCGGCGCCGGCGAGGACTGCGTCATTCCGAGAATGAACGGGTCGACGTCGGTGACGCCCATGACGCCCGCGAGGGAATACACGCCGAGGTCGCCGAGGTAACGGCTCGCGAGGCGCGTCGCGACGAGCATCGCGACGAACAGCGCGGCGAACAGCAGCGCGGTGCTGATCTCGAGCGGATTCTTCGCCGCGAATCCCGCGGCCCCGGTGGCCGCGTCGCGGTCCGGTCGGCGGGTCCAGAGCCAGCCGACTCCGATGCCGAGCGCCGCGAGCACGAGGAACGCCGGTCCGAGACGCAGCATCAGCGCGCGGTTGAACAGCGCGACCAGCGCCGCGAGCCGCAGGTACATGATCCCCGAAGCCATCAGGGTCGCACCGGACGAGAGGTGCGGGCGCGCGTCGGCCGCCGCGCGGCGGGCGATCACGACGGTGGTGACCGTCGAGGAGTACGCGCCGCCGAGTATCGCCGCGAGCACGATCCCGCCGCGGCCGCGCGTGACGCGCTGCAGGAGATAGCTGCCGTACGAGACCGCGCTGACCGCGACCACGACGAGCCAGACCCGGAACGGGTTGATCGCGTAGGGTCCGTACGCGACGTCCGGCAGCAGCGGCAGGATCACCGCCGCGAGCACCAGGAACTTCGCGAGCGTGAGCAGGTCGGTCGCCTCGATCCGACGCGCGACGTCCTCGAGCCGGTCGCGCAGCTCGAGCAGCAGGATGATCGCGACGGTGAGCGTCGTCGCGATCCAGAACGCCCCGTGATACACGAGCGCTCCGACCAGATAGGTCGCGAGCCCCGACATCTCGGTCGTCACGCCCGCGTAGCCGGACGAGGACAGCTTGTGCCAGTAGGCCAGCAGCAGGAAGCCGGCGACGATCGCAAAGCCGACCGCCAGCAGCACGAGATCGCCGCCGGCGAGCACACCGACGCCGTAGCCGATCATCCCGATCAGCGGAAATGCGCGCACGCCCCCGAACGAGGACCGATCGTCGTGCGCGCGGCGTTCCTCGCGCTCGAGCCCGATCAGGAACGACAGGAACAGCACGAAGAGGATCTGGGTGCCTTCCGGGGGGAGCCAATTCAGATAGTGCATGCCGAGCGCCAGGCGATCCTCGAGATGGGTAAGATAACCCCGAGCTGCCTGGATTTCCCAGCGAGAATGCACGACGGGGGGCGCCGAGGGGCCGGGGGAACACCGATGAACGACAGTTTCGCGGGCGATTCGCGGGTCGCCTACCAGAACGAGGACTTCCTGCGCAGCGATGCCGCGCGGCCGATCCGGATCCTGTCCGAGTACCTCGGGCCGCTCGAGGCGCTACGCCGCGCGCGGGTGCACGACACCGTCGTGTTCTTCGGGTCGGCGCGGCTCACCCCCGACGGGCCGTTCGGTCCGTACTATGCGGCCGCACGCGAACTCGCGCGCCGGCTGACCGAATGGGCGAATCGGCTGCCGTCGCGCGCGCGCCGCTTCGTGGTCTGCTCCGGCGGCGGCGGCGGGATCATGGAGGCGGCGAACCGCGGGGCGGCCGATGCCGGCGGCCGGAGCATCGGCCTGAACATCAGTCTGCCGCACGAGCAGCGGCCGAACCCCTACATCAGCCCGGAGCTCTCGTTCGAGTTCCACTACTTCTTCATGCGCAAGCTCTGGTTCGCGCACCTGGCCCGCGGTCTGGTGGTGTTCCCGGGCGGTTTCGGCACCCTCGACGAGCTCACCGAGATCCTGACGCTCGCGCAGACCCGCAAGCTCGGGGCGAAGATCCCGGTACTGCTGTTCGGCAGCGCGTATTGGCGGGAGATCGTGAACTTCGACGCGCTCGCGCGTTACGGGATGATCTCGCCGGAGGATCTCGCACTGTTCGAATACGTCGACGATGCCGGCGCGGCCTTCGAGCGTCTGCAGGGGGCGATCGCGCCCATGGCGGCCGAGGAGGAGGGCCCGGCGTTCGCGCACTCGCGCACGTCGCACAACGGCGCGCCGTGAGGCCGGCGGCGCACGAGCCTCAGAAGCGCAGCGACAAGCAGCTCAGTCCGCCGTCGAGCTTGCGGAATTCCGAGACCTCGAGCAGCAGCGGCGAGTAGCCGCGCGCGACCAGCAGGTCCGCGGTGCGTGGATAGCCGGCCGCGACGAGCACCCGATCGTTGACCCGCACGCAGTTCGCCGCATACGACTCGCGCGCATCGACCTCGACGATCTCGAAGCGCGCGAGCTCCGCGGTGCGCGGCAGGTCGCGCACCGCGAGCAGGCGCCCGTCGCCGAGGTACGCGATCCCGGACTTCAGGTGCAGGAGCTTCGCGCTGCCGCGAACGTCGATCGTCGAGGCGGTGTAACCGGCGGCGCGCACGATCGCGCCGAACTGCGCGGCGCCGTCGGCGTTGGTGCGGGCCGACAGGCCGATGAAGAAGTGCGAGCCCGCCTGGCAGACGTCGCCGCCGTCGACCGTGCCGGGCGCACGGATCTCGGCGAGCTCGCCGCGCAGGCCGCGCAGGCAGTCGCGGATCGAGTCCACTTCGCCGCGGCGCGACGGCGCGCCCGGCCGCGTCACGATCGTCACCCGCTCGGCGAGCACCGCGGTGTCCTCGACGAACGGCGCGTCCGCAAATCCGGCGTCCGCGTCGAGGACCGTGACCGCGAGGCCGCAGGCACGCAGCGCGTCGCAGTAGGCCGCGTGTTGCGTCGACGCGAGCGCGAGATCGGGCGGACCCAAGCCCGCGGTCGAGAGGCCCTGGGAGAAGGTCGCGCCCGGCGGGCGTGCGATCGCTTGGGTGAATTCGATCATCCCGTCTTACCTCGATGGAACGGCTGGGGGCTCGCCGGGTGGTGCGCCGCGAACGACGGCGCGGGCTGCACTTCGCGCAGCAGGTGCGCGAGCCGGGGCGGGCGGGCGCCGCGCGTCCACGCGAACGCGACGATGTGCTCGACGATGTGCTGCACGTAGGCGCGCGTCTCCCGGTAGGGAATGTTCTCGATCCAGACGTCCGCGGCCATCGGGTGGTCGGGCAGCCAGCGCTCGACCGCGGCGGGACCGGCGTTGTAGGCGGCGAGACCGAGCGCGAGCTGTCCGTCGAACCGGTCGAGCAGATCGCGCAGGTACGCGGCGCCGAACTCGAGCGCGACCGGCGGGTCCATCAGCTGCCCCTGGGTCGGTCGGCGCAGGTGCCAGTGTCGGGCGATCGCCGCGGCGGTCCGCGGCTCCAGCTGCATCAGCCCGCGCGCATCCGCGGAGGAGAGCGCGTCGGACTGGTACAGGCTCTCCTGGCGCATCACCGCGAACAGCCAGTCCGACGGAACCCGCGCCATCCGGCTCGCGGTCGCCACCGCACGCCGATAGGGCCGCGGGTAGCGCAAGCGCAGATCGTCCCAGTCGTCCGCCTGCTTCAGCGCGATGATCGAACGCGCGTACCAGCCCCAACCCGAGGCGAGACGCGCGGCCTGCACGAGCGTCGGCGGGTCGGCGTCGCGCAGCGCATACCGCCACTCGAGCGTCGCGCGCTCGACCATCCCGCAGAAGTAGAGCTCGCGCGCGCGAATCAACCCGGGATTCGCGGCGAGCCGACCGAGGATTTGGCGATCGACCGGCGTGAGGTGCGCGTGCAGCCGATACGGCCGCCGCAACCGGTCCGCCGCGAGATAACCGTAGAAGTCGCGGCGTTGCGCGATCTTCGCGTACAGCGGCCGCGCGGCCGCCGCGCCGGCGGTCACCGCCACCGCGCGCGCGCGCCAATACTGCCAGCGGGGTTCGGCGGCCACGGCCGGCGGCAGTGCGTCGATCCCGGCGAGCGCCTGCGCGAAGTCGCCGTTCCACAGCGCCGCCCGCACCCGCCACTCGGCGGCGACCGGGTCGATGTCGGCGGCCGGCACCCGCGCGAACGCGGCGAGCGCATCCGCGTCACGGTCGTAGGCGGCGCCGAGCGCCGCGCTGAGCCGCAGGCGCGGCCGCAGCGCCGCCGGCAGATCGGGCCGCTCGAGGAGTCGCGGCAGGAGCGACATCGCCGCGCGCCCGTCGCGTCGCGACAGCAAGTCGAAGCCGGCGGCGATCGCCGCCGCCGGCGCATCGCGCCGCGGATCGCCGGCGATCGATTCGAGCGCCGATTGCGGTGTCTCGAGCAACCGTGCCCAGAGTCGCAGCGGTGCCGCACGCTCCGCCGGCAATTGCCGGGCGAAGCGCAATGCGAGGCGTGGATCGCCGGCGTCGAGCGTGCCGCGCACGCGCAGTTCGCGCAGGTCCTCGGTCAGGAAGCCGCGGCGCCGCAGCCACGCGAACACCGGATCGCATTCCGAGGGCGGTGCGCGGGGCTCGAGCCAGCGCGCGATCGCCTGGGCCGGCAGGTCGACGGGATCGGTCCCGGTCGCGATGCGGCCGGCGAGCCGATCGCACACGAGGCGCGGATCCATCGCCGAGGCGGCGCGCGGCAGGAACGTCCGCCAGCGTCCGCGCGCCGCCAGGCTCAGCAGCCAGTCCCGCCGCAGCGCGACGGTCACGGGCTCGTGCGCATGCGCGTCGAGGAAACTCGCGACCCGCGCATCGTTCGCGGGTCCCGGCGCCGCGGCGACGTCGCGCTGCAGGCGCGCGGCGAGCAGGTAATCGTACAGCGGGTAGCGAACCAGCGCCGGCGGGTCCGGCGCGTCGGGGACGCCGGTTTCGACCCGATCCATCGCGGCGAGGAACTGCCGGCGGACCGCCGCATCGTGCCGCACGGCCGGCGTCGCACGGCTCACGGACGGATGCGCCGTCAGCGAAGCCGCGAGCAACGATATCGTCCAAAGAATGCGCCTGCTCATCACCGTCCCCCGCGAGCGGCGCGGTGCGCGCGCGTTCACGGCTGCTTGACAAAAATACACGAAGCGGCGCGCGACTGCGCGGGGATTTCGGGTAGAGTGTCGAATCGGTCGCGCCTGGACCGCGCGCGCCGCAAGCCCACACGAATGACCAAGCAGCGAACGCCCCGGAATTCGCGGTGACCGAACCGCAAACCCCCGCGCCGACTTCGGACCCGCCGCCATTGCGCCGCCGCCGGCGTTGGCTCTGGCCGCTCGTCGTGGTCGTGCTGCTCGCGGCGATCCTCGTCGCGGTGCACCGCTGGCGCGGCGGCGCCGCACGCTTCGGTCGCGGTGGCATGGGCCCGAAGGGACCGGTGCCGGTGGAAGTCGCGACCGCGCGGCGCGGCGACGTACCGATCTGGATCCCCGCACTCGGCACGGTCACCCCGTTCGCGACCGTGACCGTGCGCACCCAGGTCAGCGGCGAGATCCAGCGGATCGGGTTCGTCGAGGGGGAGACGGTTCACGCCGGCGCGTTCCTCGCGCAGATCGATCCGCGGCCGTACGAGGCGGCGCTCGCGCTCGCGCGGGCGGCGCTCGACCGGGATACCGCGCTGCTCGCGAACGCACGCCGCGACCTCGCGCGCTATCGCGCACTGGTCGTCCGCAACGCGGTGTCGCGACAGCAGCTCGACACCCAGAAGGCGCTCGTCGAGCAGACCGTGGGCACGGTCGCCGGCGATCGCGCGCAGGTGCGCTCCGCCGCGCTCAACGTGACCTACGCGCACATCGTCGCGCCGGTCACCGGCCGGGTCGGGCTGCGGCAGGTCGACGCCGGCAACTACGTGACCCCGGGCGACGCGAACGGCATCGTGGTGATCACGCAGATGCGCCCGATCTCGGTGATCTTCTCGATCCCCGAGGACGACATCGACGGCGTCCTCGCGGCGATGCGCGGCGGGCACCCGCTCGAGGTCGACGTGTACGACCGCAGCGGCAGCACCCGTCTCGCGACCGGCCGGCTGCTCACGGTCGACAACCAGATCGACCCGGCGACCGGGACCGTGAAACTGCGGGCATCGTTCGCCAATCAGGACGAGCGTCTGTTCCCGAACCAGTTCGTGAACGTGCGCCTGCTCGAGAAGGTGCTGCGCGGGCGGGTGTTGATCGCCGATACGGCCGTGCAACGCGGGGCGCCAAAGGGGGTGCCGGGGACCTTCGTCTACCTCGTCGGCGAGCACCACCGGGTGACGGTGCGCCCGGTCGTGCTCGGGCCGACGTCGGATCACGAGGTCGTCGTGACCCAGGGCCTCGCGCCCGGGCAGCGCGTCGTGACCGAGGGTGGAGACCGTCTGCGCGACGGCGCGACCGTGCAATGGCCTGGCGCCACCCCCTGAGCGGGGGGACCGGATCGCATTGCCGATGAATCCGTCGCGTCCGTTCATCGAGCGCCCCGTCGCGACGACGCTGCTGATGGCGGCGATCCTCGCACTCGGCTTGCTCGCCTACCGGGTGCTGCCGCTGTCGGCGCTGCCGGACGTCGCGTACCCGACGATCCAGGTCGAGACCTTCGATCCCGGCGCGAGTCCGGACGTCGTCACCTCGGCGATCACCTCGCCGCTCGAAAAGCAGCTCGGCCAGATGGCCGGCCTCACCGAGATGTCCTCGACGAGCTCGGCCGGTGCGTCGGTGATCACGCTGAAATTCGACCTGGCGCTGTCGATCGACGTCGCCGAGCAGGAGGTCCAGGCGGCGCTCGCGGCCGCCCAGGCGTTGCTGCCCCAGGATCTGCCGGCGCCGCCGATCTACGTGAAGGTCAATCCGGCGGACGCACCGATCCTGACGCTCGGGATCACCTCCAAGGTGCTGCCGCTGACCGAAGTCGAGGACCTCGCCGACACGCGGATCGCGCAGAAGATCTCGCAGCTTCGCGGCGTCGGCGTCGTCAGCATCGCGGGCGGCGAGCGGCCGGCCGTGCGGGTGATCGTGAATCCACGCGCGCTCGCCGCGCGCGGGCTGAATCTCGACGATCTGCGCACGACGATCGCCGTCGCGAACCAGAACGGCCCGAAGGGAACGATCGACGGCCGCTCGCGGGCGTACACGATCGACACGAACGATCAGCTGCAGAACGCGGCCGAGTACGGCCGGATCATCATCGCCTACCGCAACGGCGCCGCGGTGCGCTTGCGCGACGTCGCCACGCTGGTCGACAGCGCCGAGAACACCCAGCTCGGCGGCTGGATGAACACGGAGCCCGCGCTGATCCTGAACGTGCGGCGCCAGCCCGCGGCGAACGTCGTCGACGTCGTGCGCCGCATCGACGCGATCCTCCCGTCGTTGCGCGCCTCGATGCCCGCGGGCGTCGAGGTCGCGGTGCTCACCGACCGGACCAAGACGATCAAGGCCTCGGTGCACGACGTGCAGTTCGAGATGATCCTCGCGGTCGTGCTCGTCGTGCTGGTGATCTACGCGTTCCTGGGGAATCTGCCGGCGACGCTGATTCCGAGCCTGTCGGTGCCGCTGTCGCTGGTCGGCACGTTCGCGGTGATGGAGCTCGCCGGGTTCAGCCTGAACAACCTGTCCTTGATGGCCCTGACCGTCGCGACCGGCTTCGTCGTCGACGACGCGATCGTGATGATCGAGAACATCTCGCGATATCTCGAGGCCGGCGCGAGCGCCCGCGAGGCGGCCTTGCGCGGTTCGGGTCAGATCGGCTTCACGATCATCTCGCTGACGATCTCGCTGATCGCGGTGCTGATCCCGTTGCTGTTCATGCAGGACGTCGTCGGGCGCCTGTTCCGCGAGTTCGCGGTCACGCTCGCGGTCACGATCCTGCTGTCGGCGGTCGTGTCGTTGACGCTCGTGCCGATGCTGTGCGCGCGGATGCTGCGGCCGCGCCGCCTCGACGCCGCTTCCGGCGGCGCCGAACCGGCCGCGCCGGGGTGGTACGGGCGATTGCTCGGCGCGTACGGCCGGGCGCTCGACTGGGTGCTCGCGCGGCAGCGCGCGACCCTGATCGTCGCCCTCGCGACGCTCGCGCTGACCGTCCTGCTCTACGTCCTCGTGCCGAAGGGCTTCTTCCCCGAACAGGACATCGGCTTGATCGAAGGGGTGTCGAAGGCCGGCGACAACGTTTCCTACGCCGTGATGGCGCGCCGGCAACGCGCGCTCGCGCAGGCGATCCTGAAGGACCGCGACGTCGCGAGCCTGTCGTCCTCCATCGGGGTCGACGGGACCAACGCGACGCTCGACAGCGGCCGGCTGCTGATCAACCTCAAGCCGCTCGGCGTCCGCCACGCGAGCGCGGCCGCGATCGCGCGGCGCCTGCCCGCCGAGACCGCCGGCGTCACCGGGATCGAGCTGTACGCCCGGCCGGCCCAGGATCTCACGCTCGACTCGACGCCGAGCCCCGCGGACTATCACTTCGCGCTCGGCAGCGCCGACGCGGCCACGCTCGCGCAGTGGACGCCGCGATTGGTCGCCGCGCTGCGCGGGCGCCCGGCGCTCCGCGACGTCTCGAGCGACCAGCAGAACGACGGCCTGGCCGCACGGATCACGATCGACCGCGATACCGCCGCGCGGCTCGGGATCAGCGTCGGCACCGTCGACAATGCGCTCTACGACGCGTTCGGCCAGCGCATCGTGTCGACGATCTTCACGCAGTCGAACCAGTATCGCGTGATCCTGCAGGCCGCTCCGGCGGCGTTCCGGTCGATCGACTCGCTCGGCACGCTGTACCTGCCGTCGGCGGGCGGCGGGCAGGTGCCGTTGTCGGCGATCGCGGCGGTGTCGGTCGGCACCGAGCCGCTGCGCATCGATCACCTCGGCCAGTTCCCGGCGGCGACCGTCTCGTTCAACCTCGCGCCCGGTGCGTCGCTCGGCACCGCGGTCGATGCGATCACGCGCACCGAGCGCGCGATCGGCCTGCCGGCGAGCGTGCACACGACCTTTCAAGGCGCCGCGCTCGCGTTCCGCAACAACCTGAGCAACGAGCTGCTGCTGCTGCTCGCGGCGGTTCTCGTGATGTACATCGTGCTCGGGGTGCTGTACGAGAGCTTCGTGCACCCGGTCACGATCCTCTCGACACTGCCGTCGGCGGGCGTCGGCGCGCTGCTCGCGTTGATCCTGACCGGGCACGACCTGACCATCATCGCGCTGATCGGGATCGTGCTGCTGATCGGGATCGTGAAGAAGAACGCGATCCTGATGATCGATTTCGCGATCGACGCCGAGCGGAACCAGGGCGCGAGCGCGCACGACGCGATCCGCCAGGCGTGCATGCTGCGATTCCGGCCGATCATGATGACGACCATCGCGGCGATGTTCGGCGCGCTGCCGCTGATCCTCGGCGGCGGCTACGGCGCGGAGCTGCGGCGGCCGCTCGGGATCTCGATCGTCGGCGGCCTGCTGGTCAGCCAGGCGCTGACGCTGTTCACGACGCCGGTGATCTACCTGTCGTTCGAGCGGCTCGCGCGCCGGTGGCGCGCGGCCTGGAACCCGGACGCCGGGGCGCCGTCGCGGGAGGCGCGGTGAATTTCTCGGCGCCGTTCATCGAGCGGCCGGTCGCGACGGCCTTGTTGACCGTCGCGATCGCGATCGCCGGCATCGCCGCGTTCGTGCTGCTGCCGGTCGCGCCGCTGCCGAACATCGACGTCCCGGCGGTGTTCGTGTCGGCATCGCTCCCCGGCGCGAGCCCGCAGGTGATGGCGCGCACCGTCGCGACGCCGCTCGAGCGGCGGCTCGGGGCGATCGCCGACGTCGACGACATGACCTCGACGAGCAGCATCGGCCAGACGAACATCCAGCTCACCTTCGGACTCGACCGCAACCTGAACGCGGCCGCGCGCGACGTCGAGGCGGCGATCGAGGCGGCGCGACCGGACCTGCCGGCCGCGATGCCCCACAATCCGAGCTACTTCAAGCTCAACAGCTCGTTGTTCCCGGTGCTCGCGCTCACGATGACCTCGAAGGTGCTCACCCAGGGCCAGATCTACGATGCCGCGGATGCGGTGGTCTCGCAGCAGCTCGCGCAGATCGACGGCGTCGGCGGCGTGAACGTGAGCGGCAGCGCGCTGCCGGCGATACGGGTCGAGGTGAATCCGTTCGCGCTCGCCAAGTACGGAATCGGATTGCAGGACGTCCGCGCGGCGATCTCGAATGCGAACGCGAACTCGCCGAAGGGGTTCGTCGACGCCGGGGGGCGGCGTTACACGATCACCACGAACGACAACGCCCGCGCCGCCCGCGACTACCGCAACCTGATCATCGCGGTGCGCAACGGGTCGGTCGTGCGCCTCTCGGACGTCGCGACGGTCGTCGGGATGAACGAGGGCGCGACCGAGAACAGCCGCACCTACGGGATCTACGACGGCAAGCCGGCGGTGTCGGTGCTGGTGTTCCAGCAACCGGGCGCGAACGTGATCAAGCTGGTCGACGCGATCAAGCGGGCGTTGCCGCGGATCCGCGCCGAGATCGACCCGAAGATCGATCTCGCGGTGATCTTCGACCGGTCGGTGACGATCCGCGGCTCCCTGCGGCAGATCGAGCAGACCCTGGTGATCGCGATCGTGATGGTGATCCTGGTCGTCTACGCGTTCATCGGCAGCTACCGCGCCGCGCTCATCCCCGCGGTCGCGGTGCCGGTGTCGCTCGTCGGCACGTTCGCGGCGATGTACCTGCTCGGCTACTCGCTCGACAATTTCTCGCTGATGGCGCTGACGATCGCGACGGGGTTCGTCGTCGACGACGCGATCGTGGTGATGGAGAACATCTCACGGCACATCGCCGCCGGCGTCGCGCCGCGTCAGGCGGCGCTGCTCGGCGCGCAGGAGGTCGGCTTCACGGTGCTCGCGATGAGCCTGTCGTTGATCGCGGTGTTCCTCCCGTTCGAGTTCGCCGGCGGCATCGTCGGGCGCTTGTTCAGCGAATTCACCAACACGCTCGCGATCGCGATCCTGATTTCGCTGGTGGTCTCACTGACGACGACGCCGGTGATGTGCGCGCGGCTCCTCGGCGGCGTGCACGAGCGCCCGCCGTCCCGGCTCGCGCGCGGGTTCGCGCGCGGGTTCGACGCGGTGGGCGAACGGTACCGGCGCTCGCTCACGGTCGCGCTCGACCATCCGCGCGTGACGATCCTGCTGCTGCTCGCGACCATCGGCCTCAATGTCTACCTGTACGTCGCGATCCCGAAGGGGTTCTTCCCGCAAGAGGACACCGGGCAGCTGCGCGGGGCGATCCGCGGCGACGCGACCGCGTCGTTCCACTTCATGAAGGCGAGGCTCGAGCAGGTGACCCGGGTCATCCAGCACGATCCGGCGGTCGCGGGCGTCGCCGGCGCGGTCGGCGGCTTCGGATTCGGTCCGTCCGGAGGGCCGCTCGCGACGATGAGCATCACGTTGAAGCCGCTCGCCGAGCGGCGGGCCTCGGCCGAGCAGGTGCTCGACCGGCTGCGCCCGAAGTTCGCCCACATCCCCGGCATCCACGTGTACCTGCAATCCGCGCAGGACATCGGCGCCGGCGGCCGGTCCGCGAACGCGGAGTACCAGTACACGCTGCTGGGCGACAACCTCCAGCAACTGTGGTTCTGGTCGCGCAAACTGCGCCTCGCCTTGCAGCACGTGCCCGAGGTCACCGACGTCGACAGCGACTTGCAGCCCGGCGGGCTGCAGTCCGACGTGATCGTCGACCGCGACACCGCGTCGCGGCTCGGCTTGACGGAGAGCCAGATCGACGAGACCTTAGGGGATGCGTTCGCCCAATCCCCGGTGTCCACGATCTACGATCCGATGAACCCGCAGCAGTATCACGTCGTGATGGAGATCGCGCCCCGCTACCAGCGCAGCCCCGGCGTGCTGCGGCAGCTGTACGTGAGCACGGCCGGGAGCCCGGTCAGCGGGACGCAGGCGACGCAGGCGGTCGCGGGCACGACGACGATCGCGGGCCTCGGGCGCAGCCCGACCGCGACGACCGCGGCCGCGGTCGCCGCCGATGCCGCGCGCAACCTCGCGACGAATGCGCTCGCGAACGCGGGGCGCGGCAATACCTCGACCGCACCCGCGGTGAGCACGCACCAGGAGACGGTCGTTCCGCTCGCGGCATTCGCCCGTTTCGCGACCTCGACCGCGCCGGTCAGCGTCGAGCACACCGGAACCTCCGCGTCGACCACGATCGCGTTCAACCTCGCGCACGGCGCCTCGCTCGGTCAGGCGCTCGCGGCGATCCAGCGGACGATGGCGCGGATACACGTCCCCGTCACGATCCGCGGGACCGGATACGGCACCGCGCGGCTGTTCCGGCAGAGCGAGAGCAGCCAGCCGCTGATGCTCCTGGCGGCGCTGCTCGCGATCTACGTGGTCCTCGGGGTCCTGTACGAGAGTTACGGACAGCCGCTGACGATCCTCTCGACGCTGCCGTCGGCCGGGCTCGGCGCGCTGCTCGCGCTGATCGTCACGCGCACCGATTTCAGCCTGATCGCGTTCCTCGGAATCCTGCTGCTGATCGGGATCGTGAAGAAGAACGCGATCATGATGGTGGACGTCGCGCTCGATTCGGAGCGCCGGCTCGGGATGAACGCGCGCGACGCGATCGCGCACGCCTGCGCGCTGCGCTTTCGGCCGATCATGATGACCACGTGCGCGGCGCTCGCCGGCGCGCTGCCGCTCGCGGTCGCCGCGGGCGAGGGGACCGAGCTGCACCGGCCGCTCGGCATCTCGATCGTCGGCGGACTCGTCGTCAGCCAGCTGCTGACGCTGTACACGACCCCGGTCGTCTATTGGTACGTACGGCGGATCGGCCGGCGTCGCCGGGGCGGGTCCCTCGCGGCCGGCCGGCCGGCGGAGGCGGGGGCATGAGCGGCCGCTGGATCGTGCTCGCGGCCTGCGCGGCGGCGACGGTCGCGTGCTCGGTAGGGCCGGCTTACCGCCGGCCGGCCGTCGACGTCGGGCGGCGTTACGAAGAATCGCGGGGCTGGAAGCCGAGCACGCCCGGCCGCATCGAGCGCGCGGCTTGGTGGCGGATCTACCGCGATCCCGTGCTCGACGGCCTCGAGCAGCGGGTCGGCGCGTCGAATCCGACGGTCGCGTCCGCCCGCGCGGCCGTTGCGCAAGCGCAAGCGCTCGTCCGCGAGGCACGCGCCGGATTCTGGCCGACCCTGACCGCGAGCTTCGGGCGCGATCGCACGACGACGATCGCCGGGTCGAGCACGCTGAACTCCGCCGGCCTCGCGGGCACCTGGAACCTCGACGTCTGGGGGCGCACGCGTCGCGAGGTCGAGGGCAGCGCGGCATCGGCCGAGGCGGCGGCGGCCGCGCTCGCGGCGACCCGGTTGTCGGTCCGGGCGGAACTTGCGACCGACTACTTCGCGCTGCGGGCCCAGGATCGACTGGTGGCGCTGCTCGCCGACACCGTCGCGGCGGACCGGCAGGCGCTCTCGATCACCGAGAGCCGCTATCGATACGGCGTCGCCGCCGAAGCGGACGTCGTCAGCGCGCGTACCCAGGTGCTCGCGAGCGAGTCGCAGCAGGTCAACGCGGGCGTGCAGCGCGCGCTGCTGGTGCATGCGATCGCCGTGCTGCTTGGCGTGCCGCCATCGCGATTCTCGGTTGCGCCGGCGCCGCTGACCGCGGTGGTTCCGGTCGTCCCGGCCGGCGTGCCGTCGGCGCTGCTCGAGCGGCGGCCGGACGTCGCCGAGGCGGAACGGCGGGTCGCGGCCGCGAACGCGCAGATCGGCGTCGCCCGCGCGGCGTTCTTCCCGGCGCTGCAGCTCACCGGCTCCGGCGATTATGCGAGCGGCGTGCTCGCGACGCTGATCCGCACGTCCAACCTGGTCTGGGCCTTCGGCCCGCAGGTTGCGCAGACCGTGTTCGCCGGCGGCTTGCGGCGCGCCCAGGCCGCGGCCGCCCGCGCCGCCTACGACGCGAGCGTCGCCGATTACCGGCAGACGGTGCTGTCCGCCGTGCAACAGGTCGAGGATGATCTGGCGACGCTGCGGATCCTGCAGCGCCAGGCCGCGATCGCGCGGAACACGGTCGAACAGGCCCGGGAGGCGCAGGCGTTGACCCTCGACCAGTACAAGGCCGGGGTCGTCCCGTACAGCAGCGTGATCACCGCGCAAACGACCACGCTCGCGAGTCGCGAGACCGCCCTCAACGTCCGCTTGAACCGACTGACGGCGAGCGTCTCGCTGATCGCCGCGCTCGGCGGCAGCTGGCACGCGCGCGCGATCGCCCGTTAGCGCGACCCGCGGCGGCGCCGCGCCGCCGAGTCAGCGGCTCGCGCGCGAACGGCCGTAGGTGAGGACCGCGCGCGCGCTCGCGATCGCGTCGCGTCGCAGCGCGGCCTCGATCGTGCGGTCGTGCGCCGAGCGATCGACCGGGAGCCGCGCCGAACGCAGCGCCCAGACCGTGATCACGTAATGATGCGGCGGGTCGCCGAGCGGCGGGCACGGGCCGCCGTAGCCGGGATCGCCGAAGTCGTTGCGTCCCTGGAACGCTCCCGGCGGCAGCGATCCGCCGTCCGCGGTACCCGCGTTGGCGGGCAACGCGCGCAGGCTCGCCGGGAGGTCGGCGACGATCCAGTGCCACCAGCCGCGCCCGGGCGCATCCGGGTCGAACATCGTGATCGCGAGACTCTGCGTGCCCGCCGGCGGCGCCGACCACGCGAGCGCGGGAGATCGATTCGCGCCACCGCAGCCGCCGCGGTCGTAGACCTGGTCGTTCGCAAAGCGCGGCGCTCCGTCCACGTGCAGCGTGAACGCACCGGCCGCGCCGGCGAGCGTCGTGCCGGCCGCGAGTATCCAGGTCGCGCTCCAGAGCGCGGACAGGCTCATCGTCGACTCCCCGCCGGGTCCTCGCCGGCGCCGGGCGCGGCCGCCGATCGCGCGATCGCGCGATGGCCGATGTCGCGCCGGAATTGCATCGATGGCCAGTGTATCGCGTCGGCCAGCGCGTACGCGTCGCCGCGCGCGGCACCGACCGTCGCGCCGAGACCGACCGCGCACAGGACCCGGCCGCCGTTCGTGACGACGGTGCCGTCCACGAGGCGCGTGGCGGCGTGGAACACCTTGCCCGGCAATCGGGCCGCCGCGTCGAGGCCGGCGATCGGATCGCCCGTGCGCACCGCTTCCGGGTAGCCGCCGGCGGCGAGGACGACACCGAGCGCCGCGCGCGGGTCCCAGTCGGCCCGGACGTCGGCGAGCCGGTGCGCGAGCGCGGCTTCGCACAAGCCGGGCAGCTCGCTGCGCAGGCGCATCAAGATCGGCTGCGCTTCGGGATCGCCGAGACGGCAGTTGAACTCGAGCACGTTCGGCGTGCCGTCCGCGGCGATCATCAGGCCCGCGTACAGGAAACCGGTGTAGTGGACCCCTTCGGCCTGCAGGCCGCGCAAGGTCGGCTCGATCACCTCGCGCATGATCCGCGCGTGCAACGCCGGGGTGACGACGGGCGCCGGCGAGTACGCCCCCATCCCGCCGGTGTTCGGTCCCAGATCGCCGTCGTCACGGCGCTTGTGGTCCTGCGACGTCGCGAGCGGGAGCGCCGCGAGCCCGTCCGCGACGACGATGAAGCTCACTTCCTCGCCTTCCAGGAATTCCTCGACGACGATCGACTCGCCGGCGGTGCCGAACGCGCCGTTCAACATCCGCGTCGCGGTGTCGACGGCTTGCGCATGCGAATCGCAGATCACGACGCCCTTGCCGGCCGCGAGGCCGTCGGCCTTGACCACCAGCGGCAGCCGCCACCGGCTCAGCACCCCGGGGTCGAAGTTCGCGCGAGTGAACGAGCGATAGCCGGCCGTCGGGATACCGTGGCGCGACAGGAACGCCTTGGTGTACGCCTTCGACCCTTCGAGCCGCGCCGCGGCGCGGGTCGGCCCGAAGCAGGCGAGCCCGTCGGCCGCGAACCGATCGGCGACACCCGCGACCAGCGGCGCCTCCGGGCCGACGATCGTCAGGTCGATGCGCTCCTGCGCCGCGAACGCGGCGAGCGCCCCGACGTCCTCGGCGCCGATCGGGGCGTTGCGCACCTTCGGCTCGAGCGCGGTGCCCGCATTGCCGGGCGCGACGTGGACGAGATCGACCCGCGGCGACTGCGCGCATTTCCATGCCAGCGCGTGTTCCCGCCCTCCGCCGCCGACGACCAGGATCTTCATCCGGGATCCTAGTGGCGAAAGTGGCGGAACCCGGTGAAGACCATCGCGATCCCGCGCTCGTCGGCCGCGGCGATCACGTCGGCGTCCTGCTTCGATCCGCCCGGCTGGATCACCGCGGTGACCCCGAATTCGGCGATCGTCTCGAGGCCGTCGCGGAACGGAAAGAACGCGTCCGATGCGACCGCGCCGCCCTCGCAGGACAATCCCGCGTCGCGCGCCTTCATCGCGACGATCCGGCTGCTCACCACGCGGCTCATCTGTCCGGCGCCGATGCCGATCGTCGCGCGATCCTTCACGCAGACGATCGCGTTCGACTTCACGAACTTCGCGATGCGCCACGCGCACAGCAGGTCCTCGATCTCGGCCGGAGTCGGCGTGCGGCGGGTCACGACGCGCAGATCCGCGCGCGCGATCCGCGCCTCGTCCCGCGTCTGGGCGAGCAGCCCGCCGGTCACGCTGCGATATTCGAGCCGCTGCGCGACCGGCCGCCCGACGTCGCCGACCCGCAGCACGCGGACGTTCTCCTTGCGCTCGAGCAGCGCGGCGGCTGCAGGATCGACCTCCGGCGCGAGAATGACCTCGACGAACTGCCGGTCGGCGATCGTGCCCGCGGTCGCGGCGTCGAGCGTGCGGTTGAAGGCGATGATGCCGCCGAACGCCGAGGTCGGATCGGTGCGATAGGCGTGCTCGTAGGCCTCGAGCAGACCGGCCGCGACTGCGACGCCGCAGGGATTCGCATGCTTCACGATCACGCAGGCCGGCTCCGCGAACTGCCGGACGCACTCGAGCGCGGTATCGGCATCGGCGAGGTTGTTGTACGACAGCGGCTTGCCTTGCAGCTGCGTCGCGGCCGCGACCGACGCACCGATCGCGCGCGGATCGGCGTAGAACGCCGCCTGTTGATGCGGATTCTCGCCGTAACGCAAGTCGAGCCGTTTGCGGAACGACAGGTTCAAGTCCGTCGGGAAGCTCTCCGGTCCGACCCCGATCGTGTCCGCGAAGTACGCCGACACCATCGCGTCGTATTGGGCGGTGTGCGCGAACGCCTTCGCGGCGAACCGCTGGCGCATCGGCAGGAGCGTCCCGCCGTGGTTCGCGGCGATCTCGTCGAGCAAGGTCCGATAGTCGGCCGGATCGACGACGACGGTCACCGCCGCGTGGTTCTTCGCCGCGGCCCGGACCATCGCCGGGCCGCCGATGTCGATGTGCTCGACCGCCTCGTCGTAGCTGCAGCCGGGCCGGGTGACGGTGGCTGCGAACGGGTAGAGGTTCACCACGAGCAAATCGATCGGTTCGATCCCGTGACTGCGCATGACCTCGTCGTCGATGCCGCGGCGTCCCAGCAAGCCGCCGTGGATCCGCGGATGCAAGGTCTTCACGCGCCCGTCCATGATCTCCGGGAAGCCGGTGTGCTCGGCCACTTCCTTGACCTGGACCCCGTGCTCCGCGAGGAGCTTCGCGGTGCCCCCGGTCGACAGCAGCTCGACGCCGCGCTCCCGCAGCGCCCGCGCGAGCTCGACGATGCCTTGCTTGTCGGAAACGCTGAGGAGCGCGCGGCGGATCGTCGTCAACACGGGCGGATCACTCGCCGATGCCGAGCTCTCGCAGCTTCTTGCGAAGCGTGCCGCGGTTGATCCCCAGGATCGTCGCCGCGCGGCTCTGATTGCCCTGCACGTGGTCGAGCACCACCTTGAACAGCGGCTCTTCGACCTCGCGCATCACCAGTGCGTAGAGCCGCGCGGGCTTGTGGCCGTTCAGCGTCTCGAAGTACGACTGCAGCGCCTCTTCGGCCTGCGTGCGCAAGGGGACGCCCTTGCCGTTGACCTTGAGATCCCGCCCGTCGAATCGAGGGGTCGGGTCCTTGCGGATTCGAGGTTTCTTGCGTGCCGCCATGTCCGTCGTCGACTTCCCGTGAGGCTTTGTTCTTATGTTCGTTCGTGCCGCGCGACCGGCGCGCGTTCGAACAGCGTCAGCGCCGCCGCCAACTGCCCCTGCGCGGTTTCCTCCCGCATCACGTGTGATCTCAGATCCCCGTCCGCCGCCTGGCGCCGGCAGTACCAACTCAAATGTTTTCGCGCCACCCGAACGCCGGTCCCATCGCCGTAGAAAGAGTACAGCGCTTCGAGGTGGGCGCGCATGATATCACGGACCCTCGCGGGCGGAAGTTCGCCGGGATTCTCACCGTTCGCGAGAAAAAAATTGACTTCTTCGAAGATCCATGGCGCGCCTTGCGCCGCGCGTCCGATCATCACGCCGTCGCATCCGGTCTCGGCGAGCACCGCGCGGGCGCGGGCGCCGGAATCGATGTCGCCGTTCGCGATCACCGGGATCCGGACCGCGGCCTTGATCGCGCGAATCGTGTCGTACTCGGCGGTGCCGCGAAAGAGGTCGGCGCGCGTGCGCCCGTGAATCGCAATCGCACGCACTCCGCACTGCTCCGCGATGCGAGCGATGCGCGGGCCGTTGCGGTTCGCGGGATCCCAGCCGGTGCGCGTTTTCAGCGTGACCGGCGCATCGACCGCGCGCACGATCGACTCGAGGATCCGCGCGACCAGCGGTTCATCGCGCAGCAGCGCCGATCCGGCGAGGCGATTGCATACCTTCTTCGCCGGGCAGCCCATGTTGACGTCCACGATGTCGGCGCCGGCGTCGACGCACCGGCGCGCCGCCTCGGCCATCGTCGCCGGCTCGTAGCCCGCGAGCTGCACCACGCGCGGTCGCGGTTCGCCGTCGTGATCGAGGCGCCGCCGGGACTTCGCGCTCGCCCAGAGCCGCACGTCCGAGCTCAGCATCTCCGACGCGGCGAGGGCCGCACCGAAGCGACGACACAGGATGCGGAACGGCCGGTCGGTCACGCCCGCCATCGGCGCGAGCAGTGCGCGCGAGGCGAGCCGGAACGGACCGATCTGCAGCGCATCGCGCTCGATCACGAGCCACCCGTATCGCAGAGCATCGCGCCCGAGACGCCCCGCAAGCACAGGTCGATCTCGAATCCTTCGGCGTTCTTGCCCGGATCGACGATGTTGAGCGTCGCGTCGGCGCGCTCGCCCGGGGCCATCAACTTCGGCGGTTTGCCGAGATATTCGCGCGGGGCGAAGTCGCGCGTGCCGACGCGGTTGCCGAAGCGGTCGGTCAGCGTGACGCGCAGCCAGGGATAGGGTTGGAATGCCGCGGCGGTATTCAGGATGCTCGCGCGCACGCGCAGGATGCCGTGCGCCGCCGGATTGCCGGTGACGCCCCACTGGCGCAGCTGGTAGTCGTGAAGATCGGCGGGAATCGGCAGCGGCAGCCCAAGGCGCGCATACAGGGCGCGCAGCGGCTCGCCGAACGGCGTACGGGTGACGATCGATTCGCGTTCGCGATTGACGATCTGCGCGGCGAACAACAAAAAGAGCACCGTTGCGAGCGCGCTCCAGACCGCGACCGCGGTGCGTCGCTTCGGCCGGTCGAGCGCCAATGGCTGGGCCGCGGCGCGGGTGGCGGCGGCGAGCAATGCGGCGTCGGCCGCGGCGGCGGATCCGGGCGCCGCCTCGGGCGCAACGGATGCTTCGGACGCAACGGATGCCTCGGGCGCGGCGGGCGCCTCGGGCTCGGATGCCGCTTCGGGATCGGGTGCCGCCTCGGACTCGGACGTCAGGTCGGATGCGGGTGAAGTCTCGGGGGTGCGCGCGGCTTCAGGATCGAAGGTCGCTTCGGGTTCGAAGGTCGCTGCGGGGTCGAGTGCCGTCGCGGGTTCGGACGTCGCGTCGACCGGCAGGTCGAGCCCCGCCGTGCTCGGGAGCTCGAACGCCGCGTCGATCACGATCGCCTCGAACTCGACGTCCTCGCTCGGCGGCGTCTCCGGGTCCGCCTCTTCCGGAGCCGCCGACTCATCGGGCATGGGCTGGATCACGCGCTTCGGCGCGATGAAGACTCGATCGAGATCACCGGGCGGCACGGTGAATTCGAGCGACTCGTCGTCCGCGAAGAACGGCGGACCGACGATTCGCAGCCGCTCGATCCGCTCGCCGGATCCGGGGTCGCTCGAAGCGTTCGCGCCGAAGTCCTCGGCCGCGGGGTCCGGTTCGTCCATGTCCGTACCGGACTCGAGGATCTGCTCGGCGCGGCGGTCTTGATCGAGCGGCGAGCCGGCGGGAGAGAAGTCGTCCGGCCGTTCCTCGAGGCGCGCGAGGGCGCCGAACGCCGCGCCGCATCGACCGCAACGCACCTGCCCGCCGGCCGCGCGCAGTATCTCGGCGGACACCCGGAAGATCGTCTCGCACCGCGGACATTGCGTGTACATCGTGTCTCCCCTCAGCGTACCGCGCTGGCGCGGCGGCGGGCCCTTATGCAGCACCAATCGTCCCGCCGCGAGACTCCCAAGATATCAAACGATTCCCGGTAGCCGGCAACCACCGCGTCCGCTTGCGACGCGAGGATGCCGGACAGCACGAGCGCCCCGCTCGGGCGGCAGGCGGCGGCGAGTCGCTCGCGGACCTCGATCAGCGTCCCGGCGAGGATGTTCGCGAGAACGCAGTCGACCGTCGGCAACGGCGCGTGCGCCGCCGCGGTGGCGAGGCGGTCGGCGACGCCGTTCGCGGCGGCGTTCGCGGCCGTTGCGCTCAGCGCTTGTGGATCGAGATCGACGCACCGCGCCCGCGCGGCGCCGAGCTTCAGCGCCGCGATCGCGAGAATCCCCGAGCCGCAGCCGAAGTCGAGCACGTCCCGGCCATCGAGCGGGAGCGCCGCGAGCGTCTCGAGGCACAACGCCGTGGTCGGATGCGTGCCGGTGCCGAACGCGAGGCCCGGATCGAGCCTGACCACGACCGCATCGGGGTCCTCCGGCGCGGGCGCGAACGTCGGCGCGATCCACAGCCGGGCGCCGAAACGCATCGGCTTCCAGTCCTTGAGCCATTCGCGCTCCCAGGCGCGGTCGGCGATCCGTCGCAGCGTGGCATCGGCGACGACCCGCGGATCGAGCGCGGCCGCCAGATGCAACAGACAGGCCGCCGGATCGAGCGCGTCGTCGAACAACGCGCGCACGACGGTGTCCGTCCACAGCCGGAACTCGCCCGGACGCGGCTCGAGGATCGGCTCGTCGCCGCGATCGAGGAACGAGATCGCGGTCGCACCCGCCTCGGTCAGCGCCGCCTCGACGGGTTGCGGATCCCGGCCGCGGAGCGGGAGTTCGATTTCAAAGAACGCCATCGCCGCACCGCCTGCGACGGCTCACTTGATCCCGAGCCGTCGCTCCAGATAATGGATGTCCGTGCCTCCCTGGCGAAACGCCGAGTGCGCGAAGATTTCCTGGTGCAGCGGCACGTTCGTCTTGATGCCCTCGACGACCAGCTCCGCGAGCGCGTTGCGCATGCGTGCGACCGCGGTGTCGCGGGTGTCGCCGTAGGTGATGATCTTCGCGATCAACGAGTCATAGTATGGCGGTACGGTGTAGCCGGTGTATACGTGGCTGTCGACCCTGACCCCGGGTCCGCCGGGCGCGTGCCACAGCTTCACCGTCCCGGGCGACGGCACGAAGGTCTTCGGGTCCTCCGCGTTGATCCGGCACTCGATCGCGTGGCCGCGGATCTCGACGTCGCTCTGCTGGAACGGCAGCGGCTCCCCCGCGGCGATCAGCAGTTGCGCCTTCACGATGTCGATCCCGGTCACGAGTTCGGTGACCGGGTGCTCGACCTGCACGCGGGTGTTCATCTCGATGAAGTAGAACTCCTCGTCCTGATACAGGAACTCGAGGGTTCCCGCGCTGCGATAACCGACCTCGCGGCACGCGCGTGCGCAGCGTTCGCCCATCGTCTTGCGCTGTTTGGCGGTCAGGCCGGGTGCCGGCGCTTCCTCGACGACTTTCTGATGGCGGCGCTGCATCGAGCAGTCGCGCTCGCCCAGGTGCACGACGTTGCCGTAGTTGTCCGCGAGCACCTGGAACTCGATGTGGCGCGGCCGCTCGAGGAACTTCTCCATGTAGACCTGATCGTTGCCGAAGGCCGCGAACGCCTCGGCCTTGGTGACGCTGATCGAGTTCAGCAGCGCCGCGTCGGAGTGAACGACCCGCATCCCGCGCCCGCCGCCTCCGCCCGACGCCTTGATGATCACCGGGTAGCCGATGGTTTTTGCGATGCGGAAATTCTCGTCCGCGTCGTCCCCGAGCGGACCGTCGGAGCCGGGCACGCACGGAACGCCCGCGGCCTTCATCACCTTGATCGCCGAGACCTTGTCACCCATCATCCGGATCGTCTCGGCGCGCGGGCCGACGAAGATGAACCCGCTCTTCTCGACGCGCTCGGCGAAATCCGCGTTCTCCGACAGGAAGCCGTAGCCCGGATGGATCGCGACCGAATCGGTGACCTCCGCGGCGCTGATGATCGCCGGCATGTTGAGGTACGAGGCGCTCGATTGCGGCGGCCCGATGCAGACGGTCTCGTCCGCGAGCAGCACGTGCTTGGTATTGTGGTCGGCGGTCGAATGCACCGCGACGGTCTTGATTCCGAGCTCGCGGCACGCCCGCAGGATCCGAAGCGCGATCTCGCCGCGATTGGCGATGACGACTTTCTCGAGCATCGGCGTTATTCGATCACGAACAGCGGCTGGCCGAACTCGACCGGGTCGCCGTTCTTCGCGAGGATCGCGGCGACCTTGCCCGCCTTGTCCGATTCGATCTGGTTCATCATCTTCATCGCTTCGATGATGCAAAGCGTCTGGCCGACACGCACCTCGTCGCCGATCTCGACGAACGGCTTCGCATCGGGTGACGGCGCGGAATAATAGGTGCCGACCATCGGCGAGGTCACGGTGCGCTCGTTGGCGAGCGCCTTGCGCTCGGCCGCGGAAGGCGCCGCGGCCGAGCCGATCGCGACCGTCGCTACGGGCAGGGGTGCGGGCGGCGCCGCGGCGATCGCCGGGGAGGCGAACGTGAACGCACCGCGCGGATGGCGGCTGATCCGTACCGACTCCTCGCCCTCCGAGATCTCGAGCTCCGAAATCCCGGATTCCTCGAGCAGCTCGATGAGCTTCTTGACCTTGCGAATGTCCATCGTGGGGAATCCCTTTGGCTGATTTCGTTCAACGACGCGACGTGGGGGGCGACAGCCGGCGTGCGGCCGCCTCCAGTGCGAATTCGTAGCCCATCGGGCCGAGCCCGAAGACGCAGCCGACGGCGATGTCGGAAAAATGGGAATGGTGGCGGAACGGCTCGCGCGCGAACACGTTGCTGAGATGCACCTCGATGAACGGCACCCCGACGGCGAGGATCGCGTCACGCAGCGCGACGCTGGTGTGAGTGAACGCGCCGGGATTGAAGATCAGGAAATCGACGCCGTCGCGCGGGCAGGCGTGGATCTTCTCGATCAGCGCGTGCTCGGCGTTGCTCTGCAGGCAATCGAGCGCGAGGCCGAGCGCGCGCGCCCGGGCTTCGAGGCCGCGCTCGATGTCGGCGAGCGTCGCCGAACCGTAGAGTTGCGGTTCCCGGGATCCGAGCAGATTCAGATTGGGGCCGTTCAGCAGCAGGACGCGAGCCATCAGTCGTTGCGTTTGTTGGCGTCGTAATGACAACGGGGCCCGGGATGATAACCGGAACAGGCGCCGATTTGGCAAGAATTCGGGTCGATCGGCGTCGATCCTGCCGCGAAGCCGCGGGTCCGCGGCCTCAGGTCCGGGCCGCTCCACGGCGCAGCCGAGCGAGCCCCGCGGCGATCGCGCGGCGTGCGGCCGGCAGCGCGATCCGGTGGTCGTCGACCTGCCGGACCGTGTCTAGGATCAACTCGATTTGCGGTCGATGCAACTCGCCGAGGTACAGCGCGACGATCTCGCCGCGCGCATCGGTGAAAACGGTGAACGGAAACGCCGGGGAGGCGACGCCGAGCGAGGTGACGACGCCGAGCGCATCCTGCTCGCCTTGCAGGATCGGGTAGGCGATCCTGAATCGCTGCACGAACGCGGCGACCGCCGGACGCCGGTCCACGGCGATGCCGACCACCGTGAAGCGGCGCGCATGCCACTCGCGGTCGATCGCCTGGAGCAGCGGAATCTCCTGCCGGCAGGGTGCGCACCACGTCGCCCAGAAGTTCAGGATCAGCGCGCGCCCGGCGAACCGCGTGATCGATTCGGGCCGGCCGGCCAGGTTCCTCAAGCGGAATGCCGGCAGGCGCCGCGGGATCTGCCGGCTCGTGAACGTCCCGACCCGGGGATCGGGGATCCGATCGGCGGGGCTCGGCGGGCTCGCTTCCCCGACCGGTACGGCAACGCCGGCGGTCGCGAGGCGGGTCGCGGCTTCGTGGGCGAGATACGCGCGACCGCCGACCCAAGCCGCCGCGAGCACGGCGGTCGCCGCAAGCCACGGGGTCGCGCGGCTCACCGCGGCACCGGCGCCGGCGAGGACGGCGCGACGCGCATCGGCACCAGCGTCTTCACGATGCGCGGATAACACAGCCCGGCCTGGGCGCAGCCCTGGTAACTCACTTCCAGCCGTGGCGCCGCGCGCGGCGCCGGCGCGCGCGCGAGCTCCGCGCGCGCATCCACCGCATGGAAATACACCTGCTGCGGCCCGAAGTAGCGATCGGTGCGCGCGATCCCCGCGGGTAGCCGCCAGCGGCCCGCGAGCCGATCGGAACCCTGCATCCGGATGCTGATCCGGCTGCGATACAGGTAATAGCCGCGCGCGATGTCCCAGTGGACCGTGAGCCGTCGACCGGCGAGCTGAGCCGATACGCGAAACGCCCGATCGGCGGGCAGGAAATCCGCGGCGTTGGACGCGCCGGCGGGGGCCCACCAGGGTCGCGCGACCGCGGCGCGCCCCAGCAGTATTGCTGCGATGCAAAACGCGAACCACCGAGGATCGGCCAAACCGGGTCGAGTACGCATGGGGACACGATATCTCAGCGGATCGGACCACGGGCACCCTTGAAACGGGAAAATCCGTCGCTATTATTAGCAGCCGATAGACGGGAGTGCTAACAGCCTTCGCTCTATTGGCCCATATCCCGAACTCTTAACGCTTGAGGAGTCTTGTCTTATGAAGATTCGTCCCCTTCATGACCGCGTCATCGTGAAACGAGAGGAAGAGGAGCGCAAGTCTCCGGGCGGGATCGTGATCCCCGATACGGCCGCCGAGAAGCCGACTTTCGGGAAAGTCCTCGCCGTCGGCAAGGGCAAGATCCTCGAGTCCGGGGAAATCCGGCCGCTCGACCTGAAGGTCGGCGACAAGGTGCTGTTCGGCAAGTACAGCGGCACCGAAGTCAAGATGGACGGAGAAGAGCTGGTCGTCATGCGCGAAGAAGACGTGATGGCCGTCGTCGAGAGCAAGTAGACGACCCAACCGAATTCCCCGAAGAAATCAAATTAGCGAGCAGAGGTAATTTTCAAATGGCAGCTAAAGACGTACGTTTCAGCGACGATGCCCGGCAACGCATGTTCAAGGGCGTGAACATCCTGGCCAACGCCGTCAAGGTGACGCTCGGCCCCAAGGGCCGCAACGCGGTCCTCGACAAGAGCTTCGGCGCCCCGACCGTCACGAAGGACGGTGTGTCGGTCGCGAAGGAGATCGAGCTGAAGGACAAGTTCGAGAACATGGGCGCGCAGATGGTCAAGGAAGTCGCCTCGAACGTCTCCGACGAGGCGGGCGACGGCACGACGACCGCGACGGTGCTCGCGCAGGCGATCATCCGCGAGGGCCTGAAGGCGGTCGCGGCCGGCCACAACCCGATGGACATCAAGCGGGGCATCGACCGTGCGGTCGCCGAGGCGACCGAAGAGCTGAAGAAGCTCTCGAAGCCTTGCAAGGATCCGAAGGCGATCGCGCAGGTCGGCACCATTTCCGCGAACTCCGACGAGAGCATCGGCAAGACGATCGCGGACGCGATGGCGAAGGTCGGCAAGGAAGGCGTGATCACCGTCGAGGAAGGCTCGGGTCTGCAGAACGAGCTGGAAGTCGTCGAGGGCATGCAGTTCGATCGCGGCTATCTGTCGCCGTACTTCATCAATAACCAGCAGAGCCAGGCCGCCGAGCTCGACAAGCCGCTGATCCTGCTGGTCGACAAGAAGATCTCGAACATCCGCGAGCTGCTGCCGCTGCTCGAAGGGATCGCGAAGGCCGGCCGGCAGCTGCTGATCGTCGCCGAGGACGTCGAGGGCGAGGCGCTCGCGACGCTGGTCGTGAACACGATCCGCGGGATCGTCAAGGTCGCGGCCGTGAAGGCGCCGGGCTTCGGCGACCGCCGCAAGGCGATGTTGCAGGACATCGCGGTCCTCACCGGCGGCACCGTGATCTCCGATGAAGTGGGGCTGTCGCTGGAGAAGGCGACGCTCAACGATCTCGGCGAAGCGAAGAAAATCGTCGTCGAGAAGGAGAACACGACGGTCATCGACGGTGCCGGCAAGGCGGCCGACATCAAGGCCCGCGTCGAGAGCATCCGCCAGCAGATCGAGGAAGCGACCTCCGACTACGACAAGGAGAAGCTGCAGGAGCGCGTCGCGAAGCTCTCCGGCGGCGTCGCGGTGATCAAGGTCGGCGCGGCCACCGAGATCGAGATGAAGGAGAAGAAGGCGCGCGTCGAGGATGCGTTGCACGCGACCCGCGCGGCGGTCGAGGAAGGCGTGGTGCCGGGTGGCGGCGTCGCCCTGGTGCGGGCGTTGAAGGCGGTCGAGAAGCTGACCGGCGTCAACGAGGACCAGTCGCACGGCATCAAGATCCTCGCCCGTTCGATCGAGGAGCCGTTGCGCCAGATCGTCAGCAACGCCGGCGAGGACGCCGCGGTGGTACTGAACCGGGTCCGCGAGGGCAAGGGGACGTTCGGCTACAACGCGGCGACCGGTGAATACGGCGACATGATCGAGATGGGCATCCTGGACCCGACCAAGGTCACGCGTCTCGCGTTGCAGAACGCGGCGTCGGTCGCGGGACTGCTGCTCACGACCGAGGTGATGATCGCCGAGGCTCCGAAGGAAGAGGAGCACAACCACGGCGCCCCGGGCGGCATGGGCGGCATGGGCGGCATGGACATGTAAGAGCCGTCACCACGGTTCACGGTCCATGAAGAAGGGCGGGTCCGAGAGGACCCGCTCTTTTTTTTCGCCCGTCGCCGCGGACCGGTAATATGGGAGACCGAAGCCCGCCCATGACCCTGCCGCGACCCGACCTCGACCGCCTGCCCGCGGAACTGCGCGACCCGATCGAGCGCTGGTGGACGCGCGCCGCCGCCGACGCGGCACTGTCGGCCGCGATCGCGGGCTGCTCACCCGACCTGCGAGCGGAACTGCCCCGCGTGATCGCGTGCAGCGAGTTCGCCGGCGCGGCGTTATTGCGCGACCCGTCGGCCCTCGACTGGATCGACCGGTCCCGCGACCCGGCGTTGGAACGGCTGCGCGGCGCCGCCGACGAGCAAGCGATCGAGTCGGCCGCGGATGGCGCCGATGCGCGGCGGATCCTGCGGCGCTGGCGCCGGCGCGCGATGCTGCGCATCGCGTGGCGCGCGATCACCGGACGCGACGACGTCGCCGAGACGCTCGCCGCGCTCTCGGATCTCGCGGACCGCACGATTCGCGCGGCGGCGGCCGCGAGCGAGCGTGCCCTCGGTCCGGTCTTCGGCCGCCCGCGCGACGCGAGCGGCGCGCCGGCATCGTTGATCGTGGTCGCGATGGGCAAGCTCGGCGGCGGCGAGCTCAATTTCTCGTCCGACGTCGATCTCGTGTTCCTCTATTCCGCGGGCGGCGAGACCGACGGTCCCCGCCGGCTCGACAACGCCGAGTACTTCCTGCGCGCGGCGCGCGAGATCATCGGCCTGCTCGACGCGCGCGACGAGGACGGATTCGTGTTCCGCGTCGACACGCGCCTGCGGCCGTTCGGGGCCAGCGGTCCGCTGGTCGTGAGCCTCGGCGGCCTCGAGGACTACCTGCAGCAGCACGGTCGGGACTGGGAGCGTTACGCCTGGATCAAGGCGCGCGCGGTCGTCGGCGCCGAGGCCTACGAGCCGAGTTTCCGGGGCGTCGTGCGGCCCTTCGTCTATCGCCGCTATCTCGACTACGGCGTGTTCGACAGCCTGCGCGAAATGAAGGCGCTGATCGCGCGCGAAGTCGCACGGCGCGATCGCGACGAGGATCTGAAGCTCGGCACCGGCGGGATCCGCGAGCTCGAGTTCATCGTGCAGTCGCTGCAGCTGGTCCGCGGCGGCGGCGATCCGCGCCTGCAGAATCCGGCGCTGCTCGAGGTGTTGCCGGCGCTCGCGGGCTCGAAGTTGCTCGCGCCCCGCGCGGTCGAGGAGCTCGCGCACGCCTACCGGGTGCTGCGGCGCGCCGAGAACGCGGTGCAGATGATCCGCGACGAGCAGACCCATCGCCTGCCGGACTCGCCGGTCGACCGCGCGCGGGTCGCGTGGCACCTCGGCCATGCCGACTGGGCCGCCGCGCTCGCGCAACTGCAGGAGGTGAGGCGCACGGTCGCCGCCGAATTCGACGCTTTGGTGTTCGCGGGCGGCCGCGGTCAGACGAGCGGCGCACCACCCGCCGCCGCGTTCGCGTTCGACGCCCCCCGGCTCGCCGAGGAACTCGCCGCGCGCGGCCTGTCGCCGGCCGCGGTCGCCGAGACCCTGCCGCTGCTCGCCGCGTACCGCGAATCGGCCGCGTACCGCAAGCTCGACGAAACCGCCCGCCGGCGCCTGCATGCGATCCTCGACGGGCTGGTCGGAGCGGCCGCGGCGCAGCGGCAGCCGGCCGTGGTCCTCGGCCGGGTGCTGCGGATCCTGGAGACGATCGGGGCGCGCTCGTCGTATCTTGCACTGCTGAAGGAGCGCCCGCAGGCGCTCGCGCGGCTGATCGACGTGTGCGCGCTCAGCGGGTTCCTCGCGCGGCAGGTGGCCGAGTTTCCGCTGCTGCTCGACGAGCTGATCGACCCCAAGCTGTTCGAGGAGCAGCCGACGCGAGCGGGTCTGTCGCGGGAGCTCGCGGCGATCGCGGCCGGCCCGGCGACCGACGACCCGGAACGGCCGGTGGAGGCGCTCCGGCACTTCCAGAAGACCGCGATCTTCTCGGTCGCGCTCGCGGACCTGACCGGCCGAATGCCCTTGATGACCGTCAGTGACCGGTTGACCGACATCGCCGAGCTCATCGTGGACCGCTGCCTGCAACTCGCGTGGCAGCAGATCACGTCGGTCTACGGCGTGCCTCATCACGGTGCGCACGAGTCGGAGTTGCGCGCCGCGAGCGTCACGGTCGTCGGCTACGGCAAGCTCGGCGGCATCGAGCTCGGCTACGGCTCGGATCTCGACCTCGTGTTCCTGCACGATTCCATTGGAGAGATCCAGCTGACGCGCGGCGCGCGATCGATCGACAACGGCGTGTTCTTCCTGAGGCTCGGGCAGCGAATCGTCCATCTGCTGACGATGCACTCGTCGGCCGGGCGGCTCTACGAGGTCGACATGCGGCTGCGCCCGAACGGCAAAGGGGGATTCCTGATCACGGGGATCGACGCGTTCGAGCGCTATCAGCTGCGCGAAGCGTGGACCTGGGAGCACCAGGCGCTGCTGCGGGCCCGCGCGGTCGCGGGCGACGCCGCGCTCGGTGCGCGCTTCGAGTCCGTGCGGCGCCGCGTGCTGGGCACCGCGGTCCATCGCGAGCGCTTGCGCGAGGACGTCGCCGGGATGCGTGCGCGGATGCGCCATGAGCTGTCGCGCGCGCGCGCCGGCGAGTTCGACATCAAGCAGGACGCGGGCGGGATCGCCGACATCGAGTTCCTCGTGCAGTACTGGGTGCTCGAGGCCGCCGCGCGCCTCCCGGAACTGCTCGAGCACAGCGACAACGTGCGCCAGCTCGAGGCGCTCGCGCGCCACGGCGTGATCGACGCCGACGTCGCGGCGTTCCTCACCGACGTCTACCGCAAGTACCGGGGCGTGCTGCATCACGCCTCGCTCGAAGGCGACGATGCGCGCGTCGTCGGCGCCGAACCGTATGCGGCCGAACGGCGGCGCATCGAGCACATCTGGGCGCAGACCTTCGGGTAGGTCGAGGCGCATTGCGGTCCGGCGCCCGCGCGCGCAAAATCGCGTTCGGACGGGTCCGGACGAGCGTGGAGAGCAATCGATGTCGGCGATGGTCGCGGAAGATTCGAAACACCGGCTGGTTCAGCCGAACGCGGAACACCATTACACGGTCACCGCCGCGGACCTGCCGCTTGCCTGTCCGATGCCGGGGATGTCGCTGTGGAATTCCCACCCGCGCGTCTATCTCGCGATCGAGGCGACCGGCTGGGCGAAGTGCCCCTACTGCGGCGCCGAATTCACGCTGGACCGGGGCCCGGCGCACTGAGACGCGGCACCCACCGCCGCCGGCCCGGCCCCGCGGTGCCGGCTAACCCGCGCCGCCGCGGTAATCCCGATAGGACTTCTCCTCGACCAGCGCCGAACCGAGCCGCGTGTTGATGCGCCGCTTGATCGCGGCGCGCTCGTCGTTCTCGAAATACACCGAACGCGCGAGCTCGATGAACTCCCGGTCGAAGGCTTGCGCGCGCTCCTTCCCGCGGATGTCGTCCTCGATGCGCCACAGGCGCTCGTTCACCGCGTACAGCGCGGCCTGGTCCGCCGCGACGTCGGCCCGCCCGTAGTCCGACTCCGCCCAGGCGCGCCGCAGCTCGTCGAGCTCGCGGCGCACGTTCGCGAGCTTGCCCGGCTCGGCTATTTTGGCCGATTTGATCTCGAGGATCGTGATCTTGTCGAGCAGTTCGCCGGGCGACACCGGCACCGAAATCGGATTCATCCGCGCTCCGCGCATCGGGTTCGAAGGTCCCGGATTCTAGCGAAAAAACCCGCGCGTCGTGATGCTAGACTCGGATGGGTTGCCGCTGAGCGAGGGGGGCGAACATCATCAGGGGATCCGGCCGGCGCATCGCGACCGACGCGGGTGCGATGCTCGCCGCGGAGGAGGGCGCGCCGGAATGGGCCGCGACACCGGCCGACGCGATCTTCGATCCGCAGCAGTGGTCGCGCCATGCCGCCGCGGTCCCGGCGGAGCGCGGCCGCGGCGCGACCTGGTTCGTCGGCGACGACGCCCGCGCGTGGGTGTTGCGCCACTATTGCCGCGGCGGGTTCGTCGCGCGCTTCCTCGTGGATCGGTACCTGTGGACCGGCGAGGACCGCGTGCGCGCGTTCGCCGAGTGGCGGCTGCTCGAGCGCCTGTGGCGGCGCGGTGTGCCGGTGCCGCGGCCCATCGCGGCACGCTACCGCCGCCGCGGTCCGTTCTACCGTTGCGATCTGATCACCGTGCGGATCGAGGATGCGCGGCCGCTCAGCGAACGGCTGACCGACGGGGTCGCGCCACCCGCGCTCTGGAGCGCGCTCGGCGCCGCGATCGCGCGGCTGCATCGCGAGGGCGTCGATCATGCCGACCTGAACGCGCACAACGTGCTCGTCGACGGCGGGGGTCGAATCAGTTTCATCGATTTCGACCGCGGCCGCGTGCGCGCGGATGGACGGTGGACGATGCGCAACCTGCGGCGCTTGCGCCGTTCGCTGTCGAAGATCGGCGCGGCTCGATCGGTCCGGGAGTTCGACGCCGGGTGGCGCGAACTCCTGCGCGCGTACGCGGCGGCGCGCGCCGCCGCGCCGCCGCCGGACGGTTGACCGGGCGCAACGATGCGATCGGTCTACCGCATCCTGATCCGGGTCCTGGCGCCGCTCGCGGCGGCGGTGACGCTGCTGCGGGCGGTACGCGACCCGGCGTATCGCGCGGGATTCGCCGAGCGCCTCGGTTTCGGCCCGGTGCGTGGCGCGGCGGGTGCGATCTGGTTGCACGCGGTCTCGCTCGGCGAGGTTGCCGCGGCCGGACCCCTGGTGCGCGCGCTGCGTGAGCGGCATCCGCGGCAGGGGATCGTGATCACGACCGCGACGCCGACCGGACGCGCGAAGGCGCGCAGCGCGTTCGGCGACGACGCCGACGTGCGCTATCTGCCCTACGATACGCCCCGCGCGGTCGCGCGCTTCCTCGACCGCGTGCGGCCGGGAGTCGGCGTGATCATGGAAACCGAACTCTGGCCGAACCTGTTCGAGGCGTGTTCGCGCCGCGGGATCCCGCTCGTGCTCGCGAGCGCACGGCTCTCCGCGCGGTCCGTCGGGCGCTACCGCCGCGGCGGCGCGTTGTTTCGCGGTCTGTTCGGCCCCGGTGTCGCGGTCGCCGCGCAGACCGACGCGGACGCGGAGCGATTTCGGCAGATCGGCGCGGATCCGGCGCGGATGCGGGTGCTGGGGAACGTGAAGTTCGACCTGGAGATCGACCCGACGCTGCCGGCGCGCGCGAGCGCGTTGCGAGCAAGCGATCTCGGCGCCCGCCCGATCTGGGTCGCGGGCAGCACCCACGCCGGCGAGGAACGGGCGGTGCTCGACGCGCACCGCGACGTGCTGCGCACCGTCCCGAATGCGCTGCTGATCCTGGCGCCACGGCATCCGCCGCGTTTCGATGCGGTCGCGTCGATCCTCCACGGCGCGGGCTGGCGCTTCGCGCGGCGCAGCGGCGGCGGGCCGGTCCCGCCGTCGGTCCCGGTGCTGCTGCTCGACACGATCGGCGAATTACCCTTGTACTACGCGGCCGCGGACGTCGCGTTCGTGGGCGGCAGCCTGGTTCCGGTCGGCGGACACAACCTGCTCGAGCCCGCTGCGGCCGCCGTGCCGGTGTTGACCGGGCCGTCGATCGACAATGCCCGGGAGGTCGCGGCGTTGCTGACCTCGGCCGGCGCGGCGCGAATCGTCGCGAATGCCGCCGAGCTCGGGGCGCAGCTCGCGCGATGGCTCGCGGATCCGGCGGAGCGCGCGCGGGTCGGCGCGATCGGCCGGCAAACCGTCGAAATGCAACGCGGCAGCGTCGCGCGCCTGGTGGAGTGGCTGGACGCCGGGCTCGGGCCGGTCGCGACCGGCGGCGACGCCGGGGCGCCGCGCTAATAACGGGGGATCGACGGATCCACGGTGATCGACCAGGCGTCGATTCCGCCGGTCAGGTTGAACACCGCGGCGAAGCCGTGACGCTCGAGGAAGTGCGCGACCGCGAGGCTGCGTACGCCCGCGTGGCAGATCACGACCGTGACCGCGTGCGGATCCAGCTCGCCCAGGCGGTCCGCGATCTGGCCCATCGGGATCCGCCGATGCTCGCCGGGCACCGGCGCGAACGCGGTCTCCCAGGGCTCGCGCACGTCGACGAGCACGATCGGCTCGCCGCGCCGGCGACGCTCGAGCACCTGTTCCGGCGAGATGCCGGCAACCATCAAAACACGAACTTTTCCGCCGCGGGAGCGCCGATCAACGGTTCGATCACCGTCTCGAACAGGGTCTCGCGGACCCACTCGTCGGTCCCGGCCCGGCGCACGAGCATCGCCTCCATCACCGGGGCGGTACCGACCACCGCGAACAAGCGCCCGCCCACGGCGAGCGCACGCTCGAACCGCCGGTCGTAGCGCGGCATCGAGCCGGTCAACGCGATCACGTCGTATTCGCCGAGCGCGACCGACGAGAACGCGTCGCGCACTTCGAGCTCGACCGGGGCGAGCGGCAGCGCCGCGAGGGTCGCGCGCGCTTGATCGATGAACTGCGGATGGATGTCGATCGACTTCGTCCTCGCCGCGAGCTTGGTCAGGCAGGCGGCCAGATAGCCCGTGCCCGTGCCGACCTCGAGCGCCGAGTCCGCCGGATCGACGTCGAGCGCTTGCAGGATGCGGCCGTGGAGTTTCGGCGCGAGCATCGTCTGGCCGAACCCGATCGGGAGCGGCGCGTCCGCGAACGCGACGGCGCGGTACGGCGCGGGCGCGAAGGCCTCGCGGGGTATCGCGGCGAGCGCGTCGAGCACCCGCGCGTCGAGCACGTCCCAGGTGCGGATCTGTTGATCGACCATCTGTCGTCGGGCGGCGCGTGTGTCCATCGGTGTCTCGCTCGCTGCGGTAGGGATTTCTATCGCGCTGATTATGGTCAATTTGCGCAAGCGATGCCACGGCCTGCGCTATCCTCGGTGGCACGATGATTCCAAGGGCGATGCACGGCTCGAGACAGCATTTCAACAGGGATGGGAATCATCGACCGCGAGGGTCCGATTGAGCTCATCGTCTAGCTGGTTGTGGCTCGCGAGCACGGCGCTCCTCGCCGTGTGGCTCGGCGTCCTGCATGGGCGCCGCCGGCGCGAGGCCCGGGCGATCGAGGCGATCTCGCGGCGGATTCGCGGAATGACCCAGGACCCGGAGCCCTCCGCCCGCGTTCCGGTCGACGGCCAGGGCGCCCGTGTCGAGGAGCTCGGCGGCGCGGTGAACCAGCTGCTCGAGAACCTGGAACGCCGCGGCGCACGCTCCCACGACCGCGAACAGCTGTTCCAGCGGCTGGTCGAGTCCGTGCACGAGGCGGTCGTGGTCACCCGCGAGCGCATTTTGTTCGCGAACCCCCGATTCCTCGACCTGCTGGGCACGACCCGCGAGCAGGTGATCGGGAAGCCGCTCGCGATTTTCGTCGCGCCGGAATACGTCGATCTCGTCGAGCAGAATCTCGCGCGCCGCCTCGCGGGCCAGCCGGCCGCGGAGCGTTACGAGGTGGAGTTGATCGGCCCGCAGGGACAGATCACCCGCGTCGAACTGTCGAGCGCCTTGATCGACAACGCCGGCGAGCCGGTGCTGTTGCTGACCGCGATCGAGATGTTGCCGGAGGATCGGCACGAGGCGCCGCGCCCGCGGGCGCTCGCGACCCTCGATGCGATGGGGCAGGCGGTCCTCACGGTCGACGCCGACGAGCGGATCGACTATGCGAACCAGGCCGCCGCTCAGCTGCTCGGCGCGCCGGCGGACACGTTGCTCGGCAAGTCCCTGACGGCGGTGGCGGCGCTGGTCGAGGAGGCGGATCGGCAACCGATCACCGACCCGGTACGCAAGGTGTTCGCGACCGGGCAGCGCCTCGCGGTCGGCAAGCGCACGGTGCTGGTGCCGGCGAGCGGCGCCGCGGAGCGTTCGGTCGAGATCAGCGTGGCGCCGTTGCACGGCGATACCGGCGGTACCACCGGCGCGGTGATCGTGTTGCACGACGCCAGCGAGTGGCGGGGCATGGCCCGGCAGATGAGCTACCAGGCGAGCCACGACGCCCTCACCGGCCTCGTGAACCGGCGCGAGTTCGAACGGCGGCTGCAGGAGGCGATCGATTCGGCACGCCAAGGCGACGTCGGGCACGCGCTCGCGTACCTCGATCTCGATCGCTTCAAGGTCGTGAACGACACCTGCGGGCACTCCGCGGGCGACAACCTGCTGCGCGAGGTCGCCGCGCTGATCAAGGACGCGGTGCGCGACTCCGATACCGTCGCCCGGATCGGCGGCGACGAGTTCGCGCTGCTGCTCACCGGCTGCCCGCTCGAGAAGGCGCGGCAGATCGCCGACGACGTCGTGCGCTCGGTGAACGACCACCGGTTCGTGCGGCGCGACAAGATCTTCAACATCGGCGTGAGCGTCGGCCTGATCGAGATCGGCCGCGACGCCACCACGATCGAGGACACGTTGAACGCCGCCGACTCGGCCTGCTACATCGCGAAGAAGCAGGGAGGCGTGAAGGTTCACGTCTATTCCGCGCGCGAGGAGGCGACGGCCCGTCACAGCGGCGAGATCCAATGGCTCCAGGAGCTGCAAAACGCGCTGCGCAACGACACTTTCGAGCTGTATTTCCAGCCCATCGTGCACGCGCAGCGGGACAGCGTGCGCGGGCCCGCGCTCGAGGTGCTGCTGCGGCTGCGGCCGGGCGGCAGGACCAACGCTCCGCCGGCGGAGTTCATCCGGGCGGCCGAACGCTATCGCTTGATGCCGCACGTGGATCGCTGGGTCGTGCAGGCGGTGCTGTCGGCGCTCGGCCGCGGCGCGCTGCGGGTGCCGCCGGGGCGCAGCGTCGGGATCAACATCGCCGGTCAGACGCTCGGCGACGCCGGCTTCCTCGAATTCGTCGTCGACTGCTTCGATCACACCGGCGCGGTGCCGGGCGACGTCTGTTTCGAGGTCACCGAGAACTCGGTCGTCGCGAACCTCGAGCATGCGCGCCGCTTCGTCGAAGTGCTGCACGGCATGGGCTGCGAGTTCGCGCTCGACGATTTCGGGGGCGGGTTGAGCTCGTTCGCGAACCTGCGGACGCTGCCGATGGACTACCTGAAGATCGACGGATCCTTCATCCGCAACCTCGCGGACGACGCGGTGAATCAAGCCATGGTCGCCGCGATGGTCGACCTGTCGCGGACACTCAATTTCAGGGTCGTCGCGGAGCAGGTCGAGGACCAGAACACGCTCGATGCGGTCAAGCGGATGGGCATCGACTTCGTGCAGGGCTTCGTGATCGCACGGCCCCAGCCGCTCGCGATGGCCCCGATTCCGGGCTGATGCCGCCGTCATAACCGGCCGGCAGCCCCGCATAACGATTGGCTATTGTGCAAGCCGCCTAGCCAAGAGCGAGAATCCCTGCTTTCATTGGATGCGCCGCCGCCGCAGGCACGGCGCCACGAGGTGCAACATGCAGATTTTCGAGGACAACACGCGATCCATCGGCCGTACGCCGCTCGTGCGCATCAACCGCTTGACCGCGGGGGCGGGCGCCACGGTCGTCGCCAAGATCGAGGGGCGCAACCCCGCCTATTCGGTCAAATGCCGGATCGGCGCCGCGATGGTCTGGGACGCGGAGGCGCGCGGAGTGCTGAAGCCCGGGATGGCGATCGTCGAGGCGACCAGCGGCAATACCGGGATCGCGCTCGCGTTCGCGGCGGCGGCGCGCGGCTACGGCTGCGTGCTGACGATGCCCGAGACCATGAGCATGGAACGGCGCAAGGTGCTGGTCGCGCTCGGCGCGCGCTTGATCCTCACGCCGGGCGCGAAAGGGATGAAGGGCGCGATCGCCAAGGCCGAGGAACTCGCGGCGGCGGATCCGCGGCAATACGTGTTGATGCGCCAGTTCGACAATCCGGCGAACCCGGGCATTCACGAAACGACGACCGGCCCGGAGATCTGGGAGGATACGGATGGTCAGATCGACGTGCTGGTGTCCGGCGTCGGCACCGGCGGCACGTTGACCGGTGTCTCGCGGTACATCAAGAAGACGCGCGGCAAGCCGATCCTCACGGTCGCGGTGGAGCCGGCGGCATCGCCGGTGATCAGCCAAACCCTCGCGGGCCAGCCGCTGACGCCCGGCCCCCACAAGATCCAGGGGCTCGGCGCCGGCTTCATTCCCCGCAACCTCGACCTCACGCTGATCGATCGCGCCGAACTGGTCGGCAACGAGGAGGCGATCGCGGTCGCGCGCCGTCTCGCCCGCGAGGAGGGGATCCTGTGCGGCATCTCGTGCGGCGCCGCCATGGCGGCCGCGCTGCGCCTCGCGCAAGAGCCCGCGCAGCGCGGCAAGACGATCGTCGCGATCCTGCCGGATGCCGGCGAGCGGTATCTGTCCGGCGCGCTGTTCGAGGGCTTGTTCGACGAGGTCGAGAAGATGCAGGCGGTCGGCTGAGCGGAGCGGCGGCGATGGCGGATCCTGAGACACCGGAAGCGGCCCGGCGGCGCGTGACCGACGCGCTGCTGCGCGCGTTCCGCGACGATCCGCGCGCGGTCTGCGTGTCGCGACACTATCTGCCCTCGCGCGATGCGATCCTGGAGATCCTCCAGACGATCCTCGATTTGCTGTATCCCGGGTACTTCGGCCCGCGCGGACCCGATCACGAGAACCTCGGGGCGCGGGTCGGGGAGATCCTCGAGCGGCTCACGCCGATGCTCGAGCGGGAGATCGAGCAGTGCCTCTGCTACGGCCGCGAGCGCGACGCGGGCGACGGCGGCACCGGGCAGGACGCGGCGTGCGCGCCGCGCGCCCGGCGGCTGACCCAGGCGTTCCTCGCGCGGCTCCCGGTCATTCGCGGGATGCTGGTCCGGGACGTGCAGGCCGCGTACGAGGGCGATCCGGCCGCGACGAGCCTCGACGAGATCATCCTGGCGTATCCCGGTGTGCTCGCGGTCGGCGTGTACCGGATCGCCCACGAACTGCACACGCTCGGGGTTCCGATGATCGCCAGGATCATGACCGAGTGGGCGCATTCGCGGACCGGATGCGACATCCATCCCGGCGCGCGTATCGGTCCCGAGTTCTTCATCGACCATGCGACCGGCGTCGTGATCGGCGAAACGACCGAGATCGGTGCGCACGTGAAACTCTACCAAGGCGTCACACTCGGCGCCCTGTCGTTCCCGCGCGATTCGGACGGCCAGATCATCCGCGGCCGGAAACGACATCCGACCGTCGAGGACGGGGTGACGCTCTACGCGAACGCGACCGTGCTCGGGGGCGGCACGGTGGTCGGCGCGGACAGCGTGATCGGTGGCTCGGTATTCCTCGCGCACAGCGTTCCGCCGCGTTCGCGCGTATCGCTGAAGGAGCCGGAATTGCGGGTCGCGGTTCGCGACCCGGTGTTGCCCGCGGACGCCGCGTTCTTCGAAATCTGAGGCGGCGCGGGTCCGCGACCGCGGGCGTGACGCTCGAGGCCGGTCGCGACGGCGCGGGACATTCCGATCCCGCGCCGTCGTCCCGAGCCCGGGCGATCCTCAGAACATCCGGCCGAGCAGCGGCACCATCAGCAGCGCGACGATGTTGATGATCTTGATCAGCGGGTTGATCGCCGGGCCCGCCGTGTCCTTGTAGGGGTCGCCGACGGTGTCGCCGGTCACCGCGGCCTTGTGCGCGTCCGAACCCTTGCCGCCGTAGTTGCCTTCCTCGATGTATTTCTTGGCATTGTCCCAGGCGCCACCGCCGGTCGTCATCGAGATCGCGACGAACAAGCCGGTCACGATCGTTCCGATCAGGAGGCCGCCCAACGCCTGGATGCCCGCGCCGGGCGTCATCAACCAGCTCACGATCAGGACCAGCGCGATCGGCACGACGATCGGCAACAGCGAGGGTACGATCATCTCCTTGATCGCGGCCTTCGTCAGCATGTCGACCGCCTTGGAATAGTCCGGCTTCGCGGTGCCTTCCATGATTCCCTTGATCTCGCGGAACTGGCGGCGCACTTCCTCGACCACCGCGCCGGCGGCGCGTCCGACCGCCTCCATCGCCATCGCGCCGAACAGGTACGGCACCAGGCCGCCGACGAACAAGCCGATGATCACCGCGGGGGTCGACAAGTCGAACCGGGTCGGGTGGCCCAGGGTCTCCTGGAGCTTGTGGGTGTAGTCGGCGAACAGCACGAGCGCGGCCAGGCCCGCCGAGCCGATCGCGTAGCCCTTGGTGACCGCCTTGGTGGTGTTGCCGACCGCGTCGAGCGGATCGGTGATGTCGCGGACCTTCTTGTCGAGACCCGCCATCTCCGCGATCCCGCCCGCGTTGTCGGTGATCGGGCCGTAGGCGTCCAGCGCGACGATCATGCCGGTCATCGACAGCATCGCGGTCGCGGCGATCGCGATGCCGTACAGGCCCGCGAGCTGATGAGCCGCCCAGATGCTGAGGCATATCGCGAGCACCGGCAGCGCGCAGGCCTTCATCGATACGCCGAGGCCGGCGATGATGTTGGTCGCGTGGCCGGTCTGGGAGGCCTTCGCGATGTGCCGCACCGGCGAATATTCGGTCGCGGTGTAGTACTCCGTGATCACGATCATCGCCGCGGTCAGGCCGAGGCCGACCAGCGTGCACAGCCAGATCGCCATCGCCTGATCGCCCATGACCGCGCGCGAGACGAAGTAGAACGCGATCGCCGAGAGCACGCCCGACACGAGCACGCCTTTGTACAGCGCGTTCATGATCTTGCCGCCCTCGCTGGTGCGCACGAAGAACGTGCCGACGATCGACGACACGATCGAGATCGCGCCGAGCACCAGCGGGAACAGCACGGCCTTCTCGCCGAGGTTGACCATCACCAGGCCGCCGAGCAGCATCGTCGCGACCAGCGTGACCGCATAGGTCTCGAACAGATCCGCGGCCATCCCGGCGCAGTCGCCGACGTTGTCGCCGACGTTGTCCGCGATCACCGCGGGATTGCGCGGATCGTCCTCCGGAATCCCGGCCTCGACCTTGCCGACCAGGTCGGCGCCGACGTCGGCGCCCTTGGTGAAGATGCCGCCGCCGAGCCGCGCGAAGATGGAGATCAGGGATCCGCCGAACGCGAGGCCGACCAGCGACCGGAGCGCCGCATCCGGATCACCGAGCAACTGCCGCATCGCGAGGTAATAGGCCGCGACGCCGAGCAGCCCGAGCCCGACGACCAGCATGCCGGTGATCGCGCCACCGCGGAACGCGACCTTGAGCGCCGCGTTGATCCCGTGATTCGCGGCTTGCGCGGTGCGCACGTTCGCGCGCACCGAGATGAACATGCCGGTGTAGCCCGCGGTCCCGGAGAGCACCGCGCCGAGCGCGAAGCCGCCGGCCGTCGGCCAGCCGAGCGTCACCCCCAGCACCACGAACAGGATCGCGCCGACCAGCGCGATCGTCGAATATTGACGGTTCAGGTAAGCCTGGGCTCCGGCCTGGATCGCCGCGGCGATCTCCTGCATCCGCTCGTTGCCCGCCGGCTGCGCGAGGATCCAACGCATCGAAAACAGGCCGTACACGATCGCGATCACACCGGCTGCGATGGCCAGCCAAAGCGCATTGTCGAGGTTCATGAATCCGTCTCCGTCTACTGATCAAGGTCTTGGTTTTTATCGGGAATCCCGAGGATTCGGCGTCGCAAGGGGCGGCGACTATAGCACGAAGGGCTTGTTCAGCCGCTTGCGCACCGGCGCTCCCTTGATTTCGACATAGTCCGGCAGGCCGCCGCGGTACGGCGGGTAGTCCTCGCCCTCGATCAGCGGCGCGAGGTACCGCCGGCATGCCGCGGTGATCCCGAAGCCGTCGGCGGTGATGAAGCTGCGCGGCACCTTCTTTTCCTTGTTCGCGATCGCGCCGAGCGGCGCCTCGCCGATCGTCCAGCGGTAGGGGCTCGAGGACCGGCGCACGATCACCGGCAGCACCGCGTCCTTGCCCGCGAGCGCGAACTCCACCGCGGCCTTGCCGACCGCGTACGCCTGCTCGACGTCGACCGCGGAGACGATGTGGCGGGCCGAGCGCTGCAGGTAGTCGGCCACCGCCCAGTGGAACTTCAGGCCGAGCGCGCTGCGGGTCATCTCGGCGATCAAAGGCCCGACGCCGCCGAGTTGCGCGTGACCGAACGCATCCTTCGTGCCGGCCTCGGCGAGGAACCGACCGGCCGCATCGCGCACGCCCTCGGACACGACGATCACGCAATACCCGCGCCGCTCGACCGTCGCCTTGACCTTCGCGAGGAATTTGTCGCGGTCGAACGCGATCTCGGGGAACAGGATCACGTGCGGCGCGTCGGCCGAGCTACGCCCGGCGAGCCCGCCCGCGGCCGCGATCCAGCCGGCGTGCCGGCCCATGACCTCGAGCACGAAGACCTTCGTCGAGGTGCGTGCCATCGACGCGATGTCGAGCGCCGCCTCGCGGGTCGAGATCGCCACGTACTTCGCCGCCGACCCGAAGCCGGGGGAGCAATCGGTGATCGGCAGGTCGTTGTCGACGGTCTTCGGGATGCCGATGCACGTCAGCGGGTAGCCCATCGAGCGGCCGATCTCGGACACCTTTTGCGCGGTGTCCATCGAGTCGTTGCCGCCGTTGTAGAAAAAATAGCCGATGTCGTGCGCGCGAAACACCTCGATCAGGCGCACGTACTCGGCCCGGTTGCGCTCGAGGCTCGCGAGCTTGTAGCGCGCGGATCCGAAAGCGCCGCCGGGGGTGTGCCGCAATGCGCGGATCACCGCGGCGCTCTCGCGGCTGGTATCGATCAGGTCCTCGTGCAATGCGCCGAGGATCCCGTGACGGCCCGCGTACACGGTGCCGATCTGCCGACGATGCGCCCGTGCCGTTTCGATCACGCCGCACGCGGAGGCGTTGATCACCGCCGACACGCCGCCGGATTGTGCGTAGAACGCGTTCCTTGGGCTGGAGCGCCCGGTCTTTGCCGCCGCCATCGTTGCCTTTTCCGGTCGAGCCGTTAAAA
>JAJYAM010000075.1 GCA_021779535.1 Pseudomonadota bacterium
CGCCAGTGTTGTGGCTCCGCGGGCTTCGCTGGCAGAATGCCGGGTCCTTCATGCGCCCGTAGCTCAGCTGGATAGAGCACCTGGCTTCGAACCAGGTGGTCGGCGGTTCGAATCCGTCCGGGCGCGCCAAATCAATGACTTACGCGCAGATTTCGGACGCAATGTTGTCCAATATAATCATTGGTCATCGATCGACTGGCTAATCGTTTAATAGAAGCAGGGCTGCGAGAAGAAGCAAACACACGCATCGTCGAGGTCGATCTCGCAGGAACTACTTTCAGCGCAGAGTGCTCGTATGTGAGGCCTCGCGCTACGGTTGGCGAATTCGTACCCCACAGGCTTTCATCGGATCCGACACTACGGCTTGCTCGCCAACGCCAACCGCCAGCGCAATATCCCGGCCGTTCGAGAGTTGTTACACCAGCCGGCACCGCCACCGGCCGCGCGCTCATCATGACCCACACGGCTTCACCCGACATCACTGCGTCGGCGGCATCGACAGCCATCATGCCGCAGCGAACGCCCATGGCCTCGTGCTGCAAAACGCGTTGGCATTATTGCTATCAGCTTCTGTCCGCCGCCCGGAATCGCAGAGTCCTTGGCGCGCCAGCGACACGCATTGTTCATGCCGCAGCGACAATCTCCGGCGCAGTCACTTCTGCCGACGTTCAAATCCCCATAGCGCTGCGACTCTGCGGATCGATATCAGCACAACTCCGCGGTTTCCTCCCTTGGGGATTTTCCAACACCGGCCCATCGGAAGTCGGCGGGGTTGGACGGTTGCGCGCACGTGGGCCGGCGTCGGACAATCCTTAACACAAGGGCACGTCCGAATTGACATCCGACGAGGCGGAGATCTCAAACCGCCCCACCATCTACGTTTTCATTTCGTCGCCTGCGCAAGAATAACGAACCCAGGGACGAGCATGCGGCGACGCCACGGATTTTTGATCCTTGTATCAGCAAATGATTCGCGAAATAGCGGTTTATCCTTCCTATGCCCGCCATTTTTCCGCAATCGCGCACGCAGTTTTGCATGGTTCCTATATGCTCGCCGTGATCCGGCTGGGAAGGGGGAAGGGGGTATGGGGCGGACCTGGCTGATGTGCATGGCTGCCGCGTGCCTGCTGGCGGCTCTGTGGGCGACCCCCGTGCGTGCCGACCGCGGCGATCTCCAGGTGCGGCGCATCTCGCCATCGGGCGAGGACGTGCAGCCCGCGCAGGAAGCGGTGATCCAGTTCGACCGCGCGATGGCTCCGCTCGGGCACATGGGCCGAAAGACCGCGGCACTGCCGGTCAGCATCCGTCCCGATCCGGGTTGCCAATGGCGATGGCTCGACACCTCGGAGCTGGCCTGTCGCCTGCAGGACCGGCAACGCTTCGTTCCCGCCACGCGTTACACGATCACCGTCGGCACCGCGCTGAAGGCGCTCGACGGCAGCCATCTCGCCGCGCCAGAGGTGCAGGCCTTCACGACCTGGCGCCCGCGCGTCGCATGGAAGAATTTCCAGACCTGGCGTTCGCCGGTGACGCCGGTGTTCCTGGTGCGGCTCAATATGCCGGTGACCGCGCGGCAACTGGCCGCGCATATCGGCTTCTACGACGACAACGGCGGATGGGTGGGTGCCAGGGTCGAGCCTTACACGAAGAAGCGCGAGGGACCGATCTATCTGCCCGTGCCGGGTGCGCCCGGCGCGGTAATCGAGGTGGAGAACCCGAGGCCCGGCACGCCGCTCGACGCACATGCCGCAGCCGCAGCGGGGCGACGCGTGTGGCTGGTGCTGCCCACCAGGCCGTTGGCACCGGGGGCCCATTATGCGTTGCGGATGAAACCGGGGTTGCGTTCGCCGCTCGGCCCGCTGACTGGCACGCAGACCGATTCGTTGGCTGACATCACCACCTATGGTGACTTTACCTTCGGCGGTGTGGCCTGCAACGATGGGCAACACACGCAAGTGCGGGTGGCGCCCGGCAACACGATTTCGTCGCGCTGCACGCCGAGCGGCATCGATCTCCTGTTCAGCGCGCCAGTGCCGCGTGCGACGCTGGCGGCGATCCACTGGCAACCCATGCCCTTGCAGAAGGACAAGCTTGCGGCGATATGGCGCGACTATCCGCCGTGGTTCCTGCGCGATCGCGAGGATCCGCAGGATGCGATTCATCCGGACGAATATCCGCTCACCTTCGTGACCGATCCCATGCGTAGCTACACGCTGATGCTGCCGGCCGGCGTCAGGGACCGGTTCGGCCGCGTGCTCGCAAAATCCGTCAGCGTGACCTTCCTGACTGGGCATCGGTCGCCGTTTTTCGACCCGCCCCCCACGCCGGCGGTGCTTGAAGCCGGCCAGCCCACCATCGTGCCGCTGCGGTTCACCAATCTCAGCGAGCTTTCATTTACCCACCGGCAGCTGTTTGCCGACGATCTGGGCGGAGGGCGCAAATCCGGCGCAGCGGCCATGGAGGATTTGTTGAAGCGTTCCGATCTGGCCGCCGCCGAAGACACCATCGCGCGCGGCAAGCTCGGCATACGCGCCTTGCTGGGCGGGCGTTCGGGGGTGACCTGGGGCACGCTCGCCTGGGAACCCCATCCGACGTGGTGGCTACCTCAATCCTTCATGGGCGAGGTCACGCCGTATCAGGTGCTGGCCAAGACAGGGTATTACGGCACGCTCGTCTGGGTCAGCGAATTCGCCAGCGGCAAACCCGTGGCGGGTGCGCGCGTCGACTGGCTGCATGGTCACGGCAACGACCTCGATCCGCTCAAGTCGATCGGGTCCGCCGCGACGACCGATGCGTCGGGGCTTGCGTGGTTGCCCGGCACGGCGAAGCTGCCGAAATCGTGGTTCGATCCGTGGAAGGACAAATCCAATTTCTACCTCGGCGTGACGCGCCGCGCCGACATCGCCTTGCTGCCGCTGGATTCTTCGTTCCAGCGCACGGTGGGCGATGCCAGCCACTATTCCTTCTGGAGCAACACGACGCCACCGCACGGTCACATGCGTGCCTGGGCGGTGACGGGGCAGGGCATCTACAAGCCCGGCAGCGAGGTGCAGTACGCGGCCTTCGTGCGCGAGGAAGGCAGTACCACGCTGGAGGCGCCGCCCGCGCTCGATTACACGCTCACGATCACCGATCCCGAAGGCAACTCGATCCTGAAGCGTCAGCACGTGAAGCTATCGGTTTACGGTGGCACGGATGGCCAATTGCACATTCCCGCCACCGCCACGATGGGCTGGTATGACATCACGATCGGGTGGCCGACGATCACCGGTACGGTGAGCCGGCAGGCGGGACGCTTCCTCGTGACCGACTTCGTGCCGGCAACCTTCAAGGTGAACACGCTGGTCGAGGGCACGCGTTATGCACCGGGCAATAAGGTGGCCACGCGCGTGGACGCGACCTTGCACGCGGGTGGTCCGTACACGGATGCGGCGGTGAAGTTCACGACACGGCTGGTGCCAGAGCCGTTCACGCCGGATACGCCGCTCGCAGCAGGTTTTACTTTCAGCGACGCCGGGGAAAGCTCGCCGCAGGCGCGGACGCTGGCGGAAACCCGCGGCACGCTCGACCATTCGGGCCGTGCGCGAACCGTGGTCACTTTGCCTGCCAAGAGCGACATCGTCTACGGAAAAGTGCAGGTCGAGGGCGCCGTCGAATCCGCGCGCGCCACCTGGGTCGCCAACGACACCAGCGTGCCCTATGCCGCGCGCGACCGGTTCGTGGGTCTGCGCACCGACGACTGGATGCAGGCGGCGGACCGACCGTTCAAGGTCCAGTACCTCGTGGTCGATCCGTCCGGCAAGCCCGCGGCCGGCAGCCGCGTCGAACTTACGCTGGAGCGGCAGACTGTCAACCGCGTGCGCGTCAAGAATGGCGCGGGTGATTTCACGCCCGAAGAACACGTCACCTGGGTCACGCAGGATCAGTGCCACGCCGTGTCCGCTGCAGCGCCGGCGAGTTGCGCGCTGACGCCGAAACGCGCCGGCAGTTATCGCGTGATCGCGAGGGTCGTGGATAGCCACGGCCTGATCCAACGCAGCGTTTTGTATACATGGGTCACGGGCGCGGGCGCGGTGGTCTGGTCGCAGACCGGCAAGGGCGTGACGCTGGTGCCCGACAAGTCGAGTTACCGCGTCGGCGATGTCGCGCACGTACTGGTCCAGAATCCGTACCCGGGCGCACGCGCGTTGGTCACGATCGAACGCTACGGCGTGCTGTGGAAGAAGACCCTGACGCTCAAGGGTGGCGCACCGGTGATCGACGTTCCGATCGGCACCGGATGTTTCCCGGGCGCGTACCTGTCGGTCGCGATCTTCTCGCCGCGGGTGAGCCCGCCGGCTGATCCTGATCTCGGCCGTCCCGAACTGGCGTTGGGTTACGTCGCGTTGCGTGTGGCGGGCAAGGGCAGCGCGCTGGATGTCGCGGTCAAGCCGGCGCAAACTGAATACAAGCCGCGCCAGAGCGTCGACGTGGACGTCGCCGTCCGCACGCGGCAGGACAAGGCGCCGGGCAGGACGCGGCTGGTCGTCGCGGTGGTCGACCAGGCTGTGCTCGACCTTCTGCAGAAGGGCACTGGTTATTATGATCCGCGGGCGAATTTCTACGCGCCGCCGCACGGTCCGGACGTCGTCAATTACAGTCTCGCCGAGCAACTGCTGACGCGCCTGCAACCCAAGGCCGGCAAGGGCGAGAACCCGGGTGGTGACGGCGGGGTGAGCGCCGGCCCCAACGTGCGTAGCAACTTCAGCCATGCGGCCTACTGGAATCCGGAACTTGAAACCGATGCATCCGGACACGCGCATTTCAGCTTCAAGCTGCCCGACAACCTGACCCGTTGGCGGGTCCTCGTGATCGCGATGCGGCCGGGTGCCGAGATGGGACTGGGCGACGGCAGCGTTCGGGTCAACCTGCCGCTGCAGATCGAACCGGCGCTGCCCAGCCAAGTGCACGTGGGCGATCATTTCGACGCGGGGTTCAACGTCACCAATCGCACCGACGCGCCCGTGCGCGCGTCGACTCGCATCGATGCGCAGGGCGTGATCGCAGGCGACAAGGCGACGGCCGACGGCACGCTCGATCTCGCCTCGTTCGGTCACGGCCTGAGCTGGCTGCCGCTGATCGCTTCGGGGGTTGGAGACATCGACCTCGTCGCCAATGCAAGGACGGGCAAGATCGGTGATGCAGTGGAGGCGCACATCCCGGTGCGCGGCGCCGGTGCCGAGGTGGTGGCGGCCGAATACGGCAGCACGGTCGGAGCCGGTGCTGAGGTGCCGGTGAAAGTGCCCTCGAACGCATTGCCGGGATCCCCCGGAGTGACCGTCACCTTCGCGCCCACGCTGGTTGGCGGACTCACGGGTGCCTTCGCGGTGATGCGCGACGATCTCCTGCGCACCTGGGAAATCCAGCTCAGCCGCGGCGTGCTGGCATCCGATTACCTGCGCCTGAAACCCGTGCTCGGCGATGCCGTGCAATGGCCGGGCGCGAACGCGACCATCGAGAAAACGATGACCGCGTCCTCCGACTTCCAGGCACCGGATGGCGGCATGGCGTTCTGGGTACCGCGCAACGATTTCGTCAGTCCGTACCTGAGCGTGTACACCGCATTGGCGTTCGACTGGCTGGCCGATGCCGGCCGAGTGCCGCCGTCGATGGTCCGGGAACGCCTGTGGCAATACCTGCATGGGCAGATCCTGGACAAGAACGGCGACGGTCCGGCTGATCCGACCTTGCGCGCGGGCGCGATGGCGGCGCTGGCGCTGTCGCCCGACGGCAATCTGCCGGCCGGAGTGGTGGCCGGCATGTTGCCGCAATTGCACAAGCTCGACCTGTTCGGGAAAGCGTTGTTGTTGGACGCGGCGCTGGGAACTCACGATCGCGCCAGCGCCGATGCGATCGCCAGATCGCTGCTGTCGCACGCCGAGGAATCAGCCGGCGAAATTTCCTTCAACGAGGACGAGCAGGGGATCTACCTCGACTTGCTCGGAACGCCGCTGCGTTCCAATTGTGCGATCCTCGATGCGCTATCGCGCTACAAGACCGCCTACGGCGAGGAAAACCTGTTGGGCGCCGCGCCGCAGAAGCTGATGCGTTGGGTCGTGGGTCAGCGTCGCAACGCGGGCGGGTGGCCGAACAGCCAGGAGAACGTGTTCTGCACCACGGCGATCACGCACTACGCGGACGCCTACGAGACGCCGGTGAAGGTCCTGACGGGACAGTTGCGGCTGCCGGGCGGAAAACCCGAGCGTGTGGAATTCGCGTCGCGCGCGACGCCCGCTGTCAAGCTGGCAGGGCCGGCCGCAAAGCCCGGACAGGACTTCGCGGTGAAGCTCGACCGCAGCGGCAGCGGGCGGTTGTATTACGGCGTGCAGGTTCATTACGCGATACCGCCCGATGCCTTGCCGGCCGCCGACGCGGGCATGACGCTGGTACGGCACTACTTCGTGCAGCAGGGCGACAAGTGGGAAGCGGTCAAGGGCGGGACGGTCCTGCAGCGCGGTGACATCGTGCGCGTCGTGCTCGACGTGGATGCCCCGACCGAACGGCATCACGTCGTGTTGACCGATCCGCTGCCGGGCGCATTCGAAGCGGTGAACCGGCAACTGGCCACGTCCGCGCAGACCTTGCCGGACAAGCACCCTGGCGTGTCGCTCCTGATGTTCGATGGCGGCCCGTGGCCGAACATGTCGATCGTCGAGGGTGGTTTTTATCACCGCGATACGGCGTTCGATGCGGTGCGCTTCTATGCCGAGGATCTGCCGGCCGGGCATTACGAACTGGTCTACGCGGCGCAGGTGATCGCGCCCGGCACCTTCATCGCGCCGGCACCGTCTGTACAGGAGATCTACCAGCCCGATGTGTTTGGCCGTGGCAGGCCGCAGCACCTGCAAGTGGTGATGCCGGGGCACTGAGATGTCGCTGCGGCGTTGGTCGGGGATCGTTGCAGTCGCGGCGTTGGTGGCGGCGGCGGTACTGGGTTTAGCGACGTGGCGGTCGCTGATGCCACTGCCGGCGTCGCTGGGCATGCATGCCTCCGCGACATCGCCTCTGGCCGTGCACTTCACGGCCGCGGACGGCACGCCGCTGAACACGAGTTATCGAGGACGTTTCAATCGAGCGGCAGTGCTGCCTTTGTCGTCGATTCCGCCGCTGATCCGCGCGGCGTTCGTCGCGTCCGAGGACCGGTACTACTGGCGGCATGGTGGCGTCGACTGGCGCGCGCGTTTCGCCGCGCTGTGGGAAAACCTGCGTGCGGGACGCGTGGAACGTGGCGCGAGCACCATCGGCGAACAGGTGATCCGCATCCTGCATCCGCGTCCGCGTACCTACTGGAGTCACTGGATCGCGGGATTCGATGCCGGGCGATTGCTGCGCCGATTCGGCCATGCACAGGTGCTGGCGTTCTACCTCAACCAGGTTCCCTACGGGGCACGCCGGCGCGGCGTGCTGCAGGCGTCGCGTTACTATTTCGGCAGCGAACCGGGCGCACTAGATCCGTCTGAACAGCTGGCGCTCGCGGTGCTCGTGCGTTCGCCGCAAGGCTACGACCCACGTCGGCATCCGCGTGCATTGCGGCACGCGGTCGACCAGTTGGCGGGACGCATGCTCGACGAAGGAATGATCGGCGCGACCGATGCGGAAGCCATCCGGCGGGCACCGATCACGCCGGGCACGGAGGCGTTCCCAGTCGATGCCGGCCCGTTCGTGGTGTATGCGGCGCAGCGCGCCCGTACGCTCGGGCTGGCGGGCGACACGTTGCGCACGACGCTTGACTCGGATCTACAGGATTTCGTGCAGCAGATTTTGCGCGAGCGCGTCAAGGCGCTGGCGGCGCGTGGCGTCGGCAACGCCGCGGCGCTGGTGGTCGACAACAGCAGCGGTGCCGTGCTGGCCTGGGCGGTGGCACCCGAAGGCAGTGCGTTCGCGATCGATCCGGTGCTGGCGCCGCGCCAGCCAGGCTCGACACTGAAACCGTTCGTTTACGGCCTGGCGATGCAACGCCTGGGCTGGCAACCGGACCATGTTCTCGAAGACACGCCGTTGGCGGAACGCATCGGCACCGGGGTACATCGTTACCGAAACTACAGCGACCGTCATTACGGGCGCGTCAGCCTGCGCTATGCGCTGGCCAATTCGCTCAACATCCCGGCCGTGCGCACCGCGCAGGCGCTGGGCGTGCCGGATATCATCGATCTGCTGCAAAGGTTCGGGTTCACGGGCTTCGACAGGAGCGCCGATTACTACGGTCCTGCCGTGGTACTCGGCGACGGTGCAGTCAGTCTGTTTGATCTCGTGCAGGGCTACGCGAGTCTCGCGCGACACGGCGAGTTCCTGCCGCTGCATGTGTTGACGACAGTGCCGCAGCCCGATCCGGTCGATGTGCTGCCGGCACCGGTGACTTCGATGATTGCCAGCATCCTGTCCGATCCGGATGCGCGCAGCGCAGAGTTCGGCGGCGACAGCGTGCTCGATCTGCCTTTGCCGACCGCGGTGAAGACCGGTACCTCCAGCGACTATCATGACCTTTGGACGCTGGGCTTCGACGACCGCTATACCGTCGGCGTGTGGATGGGGCGGCTCGACGGGCAAGCCACCGATGGCCTGATCGGTTCGACCGGACCGGCACCGGTACTGCGGGAAATCTTCGCGCATCTGCGGGCGACCGAGCCGTATGCGGGTCTTTGGCACAGCCCTGCATTGCGTGCCGTCGCAACCTGCGAATGGATAGGTCCGCCGCCCTGCGTGCACCGTCAGGATTGGTATCTGCCGGCAGCACCCGGCGAGAAAACGATGGCTGCGCGTGCGCCGGGCATGCTCGCAATCGCGCAGCCGCTGCAGGATGAGATCCTCGCGATCGATCCGCGTCTTCCGTCATCGACCCAGCGGCTCCATTTCACGCTCGCGACCGGGGATACTTCGATCGACTACGTCATCTGGAGCGTGGACGGCGCGCCGTTGCCGCAGTCCGCGGGCGATGCGGCGGACTGGCCGCTGGTTCCGGGGGAGCATCGCGTGACCGCCCGCGTGTGGCTGGATCATGCAAGAGCGCCGATCGACCTGGGTCCGGTCGATTTCAGTGTGGCGGGGTCCAAATCCCATGGCCATTGAGGCCGGCGTCAGTCTTGCCGTGATGTATTCACGAAGGCTGCCACGCTGCGGGGGGGGGGGGCTGAATGCGGAAATCTGGGCGTCAAACTCTCGCGCAGCCGATCGATAGATGCCCGGAGCCAATACAATCACGAGGCGAATCCCACTGTTTCGTCGATGGCGTTTTGGAGGTCACCGAACGGCTGAGTCTATCGACGTGGGAGCCGACCCGAGTGCGACACTATCGGCCTCCAGAGCCACGAATCCGCTGGTCTTGCCAGGTCTTCGGTGGATCCGGGTTGATTCCCTCGTTCATTAGCACGGCGCGCCAAACATCCTGTTCGCGCGGATAATGGGTCTCGGCCCGTAATATGGGCTCGTTCACAAGCCAAAAATACCGCTCCGAGCCGAGGGCGAGATTAAGCGGGTTCGGCCAAGGGCGCTTCGCAGACGCCTGCTCCAAGTAATCGAGCCGTCGCTTTCCAGCGCGGGCGAGCAAGCCTTCGGGAGTTTCGTCCGACCAAAGGCGCATCGCTAGATTGTATCCCACCTGCGCGTAAAGGAGATTGTCGCCGTGCTCGAGCGCCAACGCGACACCGCGACAGACCTTGGTGCGATCGGCGGGGATGCCTCGGGCATTCGTCGTGCACGCGTCCTCGATTGCGATCATCGCCTCGAGATCGGCCATCCCGCCACTGGCGGCCTGTGCCGCCCACTCGTAGCTGTTGGTCGCCGCAGCACCGCCGAGATCATGTATGGCGTGGAACAGCACCGGCACGAGTCGGGTGCCGAAGCTGTCCACGCGCTGTGACTCGGCGATTCGGGTCAACGCGGCGTCAATTCCAGCGACATCGTGCTTTTCATACGCACGGTCGAGGTTGTCAAGCCATACGGCACCGTTCCCAGGGTCGAGCGCGAGGAGGCGCCGGCGAAGTGTCGCGAGATTGCAATTAGGATTCCAAGCTCTGCAATAGCGCAGTTCCATCATCACGAGGTCGGCACGCTGGGGCGCAGCCGCGGCGGCATCCTCAAGCCACCTATATCGCTTGGCCGCATCCGGCGGGATGAAGGCGCCAAGATAACCGGCGCGAGCGCGAGCGCGCCACGCCGGGGACTCGAGCGTATCCGCTCGGTACATGAAAACCGCCGCCGCCGCGAGCGCATCAGGGCCTCCGTTGGCAAGCAATCGCGCGCGCACGCGATGTTCTTCGGCGCGCTGCTGCGCGATTTCGACCGTGGTGCGATAGGTCTGGTTACGTACACCCAGTGCGTGATCGATCGGTGGTGGCGGAAGCGTCGCGGCAGCCAACGCACCGAGCGCGAACAATGCATACAGTGGAATCGCCGCGTAACGCCACCAGTGGTGCCGGGGGGTGGCGATGACTCGCAATCGTCGTTCTAGGTGCGAGTGACGTTCGAACACGCCGGTTGTACCCGTGGGGCAGGACGCATACGCGCGTCCATGTCGAGCAATGTTTGGCCGTAATCCGTCGCCTGATGTCCCCCTCGTAAGACGCGGCCATCGCAGTCGATTTCGATCGCGAGCCGAAGTCGGCGCAACTGCCACCACAGCGGCAGGTTCCATGGAAACGCAGCAGTGCGCACGACCCCAACCCACAACCACCGCCCGTCGTGTGCCCGTAGATGTTCCATCTCATGTGCGAGCGCTGGGCATCGTTGCCCCGCCGTTTCCCGCTCGAACCAGGTCGGGACAACGATGCGAGGGTGCAGGATCCCGAGCACGGCGGGTCCCTGTCGTGCGCAAATATTCGATCACGCGACTGCTGCCGGCGCGAAAAAGTACTCGTGATGCAGTCCGCCAAGGATCGACTTGGCGCGGACGGCGTACGAGTCCTCTCGGCGATGACGCGAACAGGGCTTTCCTAGATCGGAAATCGTTGGTGGTGGATCCGGAACGCCGGGACCCAGCGCCATGTGCGGACGCCCGGAATTGTGGTGCGGAATCCAGGATTTCAGAATGGACCGCAAATGCGATTCGGACATGGGGATCACCCAATCCAGACACTCGCGCCGTAATGTGCCGATGACTCTTTCGCAGATCGCATTCGCCTTTGGGCTTCATGGCGGCGATTTCAACACCTCGACGCCAAGGCGACTCACCGATTCGCCGAGGTGCGCGGCGATACTTGAATGCCGAACTTCAGAAGGAGCTCGTTCGCGATGCGCTCCTCGCCCCACGTGGGATTCTCGTTCCCCACGCGGCGGATCAGATCCTGTACTTGCCCTGGGATACGCGGT
>JAJYAM010000076.1 GCA_021779535.1 Pseudomonadota bacterium
CGCCGCCGGTGCGGGCACCACAGCCGTTGCGGGGGCCGCAACCGGTGCGGCTGCCGCGGCCGGCGCGGCCGGCGCGGCCGCGGTCGTGTCCTTCGCGGCCAGATGGTTCACGACGTCCGACTTCGAGACCCGCCCGCCGCGGCCGCTGCCCGCGATCGAGGCGGGATCGACCTGGTGCTCCTCGACCACGCGTCTGGCCGCGGGGCTCAGCTTCGGCGCCGCGGCCTCGGCCGGCTTCTCGGGCGCCTTTGGCGGTGCGGCCGCGCCGGGCTCGATGATCGCGAGCACCTGGCCCGAGGTCACGGTCGTACCGTCGGCGATCCGGATTTCCGTCAACGTGCCCGCGGCGGGCGCCGGCACCTCGAGCACGACCTTGTCGGTCTCGAGATCGACGAGATTCTCGTCGCGCGCGACGGCCTCGCCGGGCTGCTTGCGCCACGCGACCACGGTGGCGTCGGCCACCGATTCCGGCAGCTTCGGAACGCGAACTTCGATTGTCATGAACCCGTCCTGGTTTTCGCCGTTTTGGTGGGCTTCGCCGCGACGCGCATCGGGTGCGCGGTCTCCTCGGGCGGCGAGCCCTGGAGCGCCGCCGCCACGAGACCCTTCTGTTGTTCCTCATGCAGCGCCGGAATCCCGGTCGCCGGCGCCGCGGCGCCGGCGCGGCCCGCGTACAGCAGTTCGTGCTTCGACCCGAGCTTCGACTGCAGGCGATGGCGGATCTGGTACCACGCACCCTGGTTCTGCGGCTCTTCCTGGCACCAGACGACCTCGCGCGCGTTCGGGTACTTGCGCAGGATCGCCTCGTACTCCTCCGACGGGAACGGATAGAGCTGCTCGACCCGCACCAGTGCGACGTTGTCGAGCTGCGCCCCGCGGCGCGCCTTCAGCAGGTCGAAGTACACCTTGCCGCTGCAGAGCACGATCCGCGTGACCGCGGCCGCCTTGATCTCGTCGACCTCGTCGATCAGGTTGCGATAACCGCCGCGCGCGAGATCCGCGAGCCGCGACACCGACAACGGATGGCGCAGCAGGCTCTTCGGCGTCATCACGATCAGGGGCTTGCGCAGCGCGCGCACCATTTGCCGGCGCAACAGGTGAAACAGCTGCGCGGGCGTCGACGGCACGCACACCTGCATGTTGTACTCGGCGCACAGCTGCAGGAAGCGCTCGAGCCGCGCCGAGGAGTGTTCCGGGCCCTGCCCCTCGTAGCCGTGCGGCAGGAACAGCGTCAGCCCGGAGAGCCGTCCCCACTTCGCCTCGCCCGAGCTGATGAACTGGTCGATCACGACCTGCGCGCCGTTCACGAAGTCGCCGAACTGCGCTTCCCAGATCGTCAGGCAATGCGGCTCGGTGGTCGAGTAACCGTACTCGAAACCCAGCACCGCCTCCTCGGACAGCACCGAGTCGGTGACCGTGAACTTCGGCTGGTCCGGCAGGATGTGATCGAGCGGCCGATACGGCCGGCCGGTCGCCTGATCGTGCAGCACCGCGTGACGATGGAAGAACGTGCCCCGGCCGCTGTCCTGGCCGGTCAGGCGGATCGCGTAACCATCCTGCAGCAGGCTCGCATACGCGAGCGTCTCGGCGCAGCCCCAGTCGAGATCGGTCTCGCCCGCGACCATCTTCTCGCGCGCCTGCATGATCGCCCGCACCCGCGGGTGCAAGCGCCACTCCGCCGGATAGCTCGTGATCGCCCGGCCGAGCGCGCGCAGCCGCGGCAGGTCGATCCCGCTCTTGACCGGCTCCGCCCAGTCGGCGCCGAGGTACTGGCTCCAGTCGACCGTGTACGGATTGCCGATCAGGCCGAGCGCCGCCCGCGCCTGCGAGGTCCCTTGGTCCAGGCCGGCGCGGTACTGATCGACCATCGCGACCACGTCGGCCCCGGTCAGCGCGCCGTCCGCGACGAGCCTGGCCGCGTACGCCTCGCGCACGGTCGGTTTGCTGCGGATCGCCTGGTACATCATCGGCTGCGTCGCGGCCGGCTCGTCGGCCTCGTTGTGGCCGTGCCGCCGGTAGCACACGAGGTCGATCACCACGTCCTTGCCGAACTTCATCCGGTACTCGAGCGCGAAGCGCGCGACGAAACACACCGCCTCGGGGTCGTCCGCGTTCACGTGGAATATCGGCGCCTCGATCATCTTCGCGACGTCCGAGCAGTACTGGGTCGAGCGCGCGTCGCTCGCCTCGCTCGTCGTGAAGCCGATCTGGTTGTTCACGATGACATGCACCGTGCCGCCGGTGCTGAAGCCGCGCGCCTGGGAGAGCTGCAGCGTCTCCATCACGACCCCCTGGCCCGCGAACGCGGCATCGCCGTGGATCAGCAGCGGCAGCACGCGCGCGCCGCGCGCATCGCCGCGTCGCTCCTGCCGCGCCCGCGCGGAGCCCTCGACGACCGCGTCGACGATCTCGAGGTGCGAGGGGTTGAACGCGAGCGCGACGTGCACGTTCCCGGCCGGCGTGCGCAGGTCGGCGGAGAAGCCCTTGTGGTACTTCACGTCGCCCGACCCGCGCAAGCGGATCGGGTCGTACTGTCCCTCGAACTCGGAGAACAGGTCCGCCGGCGCCTTGCCGAGCAGGTTGATCAGCACGTTCAGCCGGCCGCGATGGGCCATCCCGATGATCACTTCCTCGATCCCGGCGACGCCGCCCTGCTGCACGACGTCGTCGAGCAGCGCCATCAGGCTCTCCCCGCCTTCGAGCGAGAAACGCTTCTGCCCGACGTATTTCGTGTGCAGGTAGCGCTCGAGGCCTTCGGCCGCGGTCAGCTGCCACAGGATGTTGTGCTTCTCCTCCGGGGTGAAGCGCCGGGTGAGCCGCTCGGACTGGAAGCGATCCTGGAGCCACAGGCGCTCCTCGGAATCGGAAACATGCGCGAACTCCGCGCCGATCGTGCCCATGTAGATGAACTCGAGATCGGCGAGGATGTCCCTGAGCTTCGCGCGCGCAGCGACCTCGGGCGTGCGCGAACCGGTGTAGAACTCGGTGTCCAGGTCCGCATCCGACAAGCCGAAGTAGCCGAGCTCGAGCACGTACGGGCGCGGAGAGGCTTGCAGGCCGAGCGGATCGAGCTTCGCGGCCAGGTGACCGCGGTTCGCGTACACCTGGATCAGGCGCGAGACCCCGCCCTGCTTCGCGCTCGCCGCCTCCGCGGCCGGCGCCACGGCCGGCCGGCCGGCGGCCTCCGCGAGGCGCTCACGCAGCGGGCCATGGGCGACGTCGGGCGGCGCGCCGGCGCCGAGTCGCGAGAAATACTCCCGCCAGGCCGGTTCGACGGCGTTCGGGTCCGCGAGGAACCGTTCGTAGAGATCCTCGACGAAGGCGGCATTGCCGCCATAGAGCATCGACGTGGATGATTGCTCAGCCATTGATTGGGTCATGGAGGTATCGGTGCCGCGGGAAGAACGCGGGAAGCTCGGAAGATGTCAGCGTCTGCAGCGGGATTTCGCCATCGGGGCCGCGATTTTAGCGCAAGGGATGCGAATAGGGAACGCGCCCCGGCCGGGGCGATCCGCTAGATCGGGAGGTGAACGCCGATCCGCTGCAACAGCCAGATCTCGTAGCCGATCAGCGCGGCATAGCCCGCGAGCAGCGCGTACAGCGCCATTTCCACGCGCAATACGCGATAGAACCGGTAGCGCGACGCCGCGACCAGCAGCACCACGCCGATCCCGGTCATCGCCATCTTCGCCGCCGCGAACACGGTCGCGTCGCGTCCGATCACGCGCGCCATCAGCGGATTCGCCTCGACCGCGCCGCCCGCCAGCAGCCGCAGCGTGAGCACGGCGTCGCCCGCGCACAGCAGCAGGATCGCGATCGCGATCGGCAGCAGATGCCACGCGTGCCAGTCGACGAGCGAGAACCGCTCGCGGTCGTCGCGCCGGCGGCCGTCGCGGCGGCGCGGCTTGACGCCGCCGTACCAGATCGACCACCAATGCCGCCGTCGCCGATCGGCGACGCGCCGCTCGGCCGCACCCGCCACCGAGGACCGCGGATCCACACCCTTCATCCACGGCACTATCCACGGCCCGATCGGGGATCCGCAAGCGCAGTGCGTCAAACTGCGCGCGGGATCACGCTCCGCGCGTCTTCAGGCGCAAGCTCTCCCAGCTCGCATCGGCGATCCAGCCGCCGTCGACGGGGAGGCTCACGCCGTTCACGAACGCGCTGCGCTCGGCGTCCGCGAGGAACGCGATCGCCTCGGCGACGTCCTCGGGGCGGGCGAAGCGCGCCATCGGGACCCGGTTCGTGATGTCGGTGTCCGTGTACGCCCCGCCGCCCTGGTCCTTCGCGTCCATCTCGGTCTTGATCCAACCCGGGCAGACCGCGTTCACCCGCACGCCGCGCGCGCCCCACTCGGCCGCGAGCGTCTGCGTGAGGCCGATCAACCCGTGCTTCGACGCGTTGTACGCGCTGCGGTGGCCGATGCCGGCGAGGCCCGCGACCGAGGCGACGTTCACGATGCTGCCGCGACGGCGCTCCAGCATCTGCACGCCGAGCGCCTTCGACAGCAGGAACGGCCCGAGCAGGTTCACGTCCAGCACCCGCCGCCAGTCCTCGGCGCTCGTGTCCTCGGCCGGTCGGATCAGGCTCACGCCCGCATTGTTCACGAGCACGTCGGCCGCGCCGACGCGGCTCGCGATCCACGCGGCGACCTCGGTCGAGAAGGACTCCGCGACGACGTCGCCGACCAGTGCGTCGGCGGTCGCGCCCGCGGCGCGCAGCTCGCCGAGCGCGCGCAGCGGTTCCCGTCGGTCGAGCAGCAGCATTCGGTACCCGTGCTTCGCGAGCAATGCGCTCACGCACAGACCCAAGCCCTGCGCGGCACCGGTGACGACGGCGAGTCTCATCGCGGTTCAGACCGTCGCGAGCGCGCCGACGAAGTCCTCGACCGGCAGCGCCGCGAGCTTGGTCCGATCCGCGCACATCGCCTTGATCATCCGCGCCTGCGCGGGGCTGAAGTGCGCGTCCACGCTGGATTCGAACTTGCGCAGCAACAGCGGCATCCCCTCGGCGCGGCGCTTGCGGTGACCGACGGGGAAGTCCACCTGCACGCGCTCGCTCGCGCTGCCGTCGTCGAAGAACACCTGCACCGCGTTGCCGATGTGGCGCTGGTCGGCGGCGTAGTACTCCTTGGTGAAGGTCGGGTTCTCGCGCACCTGCATCTTCGCGCGCAGCGCGTCGACGCGCGGGTCGCGCGCGACCGAGTCCTCGTAGTCGGCGGCGCTCAGGCGCCCGAACAGCAACGGGATCGCGACCATGTACTGGATGCAGTGGTCGCGGTCGGCGGGGTTCGCGAGCGGACCGGTCTTGTCGATGATCCGCACGCCCGGTTCCTGGGTCTCGATCACGACGCGCGCGATCCGGTCGAGCTGGTCGCGTACCCGCGGATGCAGCGTCATCGCCGCCTCGACCGCGGTCTGGGCGTGGAACTCCGCGGGGTAGGAGATCTTGAACAGCACGTTCTCCATCACGTAGCTGCCGAACGGCCGCGGCAGCGCGAGCGCCCGGCCCTTGAACAGCACGTCCTGGAAGCCCCAGGTCTTCGCGGTCAGCGCCGACGGATAGCCCATCTCGCCGCGCAAGGCGAACAGCGCGAGCCGCACCGCGCGGCTGGTCGCATCGCCCGCGGCCCAGCTCTTGCGCGAGCCCGTGTTCGGCGCGTGCCGGTAGGTGCGCAGCGCCGCGCCGTCGATCCAAGCGTTCGACACCGCGTCGATCACCTGCTCGCGCGTGCCGCCGAGCATCGCGGTCGCGACCGCGGTCGACGCGACCCGCACCAGCAGCACGTGATCGAGGCCGACCCGGTTGAAGCTGTTCTCGAGCGCGAGCACGCCCTGGATCTCGTGCGCCTTGATCATCCCCGTGAGCACGTCCTTCACGGTGAGCGCCCCGCCGGCGCGCGACCGGTAGTCGGCGACCGCGAGGATCGCGCCGAGGTTGTCGGACGGGTGGCCCCATTCGGCCGCGAGCCACGTGTCGTTGAAGTCGAGCCAGCGGATCATCGCGCCGACGTTGAACGCCGCGTTCACCGGATCGAGCTCGTACGGCGTCCCGGGCACCCGCGCGCCGCCCTTCAGCGTCGCGCCGGGCACGACCGGGCCGAGCAGCTTCGTGCACGCCGGATACGCGAGCGCCTGGAAGCCGCAGGCCAGGGTGTCGAGCAGGCAGTAGGTGGCGGTCTCGTAGGCCAGGGCACTCTCGATCCGATGCCCGATCGCATACTCGGCGATCGCGGTCAGCAGCGAATCCGGGGCGGGGCGTTCGGCGGATTTGACGTCATGGGACATGGATTGGGACTCGTGTTCGGTCGAAAAAGGGGTCATGGGCGCCGTGCGAGCGGCACGAACCCGACGTTCTCGGGCCCGACGTAGTTCGCGCTCGGCCGGATGATCTTGCCGTCCTGGCGTTGTTCGATCACGTGCGCGGACCAGCCGCTCGTACGGCTCATCACGAACACCGGCGTGAACATCGCGGTCGGCACGCCCATCAGGTGATACGACACCGCGGAGAACCAGTCGAGGTTCGGGAACATGTTCTTCGCCGCCTTCATCGTCCCTTCCAGGCGTTCGGCGATCGCGAACAGCGTCGTATCCCGGGCTTGCGCCGCGAGCGAGCGCGCGACCTCCTTGATCACCTGATTGCGCGGATCGGCGATCGTGTAGACCGGGTGGCCGAATCCGATGATCACTTCCTTGTTCGCGACCCGGCGGCGCACGTCGGCTTCCGCTTCGTCCGGGGTCGCGTAGCGGCTCTGGATCTCGTACGCGACCTCGTTCGCGCCGCCGTGCTTCGGGCCGCGCAGCGCGCCGATCGCACCGGTGATCGCCGAGTACAGGTCCGATCCCGTGCCGGCGATCACCCGTGCGGCGAACGTCGACGCGTTGAACTCGTGCTCGGCGTAGAGGATCAGCGAGGTGTGCATCGCACGCACCCAGCTCGCCGGCGGCGAACGCCCGTGCAACAGGTGCAGGAAATGCGCGCCGATCGAATCGTCGTCGGTGTCGAGCTCGATCCGCCGCCCGTCACGCGAGAAGTGATACCAGTAGCACAGCATCCCGCCGAGCGAGGCGAGCAGCCGATCGGCGATCGCGCGCGCGGCATCGACCTCGTGCGCCTCCGGCTCCGGCTCGACGCAACCGAGCGCGGAGACCCCGGTCCGCAGCACGTCCATCGGGTGGCTCGACGCGGGCAGGCGCTCGAGGACCTCGAGCACCGCGGCCGGGAGCCGGCGCTTCGCGGCCAGCCGCGCCTTGTACGCGGCGAGCTCCTTCGCGTTCGGGAGCTTCTCGTGGATCAGCAGGTACGCGATCTCCTCGAACTCGCAGCTGTTCGCGACGTCGAGGATGTCGTAGCCGCGATAATGCAAATCATTGCCGCTACGACCGACCGTGCACAAGGCCGTGTTGCCCGCGGGGACGCCGGAGAGCGCGACCGACTTCTTGGGCTTGAATCCGGGGTTCGGCATGTCGGCTGCTGGCATCGTCGTCTCCTCGAACGGCGTTCAATGGTCCTTGGTCCGCGCGAACAGCTCGTCGAGCTTCGCCTCGTACGCATGGTAGTCGAGATATCGGTAGAGGTCCTCGCGGGTCTGCATCGAGGCGAGCACGTTCCGCTGGGTGCCGTCGCGGCGGATCGCCTGGTAGGTCGCGAGCGCGGCCGCGTTCATCGCGCGGTAGGCCGAGCAGCAGTGCAGCACGATGTCGACCCCGGCCGCCCCGAGTTCCTCGCGGGTGAACAGCGGCGTGCGCCCGAACTCGGTGATGTTCGCGAGGATCGGCACGCGAACCGCGTCCTTGAAGCGGCGGTAGGTCGGCAGGTCGGTGACGGCCTCGGGGAAGATCATGTCGGCGCCCGCCTCGACGCACGCGACCGCCCGCTCGAGCGCGAGCTCGAGCCCCTCGCCGGCGAGCGCGTCGGTGCGCGCCATGATCACGAAGCTCGCATCGGTGCGCGCGTCGACGGCCGCCTTCACGCGATCGACCATCTCGTCCTTCGAGACGACCTCCTTGCCCGGCCGGTGTCCGCAGCGCTTCGCCTGCACCTGATCCTCGATGTGCAGCCCGGCCGCGCCGAACTTGATCATCGACTTCACCGTGCGCGCGATGTTGAATGCGCCGCCCCAGCCGGTATCGGCGTCGACCAGCAACGGCAGTTCGCAGGCATCCGTGATCCGCCGCACGTCGATCAGCACGTCGTCGAGGGTGCTGATCCCGAGATCCGGCAGACCGAGCGAGTTCGCGGCGACGCCGCCGCCGGACAGGTACAACGCGCGGAATCCGCTCGCGGCCGCGAGCCGCGCCGCGTACGCGGTGATCGCACCGACCAGCTGCAGCGGTCGCTCCTCCGCGACGGCGGCACGCAGGCGCGCCCCCGGTGATGCGGCCCTGCCCCGGCGCTCGTCGTCCGCTGCCATCGCGATCTCCTCGAGTGAATTGTCCGAACTATAGTCAGTCGTGCATTCGCGTCAAAGTGACCGAATCGCTCAGCCGCGCTGAACGGTCCGGCCACATCCGGCCGGCACCGCGTCCGTCGGCGCCGCGAGCGCGCCGGCGCCGTGATCGCGCCGGCGGAATTCCCCGGGCGAGGCGCCGGTCCACTTGCGGAACGCCCGGTGGAACGAGCTGCGCTCGGAGAAGCCGAGCTCGAACGCGATGTCCATCACGCTGCGCGTGGTATGCGTCAGGTGGCGCACCGCGAGGTCGCGCCGCAGCTCGTCCTTGATCGATCGGTACGAGGTCCCCTCCTCCTGGAGCCGGCGCCGCAGCGTCGCCGGCGGCAGGCGCAGCTCGCGGGCGATCGCCGCGAACGCGGGCACGGATCCGGGCAAGGTCAGGCGCAGCCGTCGCCGGATCCGCGCGCCGACGCTGCGCGCGTTCTTGTACTTCACGATGATGTTCTCGGGGGCGGAGCGCAGGAACTCCTTCACGCTGCGCTCGTCCTGGACCACCGGCAGACCGAGATATCCGGCGTCGAACACGATCGCGGTGCACGGCGCCTCGAAACGCAGCGCCGTCGAGTACATCAACCGGTACTCGGCCGAGTGCGCGGGCTGCGCATAGGCGAACTCCGCGGCGAGGATCGGGATGCGCCGGTTCACGAGCCAGCACGCGACCCCGTAGAGCAGCATCAGCAGGGTCTCGTGCGCGAACACCCGATCCGGCGCGCCGTCGCGCGTGCGCAGCTCGATCCGCGCGAGCCCGCCCTCGCGCACCAGCGCTCCGTCGATGTCGTCGAGAATCAAGCGGTAGAAGCGTAGACTTCGATCGAGCGCTTGCGCGAGCGTGCGACAGTGGATCACCGAGTGGCAGAGCATCGCGAAACTACCGGCCTTCATCCGACGCGAGTCCTGGCCGAAGAATTCGTCGTCCAGCGCGATCGCGATCCGACGCCACAGCTCCCCGTACTGCTTCGCGGACACCCGCGCCTGCGGCCGCTTCAGCAGCTGCGCCGACAGGCCGACCGCGGCGAGCAGCGACTCCGCATCGAGATTGCGCGCGCGTACCGCGTCGAGCGCGGCGACGACGAAGCAGATCGCGACCGTCCCCGGCTCGGCGCCGCGCGCCGCGGCGCCCGAGGCGAGGCGCGGCGGGGAGCGGGTCGCGGCGACGGCAGGGATGGCGTTGGTCATCGAGTTCCGGTTCGCGGCCGACGCGGCCGCGCGCGGGAAATTTTACGCCGGTTTCCCGGCGTCGCGCTCGCCGCGCTCGTCGCGCTGGCCGCGCACGCGGCCCCACCGGCCGCGCCAGCCACCCCGGTCGCACCGGTCGACGCCGCGCTCAGCCGCGCGCTCGAGCACCCGGCGCCCGCGCCGGGCCGTGCGCTCGCGCACGAGTCCGCGCAGCTGCGCGCGGTCTACGCGGCGCGAGCTGCGCCGCTGTGGATCGCCGGCGACCGGCTCACCCGGCAAGGACTCGCGGTCGTCGCGCAAATCGACGGTGCCGCGGACCAAGGGCTCGATCCACGCGACCTCGGTGCGGCGCAGATCGCCGCGGCGCTCGCGCTCACCGCCGCGCGCACGGCGACGCCCGCGACACTCGCCGCGCTCGACCTCGCGGTGACCCGCGGGGCCCTGCGCCTCGTCAGCGAACTGCACTATGGCCGGATCGACCCGCGGGCCGCGGGTTTCGAGATGCCGCGCCGGAGCCACCGGCTCGACGTCGCGGCGACGGTCGCGGCGCTCGCAAGCGCCGGGAACGTCGGCGCGGCGATCGCCGCGGTCGAGCCACCGTATTATCACTATCGGCTCCTCGTCCGGGCGCTCGCGAAATACCGCGCGCTCGCGGCGATCCCGGACCTGACGCGACTGCCGGCGCTGCCACACCGGGCGCTGCGCCCCGGCGACGACTACGCGGGCGCGGCCGCGCTGCGGCGGCGACTCGCCGCGGTCGGCGACCTGGCCCAGGGTGCCGCGACGGCGCCGGCGGACGCGGACCGGATCGGGCCGGCGCTGGTCGCCGCGCTCGAACGCTTCCAGAACCGCCACGGGCTCACGCCGGACGGAATCCTCGGGCCGCAAACCTACGCGGCGCTCACCACCCCGGTCGCGCAGCGCATCCGGCAGATCGAGCTCACGCTCGAGCGCTTTCGGTGGCTGCCGCCGCTCACCGCGCCGACGATCATCGTGAACATCCCGCAGTTCCGGCTGTTCGCGCTCGCGAGCGCGGACGACCACACCACCGGGATGCTGCAGATGCCGGTGATCGTCGGCGAGATCTACCCGAAGAAGCGCACGCCGGTATTCACCGGTGAAGTGCGGGAGGTCGTGTTCCGGCCCTACTGGAACGTGCCGCGCGACATCGTCGTGCACGAGATCCTGCCGGCGATCGCGCGCCACCCGCACTATCTCGCGCGCAACCGCTTCGAGCTCGTCCGCGGGCAGAGCGACGCCTCGCCGGTGGTCGCGCCGACGCGCGCGGCGATCGCCGCGCTCGCCGCGGGCCGGCTGCGCGTGCGCCAGCGGCCGGGCGAGGACAACGCGCTCGGCCTCGTGAAGTTCATCTTTCCGAACGCGCACGACGTGTTCATGCACGGCACACCCGCGCAAGCCCTGTTCGCGCACAGCCGTCGCGCGTTCAGCCACGGCTGCATCCGCGTCGCCGATCCGGTCGCGCTCGCGCGCTACGTGCTGCGTCGAGGTCCGGGCGACTGGAGCGACGCGCAGATCGTCGCGGCGATGCACGGCGCGGACAACGTGCACCTGACGCTGCCGCGGCCGATCCCGGTGATGATCGTGTACGGCACCGCGCTCGCGACCGAGGCGGGGCCGATCGACTTCTTCGACGA
>JAJYAM010000002.1:0-15825 GCA_021779535.1 Pseudomonadota bacterium
CGGGGACAACGTGAAGATCGTGGTGGAGCTGATCGCGCCGATTGCGATGGAGCAGGGTCTGCGCTTCGCGATTCGCGAAGGCGGCAAGACCGTCGGCGCCGGCGTCGTCAGCAAGGTGATCGCGTAATCGTCGGTCCTCGGACCGCGTGGGAAGCAAACATGGCCAATCAAAACATCCGTATTCGTCTCAAAGCCTTCGATCATCGTTTGATCGACAAGTCCGCCCGGGAGATCGTCGACACCGCCAAGCGCACGGGCGCGACGGTGAAGGGCCCGGTCCCGTTGCCGATCAAGATGGAGCGTTTCACGGTGCTGGTCTCGCCGCACGGCGACAAGGACGCGCGCGACCAGTACGAGATCCGTACCCACAAGCGGCTGATGGACATCCTGAACCCGACCGACAAGACCGTCGACGCGCTGATGAAGCTCGAATTGCCGGCCGGCGTGGACGTACAGATCAAGTTGAACTGACGCGGGATTCGGGTATACTCCCGCGTCCCGTTTTCAATAGAGGCCGGAGCGCGTGGGCGCCGGCGCCGCCGACCGGGAGAGGTCTGCGGGGTCAGAGCATCCAAACCGCCGGCTGATTGCAGCAATCCGCGTGCCCTTGTTGCGGTGCACGCGCCATGAGGATCGAAAATGGCCATTGGTCTGGTTGGCCGCAAATGCGGCATGACCCGTGTATTCACCGACGCCGGCGTCGCGGTGCCCGTGACCGTCGTCGAGGCGCTTCCGAATCGCATCACGCAGATCAAGACCGAACCGACCGACGGGTACCGCGCGGTTCAGGTCACCACCGGTTCGCGCCGTCCGTCGCGCGTGCCGAAGGCGCTCGCCGGACATTTCGCGAAGGCAAAGGTCGTCGCCGGCGATTCGACCGGTGAGTTCCGCCTCGCGCCGGGCGAAGGCGAGGCGCTTGCGGTCGGCGGGGAAATCAAGGTCGATGCGTTCGCGGCGGGCCAGATCGTCGACGTGACCGGCACCACCCTCGGCAAGGGTTTCGCCGGCACGATGAAACGCCACAACTTCCGCGGCGGCCGCAAGACCCACGGCAACTCGCTCTCGCATCGCTCCCCGGGATCGATCGGGCAGCGGCAGACGCCGGGCCGGGTGTTCAAGGGCAAGCGGATGTCGGGTCACATGGGCGTGCGCAACCGCACCGTCGAGAACTTGCGCGTCGTCGAGGTGGACGTCGCGCGGAACCTCTTGTTGATCAGCGGCGCGGTCCCGGGGTCGGAAGGCGGCCGGGTCGTCGTCAAACCGTCGGTCAAGGCCCTCGCGCAGCAGCGGCGCAAGACGCTGACGCCGCACAAGGCGCCGGCGGCCACCGCCAAAGGCGCTCCCGCCGCGAAAGCCGCGGCCAAGTCCGCGAAGAAGTAATACGCCATGAAGCTCAAGCTGAAGAACGGGGGCGCGGCCGCCGAGGTCCAGGTCTCGGACGACACCTTCGGTCGCGCCTACAACGAAGCGCTGATCCACCAGGTGGTCACCGCCTACCGGGCCGCCGGACGCGCGGGCACCAAGGCGCAGAAGTCCCGTGCGCAGGTCCGGGGCGGCGGCAAGAAGCCGTGGGCGCAGAAGGGCACCGGCCAGGCGCGCGCGGGCTCGATCCGCAGCCCGCTGTGGGTCGGCGGCGGCCGGGCGTTCGCGGCCCGCCCGCGCGACTTTGCGCAGAAAGTGAACCGCAAGATGTATCGCGCCGCGATGCAGTCGATGGTCTCCGAGCTCGTGCGCCAGGATCGCCTGGTCGCGGTCGAGTCGCTCTCGATCGACGCGCCGAAGACGAAATTGCTGCTCGCGAAGCTCGCCGAACTCGGTCTGCAGCGGGCGCTGATCGTCGTCGAGACGCACGAGGAAAAATTGTATCTCGCCGCGCGCAACGTGCCGTACGTCGAGGTGCTCCCGGTCGCTGCGCTCGACCCGCTGAGCTTGATCCGCCACAAGAGCGTGGTCGCGACCGCCGGCGCATTGAAACTGCTCGATCAGCGTCTCGGAGGCGCCCGTGAATAAAGAGCGATTGATGACCGTATTGGTCCAGCCGCATGTTTCCGAGAAGGCGGCGACCGTCGCCGAGAAGGCCAACCAGTACGTCTTCCGCGTCCGCGGCGATGCGTCGAAGGCCGAGGTGAAGCAGGCGGTCGAACTGATGTTCGAGGTCAAGGTGGATGGCGTGAACCTGCTGAACAAACCCGGCAAGACGCGCCGCTTCAAGAACGTGGCCGGCAGGCGCAACGGATTCAAGAAGGCGTACGTGAGCCTGCAGGCCGGCCAAACGATCGACTTCACCGGCGGCACGGCGAAGTAGAGGTTCAAGTCCATGGCACTGATCAAGTTGAGGCCGACTTCCCCGGGCACGCGCTTCGTCGTCAAGGTGGATCGATCCCATCTGCACAAGGGCGGGCCGATCGCGGCGCTGACGACCAAGAAGAATCGCAGCGGCGCGCGCAACCACAGTGGGCGGCAGACCACGCGGCACATCGGCGGCGGCCACAAGCAGCGCTACCGCCTCGTCGACTTCAAGCGCGACAAGGACGGCGTTCCCGGCGTGGTCGAGCGCCTGGAGTACGATCCGAACCGCACCGCGCACCTCGCGCTCGTGCTGTACCGCGACGGCGAGCGGCGCTACATCCTCGCGCCCAAGGGCGTGAAGTCGGGCGAGGAGATCCGCTCGGGCGCCGACGTGCCGATCAAGGCGGGCAACGCGCTGCCGCTGCGGCACATCCCGGTCGGCAGCACGGTCCACAACGTCGAGATGAAAGTCGGCAAGGGCGGACAGATCGCCCGCAGCGCCGGCAGCAGCGTGCAGTTCGCGGCGCGCGAAGGCCTGTACGCGACCCTGCGGCTCAAGTCCGGCGAGACGCGCAAGGTGCACATCGACTGCCGTGCGACGATCGGCGAAGTCGGTAACGACGAGCACAACCTGCGGGTGTTCGGCAAGGCGGGCGCGATCCGCTGGCGCGGCGTCCGCCCGACCGTCCGGGGCGTCGTGATGAACCCGGTGGATCACCCGCACGGCGGCGGCGAAGGCAAGTCCGGCCAGGGGAATCCGCATCCGGTGAGCCCGTGGGGCTTGCCGACCAAGGGCTTCAAGACGCGTCGGAACAAGCGCACCGACAGCATGATCGTGCAGCGTCGGAAGAACAAACGGCTGTAGTCCACGACTGGAGATCACTCAGTGCCTCGTTCGCTAAAGAAAGGCCCGTTCGTCGATCTGCCTCTCGCCAAGAAGGTGCAGGTCGCGGGGCAAAAAAACGACCGCCGCCCGATCAAGACCTGGTCGCGGCGCTCCGTGATCGTGCCCGACATGGTCGGGTTGACGATCGCCGTGCATAACGGCCGGCAACACGTGCCGGTGCTGATCTCCGAGAACATGGTCGGCCACAAACTCGGCGAATTCGCGCCGACCCGGACGTTCAAGTCGCACTCCGGCGACAAGAAAGTCGGTAGCGCGGAGTAAGCGATGCAGACGAAGGCAGTCTTGCGCTACGCGCGCATATCGCCGCAGAAATGCCGGCTGGTCGTGGACACGATTCGCGGCAAGTCCGCGACCCACGCGGTCAATACGCTGAAATTCATGCCGAAGAAGGGCGCGAAGATCGTGTTGAAGGTGCTGGATAGCGCGATCGCGAACGCCTACAACAACCACAATGCCGACGTCGACGACCTGAAGGTCACGCGGGTCGAAGTCGATCCGGCGCCGATGTTGAAGCGATTCCACGCGCGCGCGAAGGGGCGCGGCGTGCGGATCGCGAAGCGCAGCAGCCATATCCTCGTCCAAGTCTCCGACGGCAAGCGAGAAGACTAATGGGTCAGAAAGTCAATCCGATCGGCATCCGTCTCGGCATCGTCCGCGATTGGTCATCGAAGTGGTTCGCGGGGTCCAAGTCGTTCGCGCCGAACGTCCACACGGACCATCTGGTGCGCTGCTTCCTCGCGAAGAGACTCGCCGACGCCTCGGTGAGCCGGATTCAGATCGAGCGTGCGGCACGCCGGGCGAACATCACGATCCATACGGCCCGACCCGGCATCGTGATCGGCAAGAAAGGCGAGGACATCGAGAAGTTGCGCGCGGCGACCGCGAAGATCCTCGGGATGACCGTTCAGGACGTGCGCCTGAACATCGCCGAGATCCGCAAGCCCGAGCTCGACGCGAAGCTCGTCGCCGAGGGCATCGCCCAGCAGCTCGAGAAGCGCGTGATGTTCCGCCGCGCGATGAAGCGGGCGATCACCAATACGATGCGCTCGGGAGCGCTCGGCGTGAAGGTGCGAATCTCGGGCCGACTGAACGGCTCGGAGATCGCGCGCACCGAGACCAACCGCGAGGGGCGGGTGCCGCTGCACACGTTCCGCGCGGACATCGATTACGGACTGGCCGAGGCGCAGACCACCTACGGTGTGATCGGCATCAAGGTGTGGATCTTCAAGGGCGAGGTCTTCGACCAGCCCGAAGGGGAGACGCCGGACGCGGAAGTCGAGACGACGAAGGCCGCCGAGACCGCGGCGCCCGCGCCGGCCGCCGGATGAGGTAGGGACGGAACATGATGCAGCCGAAGCGGACCAAGTTCCGCAAACAATTCAAGGGCCGGATCGCCGGCACCGCGCAGCGCGGCAACACGGTCGCGTTCGGCGAGTTCGGACTGAAGGCGACCGACCGCGCGCGGATGACCGCGCGCGAGATCGAGGCGGCGCGGCGCGCGATCTCGCGCTACGTGAAGCGGGGCGGCCGGATCTGGATCCGGGTGTTCCCTGACGTGCCGATCACCCAGAAGCCCCTCGAGGTCCGCATGGGCAGCGGCAAGGGCAACGTCGAGTACTGGATCGCGAAGGTCCGGCCGGGCAAGGTGTTGTTCGAAATGGAAGGCATCAGCGAGGAAATCGCGCGCGAGGCGTTCCGTCTCGCGGCCGCGAAGCTCTCGGTGTCGACGACGTTCGTGAAGCGGCAGGTGCGGGCATGAAGGCGAAGGACTTGCGCGCGAAGAGCGCGACGGATCTGCGTGAGGATCTGCTGAAGTTGCGGCGCGAGCAGTTCAACCTGCGGATGGCGCGCGCGAGCGGCCAGGGCGCGAAGCCCGATCAATTCTCCAAGGTGCGCAGGAACATCGCGCGCGTGAAGACCGTACTCGGTGAGCACCAGGCCGCCGGCACGAAGGCGAGCGGAGGTAAGGGCTGATGTCGACCGTGACCGAAGGAACCGCCGGCAACCAGGCGGCACAGACTCCGGGGCAGCGATTGCTGACCGGCAAGGTGGTCAGCACCAAGATGGACAAGACGATCGCGGTGTCGGTGGAGCGCCTCGTGAAGCACCCGACCTACGGGAAGTACATTCGTCGGACGACGAAGGTGCTCGCGCATGACCAGAACAACGACTGCAAGGAAGGCGATACGGTCGCGATCAAGCCGTGCCGGCCGTTGTCGCGGCGCAAGTCGTGGGTGCTGGTGCGCATCGTCGAGCGCGCCGCGGCTCAATAGGGGGATCGCCGGTGATTCAACTGAGAACGATGCTGAACGTCGCTGACAACAGCGGCGCGAAGCGCTTGATGTGCATCAAGGTGCTCGGCGGCTCGAAGCGCCGCTACGCCGCGGTCGGCGACGTGATCAAGGTCAGCGTGAAGGACGCGATCCCGCGCGGCAAGGTCAAGAAGGGCGAGGTCTACGACGCGGTCGTGGTGCGTACGCGCAGCGGCGTGCGTCGCGCGGATGGCTCGCTGATCCGCTTCGACACGAACGCCGCGGTGTTGCTCACCAACAAGCTCGAGCCGATCGGGACCCGCATCTTCGGGCCGGTGACTCGCGAGCTGCGCAACGCGCAGTTCATGAAGATCATCTCGCTCGCGCCCGAAGTGCTCTAAGACTGGGAATGCGCCGATGAAAAAGATACGCAAGGGCGACGTGGTCGTCGTGATCACCGGAAAGGACAAGGGCCGCCGCGGGACGGTGATCGAGTTGCTCGCGGACGACCGCGTGCGCGTCGAGGGTGTGAACATGGTGAAGAAGCACCAGCGCCCGAATCCGCAGGCGGGGCTCCAGGGCGGCATCATCGAGCGCGAAGCGCCGCTGCACCGGTCGAACGTGCAGCTGTTCAATCCGGCGACCCAGAAGGCCGATCGCGTCGGCATCAAGACGCTCGATGGCGGCCGCAAGGTTCGCGTTTTCAAGTCGAATGCCGAAATGGTCGACACGAAGTAAGAGACTGACATGGCAAGACTGCAGGAAACCTACCGCGACAAGATCGTGCCGGAGCTGAAGCGCAATCTCGGGCTCCAGAATCCGATGCAAGTCCCGCGGATCTCGAAGATCACGGTGAACATGGGCGTCGGCGAGGCGGTCGCGGACAAGAAGGTCATGGACGCGGCGGTCGCGGACCTGACCAAGATCACGGGCCAGAAGCCCGCGATCACCCGCGCGAAGAAGTCCGTCGCGACGTTCAAGGTGCGCGACGGCCAGGCGATCGGCTGCAAGGTCACGCTGCGCGGCGCGCGGATGTACGAGTTCCTCGACCGTCTCGTGACGATCGCGATCCCGCGGATCCGCGACTTCCGCGGCATCAGCCCGCGCTCGTTCGACGGACGTGGGAACTTCAGCCTCGGCGTCCGCGAGCAGATCATCTTCCCGGAGATCCAGTACGATCAGATCGACCAGATCCGGGGCATGGACATCACGATCTCGACGACGGCCGGCGACGACACGCGCGGCCGGGCTCTCCTCGAGGCATTCAACTTTCCGTTTCGTAAATAGGTTAACAGCCCATGGCAAAGACCAACATGCTCATGCGCGAGAAGCGCCGCCTCAAGGTCGCGAAGAAGTTCGCGACGCGGCGCGCCGAGCTCAAGGAGCTGATCCGCAAACCGAAGACCTCGCCCGAGGTGCGCGCCGACGCGCAGGCGGAACTGCAACGCCAGCCGCGCGATGCGGCGGTGACGCGGCAGCGCCGGCGTTGCGCGATCACGGGTCGTCCGCGGGGCGTCTATCGCAAGTTCGGGCTCGCGCGCACGAAGCTGCGCGAGGCCGCGAACCGCGGCGAGATCCCCGGTCTTTCGAAGGCCAGCTGGTGAGGCGCGCGCCATGAGCATGACTGACCCGATCGCCGATCTCCTGACCCGGATCCGCAACGCGCAGGCCGCCGGCAAGCCGACCGTCGCCGTCGCCGCGTCGAAGCTGAAGACCGCGATCCTCAAGGTCCTGAAGGACGAGGGTTACATCGGCGGATTCCACGTCGAGGCCCATGATGCGGCCTCGACCCTGTCGATCGATCTGAAGTACCACGAAGGCCGGCCGGTGATCGATCGCATCGAGCGCATCAGCCGACCCGGGCTCAGGATCTACCGCGGCAAGGACGAGTTGCCGAAGGTTCTCGGCGGGCTCGGCGTCGCCGTCGTCTCGACCCCGAAGGGGATCATGAGCGATCGACAGGCGCGCGCCGCGGGTACCGGCGGCGAAGTCCTGTTCGTCGTTCATTAACGTCGCTTGTTGAGGCTTTGATCATGTCTCGAGTCGCAAAAATGCCGGTCGACCTTCCGCAAGGCGTCACCGCCACGATCGGTGCCGACGCGGTGACCTTGAAGGGCGCGAAAGGTTCCCTCAGCCTCAAGCTGAAGCGGGGCATCCGCGTGGTCCAGCAGGAAACGCACCTCGCGGTCGAGGCCGAGCCCGGGGTCGACGGCCTCGTCGCGATCGCCGGCGCGACGCGTGCGCACCTCGCCAACATGGTGGCCGGGGTGAGCAAGGGTTACGAGCGCAAGCTCGAACTCGTCGGCGTCGGCTACCGCGCCGCGGTGGCCGGCAAGGCGCTGAACCTCACGCTGGGATATTCGCATCCGATCAACTATCCGATCCCCGAGGGAATCGCGATCGAGACGCCGAGCCAGACCGAGATCGTGATCAAGGGGATCGACTGCCAGCACGTCGGCCAGGTCGCCGCGGAAATCCGCCGCTTCCGACCGCCGGAGCCCTACAAGGGCAAAGGCGTGAAGTACTCCGACGAAAAGATTTCGCTGAAGGAAGCGAAGAAGAAGTAGCCTATGAAAATCGACAAGAAAGAGACGCGGCTGCGCCGCGCGCGCCGCGGCCGCGCAAAGATCAAGGAACTCGGTGCCCCACGCCTGTCGGTGCACCGCACGCCGCAGCACATCTATGCGCAGATCCTCGCGCCCGAGGGGGATCGCGTGATCGCCGCGGCGTCGACGCTGCAAGAGGCGGTCCGCGGCGAATTGAAGACGACCGGCAACGTCGAAGCCGCGCGGGCGGTCGGTCGTGCGATCGCCGAGCGGGCCCGCGAGCAGGGGGTCTCGAGGGTCGCGTTCGACCGCTCCGGGTTCCTCTATCACGGCCGCGTCAAGGCGCTCGCCGAGGCGGCGCGCGAAGCCGGTCTCGAGTTCTAAAGAAAGGGTCACAGCGCTATGGCAAGAGTAGAGAAACCCGTATCCGGCGACGACCTGCTCGAGAAGCTGGTCGCGGTCAATCGCGTCGCGAAGGTCGTCAAGGGCGGCAAACAGTTCGGTTTCACCGCCCTCACCGTGGTCGGTGACGGCGCCGGGCGCGTGGGCTTCGGCTACGGCAAGGCTCGCGAAGTGCCCGTCGCGATCTCCAAGGCGATGATGCAGGCGCGCAAGAGCCTGATGAACGTCTCGCTGAAGAACGACACGCTGTACTACGCGGTCAAGGGACGGCATGGCACGACGCGGGTCTACATGCAGCCGGCGGCGGAAGGTACGGGCGTGATCGCGGGCGGCGGGATGCGCGCGGTGTTCGAGTGCGCCGGTGTGCGCAACGTGCTCGCGAAGAGCTATGGCTCGCGAAACCCGATCAACGTGGTGCGCGCGACGATGGACGCGCTGACGAAGCTGCGCACGCCGGAGGACATCGCGGCGAAGCGCGGCATGGCCGTCGCGGACCTGGTGGAATGAGACCGATGAGCGCGCAATACGTCAAAGTCACCCTCGTGAAGAGCCTCGCCGGACAGCTCGCGAACATCGCCCAGTCGGCGCGCGGACTCGGACTGCGGCGCATCGGCCACAGCGTGGTCGTCGCGGACACGCCGTCGAACCGCGGGATGATCACGACCGCCGGCCACATGCTCAAAGTGGAGCCCGCGACGGGCCCGGAGAAGCGCTGATGCGACTCAATACGATCAAGCCCGCCGCGGGCGCGAAGCGGCCCCGGCTGCGCGTCGGCCGCGGCGCCTCGGCCGGCCAGGGCAAGACCTGCGGCCGCGGCGTCAAGGGCCAGCGCGCACGCAAGGGCGGTTATCACAAGACCGGCTTCGAAGGCGGGCAGATGCCGTTGCAACGCCGGCTGCCGAAGGTCGGCTTCCGTTCGGCGCTGAAGGCGTCGCGCGCCGAACTCACGCTCAGCGACCTGATGCGCTTCGGGGAGTCCGAGGTCACGCTGGAGAAGCTGATCCGGGCGAACCTCGTGCCGGCGGAGGCGAAGCTCGTGAAGGTCATCCTGTCGGGCTCGGTGTCCAAGGCCTATACGCTGAAGGGGCCCGGAATCGCCGCGACCAAGGGCGCGAAGAGCGCGATCGAAGCCGCCGGAGGGCGCCTCGAGGGCTGAGCCCTCGGATCGCCGGCATGCGAATCGGAGTATAGGCAGTGTCGACCCCAACGACCAACATCGCACACCTTGGAGAGATGACGCGCTTCGCCGAGATGCGAAAGCGTCTGCTGTTCCTCGTGGGCGCGCTCGTCGTCTACCGGGTCGGGACCTTCATTCCGGTGCCGGGCATCGACGCGGCGCGCTTCGCGCAGTTCTTCGCGACGCAACAGGGCACCTTGCTCGGCGTGTTCAACATGTTCTCGGGCGGCGCGCTGCAGCGATTCAGCATTTTCGCGCTGAACGTGATGCCGTACATCACCGCGTCGATCATCGTGCAGATGGCCTCGATGGTGTATCCGCCGTGGGCGCAGATCCGCAAGGAAGGCGAGTCCGGTCGCCGCAAGCTCACCCACTACACCCGGGTCGGGACCGTCGGGCTCGCCGCGTTCCAGGGATTCGGCGCCGCGCTCGCGATCCAGAACTCGGGCAATCACCTCGTCACGAACCCGGGCCCGCAGTTCCTGTTCGTCGCGACGGTCACGATCACGACCGGGACGATGTTCGTGATGTGGCTCGGCGAGCAGATCACCGAACGGGGCGTCGGCAACGGGATCACGATGATCATCGTCGCGGGCATCGTCGCCGGACTCCCGAGCGCGATCGGCAACACGCTCGAAATGGTCCGCTCCGGGGAGATGAACCCCCTGGTCGTGCTGCTGATCCTGATCGTGGTCATCCTCGTCACGCTGTTCTGCGTGTTCATGGAGCAGGCGCAGCGGCGCATCCAGGTCAATTATGCGAAGCGCCAGGTCGGCCGGCGCATGACGCAGGGGCAGAGCACGCATCTGCCGTTCAAGGTCAACATGGCCGGCGTGATTCCGCCGATCTTCGCGTCGAGCTTGCTGGTGTTCCCGGCGACGATCGCGCAATTCTTCGGTAACAGCCCCAATCCGAACGAGGCGCAACGGGTACTGCAGCGCATCGCGGTGATCCTCGGATACGGACAGCCGCTGCATCTGATGCTGTTCGCGGTGATGATCCTCGGATTTTCGTTCTTCTACGTCGCGCTGGTCTACGATTCGCGGGATACCGCCGACAACCTGAAGAAAGCCGGCGCGTTCATTCCGGGTATCCGCCCGGGACAGCAGACCGGCGAGTACATCGACAAGGTGCTCACGCGTCTCACCCTGTGGGGTGGACTCTACATCATGGCGGTCTGCATCCTGCCCGAGGTCATCCGAATGGTGAACCCGGCGGTCCCGTTCCAGTTCGGCGGCACCTCGCTATTGATCATCGTCGTCGGCGTCATGGATTTCGTCGCGCAGGCCTACTCCCAAATGATGTCCCATCAATACGAGGGACTCATGAAGAAGGCGAGCTTTCGCGGCATCGGGAGCAAGAAATGAAAGTACGTCCCTCGGTCAAGAAGATCTGCAAGAACTGCAAGATCGTGCGGCGCCGCCGCGTCGTCTATGTGATTTGCAGCGATCAGCGGCACAAGCAGCGGCAAGGCTGAGGATCGTCGGCACGGGCCGCGGACGCGCCCGGAAGACGGATCGGAAGCGGTTGATAAATCGGTCGTTTTAGGATAACCTAGCGCACTTTTTTCCCGTGCGCGTAGCGGAGAAGTCGATGGCGCGTATCGCCGGCATCAATATCCCGATGAACAAGCACATCGTCATCGGGTTGACACATATCTTCGGCATCGGCAAGAGCCGCGCCGTGTCGATCTGCGACGCGTCCGGCGTCAAGCCGACGGTCAAGGTCAAGGACCTGACCGACGCCGAGGTCGCGGCGCTGCGTTCCCAGGTCGCGAAGTTCGCGGTCGAAGGCGATTTGCGCCGCGAGGTGTCGATGAACGTCAAGCGACTGATGGATCTCGGCTGCTATCGCGGCATCCGTCATCGCAAGGGTCTGCCGTTGCGTGGTCAGCGGACGCGGACCAACGCGCGGACCCGCAAGGGGCCGCGTAAGCAGGCGGTCAAAATGAACGCTCCCCCGGGCAAGGCTTGAGGTGTTCCGAGATAACCATGGCTGATCAAAAGCAAGGTGCGACGCAGGGCGGCGGTAAACCGGCCCGCAAGAAAGTGCGCAAGAACGTGCTCGATGCGATCGCGCACGTGCATGCGTCCTTCAACAACACGATCATCACGATCACCGACCGTCAGGGCAACACCTTGTCGTGGGCGACATCCGGCGGCTGCGGCTTTCGCGGATCGCGCAAGTCGACGCCGTTCGCGGCGCAGGTGGCCGCGGAACGGGCCGGCGTGGCCGCGCAGGAGCACGGCGTGAAGAACGTCGAAGTGCGCGTGATGGGGCCGGGTCCCGGCCGCGAATCGGCCGTGCGCGCGCTGAACGGGTGCGGATTGAAGATCACGAACATCGAAGACGTGACCCCGATCCCCCACAATGGATGCCGGCCGCCGAAGAAGCGCCGGGTCTAACTTTCCAGGATCTGCAATGGCCAAATACACCGGTCCGAAGTGCAAGTTGTCGCGTCGCGAGGGAACCGATCTCTTCTTGAAGAGCGGTACCAAGGCGCTGGAATCGAAGTGCAAGCTCGAGGTGCCACCCGGTGGCGTCAAGAGCGAGCGCAAGCAGCGGCTGTCCGAGTACGGCCTGCAGTTGCGGGAGAAGCAGAAGCTGCGCCGGATGTACGGTGTGCTCGAACGCCAATTCCGCAACTATTACCAGAAGGCGGCCGGCCGACCCGGCGCGACCGGCGAGACGCTGCTGCAGTTCCTCGAGTGCCGGCTCGACAACGTCGTGTATCGGATGGGCTTCGCGGTGACCCGCGCCGAGGCGCGGCAGCTGGTGAGCCACAAGGGCGTCGCGGTGAATGACCAGGTGGTCAACATCGCCTCCTATCAGTGCAAGGCCGGCGACGTGATCAATCTGCGCGAACGGGCGAAGAAACAGACGCGCGTCCAGGCGGCGCTCGCGGTCGCCTCGCAGGTCGGATTTCCCGACTGGGTCGAAGTCGACGACAAGAAGATGTCCGGGATTCTGAAATCGGTCCCGGAGCGGCAGGAAATCCTGCCGGACATCAACGAGAGCCTCGTCGTCGAGTTGTACTCCAAGTAAACGGCGATCGTGCGGCTCCGGATCGGAGTCGCGTCCGCCAAAATCAGGTGATATCCATGCAGGGATCCATCAACGAATTCTTGAAGCCGCGGGTCGTGAAGGTGCAGCCCGTCTCGACGCGGCACGCGCGCATCGTGATAGAGCCGTTCGAGCGGGGCTTCGGCCATACGCTCGGCAATGCGCTGCGCCGCGTGCTGCTGTCGTCGCTGCCCGGCGCCGCGATCACCGAGGTCGAGATCGAGGGGGTACTGCACGAGTACACCGCGATCGAGGGCGTCCAAGAGGACGTCGTCGACATCCTGTTGAACTTGAAGGCCGTCGCGATTCGGATGCACTCCCGGGACACCGCCGAGATCCGGCTCCACAAGAAAGGGCCCGGACCCGTCACCGCGGGCGACATCGCCGGCGACCACGACGTCGAGATCCTGAACCCCGAACTCGTGATCGCGAACTTGACCAACGCCGGCGAGCTGGCGATGTCGCTCAAGGTCGAGCGCGGCCGCGGCTACCGGCCCGCCGCCCAGCGCCTGGCGTTCGAGGAGCAAACGCGCGCGATCGGCAGGCTGCAGCTGGATGCGTCGTTCAGCCCGGTGCGCAAGGTCACCTACAACGTCGAGAGTGCGCGCGTCGAACAGCGCACCGACCTCGACAAGCTGATCCTCGATATTGAGACGAACGGCACGATCGACCCCGAAGAGGCGATCCGCCGCGCCGGCGGGATCCTGAAGGACCAGCTGTCGGTGTTCGTCGATCTGCAGGGCCAGGACGAGGCGGCCACGAAGGCGACCGAAACGCAGTTCGATCCGATCCTGCTCCGGCCGGTCGACGAGCTCGAGCTCACGGTGCGCAGCGCGAATTGCCTCAAGGCCGAGAACATCCATTACATCGGCGATCTCGTGCAGAGGACCGAAGTCGAGCTCCTGCGCACGCCCAATCTCGGCAAGAAGTCCCTGACCGAGATCAAGGAAGTGCTCGAGAGCCACGGCCTCACGCTCGGCATGCGGATCGACAACTGGCCGCCGCCCGGGTTGAAGCGCGAAGAAGAACGCGACGGTATTTGATCTCAGCGAAATCGGAACAGTCACCATGCGACACAGAAACAGCGGCCGCCAGCTATCGCGAAACTCCGCTCATCGTCACGCCCTGCTGCGGAACATGGCCGCCTCGCTCCTGCGTCACGAAAGCATCCGCACGACCGTGCCCAAGGCGAAAGAGCTGCGGCGCGTCGTCGAGCCGTTGATCACGCTCGCGAAGATCGATTCCCAGGCGAAGCGGCGCCTCGCGCTCGCGCGGCTGCGCGACGAGCAGGTCGTCGACAAGTTGTTCGCCGACCTCGGTCCGCGGTTCAAGACTCGTCGCGGGGGGTATACGCGCATCCTGAAGATGGAACCGCGCCCCGGCGATTCGGCGCCGATGGCGCTGATGCAATTCGTCGATGGGGCGCCGGGCGCGGCCACCGTCGCCGCGGCCGACGCCGCCGGCGAAGCCAAGCCGAAGCGCCGGCGGAGGGCCAAGGCCGCCGCCTGAGGCGCAGCCCGTACCGCTTTCGACACTCTTGAGGCATCGCGCCCGATCGGGCGCGGTGTTTCGCTTGGAGCCCGGATAAGATCCACACCAACGACTGGGAGCAAACAGCATGAGTATCGCGAGCGAGTTCAAAGAATTTGCGATGAAGGGCAACGTCGTCGACATGGCGGTCGGCGTCGTGGTCGGCGCCGCCTTTGGCAAGATCGTTTCCTCGCTGGTCGCCGACGTGATCACGCCGGTTCTCGGCAAGGTCATCGGCGGCGTGAATTTCGGCACCATGGCGGTGACCCTTGGCACCGACCCGAAGGGCCTGCCGGTGCTGTTGAAGTACGGGGTGTTCCTGCAGGCGATTTTCGACTTCCTGTTGGTCGCGTTCGTGTTGTTCTTCGCGCTGCGCGGGATCAATCGGCTGAAGAAGCCCGCACCGGCCCCGGTTGCCGCGCCGCCGGTCCCGAGCCGGGAAGAAGTGCTGCTCGCCGAGATTCGCGACGCGCTGCGTTCTGCGCGATAACGCGGGAGCGATGCGCCGCGGCGCGATCGAGCGGCGGCACGCTGCGCCGGGAATCCTCGGTTCGGATTAAGAATGCGTTAACCGGGGCGCCAAGGTCCCGCCGGATCGGCGTGAGCGGCGCATCGCTTAACCCGGAACGCGCTCGACTGCGTTAGAAGTGCCGAGTGGCGACGCAAACCGATAGGAAAGTCTGCGGAAACACTCTAAACTGTGCGGCGAAATCTTGGGGAAGGTCCAAGACTCGCTAGTGTGCCTGCGTTTGTAAACATCAAAACATTTTGGGGTATCGATAGATGAAGACCAAACTCCTTGTCAGCGCGATCGCCGCCGCCTTCGTATTGAGCGCTTGCGGCAAGAAGACCGAGGCTCCGGCTCCGTCGACCGACAACACCGCGACGTCCGCTCCGGCGACCACCGAGGCGGCTTCCACTCCGGCGAGCGATGCGACGGCGGCCAGCGCGGCGGCCAGCGCGGCGGCGTCGGATGCGACCGCTGCGGCGCCCTCGTCCGGCGCTGCGAGCTCGCCGCAGTAATACGCGACGATCATCCCGCAACGGGCCCGGGCGGACCGCCGATCGGCGCGTTCGTCCGGGTCTCCGGGTTTTCAACCTTCGGTTGAATTTCCCGTGACCGTCAGCATCCGGGATTGCCGGTACTTGGCGGCCGACCGCCGCTGGATCCAGGACGTCTACGGTGAGTATCTGGATTCGCTGTCCGGTCTGAATACCGGGCTCTATCCCGCGATCGCGGCGGACGATTCCCAGAAGGACGGTATTTTCGCGAGCTGGTTCGCGAGCCAGTCGGCGCATCCGCTGGTGATCGTGCGCGACGCCGAGCGGATCGGATTCGCGCTCGTTGCGAAACCCCTGATCGCCGCGACCGGTGAACCAACCCCGGACTACCGGCTGGCCGAATTCTTCGTGCGCGGGCCCTTTCGGCGCAACGGCTATGGGCGTGAGGCGGCGACGTTGATATTCGACCGGTTTGCCGGTGAGTGGGAGATCGTCGAATACCAGCGCAACCCCGGTTCGGTGCATTTCTGGCAGCGCGTGCTCGGCAGCTATTGCCGTGGTGAATTCACGGAACGCTCCCGGCACGGCGAGATCCGCCATCGCTTTCGCAGCTGCGCCGCCAAACCGGCCGTTTGAACCGCGCCGTGCCGCTGCGCG
>JAJYAM010000002.1:15925-79448 GCA_021779535.1 Pseudomonadota bacterium
GCAGCGCGTGCTCGGCAGCTATTGCCGTGGTGAATTCACGGAACGCTCCCGGCACGGCGAGATCCGCCATCGCTTTCGCAGCTGCGCCGCCAAACCGGCCGTTTGAACCGCGCCGTGCCGCTGCGCGACGGATGCGCGACTCAGCGGGTGGCGCGCAAGATCGCCTGTGCCAAGCGCTCGACGCTCGACGGCGCCAGACCGGCGAGATTCATCCGGCCATCCGCGGTCATGTACACGTGGAATTCCTCGCGCAAGCGCTCGACGACCGCCGGCGGTGCTCCGAGCAGCGAGAACATCCCTCGCTGACGTTCGAAGTAGTCGTAATCGCCGTCGCCGCCGAGGCGCCGTAGCGCGTCCGCGAGCAGGCGGCGCATCGCTTGCACCCGCTCCCGCATCGTCGCGAGCTCCGCGATCCAGGTTCGCCGCAACGCGGGATCGGTAAAGATCTCGACTGCGATCGCCGCACCGTGGTCCGGAGGCATCGAATAGATGCTCCGGGCGATTTGCAGTACGTGGCTGCGAACCGCCGCGGCCCGCGCCTCGCTCGCACCCACCGCCAGCAGGGCGCCGACGCGCTCACGATACAGGCCCAGATTCTTCGAGAAGGACGTCGCGATCAGGCATTCCGGCACCCGACTCGCGATCAACCGGACGCCCTGGGCGTCAGCGTCGAGGTCGGCGCCGAAGCCCTGATACGCCAGATCCAGGTAGGGCAACAAGCCTCGCCGGGACACGAGGTCGGCGACGGTGCGCCATTGATCGGCGTCCAGGTCGGCGCCGGTCGGGTTGTGGCAACACCCGTGGAGCAGCACCACGTCGCCCGTCGGCGCGCGCTCGAGCCGTTCGATCATCGCGTCGAAGTCCAGCCGGCGTGCCGCGGCCTCGTAATACGGATAGCGTTGCAGCCGCAAACCGGCACCGCCGAGCAACGGCAGGTGATTCGCCCAGGTCGGATCGCTGACGTGGATCGAGGCGTCCGGCGCGGCCGCGCGCAGCAATTCGGCGCCGACGCGCAGCGCACCGCAGCCGCCGGGGGTCTGCACCGCGATCACCCGCCGCTCGCCGACCGCCCGATGCTCGCGGCCGAGGACGAGATCGACCACGGCCGCGTTGAATTCCTCCCGCCCGGCCGGTGCCACGTAGGCCTTCGTGACTTGTGCGGCGACGATCCGCCGTTCGGCGGTCCGAACGCATTCGAGCACCGGCGTGTGGCCCTCGGCGTCGCGGTACACGCCGACGCCGAGATCGATCTTCAGCGGCGAGGGATCCTCACGGTATTTCGCCATCACGCCGAGGATGGCGTCGTCGCTCAAACGGTTCAGGGTCTCGAACACGGGGGAGGGTCCGCGAATGACTGAAAGGTCCGCAATTATATCGATGAACCCTGCGCGATGCGGTGCTTCGCCATCGGCGCCGGAGGTCGCTTCGAGCACTTCGAGCCGCCGCCCGCTGCGATCCAGGCCGGAAAATTGTTAAGCTCGCAGCCCTGGAACGGCGAGGAGCGACCGCCTTGAAGAAAGTCCCGGCCGCGTGGCTCGCAGCGATCGGCCTCTCCAGCCTGATCGGCGCCGGCCGGGCGCAGGCGGCGCTGCCGCCGTGGCTCGCGCGGTGGCTGGACCCGGCCACCGCGCCGTTCATCCCGGTGCCCGAGATCGACGTCGATCCGAACAGCGGCACGACGCTCGGCCTGATTCCGACGTGGCTCGCCACGGACAGCCAGGGCCAGATTCGCAAGATCATCGCACCGGACGTGATCTACAACCCCTACTTCGGCTGGGGCGCGCGCGGGCGGATATTCGCGTACCCGTCCGACGATACCCAATGGTCCGTGGTCGCGGGCGCGAAGCAGCGTGTCGAAAGCGAGTTCGACTTCGAATATCAGACCGGACGGCTGCGCCGCAGCCGTTGGTCGTTCGACGCGAGCGTGGTGTACGACCGCAGCGGGACGCCGCGTTTCTACGGGATCGGCAACAACTCGCCGGTCATCGACGAGACGAACTACACGAAACAGCAGAAATACGCCGAGACCACCCTCGGCTGGAACCTCACCCAAGCATGGCAGATCGCCTGGACGATGCGGGTTCGCGAAGTCGCGATCCAGCCCGGGTCGTTGGCCAAGATCGCGTCGATCCAGACACGCTTCGCCGGATTGCTCGGGATCGGTGCGAACCACGAAATCTTGAACCGTGTCGAACTCGCCTACGATACGCGCAACGACCTGACCATCCCGACCCGCGGCGGCGCCTACGTGGTATTCGGCGGAATCGCCGCGAGCCATGGTGCGGTCAACGATTCGCTCTACAGCGTCGTCGGTCTCGACGCCCGGCAGTTCTGGTCCTTGAACTCCAAGACGGTGCTCGCGGCGCACCTTGCGCTCCGGTATATGCCCGGTGAGGAAAACGTGCCGTTCTGGAGCCTGTCGAGCATCGGCGGCGACAGCAGCGTGCTCGGGGAGGAGCAGCCCCTGCGCGGCTATGGGGCCGGCCGTTTCTACGGACGCAATTCGTTCTCGACCAGCATCGAGTACCGGCGGCGAGTCCTGTCGCTCGACACGGCGTCGACCCACATCGACATCGAACTCACGCCGTTCATCGACCTGGGCGAGGTGTTCGCGAACTCCCGTACACTGCCGTTCACGCACTTGCACCACGTGTTCGGACTCGGCTTTCGGGGTATCGCGCCTCCGTTCGTCGTCGGCTACGTCGACGTCGGCGTCGGCAGCGAGGGCCCGGCGGTGTTCACCGGAATCAACTATCCATTCTAGCTGGCGGCCATCGTCGATGAGATCCTCGCTCCTGTCTTTCGGTCGCGCCGTCGCGCGACACCCGATCCTCGTGATCTCGCTCTGGGTGATCGCGATCGCGTTCGGCGCCTGGGGAGCGGTCGAATTCCCGCAGGTCGCGATCGGCGGTGCCGCGACCGTCGCCGGCAGTGCATCGCAGCGCGTCGACGCGACCTTGCGCCGGGATTTCCGCAACCCGTTCCTCGATCCCCTGATCGTCGCGGTCGCAAGTCCGCATCGCTCGATCACCGATCCGAAGTTCGCGGCCTGGGATCGAAGCGCGGCCGCCCGGCTGCGTTCGCTGCCGGAAGTGAGCGCCGTCCTGAGTTACGGCGACCATGGCGACCCGTCGCTGCGCTCGGTGGACGGGCGATCCACGATGCTGCTCGTCGGGCTGAAGCCGCTGAACGAGACGGGGCAGCATCGCGCCGTGGAGCGCGTCCGCGCCGCTCTCGCGCCGCTGCGTCGCGAACTGCGGCAGCTCGATCCGGACGCGAAGGTGGCGGTCACCGGCGGCCCGGCGGTCGATTACGACATCAACACGAGCAGCGCGCAGGGTGGCGATCATGCCGAGAAGCGTGCATTGCCGCTGACCCTCGCGATCCTGTTGATCGCCTTCGGGACGGTGGTCGCGGCGGCCTTGCCGTTCCTGATGGGTCTCGCCGCGACGATGGTCGCGTTCGGCGCCGCGTTCCTGCTGGCGCGTGCGATGCCGGTGTCGAACCTGCTGGGTAACGTCGTCACGATGATCGGCCTCGCGGTCGGAATCGACTATTCGTTGTTGATGGTCAAGGATTTCCGGGAGCATCTCGACGGTGCGGACATCGTCGAGTCGGTTGCGCGGACGGTCGCGGAGGCCGGCCGGACGATCGGTTGGTCCGGTTCGACCGTCGCGATCGGGCTGCTCGGACTGCTGTTCAGTCCGATCCTGGAGACTCGCAGCGTCGGGATCGGCGGTGCGCTGGTCGTGGTCGTCGCGGTGCTCGCGGCCCTCACCCTGTTGCCCGCGTGCCTGGCGCTCCTCGGGCGACGGATCGAGCGCTGGCCGGTCGGCGTCGGTGCGTTCAAACGCGCCGGTCGCGCGACGGTCTGGCGGCGCCTTGCCCGCTGGACGACCCGGCGTCCGGTGCAGAGCCTCGCGTTCTCCGGCCTGATGCTCGCCGCGTTCGCGTCACCCATCCTGGGCGCGCACAGCGGCTTCTCCAACGAACCGTGGTTCCTGCCGAAGGGGATGGAGTCGCGGGTCGGCATGCAGATGCTCACCGCGCTCAACTACGACGATTCGGGGCTCGACTTGCGGGTCATCGTTCGCCGGACCGACGGCGCACCGTTGCTCGCCGCGTCGCATCGAGAGGCGCTCGCCGCGTACGCGCGCCGCCTCGCGGCGATCCCCGGTGTCGCCGCGGTTGCCTCGCCGTTGTCGGTGTCCGAGCCGGCCGCGCGTGCCGCGTATCTCAGTCGCGACGGCCGCGCCGGCCTGTTCGACGTCTCGCCGGTGCGCGGCGTCTCCCTGACGCAGGCGCAGGCGCTCGCGCGCGTGCTGCAACGGATGCAGCCGTCCGGCCCGTTCCGCGCGATCGTCGGTGGCACGCCCGTGTATTACAACGAATTCGACTCGGCGATGTGGCACAGCTTCCCGAAAGTGTTTGGATTCGTGGTTGCGGCGACGCTCGTGTTGCTGTTCGCCGCGTTTCGTTCCGTGGTGCTCCCGGTCAAGGCGGTCGTCGCGAACCTGCTCGCGATCGCTGCGGGTTACGGCGCGGTCGTCGCGATCTTCCAGTTCGGCTGGTTCGGCGGTCTGGTCGGGCTCGAGCGACCGTTCGCCGCGATCGCGCTCGAGGTTCCGTTGATGATCTTCTGCCTCAGCTTCGGGCTTTCGATGGATTACGAACTGTTCCTGCTGTTCCGGATCCAGCGCGAATATCTCGCGCACGGTGACAACGAGCGGGCGACCGTCGACGGCCTGGCCGCGGTCGCGCCGGTGATCACGGGTGCGGGCCTGATCATGGCGGTCGTGTTCGGGGCCTTCGCCGGCGCGGCGCTGCCGGCGCTCAAGATGATCGGCGTCGGCCTGTGCGTCTCGGTGCTGGTCGACGCGACCGTGATCCGTGGGGTGGTCGTGCCGGCATTCATGAGCGTGGCCGGGCGCTGGAACTGGTATCCGGGCGCGCACCGGCGCGGGTCGTCGCCAATCAAAGACACTGGGGTTGGATCATGAACCACGGTTAATCTGTGTTTTTTCGTCACGTTCACCGTTACCGGAGGGAGGCAACGCGATGGCGCTCTGGAAGGAAATCACTACACCGGGCCCGACTGGCCACTCCTCGAGTCCGTCCCCGTCGATCGATCGGCCGACGCCCGAGCCGTCTCCGTCACCGCCGCCCGCGGCGCGCAAGGCGCGCGAACCGGCCGACGGCGGCGATTCGATGATCGCCGCGAACATCACGATCGAGGGCAAGATCGAGGGATCGGGCAACGTCCGCATCGCGGGCCGGTTCAAAGGCGACGTGCGGATCGATGGGAATTTCAACATCGAGCCGGGCGCGCACCTGACCGGTCAGGTGCTTGCGGGGGTCGTGGTCGTCGGCGGCGAATTGCAAGGCAACATCGAATCCGCAAAACGGGTCGACGTGCTCGATGGCGGGGTGATCGTCGGCGACGTGAAAGCCGGCTCGATCACGGTCGCGGCCGGTTCGCGGATGCGCGGACACGTCGAGTTCGGTTGGGGAGACGAGAAGCCGCCGAAGCTCGACAGCGGCCGATGAGCGCCGCGCGCCAGGGATCGACCGGCGCGACGCGAGTCTGTCCTCATTGCAAGGCCACGATCCTCGCGAGCGCGAGCGTGTGCCCCGCTTGCCAGCACCATCTACGGTTCAACCCGTCGGCCGGCGGGCCGTCCGCCGGCGGGGAGCGGCCGGCCGGGCGGATCGCGATGCGCATCGAGGGCACGATCGGCCACGAATCGGTCGAGCAAGGCTGCGAGTACTGCGTGGTCGTGTCGATCACCAATCGGGTCGGCGAGCGGATCGCCCGGCACGTCGTCGGGGTCGGCGCGCTCGCGCCGGGCGAGCGGCACGGCTACAGCCTGTCGGTCGAGTTGATCCCCGCCACCGAGGGTACGCCGGGCGGCCCGGCGGCCTCGAACGCGCCGCATTCCGCGGCCGACCGCCGCCGCTAGGCGGTGCCCTTGCGCTCGATGTCGATGAAGCGCAAGAACTCGGCCCGCGTGCTGCCATCCTTGCGGAACGTCCCCAGCATGCTGCTCGTGACCATGGATACGCCCCGCTTGTGCACCCCGCGTGTCGTCATGCACTGATGGACGGCGTCGATCACGACGCCGACGCCGCGTGGCTTCAGCACGTCGTTGATGCAGGCCGCGATCTGCGCCGTGAGCTTCTCCTGGACCTGGAAACGCCGCGCGAAGCCGTCGACCACCCGCGCGAGCTTGCTGATCCCGACGACCCGGTCGGTCGGCAGGTAGCCGATGTGCGCCCGACCGATGATCGGCGCCATGTGGTGCTCGCAAAACGATTCGAACGCGATGTCGCGCAGCACGACCATCTCGTCATAGCCTTCGACCTCTTCGAACGTGCGCCGCAAATACGCGCCCGGATCGACCAAGTAGCCGGAGAACCAGTCCGCGTACGCGCTCACCACGCGTTTCGGCGTGTCCCGCAGTCCTTCCCGGCCCGGGTCCTCGCCGGCCCAACGCAGCAGGGTACGGATGGCCTCTTCGGCGTCGCGGCGGCCGACGCGGAGCCGCGTCTTCACGGAGGTTCGTTGGCTCAAGGTCTGCCCCTCGGAATGCGTTGAATCCGGATCGGTACGATAACACCGGGCGCGTTCATTCACCGCCACCGGTCGCGCGGCGTTCGAGTGCGTCGAGGATCTCCTCGACCAACGCGGGCCCGCGATAGGCGAATCCGGTGTAGACCTGGATCAGGTTCGCGCCGGCCTCGAGCGTTGCGAGCGCCGATCGGGCGTCGAAAATCCCGCCGACGCCGACGATCGGAAAATCGCGCGGCAGCCGCGAACGCAGCCGCGCGATCGCCGCGAGCGATTTCTCGTGCAAGGGCGCGCCACTCAGTCCGCCGGTGGTCCCCGGGGGCAGCGCCGCACCGAACCGCTGCAACTGGTTCGAGGTGTTCGTCGCGACCACGCCGTCGACCGCGAGCGCGGGGAGCTCGTCGGCCAGGCGATCGATCGCTTCCGCGTCGAGATCGGGTGCGATCTTCACGAATATCGGCACGCGCCGGGCGCCGCGGCGGACGAGTTCCGTCCGGGCGTCCACGAGCGGGGAGACGACCCGTGCCAGCGCGTCCCGATCCTGCAGCTCGCGCAATCTCGCGGTGTTCGGCGAGGAGACGTTCACCGCGAAGTAGTCGGCGTAGCTGAAGAGCCTGCGGAAGACCGCGAGATAGTCGTCGCCGGCGCGCTCGATCGGGGTATCGAAGTTCTTGCCGATGCTGATTCCGACGATGCCCCGGTACGAGCGGCGTTCGAGGCGGGCGGCGACGTACTCGGCGCCCTTGTTGTTGAATCCCATCCGGTTCACGAGCGCGCGCTCGGCGCTCAGACGGAACATCCGCGGCCGCGGGTTTCCGGGTTGCGGGCGCGGCGTCACCGTGCCGATCTCGACGTGGCTGAATCCGAGTGCGCCGAGCGCATCGAGATAATCGGCGTTCTTGTCGAAGCCGGCGGCGAGCCCGAGCGGATGCTCGAAGCGCAGTCCGGCGCAGTCGAGCGCGAGCGCGCGGCGCGGCCCGGCGCCCGGCCAGATCGGCCGCAGACACTTCAGTCCGACGAGCCCGAGCGTATGCGCTCGTTCCGGTTCCAGACGTCGCAGCAGTGGCAGCGCCGCGCCGATCGCCGCGAGCTCCATCGTTCGAATCATTCGGCGCATCGTCATCCGCGGCTCCCATCGGGATCGGGCCGGCCACGACCGGCGACCCGTCGATTCAGCGATTCGAGTATTCCAGGCGCCAGCCGCCGGTTGAATCCGACAGCTTCGTGATGCCCCCATGGTCGAGGTGCACCCGTACGAAGGTTTCCGGCGGCAAATCGAGTGCGATCGTCAGCAACGCCCGCAGCGGCCCGATCGGTCCGACGACCGCGAGCGTCTCGGCGGTGCGCGACAGCATCGCGTCCCACGCCGCGCCGACCCGGGCGTGCATTGCCGCGTACGACTCCCCGTCCGGCGGTGGGTGGTTCCAAAACTCGCGGCTCCACGCGTCGGTCTCCGCGCGGGGAATGTCGCGCCAGCGGCGGCCTTCCCAGCGACCGAAGTCCATTTCCCGCAGGCGGTCGTCGACGCTGGCGTTCGAGCCGAGGGCCTGGGCCAGATGGTCGGCGAGCCGGCGGCAGCGACACGCCGCCGCCGTGACGATCGGGGTGCCGGCCGCCAGTACCGGGAGGATGCGCTCCGCGCCGGCGGGAAAATCGGCGGCCGGAGGCACGTCGAGACGGCCGTGACAGACCTCCGGGTCGACGTCGGGTCGGGTGTGGCGGATCAAATAGACGTCCATGCGGGTTCTGCCCGGCGTCAGGCGCGGCGTCGTCGCGACGGCCGGCCTTCGGGGCACTCGGCCGCCGCTGCGCGCTCGAGCGGTCCTTTCAGGTAATGCCCGGTGATCGACGCGGGATCGCCGGCGATCGTCTCGGGAGTGCCCGTCGCGACGATCCGTCCGCCGCCGTCGCCGCCCTCGGGGCCGAGGTCGACGACCCAATCGGCGGTCTTGATCACGTCGAGATTGTGCTCGATCACGATCACGGTGTTGCCCTCGTCCCTCAGCCGCTGCAGGACCTTCAGCAGCAGCGCGATGTCCGAGAAATGCAGGCCGGTCGTCGGCTCGTCGAGGATGTAGAGCGTTCGTCCGGTCGCCCGCTTGGACAGTTCGCGCGAGAGTTTCACGCGCTGCGCCTCGCCGCCGGACAACGTCGTCGCGCTCTGGCCGAGCCGCACGTAGGACAAGCCGACGTCGACCATCGTCTGCAGCTTCGGATGCACGGTCGGCACCGCCGCGAAGAACGGTGCCGCTTCCTCGATCGTCATCTCGAGCACCTCGTGGATGTTCTTTCCCTTGAAGCGCACCTCGAGCGTCTCGCGGTTGTACCGCTGGCCGCGGCAGACGTCGCAGGGCACGTAGACGTCCGCGAGGAAATGCATCTCGACCTTGATCACGCCGTCGCCCTGGCAGGCCTCGCAGCGACCTCCCTTCACGTTGAAGCTGAAGCGCCCGGACCCGTAGCCGCGTGCGCGGGCCTCGGGCATCGTCGCGAAGATCTCGCGGATCGGCGCGAAGAGCCCGGTGTAGGTCGCCGGGTTCGAGCGCGGCGTCCGGCCGATCGGGCTCTGGTCGATCTCGATCACCCGGTCGATGTGCTCGAGTCCGTCGATCCGCTCGAAGTGCGCCCCCGACGTCGCACCGTGGCTCAGCCGCGCCGCCGCCGCCCGATACAGCGTGTCGTTGATCAGCGTCGATTTCCCGGACCCGGATACGCCGGTGACGCAGGTGAGCAGGCCGATCGGGAACTCCGCGGTCACGGACTTCAGGTTGTTTGCGCGCGCGCCGACGACGCGCAGCAGGCGCTTCGGGTCGGCGCGGCGCCGTTCGCGCGGTACTTCGATCCGCAGCGCCCCGCTGAGGTACCGGCCCGTGATCGATTCCGGATGGGCCGCCACTTCCTCCGCCGTGCCTTGCGCGACCACGCGTCCGCCGTGCATCCCCGCGCCGGGGCCGAGATCGACGACGTGGTCGGCCTGGCGGATCGCATCCTCGTCGTGCTCCACGACGATCACGGTGTTGCCGAGATCGCGGAGCTTCGCGAGCGTGTCGAGCAGGCGCTGGTTGTCGCGCTGGTGCAGGCCGATCGAGGGTTCGTCGAGGATGTACATCACCCCGACGAGTCCGGAGCCGATCTGGCTCGCGAGGCGGATGCGCTGCGCTTCCCCTCCGGACAGGGTGTCCGCGCTGCGATCGAGCGTCAGGTACCCGAGTCCGACGTTCGCGAGGAACGCGAGGCGATCGCCGATCTCCTTGATGATCTTCGCGGCGATCTCGCCGCGCCAGCCGCTGATCGCGACCGTCTCGAAGAATCGGCGCGCGTCATCGACCGAGAGCGCGGCGATCTGCGGGAGGTTGCGGCTCGCGAAAAACACGTGCCGCGCCGCGCGGTTCAGCCGTGTCCCGCGACACTGCGGGCATGCGCGCGAGGATCGGTATCTCGCGAGTTCCTCGCGCACCGCGGCCGACTCGGTCTCCGCGTAGCGGCGCTCGAGGTTGTTCACGATCCCCTCGAACGCGTGACGGCGGCGCACCGCGCCGCCGTGGCCGTCGAGGTACTTGAATTCGATCTGTTCCTCGCCGCTGCCGTAGAGCAGCAGCTGCTTGACCGCGTCGGTCAAGGATGCGAACGGCGCTTCGACGTCGAAATGGGCGTGCCGCGCGAGCGATTGGATCATCTGGAAATAGTGGGAATTGCGTCGATCCCAGCCGCGGACCGCGCCGGCGGCGAGCGACAGGCGGGGATTCGCGATGATCTTCGCCGGATCGAAGAACGCCTGGGTCCCGAGGCCGTCGCAGCCTTGACAGGCGCCTGCGGGACTGTTGAACGAGAACAATCGCGGCTCGAGCTCACCGAGCGCGTACCCGCAGACCGGGCACGCGAACCGGTCGGAGAACACGATCTCGGCGCGCCCGGGCTCGTCGGCGAACGCGACCGTCGCGAGCCCCCCGCCGATGCGCAGTGCGGTCTCGAAGGACTCGGCGAGACGCTGCGCGAGGTCCGCGCGGACCTTGAAGCGGTCGACGATCGCCTCGACGTCGTGCTTGCGCCGCGGGTCGAGCTTCGGCGCGGCGTCGAGTTCGACGACCGTGCCGTCGATCCGCGCACGCAAGAAGCCGGCGGACTGCAACTCCTCGATCACCCCGGCGTGCTCGCCCTTGCGGGCGGCGACCGCGGGTGCGAGCAACAGCAGCGGGGTGCCCGGCGGATTCGCGAGCACCGCGTCGACCATCTGGCTCACGGTCTGGGCGGAGAGGTCGATCCCGTGGTCGGGGCAGCGCGGCGTGCCGGCACGCGCATACAGGAGCCGCAGGTAGTCGTAGATCTCGGTGACGGTCCCGACCGTCGAGCGGGGATTGTGCGACGTCGACTTCTGTTCGATCGCGATCGCGGGCGACAGGCCGTCGATCGAGTCGACGTCGGGCTTCCCCATCATCGAGAGGAACTGCCGCGCATAGGTCGACAACGACTCGACGTAGCGGCGCTGTCCTTCCGCGTAGATCGTGTCGAACGCGAGCGAGGACTTGCCCGAGCCGGAGGGCCCGGTCAGCACGATCAGCCGGCCCCGAGGCAGATCGAGGTCGATGTTCTTGAGGTTGTGGGTCCGGGCGCCCCGGATGCATATCTCGTGCATCGGACCCGATATCATACCCCGCCTAGGCCCCGCGAGCGGTGTACAATCGCGCCGGCGCCCACCAACCGGAGCTAGCGATGGCACGCGGAATCAACAAAGTGATCCTGATCGGCAACCTCGGCGCGGATCCCGAGACCCGCTCGATGCCGAGCGGAATGACGGTCACGAACGTGCGAATTGCGACCAGCGAATCCTGGAAGGACAAGGCGACCGGCGCCCAGCAGGAGCGGACCGAGTGGCACAACGTCGCGTTCTTCGGCCGGCTCGCGGAGATCGCGGCCGAGTACCTGCGCAAAGGCTCGCAGGTGTTCGTCGAAGGGCGCCTGCGCACCCGCAAGTGGCAGGACAAGCAAGGCAACGATCGCTACACGACCGAGATCGTCGCCGACAACATGCAGATGCTGGGCGGTCGCGGTGGCGCGGGCGCGGGCGCGGGCGCGGGCGAGCGCGGGTCGGCGGGTGCGCCGGCGCGCGACGAGTTCGATCAGTCACCGGCGCCGGTCGCCGGGAAAGAGGACTTCGACGACGACATTCCGTTCTAGAACGCCCGCCGGCTCAATCGTCGGCGAGGGCGTCTCCGGGGAATAACGCGTCCGTGAATCCGAACCGGGTCAAATCGCGGATGCGGCGGGGATACAGGATGCCGTCGAGGTGATCGACTTCGTGCTGGACGACGCGCGCATGGAAGCCGCCGACCGTACGGTCGATCCGGGATCCGTCGGGGCCGAACCCGACGTACCGGAGCCGGCGATACCGGGGCACGAGGCCGCGCAATCCCGGGACCGACAGGCATCCTTCCCATCCGTCCTCCTGGTCTTCGCCGATCGGGGTCAGCACCGGGTTGATCAATACCGTCGCGGGCACGGATTCGGCGTCCGGATAGCGCGGGTTGCGATCGACCGCGTAGACCACGACGCGCAGGCCGACGCCGATTTGCGGTGCGGCGAGACCGGCTCCGTCCAGGTGGTGCATCGTGTCCCACAGGTCGGCGACCAGCGCCTCGAGCGCCGGCGTGCCGAAGTCCCCGACCGGCGCCGCAATGGCCAGGAGCCGGGGGTCGCCCATTTTCAGAACGTCGCGAATCGCCATGGTTGCGGGTATCTTATCGACCTTTTCACGACCAGCCTATGCCGGGACTCCTCTACATAAAGACGTTCGGTTGCCAGATGAACGAGTACGATTCCGACAAGATGCGGGACGTGCTCGCGGCCGCCGACGGCATGCGCATCACCGGCGATCCGGCCGCGGCGGACGTGCTGCTCGTCAATACCTGCTCCGTCCGCGAGAAGGCACAGGAAAAAGTGTTCTCGCTGCTCGGCGAGTGGCGGCTGATGAAGCAGGAGCGGCCGCAGCTCATCATCGGTGTCGGCGGCTGCGTCGCGAGCCAGGAGGGCGAGGGGATCATCGCGCGAGCCCCGTTCGTCGACCTGGTGTTCGGGCCGCAGACGCTGCACCGGCTGCCCGACATGATCCGCCAGCTGAAGCGCAGCGGCCGGTCCCAGATCGACGTGAGCTTTCCCGAGATCGAGAAATTCGACCGGCTGCCCGAGCCGCGCGCCGAGCGCGCGACCGCATTCGTCTCGATCATGGAAGGGTGCAGCAAGTATTGCAGCTTCTGCGTCGTCCCCTATACGCGAGGCGAGGAGATCAGTCGCCCGTTCGATCAAGTGGTAGCCGAGGTGTCCCGGCTCGCGACGCATGGGGTCCGGGAAGTCACCTTGCTCGGGCAGAACGTCAACGCCTACCGCGGAGTCGCCGCGGACGGCGCCGCGACCGATCTGGCGACGCTGATCCACTACGTCGCGGCGATCGACGGCATCGAGCGGATCCGGTTCACGACGTCCCATCCGCTGGATTTCGACGACAGCCTGATCGAGGCGTACGCGAACGTGCCGAAGCTCACCCAGGCGTTGCACCTCCCGGTCCAGAGCGGTTCGGACCGGATCCTGGCGGCGATGAAGCGCGGTCACACGGTGCTGGAATACAAGCAGAAGCTGCGCAAGCTTCGCGCGGTTCGTCCCGACATCAGCGTCTCCACGGATCTCATCGTCGGCTTCCCCGGGGAGACGGACGCGGATTTCGAGGCGACGATGCAGCTCGTCGTGGATGCGGGATTCGACCAGAGTTTCAGCTTTCTCTACAGCCGGCGGCCCGGGACGCCGGCGGCCGCGCTGCCGGACGAAGTGCCGGCCGACGTCAAGCAGCGGCGCCTGATCGCATTGCAGCGGCGGTTGTCCGAGCAAGCCTACGCGATCTCGGCGCGGATGGTCGGCACTCGGCAGCGGCTGCTCGTCGAGCGTCCGTCCAAACGGGATGGCCGGCAGCTGGCGGGCCGCACCGACAACAACCGCTGGGTGAACTTCGATCCCCCGCCGGGTCGCGCGAGCGGGTTGATCGACCGCTTCGTCGACGTCGTGATCACCGAAGCATTGCCGAATTCCCTCCGCGGCCGGCTGGTCGGAGATCCGGCGCCATGAGTTCCGATCCGCCGATTCACGAGGTGCTCCTCGAGCCGTCGGACAACATCCGGCTCGCCGAACTGTGCGGACCGCTCGATGCCCACCTGCACGAGATCGAACACCGTCTCGGCGTCGAGATCCGCCGGCGGGCCAACCGGTTCCAGATCGCCGGCGAGGAGACCGCGGCGCGGCGCGCCGAGGCGGTGCTGCGGACCCTGTACGCCCGATCGCAACGCGAGCCGGTCGATCCCGAGCGCGTGCACATGGCCCTGCAGGAACTCGCGATGGGCGAGGAGCACCTTTCGGGCGGCGCGACGTCCGCGCCGGGCGAACTGAAAGTGCGCACCGCACGCGGCGCGGTCCGCACCCGTGGACGCAGCCAACTCGAGTACCTGCACAACGTGCGCACGCACGACCTGACGTTCGGCATCGGGCCCGCGGGCACCGGCAAGACCTATCTCGCGGTCGCCTGCGCGGTCGAAGCGCTCCAGGACGAGCGGGTTCGCCGGATCGTGCTCGTCCGTCCGGCGGTCGAGGCCGGCGAGCGCCTCGGCTTCCTCCCGGGTGATTTGACCCAGAAGGTCGATCCGTACCTGCGCCCGATGTACGACGCGCTGTACGAGATGATGGGATTCGAGCGGGTCGCGAAGCTGATCGAGCGCAACGTGATCGAGGTCGCCCCGCTCGCATTCATGCGCGGACGGAGCCTGAACGACTCGTTCGTGATCCTCGACGAGGCGCAGAACACCACCAACGAGCAGATGAAGATGTTCCTCACGCGCATCGGCTTCGGTTCGAAGGCGGTCGTGACCGGAGACATCACCCAGACCGACTTGCCGACCGCGAAGCAGTCCGGCCTGCGGACCGTGATCGACATCCTGCGGGACGTGCCCGGGATCGCATTCACGATGTTCAGTTCGCGCGACGTGGTTCGCCACCCCTTGGTACAGCGTATCGTCCAGGCGTATGAATCGAGTGCCGCGGCGCCGAGTCCCGACCCCCCGTGAACGGCGGTTCGCGCTCGCGGTGAGCTACGCGGCGCGCCGTCCGTGGGTCCCCCGCCGCGCGGATCTGGAGCGCTGGGCGGCCGCGGCGCTACCGACGGCGGGGCCGCCGGTCGACCTGTCGATCCATGTCGTCGGCAGCGTCGCGAGCCGCCGCCTGAACCAGCACTACCGCGGCAAGCCGAAGCCGACCAACGTGCTGTCGTTCGCCGGCGCCGGCCGAACGCCCGACGATCGATGGGATCTCGGTGAACTCGTGATCTGTGCGCCGCTCGTCGCGCGGGAAGCGCGGGCCGCGCACCGGTCGGTCCGGGCCCACTGGGCCCACCTCACGGTGCACGGCGTCCTGCACCTGCGCGGATTCGACCACGAGCGCGACCGCGATGCCCGCCGGATGACCGCGAGGGAAGTCCAAATTCTTGATCGCATTGGCTTTTCCGATCCGTATCGCTGATCGAGTATCCTTGCACCGCGATGTCCGAGCAGTCACAAGGCGGCACTGGCCGCTGGCTCAAACGAATCACCAAGTCGATGGCGGGCGAACCCCGCGATCTCGCCGAGTTGATCGAGGCGCTGCGCGCCGCGAGCGATCGGGGGTTGTTCGACGGCGATGCGCTCACGATGCTCGAGGGCGTGCTGTCGGTCGCCGACACGCAGGTCCGGGACATCATGATCCCGCGCTCGCAGATCGTATTCGTCGAACACGACGAATCACCCGATCGCATCGTCGCGCACGTCGTGGACTCGGGTCACTCGCGTTTCCCGGTGATCGGCGAGGACCGCGACGAGATCGTCGGGATCCTGCTCGCGAAAGACCTGTTGCGCCTGCAGATCGCCGACGCGGAGGAGTTCGCGATCCGCGAATACATGCGGCCGGCGGTGTTCGTCCCGGAGAGCAAACGGGTCAACGTGCTGCTGAAGGAATTTCGCCGGAGCCACAATCACATCGCGATCGTCGTCGACGAATACGGCGGCGTGTCCGGTCTCGTGACGATCGAGGACGTGATCGAGCAGATCGTCGGAGAAATCGACGACGAGCACGACGTCGAAGACGATCAACCGATACGCCGGGACGGACCGCGGGAGTTCTCGGTGCGCGCGTTGACGCCGATCGACGAGTTCAATCGATATTTCGGCACGGAATTCTCCGACGAGAACTTCGATACGATCGGGGGCTTGCTGATGCAGCAGTTCGGGAGACTGCCGCGCCGCGGAGAGAGCGTGCGGGTCGGCGAGCTGGATTTCCGGGTGCTGCGGGCCGACCGGCGCCGGATCGAGATGCTGCGCGTCGCAACCCCGACCGACCACGTGCCCCCGCGGGAGGAGGACCGCGGCGTCTCCGGCTAGGCCTGATCGCGGCTCGCGCCGATCTCGGGTATTCTCACGGGCCACCATGCAAGAACGATACGAACCGGCCGCGATCGAGGCCGAGGCGCAGAAATACTGGGAAGAACGGCGCTGTTTCGCGGCCACCGAGGACCGGTCCCGCGAGAAGTACTACTGCTTGTCGATGTTCCCCTATCCGAGCGGCCGGTGCCACATGGGCCACGTCCGCAACTACACGATCGGCGACGTGCTCGCCCGCTTCATGCGGATGCAGGGCCGCAATGTGCTGCAGCCGATGGGTTGGGACGCGTTCGGTCTGCCCGCGGAGAACGCCGCGATCGCGAACGGCGTGCCGCCCGCGAAATGGACGTACGACAACATTGCGACCATGCGGGGACAGCTCAAGTCCCTGGGGCTCGCGATCGACTGGCGCCGGGAGGTCGCGACCTGCCGCCCGGACTATTACCGTTGGAACCAGTGGCTGTTCCTGCGGATGCTCGAGCGCGGGATCGCGTATCGCAAGACCGGTGTCGTGAACTGGGATCCGGTCGATCGAACGGTGCTCGCGAACGAACAAGTCATCGACGGTCGCGGCTGGCGCACCGGCGCGCCGGTCGAGAGACGCGAAATCCCGATGTATTACCTCGCGATCACGCGATACGCAGAGCCGTTGCTCGAGGCGCTCGCGCACCTGCCGGGCTGGCCGGACCGGGTGCGCACGATGCAGGCGAACTGGATCGGCCGCAGCGAAGGCGTGAACGTCGGATTCCCGTACGATATCGCCGGCACGCGAGGCGTGTTGCGCGTGTTCACGACCCGTGCGGACACCCTGATGGGCGTGACGTTCTGCGCGGTCGCGGCCGAGCATCCGCTCGCGACGCTCGCGGCGCAGGCCGACCCGGCGCTCGCGGCGTTCGTCGAGGAGTGCCAACGCCGCCCCGCGGTCGAGGCGGAACTCGCGACGCAGGAGAAGAAGGGAATGCCGACCGGATTCTCGGTGCGGCATCCGCTCAGCGGCGAGGCGATCCCCGTCTGGGTCGGCAACTACGTGCTGATGAGCTACGGCGAGGGCGCGGTGATGGGCGTGCCCGCGCACGACGAGCGGGATTTCGAGTTCGCGAAGAAATACGGCTTGCCGATCCGTCGGGTGATCGACGTCGACGGCCGTCCGTATTCGACGCAGGCCTGGGAGCCGTGGTACGCCGAGCTCGGCCGCTGCGTCGATTCCGGCCGCTACGACGGGATGGCGACCGCGGCCGCGGTCGCCGCGATCGCCGCCGACCTCGCGGGCGCGGGGCTGGGGGAGCGACGGACCGTCTGGCGACTGCGCGACTGGGGGATCTCGCGGCAACGGTACTGGGGTTGCCCGATCCCGATCATCCAGTGCGCACACTGCGGACCGGTGCCGGTGGCCGACTCGGACCTGCCGGTGTTGCTCCCCGAGGACCTCGTGCCGGACGGCAGCGGCAATCCGCTGACGAAGCACGCCGCGTTCCTCGCCTGCCGCTGCCCGCGCTGCGGCGCGGCCGCACAGCGCGAGACCGACACGATGGACACGTTCGTCGACTCGTCGTGGTACTTCCTGCGCTACGCGTGCAACGACAATGGCGCCGCGATGGTCGATTCACGGGTCGACTATTGGTTGCCGGTCGACCAGTACATCGGCGGGATCGAGCACGCGATCCTGCATCTGCTGTACTCGAGGTTCTGGACCCGGGTGATGCACGACCTCGGGCTGGTGTCGTTCGAGGAGCCGTTCACGAACCTGTTCACGCAGGGCATGGTGCTCAACGAGGTCTTCTACCGCAAGCCCGCGTCGGGGCGGATCGAGTATTTCAATCCCGCGGACGTCGAGGTCCGGATCGACCCGCACGACAAGCGCCGCACCGCGACCTTGCGCGCCGACGGGCGCGAGGTGATCTCGGGTGGCGTCGTCACGATGTCGAAGTCGAAGCACAACGGGGTCGATCCGCAGACGCTCGTCGAGGCGTACGGCGCAGATACCGCGCGGCTGTTCACGATGTTCGCCGCGCCGCCGGAGCAGACGCTCGAGTGGTCGGACGAGGGCGTGCAGGGCGCCTACCGCTTCCTCAAGCGGTTGTGGAAGGCCGTGCACGACCACGTAAGCGCCGGGCCGGCCGCGCCGCTCGAGCGCACGAGCCTCGACGAGGCGCAGCGAACGATCCGGCGACTGGCGCATCACACGCTCGCGAAGGTCAGTGACGACCTCGGCCGCCGGCGCACGTTCAACACCGCGATCGCCGCGGTCATGGAGTTGATGAACGCGCTCGCGCGGTTCGAGCCCCGCGCCGCGCAGGACCGGGCGGTGCTGCAGGAGGGGCTGCAGATCGCGGTCCTGTGCCTGTCGCCGATCGTCCCGCACATCACCCACGCGCTGTGGCGCGCACTGGGCCACGAGACCGCGATAGTCGACGAGCGCTGGCCGCAGGTCGACGCCGCGGCGCTCGAGCAGTCGATGGTCGAGGTCGTCGTGCAGGTCAACGGCAAGCTGCGCGGCCGGGTCGCGGTGCCGTCGGGCGCCGACGCCGATGCGGTGCGCGCCGCCGCGCTCGCGGATCCGGCGGTGCGCCGGTTCGTCGGCGATGCCGCGATCCGCAAGGTCGTCGTCGTTCCCGGGAAACTCGTGAATGTGGTCGTCTGAGCGATCCGCAGCCCTGCGCCGCCCGGTATCGCGCTGGATCGCGATCGCCGCCGGCGCCGTGCTCGCCGCGGGATGCGGATTCCGATTGGCCGGGACCGCGCCGTTGCCGGCCGTGCTCGCGCGTCCCCATCTGTCGTTCAGCGATCCGTACTCGGACTTCGCGCGGATCTTCGGCCAACAACTGCGCGACGCGGGCGCAACCCTCGAGAGCAGCGACGCCACCGCGACCGCGACCGTCGACGTGAGCCGCGATTCGGTCGAACAACGCGTGCTGTCGGTGTCGGCGCGCAACATCCCCACCGAATACCTGCTGGTCTACACGGTCACGTATTCGGTTCGGCATGCGGGCAAGGAGTTGCTCGCCCCGCAGACGATCGGCCTGTCGCAGGACTACAGCTTCTCCGAGCAGGCGGTGCTCGCGAAACAGCACGAAGCGGACCGGCTGCGCCGGCAGATGGCCCGCGAGCTCGCCGCGATCGCGATGCGGCGCATCGCGAGCTTGAAATAAGGATGCCTGCGGCCGACGCCGGCGTGCGGTCGTTCGGCGAGGTCGACCCGGCCGGCCTCGCGGTGCTGCTCGGGCGTTACGGACTGCAGATCGAACGCGTCGCGGCGGGCGCACCGGTCCCCGGCTCCTACTGGGGTGACTCGGAGGCGGGGCTCCGCGGCGATCGGCTCTACGTTCGAGCGGACACGCCCGTGCATTCCGTGTTGCACGAGGCCTGCCACTACGTGTGCATGAGCGCGGAACGGCGAATCGGCCTCGACACCGACGCGGGCGGCGATTTCGCCGAGGAGAACGCGGTCTGTTACCTGCAGGTCGTGCTCGCGGATCACGTCCCGGGGTTCGGCCGAACCCGGATGCTCCGGGACATGGACGCGTGGGGATACACCTTCCGGCTGGGCAGCGCGTCCGCCTGGTTCACCGAGGACGCGAGCGACGCGCGGCGGACGCTGGTCGATTGGGGGCTCCTCGAGCCGGGCGGTCTACCGACCTTCCGCTGCCGGTGAGCGGCGCGGCGATGCGTCGGCCGACCTGGGTGCAACGAATCGCCGGCCTCGCCGAAGCGGCGGGCTCCCGTGCCGCGTTCGCGGCGGCGAACCTGCCGGCGGCCCTCGGTGCGTACACGCGTCGCCGCGACGTGCCCTATGGCCTCGATCCGCGACAGCGCGTGGACGTGTACGTGCCGGACGCGGCGCCGGCGGGGCCGCGTCCGGTGGTCGTGTTCTGGCACGGCGGTCGCTGGTCGAATGGCGACAAGCGCGACTATCGCTTCGTCGGCGCCGCGCTCGCCGAGATCGGCTGCGTCGCGGTCGTTCCGAACTATCGTCTGTATCCGCAGGTCCGGATGGCGGGCTTCATGCAGGATGCAGCGCTCGCCGCGTCCTGGGCGGCGGCGTATGCCCGGGAATTTCACGATCCCGACCGGCTCGTGCTGATGGGGCATTCGGCCGGCGCGCTGCTCGCCGCGCTGGTCGCGCTCGACGCCCGGCACTTCGCGGCAGCGGGACGGGATTATCCGCGGATCGCGGGCGTGATCGGGTTGTCCGGTCCGTACGATTTCCTGCCGCTCGTCGATGCGGACCTCGTCGACATCTTCGGTCCCGACGATGCACTGCCGGCCTCGCAGGCGATCCACTTCGTGCGTCCGGGCGCGCCGCCGATGCTGCTCCTGCACGGCGGCACCGACGAGACCGTCTGGCCGAAGAACTCGCGCAACCTGGCCGCCGCGCTGCATGCCTGCGGGGTCGAGGCGACCTTGCGGATCTTGCCTGGCCTGCGACACGCCGACACGGTCGCGGCGTTGAGCCTGCCGGCGCGCGGGCGCGCACCGGTGCTGCGCGAGATCGACCGATTCATCCGCGGGCTGGGCGCGCGCTGCGATCGAGCCCTGCGGCGCGCCGAACGCCTCCCTCAGGCGCCGGGTGCCGGGTCCTCGGCGCGGTTGACCGAATAGACGCGGCCGAACCGGTTCCCGAGGAATTTTGGCAGTGCGATCTCCTCTTGCCGCACGAGACCCGCCTGCGGCAACTCGCCGGCGGCGAGCAGGTCGAGCACGGTGCAGATGCCCGCCGCGGTCGTGATCTGGATCGCGCTGCGCACGCGCCCGCCGACCGGCGCCGAGTAGATCTTGTTCGCGTAGGTCTCCTGGTGCAACTGGCCGCCGCGCAGGCCGGTCACCGTGACGAAGACGATCACCACGTCCTGCAGGGTCGCCGGTATCGCGTTCTCCAGGATCTCCTTCAGCCACTCGCGACGGTCGCGCAGCCGCAGGTCGTTCAACAGGACTTTCATCAGCGCGGCGTGCCCGGGATAGCGGATCGTCCGATAGTTCAGATTGCGCACCTTGCCGGCGAGCGTCTCGCACATCGTGCCGAGACCTCCGGAGGTGTTGAACGCTTCGTAACGGTCGCCGTCGAGGGAGAACTCCTCGAGTTCCTCGAGCGGTTGCGTCTCGCGGCGCTCGCCGTTCACGATCGCCTCGCACGGCTGACAGTACTCGTTGATCACCCCGTCCGTGCTCCACGTGAGGTTGTAGTTCAGCGCGTTCGACGGGAATTTCGGCAACGCACCGACCCTCATCCGCACGTCGTGCAGCTCGTCGAATCGGGAGGCGAGGTCCGCGGCCACGATCGTGATGAATCCCGGCGCGAGACCGCATTGCGGAATGAACGCGGTGCGCGCGCCGTCCGCGAGCTGCTTGACCGCGCGCGTGCTCGCGACGTCCTCGGTCAGGTCGAGATAATGGGCGCCACCCGCCTTCGCCGCCTCCGCGATCGCCCGGGTCGCGTGATAGGGGGCCGCGCTCAGGACCGCAAACTGTCCGGCCGTCGCGCGCCGCAGCCCGGCCGCGTCCTCGATGTCGACCGCGAGCTTGGTCACGGGCCGCGTGGTCTCGAGCCGTTCGAGCTGCGCGCTCGAGCGATCCACGATCGTGACCGAATAATCGCCCGATCCCGCGAGGAGTTCGGCGATCATCGCGCCGATCTTGCCCGCACCGACCACGACCACGTTTTTCATGTTGCCTCCGGATTCGAAACCGCTGCTGGAATGGTGCTCATTCTTGGCCAGCGCGCGGCCGATGGGTACCGGCGAATGCGCTAAAATGACGTACAATGCTATTCGTTTTGACTATTCGATTGGTCTAAATGTCCGACCCGATCGATGAGAAGTTGCTCGCGGTGCTGCGCGAGGACGGTCGCGCGTCGATCGCCGCGCTCGCGCGCGCGGTCGGGCGTTCGCGCACGAGCGTGCAGAGCCGCTTGCGCCGCCTCGAGCGCCAGGGCGTGATCCGCGGCTACGCGGTGCGCATCGCGCCCGAGCATGCGCAGGGCGCGGTGCGCGCGCACGTGTCGATCAAGGCGGGTCCCAAGGAGGCGCGCGGCGTGATCGCCGAGCTGCGCCGGATCAAGGCGGTCCGGGTGCTGCATTCGGTCAGCGGCGAACTCGACTTGATCGCGGTCGCCGCGACCGCGAGCGTCGCGGAAATGGACGAGGTCATCGACCGCATCGGGGCGATCGCCGGCGTCGAGCGGACCATCTCCTCGATCATCCTGTCCACGAAGTTCGATCGTTGAGGGCGCGGTCCGGCCGCGGTCGCGGCACCGTCAACCGTTCGTCATCCGGGTTTGCTAGTCTGGGCGCCTCCTCGAACGACTCCGGAGGTTCGTCGATGAAGTTGCCGCTGCGCCTCGCCGCCATGCTCTGTGGATGGATCTCGCTGTCGATGGGCGCGGCGTCCGCCGCGTCCGCGGTGCCCGCGCGCGGCGCGGTGCCGCCGATCCGCCACGTCTTCGTGATCGTCCTCGAGAACGAGCCGTTCCACGCGACGTTCGGACCCGGTTCCGCGGCCCCCTACCTGGCCCGCACGCTGCCTCGCCGCGGCGCGTTGCTCACGCAGTACTACGGCATCGGCCACTTCAGTCTCGACAACTACATCGCGATGGTGAGCGGCCAGGCGCCGAACCCCGATACGCAGCAGGATTGCCCGATCTACCGGGAGTTCGTCGCGACCGGTCCGGTCGGCGCCCACGGGCAATTGCCGGGGCGCGGCTGCGTCTATCCGGCGAGCGTCAAGACGATCGCCGACCAGCTCGAGGCCGCCGGGCTGCGCTGGAAAGGCTACATGGAGGACATGGGACGCGACCCGGCGCGCGAGCGGGCGACCTGCGGTCATGCGGCGCTCGGGACCCCGGATCCGACCGAAACCGCGACGCGGACCGACCAGTACGCTGCGAAGCACGATCCGTTCGTGTATTTCCACTCGATCATCGACGATGCGGTGCGATGCGACGCGCACGTCGTCAATCTCGATCGGCTGCGCGTGGATCTGCGCGCCGTGGCGACGACGCCGAATTTCTCGTTCATCACCCCGAATCTCTGCCACGACGGTCACAATTCGCTTTGTGCCGACGGCAAGCCGGGCGGACTCCCGGCGATCGATCGTTTCCTGAAGGTCTGGGTGCCGCGGATCACCGGCTCGGCGGCCTTCCGCAAGGACGGCCTGCTGGTGATCACGTTCGACGAAGGATCGACCGGCAACGCGTGTTGCGGGCTGCGTCGCTTGCCCGACGGACCCGTCCCCGGCCAATTCGGGCCCGGCGGCGGCCGCGTCGGCGCGGTGCTGCTGTCGCCGTTCATTCACCCCGGCACCGTCTCCGCGAAGCCGTACGATCACTACGCGTTGCTGCGCAGCGTCGAGGGATATTTCGGCCTGCCCGCGCTCGGCTATGCGGGCGCTCCCGGGGTGCGCGTGTTCGGTCCCGACATATTCTGAGGCTCGGGGCGCGCGGGCGGGTCGGCGTCCTCGCTTGAGCCCGCGATCAGCCCGCGCCGCCACAGCTTGCCGACCGCGGTCTTCGGCAGCGCTGCGCGAATCTCCAGCGCGGTCGGCAGCTCGTGACGGCCGAGCTTGTCGCTCAGGAAGTCGCGCAGCGCCTCGAGCGTGAGCGGCGGCGCGTCGGCGCGCAGCTTCACGAACGCCTTCGCGGACTGTCCGCGATACCCATCGGGGATCCCGATCACCAGCGCCTCCTCGACCGCGGGATGCTCGTAGATCGCCTGCTCGATCATCGTCGGATAGACGTTGAAACCGCCGGAGACGATCATGTCGTCCTTGCGATCGACGAGGTAGAACGCGCCCCGTTCGTCCCGATAGCCGACGTCCCCGGTCAGCAGGAAGCCGTCGACGTAACTGGCGGCGCTCTGCGCCGGCTGGCGCCAGTAACCGCCGGCGACGTTCGGACCGCGTACGCGGATCTCGCCGATCGCACCCGCGGCGAGCACGCGGCGCGGATCGTCGAGCGCGACGATCTGCATCTCGACGCCGGGCAGCGGCACGCCGATCAGGCCGGGCGCGTGTGCTTGATCCGGCAGCAAGCGTGTTCCGGCGGGCGCGGTCTCGGTCATGCCCCAGCCGCCGCCGAGCTGGCGGCCGGTGCGCCGATGGATCATCGCGGCGATCTCGGTCGGCAGCGGCGCGCCCCCGGAACTCATCACGCGCAGTGATGACAGGTCGCGCCGCTCGATCGTCGGATGATTCGCGATCGCGACCCACATCGTCGGCACGCCCGCGAAGAACGTCGCGCGGCCGACCTCGATGTCCCGCAGCGTCGCCTCGACGTCGAAGCGCGGCCGCAACAGCACGGTCGCGCCCCGATCCAGGCCGAGCAACAGGATCGTGGTCAGCGCGTAGATGTGGAACAACGGCAGCGCGCAGATCAGCCGGTCGTCGGGTCCCATCGGGGTGCCGGTGCCGGCGAACCACGCCCGATACGCCGCGACCGCCGCGGTCAGATTCGCATGCGTCAGCATGGCGCCTTTCGGCAGGCCCGTCGTGCCGCCGGTGTATTGCAGCAGCGCCAGCGCGTCCGGGTCGATCGATGGCGAACGCGCGGCCGATGCGCCGGCGCCGAGGCGCGAGCACGGGATCGCACCGGCCGGGAGCGGGCATGCGCGCGCGTGCGGGTCGAAATCACGCGCCTCGGCGACGATCAACCGATCGATCACGCGTTCCTCGAGCAATTTCGCCGCTCGATCGAGCAGTGCCGGGTCGTCGCTCGTGACCAGGATCCGGGTCTCGCTGTCCTCGAGCTTGAAACGCAGCCGGCGCGGCGGATCGAGCGGACTCAGGTGAACGACGTGTCCCCCGACGCGCAGCGTCGCGAAGAACGCGATCGGATGGAACGGCGTGTTCGGCAGGTAGAGGCCCACGGACACGCCGCGGCTCACGCCGAGCGCGGCGAGACCCGCGGCGGCCGCGCCTGCCCGCGCGTGCAATTCACGATAAGGGATCGGCCGACCCAGAAATTCGATCGCAACCCGGTCGGGATCGCGTGCCGCGGCCGCATCCAGCAGCGCGGGTACGCTCGTCGGCGGGTCCTGCAGATCCCATCGGAGGGTCGGCGGGTACGCCGCCTCCCAGGGGAAGGGTCGGCCGCTCATGCCGTTGCGGGTCGAGTGCCTCGCGCGAGGTGTCCGCTCTTGCGATACAGCAGCGCGTGGTCGGGGGTGCGGATCTGCACCGTCGCGCCGGGCGGGAATCGCATCCACGTCCCCGTCCGATGCACGACGCCGTCGACCTCGATCGAGCCTTCGACGACGAACCACTCGACGCCACCCGGCCAGGTCTCGCGGATCGTGCGGTGCCCGTGAGCGAGCCGCAGCATCGCGACGTGTTCCCACGGGGCCTCGAAGAGCAGCGCCTGCTCGACGCCGGGTCCGGCGCTCGTCCAGAGGGCGGGGTCGCGCGTGCAGACCCTCGGCGCCAGCGTTTCCTCCGGAGGCATCTGCCTCAGCTTCACGAAGATCACGGCGCCGGGCGCGCTCGCCGGCGCGTGGCGGGAGCCGGGCGGATTGCGTACGTAGAACCCGGCCGGAAAATCGCCGGTCTCGTCGGAGAACACGCCGTCGAGGACCAGGAATTCCTCGCCGGCGCCGTGCACGTGCGCGGAGAACGCGGAACCCGGTGCGTAGCGCACCAGGGACGTCGCGCGCGCGACCTCGTCGCCGTCGCGCTCGAGCATCCGCCGTTCGACGCCGGCAACCGGCGAGCGGACCCATTCCAGCGCGCCGCCATCGACGATCGCCGGCAACGAGAGATCCGCGTGCAGCCGCATGATCCGCCGCCGGTCGGCGCTTACTTCGCGGGCCCGCAGGGGCCGATGCGTTCGCCGGTGGTGTGCAGGCTCATCACGCTCGACGGCAGCGCGACCGGGCCACCGCTGAAACTCTGGTGCACGGTCCCGTCGATCACCACCCGGCGATTGTCCGCCGACGGCGTGATCACGAACCGGTCGACCATCTTCGTGACCATTCCTTGGCTCTCGGCCGTGCAACTCAAGGTGGTGTGCCATGCGCCGCCGGCGACCACGAGGGTCGGCGGGTCACAATGGACGCCGGGCGCGTGCGGGATGGGCATCGGCGGCTGGGTGTCCTGCGGCTTCACGCAGACCTTCCAGTCATTGTGCATCGACCGGCCGTTCATCATCCCGCTCCGGTAAGTCACCTGCGATTCATAGTGCCATTCACCCGGGGCGAGGACCGGCGTCGCGGCGTGCACCGCGACGCTCAGGCCGGCGCCCGCCATCGCGAGCGTCAGTGCGAGCAGCTGCAGGGTTCGAGTGCGCATGGGACCTCCGATCATCGTCGCAACCACCAGATGATCGCCGACAGCAGAATCGACAGCAAGATCGACGTCGTGATCGGCAAATAGAACGTGACGTGGGGGCGTTGGATCACGACATCGCCGGGGAGCCTCCCGAGGTGCAGGCGCCGCACCCAGGGCCAGGCGAGGCCGAGCGCGAGCGAGACGAGGCCGATGGCGACGAGGAGTTTTCGCAACGCTTCTCCCGGGCGAGGTCACTTGCGCCGAGGCGCGGCTGCATGTCAGCATTGCAGCCGCCGAAACGCAAGCCGCGCATGCGCCGCCGGGGCGGTCGGCGCGACCGCGACCTGAAGTTTTCCGTCACATGATCGAATCCGACGAATCCTCGTTCGAGCGCGACGCCGTCGACGCCTCGCGCGTGCAACCCGTGTTGGTCGATTTCTGGGCGTCGTGGTGCGCGCCCTGTCGAGCGCTCGGACCGCTCCTCGAGCGGCTGGAGACGGAGTACGGCGGCCGGTTTCGGCTCGTGAAGGTCGATTCCGACGCGAATCCCGAGCTCTCCGCACGCTATCGCGTCCGCAGTATTCCCTACGTGATCGCGTTCATCGACGGGGAGGTGAGCGATTCGTTCGTCGGCGCGTTGCCGGAAGGACAGCTGCGGGCGTTCATCGACCGGGCGATCCCCGGCCCGGCGGAGCGGGAGCGACGCCGGGCGCGCGCACTCCTCGACGCGGGTGATCGGACCGCCGCCGCCGGGGCCTTGCGTGCGGCGATCGCGCTGCAACCGGAGCTTGCGGCGGCGCGGCTCGAGCTGGCGGACGTGCTGCTCGAGGGCATGCCGCCGGTCGACGATACCCGCCTCGCCGAGGTGAGCACCGTCCTCGAGCCGCTCGGGCCCGCGGATCGCGGTGACGAGCGGCATCGGGCACTCGGCGCGCGCCTCGAGGCGCTGCGCGCCACCGCGGGCGCGGCGCCGCCCGACGTGCTGCGCGCGCGCGTCGCCGAAGCGCCCGGCGATCTCGCGGCGAAATACGCGCTCGCACAGCGTCTCGTCGCCGAGCGCGCCTACGCGGACGCGCTCGAGCAGCTGATCGAGATCATCGCCCGCGATCGGCGCTACGGGGACGATGCCGCGCGCCGCTTGATGCTGTCCGTGTTCGAACTCGCCGCGGCCGATGCGCCGCTGGTGTCCGCCTACCGTCGCCGCCTGTCGGCGGTGCTGAATCGCTGACAGCGCGCTCCCGCGCGGATCGCCCGGACGCTGCGCGCGTCTAGGTAAATTCACTCATTGAGCGCCCGAGTCGTCGCGCACACGATGCTCGCATCACGCCGCTCGGGACGACCCGGCGCGCGGGAGATCCCCGTCACACGGAGGTTGGAACCATGATGTGCTCTGCGAAGACGAATTCGAAACCGCGGTGGTCGGCGTCGTTCGGCGCGCGGCTCGCGGTCACGGCCCTCACGCTTGGACTCGGCATCGCGGCGCGGGCGCAACCGTGGCAGGCGTTGCCGAGTGTCGCGCCGGCACCGGCAGACAATCCGACGACCCCGGCGAAGGTCGAACTCGGCAAGACGTTGTTCTTCGACACGCGATTCTCGTCGACCGGCACCGTCTCGTGTTTTTCCTGCCATAACGTGATGGAGGGGGGCGACGACCATCGGCCGACGTCGATCGGCGTGCACGGCCAGAAAGGCGGGCGGAACGCGCCGACGGTGTGGAATGCGGCGTTCAAGTCCGCGCAGTTCTGGGACGGACGCGCGCCGACGCTCGAGGAACAGGCGAAGGGTCCGCCGGTCAATCCGGTCGAGATGGGGATGCCCACGCTGACCGAGACCGTGCAGCGGATCCGCGCGATCCCGGGTTACCGGCCGTTGTTCGCCGCGGTCTTCGGTCCGGGCGACGTGATCACGATGGACAACGCGGCGAAGGCGATCGCGGCGTATGAGCGGACCTTGATCACGCCGGGCAGCGCCTACGATCGGTACGTCGAAGGCGATCACGGCGCGCTCACCGCGCAGCAGGTCCGGGGCATGCAGACCTTCGCGAAGGTCGGTTGCACGTCCTGCCATCAGGGACCGAACTTCAGCGGCCCGAAGCTGCCGGTCGGCACGCCGTTCCTGATGAAGTTCCCGGTGTATCCGGGCAGCCCCTACGTGAAGACCGACGATTTGACCGCGGACGGCGGCCGGTACGAGGTCACGCACCGCAACCGGGACCGGAATCTGTGGGAGGTGCCGACGCTGCGCAATCTCGTGTACACGGCGCCGTACATGCACAACGGCTCCGTGAAGACCCTGCACGATGCGGTGCAGGTGATGGCGAGCACGCAGCTGAATCGGACGCTCGACGAGGCGGACGTGGACGACATCGTCGCGTTTCTCGACTCGCTGACCGGGCCGTTTCCGACGCAGACGATGCCGCACTTGCCGCCGACACCGGGCCGCCTGTTGCAGTGACCGCGTCGGGAGGGGGCAGCGCCTGTCGGCGCGCGGCGACATCGCCGCGCGCCCGGAGACCGCGACTAGAATTTCGCTCCGAGGAGGTACGACGCATGAACCAATCAATGCTCGTCGGCGCGGTATTCGGGGCGGTCGCGGCGACCGCCGGAGCGGCCGTCGCCGGTTATCATTACCTCGGGCCCCCCGCAGAGAGCGCCAAGGTCGTCGCCGTCGTCGCGCTGCAGAAGACGCTGCGGACGCCGCGGCAGGTGTGCCATGACGAGGCGGTCACCCGCGTGGCTCCGCCCCGCGACCAGGAGCGCCTGGCCGGCACCGGCATCGGCGCCGTGGTCGGCGGCTTGCTCGGCAATCGCATCGGCGGCGGCAGCGGCCAGGTTCTCGCGACCGTCGCGGGTGCGGCCGCGGGCGGCTACGCGGGCAATCGGATCGAGCAGCGGATGCAGCAAGGCAACACCTACACGACGACCGAACGGCGCTGCGTGACGGTATACGACGTCACCCGCGAACCGGCCGGCTACGAAGTGACCTATCTGTTCGACGGTCGGCGGCACCGCATCCGGATGGCGCACGATCCGGGCAAGACGCTCCCGGTCCGTCACGGGCAGGTCCTCACCACGACCTAACCCGCAAAAGGGCCGACGGGCCGCGGGTGGGCGACCCGCGCGCTTGACAGCGGCCGCTGCGGCTAATATGGTATTACAGTACCATAATACGATATTGGCTGAAGCTGGCCCTGGGGTCGACCGCCGCACGAGGCGGTGCGGCCGGGTCCCGAGGACTCGGGAGGGACGATGTCGAGCACGTCGCGGATCTCAATCGCTTCGCGAGACGGAGGCGAAACCGATGCGGCGATCCGGTTCGGCGTCGACGAACTGCGCAGTCTCCAGCTTGGCCGTCTGAAGTGGTCGCTGCGCTATACCTACGACCGGGTCGAGCATTTTCGCCGTCGCTGCGTCGATGCGGGGGTCCATCCCGAGGACTTGCGCACGCTCGAGGATCTCGCGAAGTTCCCGTTGATGACGAAGGCCGATCTGCGGGACCACTATCCGTTCGGGCTCCTCGCGGTGCCGCGCACCGAATTGCGGCGCGTGCACGCGTCGAGCGGAACGACCGGACGGCCGACGGTGGTCGCCTATACGCGCCGCGACCTCGACCACTGGAGCGACCTCGTCGCGCGCTCACTGCGGGTCGCGGGCGCGCGGCCCGGAGAGCTCGTGCACGTCGCGTTCGGGTACGGCTTGTTCACCGGCGGTCTCGGCGCACACTACGGCGCGGAGCGCCTCGGATGCGCCGTCGTCCCGATGTCCGGCGGCCAGACCGAGCGTCAGGTGCAGCTGATCGCGGATTTCAAGCCCGACATCCTGATGGCGACGCCGTCGTACGCGCTCACGATAGCCGAGGAATTTGCGCGGCAAGGAATCGACGCGCGCGAATGCTCGCTGCGCGTCGGGTGCTTCGGCGCCGAGCCCTGGAGCGAACCGATGCGCGCCGAGATCGAACGGGCGTTCGGGATCGACGCGGTCGACCTTTACGGGCTGTCGGAGTTGATGGGGCCCGGCGTCGCCTGCGAAAACGTCGAGACGAAAGACGGGCCGATCCTGTGGGAGGACCACTTCTATCCCGAGATCATCGATCCGCAGACCGGCGCGCCGGTTCCCGACGGGCAGGAAGGCGAGCTGGTATTGACGACGCTGACGAAGGAGGCGTTGCCGGTGATCCGATACCGGACCCGGGACCGCAGCCGCCTGTTGCCGCCGACGACCGGCGCGATGCGCCGGATCGCGAGGATCCGTGCGCGCACCGACGACATGATGATCGTGCGGGGCGTGAACGTCTTCCCGAGCCAGATCGAGGAACTGATCTTGAAGGTCCCGGGCCTTGCGCCGCATTACCTGATCGACCTGTCGCGCGACGGCCATCTCGACGTGATGCGCATCGAGGTCGAGATGACGGCGGACGCCGACGCCGGTGACGCCGAACGCACCCGGCGGGCCCAGGAGCTGCATCACCACGTGCGCACGTTCGTCGGGCTCGGCGCCGTGATCGAGGTTCGCCCGCCGGGAACGCTCGAGCGATCGGCCGGCAAGGCGCGCCGCGTTCGTGATCGGCGGCAGATTTGATCGAGCGACCATCACCGGATCGAGCGAGGATACGCGCATGAAGAACACGCTGAAGGCTGGAGTCACCAAACAGATCTCGCTGTCGATCGACGTGCCGCGCACGATCGACTTCCTCGGCGAGGCGCTGCGGGTGTACGCGACTCCGGCGCTGGTGCGGGATTTCGAGATCTTGTGCCGGGACTTGCTGCTCGAGCACTGCGATTCCGGCGAGGACTCGGTCGGCACGGGGATCTGCATCAGCCATACCGGCGCGACGCTGCTCGGGATGACCGTCGAACTGCGCGCCGAGGTGAAGGAAATCGACCGCCGACTCGTGAAGTTCGCGCTCTCGGCGCGCGACGGCGTGGAATCGGTGTCCGTCGGCGAGCATACGCGCGCGGTCGTCGAGGTGGAGAAGCTGCGCACGCGGCTCGCGGCGAAAGCCGCGGCGGCGAAGGCCGGCTGAGGAACGGTTCCCGGTCATGACCCGTTACGTGATGGTCGTCGATCTTCGCCGGTGCACCGGCTGCCAGACCTGCACGGCCGCGTGCAAGCACGCGAACGGCACCCCGCCGGGCGTGCAGTGGCGCCGGGTCCTCGACATCGAATCCGGCGTCTTTCCGAACGTGCGGCGTACGTTCGTCCCGGTGAGCTGCATGCATTGCGGATCGCCGCCGTGCCTCGACGTGTGCCCGACCGGCGCGACGTTCAAGCGAGACGACGGACGGGTTGCGATCAACTACGACGTGTGCATCGGGTGCGCGTATTGCGCGGTCGCCTGTCCGTACCAGCAGCGCTTCAAGACGCAGCATGCGCAGTTCGCGTACGGTGCGGATCCGACCGCTCCCGAGGAGCGGCAGTTCGACCCGGCGCGGCTCGGCGTCTCGACCAAGTGCACGTTCTGCAGCGACCGGATCGACCTTGCGCGCGAGACCGGGCAAGTGCCGGGCGTCGACCCGGACGTGACGCCCGCGTGCGTGAACTCCTGCATCGCCAGCGCGCTGCACTTCGGCGACCGTGACGATCCGCAGAGCAACGTGTCGGCGCTGCTGCGCGAGAACCGGCATTTCCGGATGCACGAGGAGCTCGGGACCGACCCGGGCATCTATTACCTGACCGACACGGATGGTTGATCGATGAGCGTTCCCAATTCCAGCCGGATCGCGCCGTGGCGACAGACCTACTGGGACTGGCGCGCGGCCGGCAACTTCATCTTCGGCGGCACCGGCAGCGGGGCGCTGGTCTACGCCGCCGTGATCCCCGGGGCGGCGCCGATCCTCGGACCGCTCGGCGCCGCCTTCGTCGTCTGCGGCTTGCTGTGCGTGTGGTTCGAGATCGGCCGGCCGTGGCGCGCGCTCAACGTGTTCAGCCGACCGCGCAGCTCGTGGATGTCGCGGGAGGCGCTGATCGCGCCGTGGCTGATCGCGACCGGTTCGCTCGCCGTGGTGCCGCGGCTCGCCGAGTTGCGCGTCGTCGCCGGCGCGTTCGCGCTCGCTTACGTCTACTGCCAGGCGCGGATGCTGAACGCCGCCCGCGGGATCCCCGCGTGGCGCCACCCGCGGGCGGTTCCGCTGCTGGTCGTGACCGGGCTCGCGGAGGGTGCGGGCGTCGGCGTGCTCGCCGGCTCCCTGTCCGCGCCGGCGATCGCCACGGCGAGCTGGATCGCATGGCCGCTGGCTGGATTGATCGCGTTGCGGATCGCCGCGGTGATCGCGTATCGCCACGGCTTGGATCGCGACGGCGCGCCGCAAAACCTGCTGCGCGATCTGGCACGGGGCGCGCCGAAGCGCCTCGCCGTCGAGGTTGGCGCGATCGTCGCCGCGCTCGCGCAACTCGCGTGGCCGCGGGGGGGGAATCTGCCGATCGACGCCGCCGCGCTGCTCGCGGTCGCGGCCGGCTGGTCGTGGAAATACGCGATCGTCGTGCGCTGGTCCTACAACCAGGGCTTCGCACTGCCGCTGACGCCGGTGCGCGGCGTCGGCGTCAGCGGGCCGGGCGCGCGGCCCGGCTGGTGACCGGCGCCAGCCGGCGCAGCGCGACCCGGACGAGGTCCGAGCCCGAGCCCGTCGCGTCCGTCAGGGTCAGCGACATCGGCGCCACGGTGTTCAGACTCGGCGCGTGCAGGTCCTTCGCGTACGGCGTCGCCCAGTGGTCGAACTGGCCCACGATCACCAGCACGTCGGGTCGCACGCCCTGAACCACGATCGCCGGGCCCGAGGTCGTGCCCGTCGGCGATGCAACTTCGACCGGGTCGCCGTCCGCGATGCCGAGGCGCGCCGCGGTCGCGGCGTTGATCACGACGCCACGATGGCCGCGCACGTTCTGCGCGACCTCGTCCATCAGCTGGATCATCACGTTGCCGCCGGCGTGGTATTGCATGCTCTTGGTCGTGATCAGCCAGAACGGAAAGTCGTCCGGCGAGTAACCGCGCTGCCGCAGGTCCTCGTCCCAGATTCCGGGAAAGTCATGCCAGGTCGGCAGGAACCCGTATTCGGTGAGCTGCCGATCCCACCAGTGCACGCCGGTTTCGTGCAGGCGATTGCCGAGCTCCTTCCCCGAGCGGTTCAATCGTTCCTGATAGGGCAGCTCGAAACGCAAACCCAGCTTCGCGAGCGTCGGGTAGAGGTACCAGGCGCTCTGCGGGAACGGGCGCGTCATGAAGCCGTTCGCCTTGAACCAGTCGAGGTCGTGGCGTTCCTCGCCGCCGCTGAGCTCGGCGCTCGCGGCGAGACAGGTCGCGTTCCAGATCGCGTCGACCGAATTCGGCTCGTCGACCGGGAGCGAGTAGTCCCAGTTCGCGCCTTTCAGGCGAACCCCGCAGGTGCCGCGATTGATCGCGGCGTTGTACCCCTCGAGCACTCCCGTCCGGCGCGCCAGCTCGGTCGCGATCCAGGTGAAGTCGCGCGTGTCGCCGCGCGGCGCGACCGCCGGCTGGCGCAGCGCGAAGCCTTCGTGACGCCAGAACTGCTCGACGAATTTCGTCCGGCCGACCCGGATCAGCTGGGTGCTCTCGAGATCGGTCGCCTCCGGCAGCAGGATGTCCGCCATGTGGTTGGTTTCATCCGGCGTGTACGCGAAGCACACCGTGAACGGGAACGTCGCCATGGTGTCGGCGACCGAGCGGGTGTCCCAGAACGAGATCGCCGGGTTCGTCCGGTACGCGATCCAGACCTCGGGCTTGGTCGCCTTCGGCCAATGATCGACGTTGTGCTTCTGGAACATCCAGCTCAAGTGCGTGGGCCCCAGCGCCTGGCTCCATGCGCCGCTGTTGCCGGACAGCGGGACCAGGGTCCGGTGCGCGTTGCGCACGTGCGGGGTCTTCTCCCAATGGGCCGCGTCGGTCGCGTTCAGCGTGTGCTGCATGAAGCCGTCGGCGCCGGGCTGCACGCTCTTGTGGCGATCCTCGTGGAACTTGTTGATGCGCACCGTGGTGCCGAGCGTCCCACCGGGAACCTCGAGCGCGCCGACCAGCACCGCGAGCACCGTCCGGGCCCACACGCACTCGTACGCGCCCCAGCCGTTGTTCACCGTCTTGCCGAGGGTCACCGACACCGGGCGGAACGGCATGGTCTCGCCGTCGATCTCGATCGTGCGGCCGATGCAGGCCTCGTCGAGGTATTCGTTCGCGATCCGGCGGATCGTCGCCGCGCTCACGTCGCAAATCGCGCTGGCCCACTCCGGCGTGTACTCGCGCAGGTGCGCGAGCAACCGTTCGAACGCGGTCTCGGCCGCGATGCCGGTGTGCTCCCAGCGCTCCTCGTCGGCGCCGACCTCGACCGCGGCGGTGACGCGCGCCGGCCCCTCGAGCGCCGGCTCGGCCGCGGCGTCGTCGAACGGGACCGCGACCTGCCGCCGTGCGTCGAAGACCAGCGGCTTCAGGGTCGCCGGATCCCGCAGATAATAGCCATGCGGCCCGACGAGATACGGCGACGAGGTCATCTTCGCGAGGAACGGCAGATCCAGCCGGGAATGCGGGTGCTCGTGCAGCAGCACGTGGATCATCGCGAACATGAACGCGGGATCGGTCTTCGGCCTGATCGGGATCCATTCGGCCGAGGCCGCGCCGGAGATCGACAGGTGCGGCTCGATCTGGACGCGCCGCGCGCCGCGCGCACGCGCCGCCGCATGCCGCGCGGCCGCGCTCACGCCGCCGCTGACCTCGTTGTTCGCGCCGAACGAGACGATGTAGTTGCTGAGCGGAGTGTCCGCGGATACGGTGAACGCCCGATGCCAGAATTCGCCGTACAGATGCTCCGAGTGGACGCACTTCACGCCTTGTCCGGAGCCGAAGCTGAAGTCGACCGGACCGAATGCGGACAGGAACGCGGGGAACGTGCCCATGTAGTTCGCCGGCGTGCCGCCGTGGCCGAAGGTCACCGCGACGCGCGGCATCCCCGCTTCGTCCGTGAGGCCGCGCTGCCGGATCTCGGCGAGTTTCGCGGCGACGAGGTCGAGCGCGTCGTCCCAGGTAATCGGCACGAACCCGGGGTCCTCGTCGCGGCCCTTGCGCGGATTCGTGCGTCGCATCGGCGTCAGGATCCGCGCCGGATGATAGGTCTTCTGGACGAGGCCGTAGGCCTTCACGCACGGCTTGCCGTCACCGGGATGGATCCCCTTCGCGGCGAAATTCGGGCCGACCTCGGTTGCGACTCCGTCGACGACCTTCACCGTGAGCAGGTCGGGGCCGGCCACACAGTTGTAGCAATACGTGGGAACGGTACGCGCGGCGGGCGATCGCGTCATCGGTGACTCCCCAATGCGCCTGGAACCTAAAGATGTAATTCGGTACAATAATACATGAATTAGCATCGGAGTGAAATTGCCGCCCCCGGAAGGGTCGGTGGCGGACTCCCGCGAGGGTGGCGTCGGCTATGGCGGAACGATCGTTTTCCAAGGAAATCGAGAAGCTGCGTCTCGGTGACGGCGAGGAGTTCCGCGGGGAAGGCATCCTCGCGGTCACCAAGGCGCTGCTGCAGTCGGGGGTTGGTTACGTCGGCGGCTACCCGGGCGCACCGATCTCCCACTTGATGGACGTGCTCTCCGAAGCGCACGGCCTGCTCGACGATCTCGGCGTGCAATTCGTCGCCAACGCGTCCGAAGCCGCCGCGGCCGCGATGCTCGCGGCATCCGTGAATTACCCCATCCGCGGCGCGGTGACCTGGAAGTCGACCGTCGGCACGAACGTGGCCTCCGATGCGCTCGCGAACCTCGCGTCCGGCGGGGTCACCGGCGGCGCCCTGATCATCGTCGGCGAGGACTACGGCGAGGGCTCCTCGATCCTGCAGGAGCGCTCGCACGCGTTCGCGATGAAATCGCAGATGTGGCTGCTGGATCCGCGGCCGCGGCTGCCGAGCATCGTCGAGGCCGTCGAGCGCGGCTTCGAGCTGTCGGAGGCCTCGCACACGCCGGTGATGCTCGAGCTCAGAATCCGCGCGTGCCACGTCTACGGGCGATTCCGCGCGAAGGCGAACCGGTCGCCGGCGTTCTCGGTCCAGGACGCGCTCGATCACGTCCGTCGCGACGCCTCGCGGATCGTGCTGCCCCCGGCGAGCTTCGAGCACGAGCGCGAGAAGGTCGAGCGACGCTGGCCGGCGGCCCTCGAATTCATCCGCTCGCGGCGGATGAACGAATTCATCGACGGCCCGCGCGAGGACCTCGGGGTCATCGTCCAAGGGGGCTTGACCAACGCGCTGCTCCGCGCACTCGAACTCGCCGGGGTCGCCCGGCCCGACGGGTCGACCGACCTGCCGATCTACGTGCTCAACGTGACCTATCCGCTGCTGGAAGACGAGGTCGTGCGTTTTTGCGCCGGGAAGCGCGCGGTGCTCGTCGTCGAAGAGGGGCAGCCGGAATTCATCGAGCAAGCCTTGAACTCGATCCTCCGCCACGCCGACTCGCCGACCAAGCTGGTCGGCAAGGCGGTGCTGCCCCGGGCGGGCGAATACACCGGCCCGGCGTTGCTGAGCGGCATCGAACGCTTCCTCGGCGAGCACGCGCCGGCCGCGCCGCGCGCGCACGCCGCCTCGGGCACGGCCGGCAGGATCTCGAGCGAGGCGGCGGCGCTCGCGCCCGCGATCCCGCCGCGACCCGTGGGCTTCTGCACCGGCTGTCCGGAGCGGCCGATCTTCGCCGCGATGAAGCTCCTGCAGCGCGACATCGGCCCGCTGCACGTCAGCTGCGACATCGGCTGTCATCTGTTCTCGATCCTGCCGCCGTTCAACATCGGCAACACGACGATGGGCTACGGCCTCGGCGCCGCCGGCGCGGCCGCGCTGCGCTCGGATCGCGGCAAGCGACCCGTCGCGGTCATGGGCGACGGGGGCTTCTGGCACAACGGGCTCACGTCCGGCGTCGGCAACGCGGTGTTCAACCGGTCCGACCCGGTGCTCGTCGTCGTCGACAACGGCTATGCGGCCGCGACCGGCGGACAGGACGTGCCGTCGACGCGCACGCCGAGCAAGACCCGCAGTACCCGCCATCCGATCGCGACCGCCGTGCAGGGCGTCGGGGTCGACTGGGTCCGGGTCGTCGAGCACACCTACGACGTCGCGAAGATGCGCGACACGCTGCGCGAGGCGATTGCGAGTCCGGGCACCGGGCCGAAGGTCGTGGTCGCGGCGTCCGAGTGCATGCTCAATCGACAGCGCCGCGAGAATCCGCAGCGCAAGCGGAGAATCGCCGGGGGCGAGCGCGTCGCGCTGGACCGCTTCGGTGTCGATTCGGACGTGTGCACCGGCGATCACTCGTGCATCCGGCTGTCCGGCTGCCCGTCGCTCACGATCAAGCCCCGCGTCGGCCGGCCGCCGGCGGCGACCGTCGATCGCAGCTGCGTCGGCTGCGGATTGTGCGGCGAACTCGCGGACACGGCGGCGCTGTGTCCGTCGTTCTACCGCATGCGGGTGCTCCACAACCCGACGCGCTGGGAGCGGCTGCGCGCCGGCGTGAGCGGCGCGATCATCGGCTGGCTCCAGCGGCGTGCCGCGACCCGAAGGCTGCGCCATGCATTCTGAGTCGGCGCCGGCGCCGGCGCCGCCGACGCGTCAGCGCTTGTCGATCGCGATCGTCGCGCTCGGCGGCCAAGGCGGCGGCGTGCTCGCCGACTGGCTGGTCGACGTCGCGGAAGCCTACGGCTGGATCGTCCAGTCCTCATCGGTCCCTGGCGTCGCGCAACGTACCGGCAGCACGGTGTATTACCTCGAAGCCGCTGCGCCGATCGCCGGAGCGGGCCACGAGCCGGTCCTCGCGCTGATGCCCGTGCCCGGTGACGTCGACCTGGTCGTCGCACCGGAACTCATGGAGGCGGGCCGGGCGATCGCGCGCGGTTTGGTGACGCCGGATCGCACCACGCTGATCGCGTCCAGTCACCGGATCTATGGGATCACCGAGAAATCGGCGGCGTTCGACGGCATCGCCGATCCGCAGCCGGTGCTCGCCGCGATGCGGCGCGAGGCACGCCGGCTCGTGCTGTTCGATATGGAACGCGCCTGTGCGCAGACCGGCAGCGTCGTGAGCTCGGTGCTCTGCGGCGCGATCGCCGCCGCGGACGCGCTGCCGTTCCCGCGCGAGCTGTACGAGGAAGCGATCCGTCGCGGCGGCGTCGCGGTCGAAGCGAATCTCGCCGGTTTCGCCGCGGGCTGGCAGCGCGCGCGAGACCCCGAAGCCGCCGCGCCCGGCGTGGCGGCCGCCGCGGCGCCGTCGGACGGACCGACGACCGAGATCGGCCGGCGGCTCGACGCGCGAGTGCGCGCGGAGTTTCCCGAGGCGCTTCACCCGGCGATCCGCGACGGCGTGCGGACGATGGTCGAGTATCAGGACGCGCGCTACGCCGGCGAGTATCTCGACCGGGTTGGCGCGACGCTGCGCAGCGACGCCGCCGCGGGCGGTGCCGCGCGGGACTTCGCGCTCACCGGGGCGTTCGCTCGGCGTCTCGCGACCTGGATGGCGTACGAAGATGCGATCCGCGTCGCGGAATTGAAGACGACCTCGGAGCGATTCGACCGGGTGCGGGCCGATGCGGACGCGGGCTCGACGCAGGTCCTGCAACTGACCGACTACCTGCATCCGCGGTTCGAGGATTTCTGCGAGATGCTGCCCGCGCCGATCGGCGAGCGTCTCGCGCGCAGCCCGGCCGCCGCACGCCGGCTCGGGCCGCTGTTCCGGCGCGGCCGCCGGATCGAAACCAATCGTTTGCGGGGATTCTTGCTGCTGCGGTTGATCGCGCGGCTACGCCGCTGGCGGCGCGCCAGCTGGCGCCATCGGCGGGAGATGCAGGGGATCGAGGCGTGGTGCGAGCGGATTCGGCGCATCGCCGCGATGCCCGACGCGGCGCTCGAGCTCATCGAGTCCCAGGGCGTGGTCACCGGGTACGGTGACACCCGCGAACGGGGTCTGCGCCGGTTCGAATCGATCCTGCAGCTCGTCGATCGCGACGCAAGCGCGCCCGATCTCGCGGCGCGCGTCCGCCGGCTGCGCACCGCCGCGGATCCCGACGAATCGTGATCCGCCGCGCGCGCTGATCATCCGCGCGCGGCGAGCGTCCCCGGGTGCGGTCCCCCGGGCCCGCGGTCGCGCCTGCGACCGGTTTGGGCCGCCGTGCGGGGCAGACTCAGCGGTCGCCCGGCGCGTCGGGATCGCCGGGACGGGCCGCGCTCGCTGGGGGGTAACGCTCCAGCAACCGGTGGCACAGCGCGACGTGCTCGCGCTCCTCCGCGGCGAAGCTCGTCGCCAGGTCGCGCACGGTCCGGTCGACCTTCGACGCCGCGAGGTCGGTGTAGAACGCGAGCGCGCGTTCCTCGGCCGCGAGCGCCATGCGCAACGCCTCGTGCGGCGACATGTCGTAGCGCGCCGCGTACAGATCCACGGACTCCGGGCTGTCGGCCTTCCAGGGACCGATCGGGCCGCCATCGTCGCCGACGCCGATCGCGCCGGCGAGTTCCCGGATCTTGTCCGCGTGCAAGCGCTCGGCCCGGGCGAGGTCGCGGAACATCCGCGCGAGATCGAGGTTGTTGTGCGTCTCCATCTGGTCGGCGAGCATCGCGTAACGCTCCGCCGCGTCGGCCTCGATCCGATGGGCGATCCCGTAGAGCGCCGCCACCGAGGTCACCGGCGGTACGTTCGCGCCGCTCATACTTCGAACTCCTCTTCCAGGCTCTCGGGCGCGACCATCGCGGCCGCCGTCGGCGGCGTGTAGGGCGCGCGATGACCTCGGTAGAGCACGCCGAGATTGAAGCCGTCGTCGGTCATCAAGCGGCGCGCGGCCCGTGCCGGGTCGTCGGTCGGCGTGACCGGCGCCGGATGCACGCGATCCTTCCACGAGCGTTGGTCGGGGCGATAGGTCACGCAGGGACTCAGGATCTCGACGAACGAGAAGCCCGGGTGCTTGATCGCGTCGACGATCAACTCGGCGGTCTCGTTCGGATTCCCCGAGTAGGCGCGCGCGACGAAGTTCGCGCCCGACGCGAGCGCGACCACCAGCGGGTTGAACGGCCGCAGCCCGGTGCCGCCGGGCGCGAGGGCCGTGTCGAAGTCCGGTTCCGTGGTCGGCGACGGCTGTCCCTTCGTCATCCCGTAGATGTGGTTGTCCATCACGATGTAAGCGAGGTCGACGTTACGGCGGCACGCGTGCAGGAAATGGTTGCCGCCGATCGAGTAGCCGTCGCCGTCGCCGCTCGCGCAGATCACGGTGATGTCCGGACGCGCGATCTTCAGTCCGGTCGCGACCGCGAGCGAGCGGCCGTGGACGCCGTGGAAGCCGTAGCAGTTGGTGTACGCGGGAATCCGCGAGGAGCAGCCGATGCCGGACACGACCGCGATGCGCTCGGGCGGCAAGCCGAGCGCCGCCATCGCGCGCGTCAGCGCCATCAGCACGTGGTAGTCACCGCAACCGGGACACCAGATCGGCTTGACTTCCGACTTGTAGTCCGAGGGCCGGCACTTCAGGGGTTCGGCGGCGTTCATCGGGATCCTCCCTCGATCAAGCGTTGACGTACCTCGTGCGGCCGGATCGGCAGCGGGCCGGGTCGGTGCAGCACGGAGACCTCGGCGGGCAGGTCGTAGTGCGCGCGCAGGTACTTCAGGAATTGCATTCCGTGGGTCTGCTCCACCACCAGCACCCGCTTCACCCCGGCGAGCGCGGCGCTCATCTCGGCCGGCCGGGTCGGCAACAGCAGCCGCGGTGCGATCAGCTTCGCCGACACCCCGTCGGCGCGGGCTTGAGCGATGCCCTCGCGAACCACGCCGGTCAGCGACCCCCAGGCGAGCACCGCGGTCTCGCTGTCGCCCTCGATCGTCGCCCACAGCGGACCGTACTCGTGGCCGTCGAGCTTGTCGCGGCGCTTGTCCAGCTGGGCGACGTGATCATGGGCGCCGCTCGTCGGCGTGCCGCGCTCGGTGTGGGTCAAGCCGTCGGCGGTGTACGCGCAGCGTGCGGTTCCGGGGATCGCCATCGGCGACACGCCGTCGCCGCCGGCCGCGTAGCGCGCGTACGGAAGGTTCGCGCCGTCGGCGACCCGGCGTTTGCCGGTCGGGGGCCGCTCGACGGGTCGAGTGATCGCGGTCTGGGCCTGGCCGAGGAATTGGTCGGAGAGGACGATCGCCGGGGCTTGCAACGCCTCGGCGAGACCGGTCGCCCATTGGGCCGAGAGCCAGCAGTCGCCGACCGATTGCGGCGCGATCACGAGGTGCGGCGCATCGCCGTGCATCCCGTAGATCGCGATGTTCAGGTCGGATTGCTCCGATTTGGTCGGGATCCCGGTCGACGGACCGCCGCGCATCACGTCGACGATCACGATCGGCACTTCCGCGGCGGTCGCGAGCCCGAGCGACTCGATCATCAGCGACAAACCGGGGCCCGAGGTCGCGGTGAGCGACGGGACTCCCCCGTAGGAGGCGCCAATGATCATGTTGACCGACGCGAGTTCGTCCTCCGCCTGCACCAGCGTGCCGCCGACTTTCGTGAGGTTCGGCGCGAGCCACTCCAGGATGTCTGAAGCAGGCGTGATCGGATACGCGGCCGCGAAGCGGACGCCGCCCAGCAGCGCGCCGAGCGCGACGGCCTCGTTGCCGGTGATCAGCCAGCGTTTCGCGGCCGCCTGCGCGACGGGCGCGAGCGCGACCCGGCCGCGCTCGGTGTCGACTGCGCGGGCGCCGGCCGCCGCGGCGGCGACGTTGGCCGCGACCACCTCGCTGCCCTTCGCCGCGAATCGCTTCGCGATCACCCCGTGGAGCGCCGACTCGTCGAGCCCGAGCAGGTGACCCGCGGCGCCGAGCGCGAGCATGTTCGCGCGCCACGCCGGATGGGCCTTCGTGATCTCGGCGATCGGCAGCTCGATCACGCGCTTCGCGTTCGCGGCCATCGGCGGCGGAGCGCCGGCCGCGGGATCGCACACCAGCACGCTGGACTCGCCGAGCGGTATCTCGTCGCCGAACCGGCCGGCGTTCACCCAGTCGATGCCGACGAGCAGGTCGAATTGATCCGCCATGCACTCGACCGGCGAGCGGGCGAGCCGCAGCAGCGAGGCGGCTTCGCCCCCGCGAATCTGCGGCCCGACCGAGCGGGTCAACAAGCCATTCCACCCCGCCGCGCAGGCGGCCTCGAGGAGCATTTCGCCGGTGGTCAATACGCCGGCGCCACCGCTGCCGACCATCGCCACCGAAACGCTGTTCGCGCCCGCTGTCATCGTGAACCTCCCGCCTCGCCGTGCTCCGCGATGGAGCAACTTAAGGTATTCTAGTACCAGAATACCATAAAACCCGGCCAAGGGACTGTCAACCCCGGCGCGCGGGCCGGCCCGCGGGCGTCGGTTCGCGGGCGCCCGCGGCGCGGCGGCGGGGGATCTCCCGCAGGCGAGGCGCCGCCGCGCGGGGACGCGGCAGGCGTTGACGTGATTGGATCATTCGCGTATTCTGGTACCCTAATACCAGAATAGCCGTCGCGATGGTCCGGACGAGGGTCGCGCGGCAGAGGCGAAGGTCGATGGAAGCGATGCGTTGGGTGATGACCGGAATCGGCGAACCCCTGGTGCCGGAGAGCGTCGTGCTGAGCGCCGGTCCCGGCGAGGTCGTCGTCGAGGTGGCGGGCTGCGGTGTCTGCCATACGGACCTCGGCTTCTACTACGACGGCGTGCGGACCAATCACGCGATGCCGCTGTGTCTCGGCCACGAGATCAGCGGCCGCGTGGTCGCCGCGGGCGAGGGCGCCGGCGACTGGGTCGGCCAGGCGGTGATCGTCGCCGCGGTCATTCCCTGCGGCCAGTGCGATGCCTGTCGCCGCGGCAAGCCGACCATCTGCCCGAACCAGATCATGCCGGGAAACGACGTCCACGGAGGGTTCGCCACCCACGTCGTCGTGCCGGCGCGCGGCCTGTGCCCCGTCGAGGAGCCTCGGCTGGCCGGCGTCGGACTCGCGCTCGCCGACGTGTGCGTCGTCGCGGACGCGGTGACCACACCGTACCAGGCGGTCGTCCAGGCCGGCGTCGCCGCGGGAGATCTCGTGGTCGTGAACGGCGTCGGCGGCGTCGGCGGCTACTGCGCACAGATCGCGCGGACCTTCGGCGCGACGGTCGTGGCGATCGACGTCAACGACACGAAGCTCGCGGCGCTGCCGGACGAGGCGGTCGGTCTGCGTCTGAACGCGCGCCAGCTCGCGCCGCGTGACCTGAAAGCCGCGATCCAGGGCTTTGCGAAATCGCAGGGTCTGCGCGACAAGTCCGACTGGACGATCTTCGAGTGCTCCGGCACCCGCGCCGGCCAGGAGAGCGCGTTCGGACTCCTGAACCGCGGCGGCACGCTCGCGGTGGTCGGCTTCACGACCGACAAGGTCGAGATCCGCCTGTCGAATCTGATGGCATTCCACGCCCGCGCGCTCGGCAACTGGGGCTGTCCGCCGGCGCTGTACCCGCCGGCGCTGAGCTTGGTGCTCGACGGTCGGGTCAAGATCGCGCCGTTCATCGAGCGGCACCCGCTCGCGCAGATCAACGAGGTCTTCGATGCGGTGCACCGGGGGGCGATCACGCGCCGCGCCGTGATGATGCCGCCGGCATCGTCCAACCAGTCGTCCAGCCAGGAGAAACGCCCATGAATGCGAAAGCCGCCGTGCCGTCCGCGCCGATCGCCGCGAACCACGCCCTGGTGTCCGAGGAAGCCCGCGCGGCCGTCAGCGCCGGCGTGCGCTACGAGAAGCGAGCGGCGCGGGGCTTCGACGGCCAGGTCGTGCCGGATCTCTACAACGCCTGGATCACGCTCGACAATCCGGGACAGCTCAATTCCTACACGACCGAAATGGTCAAGGGCGTGATTCTCGCGTTCCGCGCCGCGAGCGTCGCCCGCGACGTCGTCGCGGTGGTCTTCACCGGCGCGGGCGATCGGGCGTTCTGCACCGGCGGCAACACCCAGGAGTACGCCGAGTACTACGCCGGCAAGCCGCAGGAGTACCGCGCGTACATGCGGTTGTTCAACGACATGGTGAGCGCGATCCTCGCCTGCGACAAACCGGTCCTGTGCCGCGTCAACGGCATGCGCATCGGCGGTGGCCAGGAAATCGGCATGGCCTGCGACTTCAGCATCGCGCAGGACCTCGCGCGCTTCGGTCAGGCCGGCCCGAAACACGGCTCCGCGCCGATCGGCGGCAGCACGGACTTCCTCCCGGTGCTCATCGGCGTCGAGCGGGCGATGAGCGCAGGCGTGCTGTGCGAGCCGTTTTCGGCGCACGAGGCGCTCGCGATGGGATTGATCACCGACGTCGTGCCCGCACTCAAGGTGGACGGGCAGTTCGTCGCGAACCCGACCGTCGAGCTCTCCCGCACGCACGATGCCTGGGGTCGCCCGGCGTACGGCAAGCCGAAGACCGGCGCCGATCTCGCCAATGGACGCGCGCTGATGCAGCGCGGAGCGATCGATCTGTCGCTGCTCGATGCGAAGATCGAGGAGTACTGCACCAAGCTCCTCTACATGTTTCCCGATTGCACGACCAAGACGCTCGAAGAGCTGCGCAAGCCGAAGCTCGATGCGTGGAACCGCAACAAGGAGAACTCCCGCGCGTGGCTCGCGCTCAACATGATGACCGAGGCCCGCGCCGGGTTCCGGGCGTTCAACGAAGGCACGAAGGAGACGGGCCGGGAAGTGGACTTCATCGCGCTGCGCCGGGCGCTCGCGATGAACGCCCCCTGGAGCGACGAGCTGACCGACCGCATCCAGCCGGGGGCGCGCAGCGCATGAGCGCGCCGCTGGAAATCGGCTTCGAGGCCGAGCGCCGCCTGCTGCGCTTGCGCCTCGCGCGCCCGAAAGCGAATCTGATCGACGCCGCGATGATCGCGGCGCTCGACGCGGCGCTCGCGGCACCGCTGCCGGCGGAGCTGACCGCGATCCTCCTCGAGGCCGACGGTCCGCACTTCAGCTTCGGCGCGAGCGTGGCCGAGCATTTGCCGGGGGAATGCCGCGCGATGCTCACCGCGTTGCATCGGCTCATCGGCCGCCTCCTCGGCGCACCGGTGCCGGTGCTGGTCGCGGTCCGCGGCAAGTGCCTCGGCGCCGGGCTGGAGGTGGCCCTGGCCGGGCACCTGCTGTTCGTCGCGCCGGATGCGGAACTCGGGCAGCCGGAGATCAAGCTCGGCGTGTTCGCGCCGGCCGCCTCGTGTCTCCTGCCGGAAGCGATCGGCACCGCGGCCGCGACCGACCTGCTGCTGTCGGGCCGCAGCCTCAGCGGACTCGATGCGGTCCGGCTCGGCCTCGCGGTCGAGGCGACCCCCGACCCGGCCGCCGCCGCACGCCGGTACTTCGAGGAACAACTGCTGCCGAAGAGCGCGTCGAGCCTGCGGTTCGCGCTGCAGGCCGCGCGCGCGGACTTCACCGCGCGCGTCCGCGAGAAACTCGCGGTCGTGGAGCGGCTCTATCTCGATGAACTGATGAACACCCGGGACGCGACCGAGGGGCTGCGTGCATTTCTCGAGAAGCGTTCCGCCACGTGGGAGCACCGATGACCATGCCAGACACCGCCACCATAGTCGCCAGGGCCTCGGCATTGTTCGAGGACCTGCATTTCTCCTCCGCGCGCGAGTGGAAGTCCGCCGTGCCGGGCCGCAAGGTGATCGGCTACATGCCGATCTACGTGCCGCGCGAGATCATCCACGCGGCGGGCATGCTGCCGCTCGGGATCGTCGGCGGCGGCGATCAGCTCGAGGTGATCCACGGCGACGCCTACTACCAAAGCTATATCTGCCGCATCCCCCGCTCGACGATCGAGCTCGGCGTGTCGGGCCGCCTCGACTTCGTCGACGGCATGCTGTTCCCCTCGATCTGCGACGTGATCCGCAACCTCTCGGGCATGTGGAAGTTGATGTTCCCGAACGTCTATTCGCGATATTTCGACGTGCCGCAAAACTATCGCGACGACATCGGTGGCAACTACTACGCCCAGGAACTCGCGGAGCTGCGCGACGCGCTCGGCGAGCTGGGCGGCGCGCCGATCACCGACGATGCCCTGCGGGCATCGATCGCCGCCTACAACGAGAACCGCCGGCTGGTCCGCGAGCTCTACGATTACCGGATCGCGCAGCCGTGGCAGGCGCCGGCCGCGGAAGTGTATCTGCTGATGCGCGCGGGGCTCGCCCTGCCGGTCGAGCAGCACACCGAGCTGTTGCGCGACTATCTCGCCGCCGCACGCGCGGTCGAGCGGCCGCGCCGCGACAACTGCCGCGTCGTGGTCACCGGGGTCTTCTGCGAGCAGCCGCCGTTGAACCTGATCAAGTCGCTCGAGCTCGCCGGCTGCTACGTCGTCGACGACGACCTGCTGCTCGTGACCCGCTGGCTGACCGCCGACGTCGCAACCGACGGCGACCCGCTGCAGAACCTCGCGCGCGCGTTCCTGCACCACTCGGAGTCGACCGCCGCGAAGTACGAGCCGAACGCGCGCGAGAAGGGCCAGCACCTGGTCCGTGCCGTGCAACGCTCGAAGGCCGAGGGCGTGATCTTCGCCTCGCCGAGCTTCTGCGATCCGGCGCTCCTCGATCGACCGATGCTGCAGCATGCGTTGAGCGGAGCCGGCATCCCCTACGTGTCTTTCAAGTACGCCGAGAACTCCGGGCAAATGCAGCCGATCCGCGAGCAGGCCGGAACCTTTGCCGACTCGATCAAACTATGGAGCGGACAGTGAACACCAACGTCGCGACGATGAAGGGCAAGACCGCAGACGTCGAGAAAGACGCGTCCATGCGCAAGCAAAAGGAGATGATGGCCGCGCATTACGACCGCCTCACGGCCGTACCCCAGACCGGCGAGAAGGTCTGCAGCACCTTCGTTCCCGGGAACCTGAACGAGCTCATCGGCTGCTTCGATCTGCTGAACAACCTGCCCGAAGTGAATGCGATCCAGAACGGCTTGCGGCGCACCTCGGGGCAATACGTGCTGGAGGCCGAGAAGATCGGTCACTCCGAGGACGTCTGCACCTACGTGAAGTCGGACATCGGGATGATCGCGAAGGGCAACATCGCCCCGAACGGCAAGCCGTTCCCGAACCCGGACGTGCTGCTGCTCTCGTACACCGGCTGCTTCACGTTCATGAAGTGGTTCGAGCTGCTGCGCGAGCAATACCAGTGCGAGACGATCATGCTGCACACGCCCTACATGGGCGACGGCAAGATCACGCCGAACATGATCCAGTACATGGTCAAGCAGCTGCGCGAGGAAGTCATTCCGAAGCTCGAGCGCGTGTCCGGCGTGAAGTTCGACATCGATCGTCTCCGCGAGCGGCTCGCGCGATCCGCGCAGGCCGAAGAGAACCTCGTGCACGTTCTGCAGTCGGCGCGCCGGCGCCCGTCGCCGATCGATGCGTATTTCGGCGGGATCTACTACATCGGACCGATCTTCGGCGCATTCCGCGGAACCGAGGACGCGATCCAGTACTACCGATTCCTGCGCGAGGAGATCGATGCGCGGGTCGCCGCGGGGACCGGCCCGATCACGCCCGAGGGCGACATGGGCCCCGAGAAGTACCGGCTGGTCGTCGAGGGACCGCCGAACTACACGAACTTCCGGCAGTTCTGGAAGATGTTCTACGACGAGGGCGCGGTGGTCGTCGCGTCGAGCTACACCAAGGTCGGCGGCGTGTACGACCTCGGCTTCCGCCACGATCCGCAACGGCCGCTCGAGACGCTCGCCGAGTACTGCCTCGGCGTGTACACGAACCGGAGCCTGCCGATGCGCATCGAGATGCTGAGCAACTACATCGAGGAGTACGGCGCGGACGGGCTGCTGATCAACTCGATCAAGAGCTGCAACAGCTTCTCGGCCGGGCAGCTGCTGATGATGCGCGAGATCGAGAAGCGCACCGGCAAGCCGGCGGCGTTCATCGAATCGGACCTGGTCGATCCGCGGTACTTCTCGGCCGCGAACATCAAGAATCGGCTCGAGAGCTACTTCCAGATGGTCGAACAACGGCGCGCGGGCGCGAGGAGTGCCGCGTGAACGCACAGGCGATGAAGACCTTCGTCGGCATCGATCTCGGGTCGACCACGACGAAGTCGGTGCTGCTCGACGAGAGCCAGCGGGTGATCGGCCGCGGCATCACCAATTCGCGCTCCAATTACGCGACCGCGGCGCGGGTCGCGGGCGAGGAGGCGAGAGTCGACGGACGCTTCACCCTGATCCGCCGGACGCTCACCGAGGGCGGGCTGCTCGGCGAGGGGCTCGAGGACTTCCTCGCGGACCTCGAGCGCTCGTTCCGTCTCGAGCAGTTCATCGAACGCCTCGACGACCTCGAGTCCACCTGCATCGGCCAGCTGAAGGGCGGCCGGTTCGCGGCGCTGGAGGATCGGCTGCGCGAGGCGCTCGTGGAGACCTTCCGGCGGCTGCGGGGCGAGGCGCCGGAGATGTTCGCGCCGGGCGCGAAGCGCAAGTCCGACTTCTTCCGCGACATCGCCGGCGCGCGGTTCTACGCCAACGCCGAGACCGTCGCGCGCGAGGGCGCGTTCCCGTACGAGGTCCTGCTGAACGCATACGACAAGGCGATCATCGACGTCGAGAACCGGCCGCCGTCCGGGGGCTTGAACGATCATTTCCGGCGCGCGCTCGCGCGGGTGCTGGCGTCGGCCGACGGGGTCGGGGCCGGCGCGGCCGACGGGATCCGGGCGGGCGTCGAGTCGTCGATCGGAATCGATCTCGAGGAGACCTATCTCGTCGGCACCGGCTACGGCCGCGTGACCCTGCCGTTCTCGAAGGAGCACATCCGATCCGAGATCCTGTGCCACGGACTCGGCGCACACCTGATGTATCCGCGCACGCGGACCGTGCTCGACATCGGCGGCCAGGACACCAAGGGCATCCAGGTCGACGACCACGGCATCGTCACCAGCTTCCAGATGAACGATCGGTGCGCGGCGGGTTGCGGCCGCTATCTCGGCTACATCGCCGACGAGATGAACATGGGTCTGCACGAGCTCGGTCCGATGGCGATGAAATCCGACCGGCCGGCGAGGATCAACTCGACCTGCACGGTGTTCGCCGGCGCGGAGTTGCGCGACCGCCTGTCGCTCGGCGAGAAGCGCGAGGACATCGTCGCGGGACTGCATCGGGCGATCATCCTGCGCGCGATCTCGATCATCTCGAGATCCGGCGGCGTCACCAACGAATTCACGTTCACCGGCGGGGTGGCGAAGAATCAGGCGGCGGTACGCGAACTGCGGCAGGTCGTGAACGAGAACTACGGCGAGGTTGCGATCAACATCAATCCCGACTCGATCTATACGGGCGCACTCGGTGCAGCCGAATTCGCGCGACGGGCATACGAAGGCGGGGCGAGACCGGAGGGCAGAGCATGACGACGATCACGGCAGGCATCGATGTGGGCACCGGCGCCGTGAAGGCGGTGCTGATGCGGGTGCAGGACGGCAACACCGAGTGGCTGTCGCGCTCCACGCTGAGGATCCGGCAGCGCGATCCGATCGAACTCGCGCGCCTGTGTTTCGACCAGGTGCTCGAGGACGCCAAGATCGGCGAGAAGCAGGTCAACTACGTCGCGACGACCGGCGAGGGCGAGAGCGTGCCGTTCCACACCGGGCACTTCTATTCGATGACGACCCACGCCCGGGGAGCGATCTATCTCGATCCCGAGGCGCGCGCGGCGCTCGACGTCGGTGCGCTGCACGGCCGCGCGATCTCGATGGACGAACGCGGCAAGGTGTTGAAATACAAGATGACGAGCCAGTGCGCGTCCGGATCGGGGCAGTTCCTCGAGAACATCGCGCGCTATCTCGGAATCGCGCAGGACGAGATCGGCGGCCTGTCGAAACAGGCGGACAACCCGGAGGTCGTCTCGTCGATCTGCGCGGTGCTCGCGGAGACCGACGTGATCAACATGGTCTCGCGGGGGATCTCGCCGCAGAACATCGTCAAGGGCATTCACCTGTCGATGGCCAGCCGGCTCGTGAAGCTGCTCAAATCGATCGACGCCAGCACCGGCGTCGTGCTCGCCACCGGGGGCCTCGCGCTCGATGCGGGACTCGTCGATGCGCTCAACGAGGAAACCGGTAACATGAAGGGCATGTCGGCGAGGATCCGCGCCCACGCGGATTCGCCCTTCGCCGGCGCGCTCGGCGCGGCACTCTGGGGTGCCTATCGCTACGATCGACTGGTCGAACGCGGCGAGATCGCGCGCGCGGCTTGATGCATTGGACGGAGGATTTGCGACATGGCATTGATGATCATCGAAAGCTGCACGGCCTGCGACGCCTGCGAGCCGGTATGCCCGAACCAGGCGATCACCGCGGGACGGCCGATCTACGTGATCGACCCGATGAAGTGCACCGAATGCGTCGGCGCCGAGGACGAGCCGCAATGCAAGCTCGCGTGCCCGGCCGACTGCATCGTCCCGAACCCGGACTTCGCCGAGTCGCAGGACGAGCTGCTCGCGAAGTACCAGCAGCTGCACGGTTGAGCGGCCGCCCGGTCGAGCGGCGGCACGGCTGATCACGGCGGGTCGCCCGCGCCACCCGCGCGGAACCGCCCCGGCGCGTCCCGGGGCGGAGGTCGGCCGGGCGCGCGTCGCGCTCCCGGCGTACCGCGCCTAGAGGACCCGATCGAACGCGAGCGTCCGCGACGGCGCGAAACCGCAGTGGCCGAAGAACGCGAGCATGTCGTGGTCGCTCCAGTCGACCTCGGTCACGACGCGTTCCACGCGCAACGACGCCAGGTTCGCGAACAGCTGCGCCAGGAGCGCGCGGCCGACGCCGCGCGAACGATACTCCGGCGAGACGCCGAGGGTGTCGATCTCGGCGGCGGGATCGGTCCGGCCGAACTCGCCGAGACCGACGCGCGCGGTCACGAACCCGACCACGCGCCCGTCGAGCTCCGCGACCAGCGACACACGCAGGTCCGACTCCTCGAGCGTCTCGGAGAACTTGGCGGCGAGGTAGGCGCCGCGATCGCGCCCGGTGATCTCGCGATCGATCGCGGTCATCGCAGTCACGTCGTCGTCGCGGATCGTGCGGATCGGTATGCGGTCGCGGGCGAGCGGACCGTAATCCGGCGCGGGCGGGCGGCCGTAGTCGACCTCGGTGGGCTCGCCGACGCGTTGTGGAATTCCGGCGTTCGTGTTCTTCGGCATCGTGACCCGCTCCTGGTTCAAATCTCGTCGGGATTCTCGTCGAAGGGCACCGCGACGGGCCGCTCGATCACCAGGCGGCTCGAGAGCTCGAAGCCCGCGCCCGCGAAGAAGCGCAGCAACTCGTCCATCGTCCAGTCCGCTTGCGAGTGCAGGCGGGGCAGGCCCCGAGTGCGCGCTTCGGCCGTGATCGCCTCCATCAGCGCCCGTCCGCAACCCTGGCCGCGGCTCGCGGGATCGACGCCGAGCACATCGATCACGGCGCTCGAATCGGTTCGTCCGAACTCGCCGCGCTGCACGCTCGCGAGCACGAAGCCCGCGAGGCGTCCATCGACCTCGGCGCCGAACTGCAGGAACTCGGCGGGATCCGCCGCGTGCATCCCGAGCCGCTTCTCCAGGAAGCGCCGGCGCGATCGTCCGACGTGAAGGCGATCGATCTCGACCAGGCGATCGAGGTCCGCGTCGCGCAGCGCGCGGACGCGGGTCTTAACGGGCGCGGGATTGGCGGTCATCGGCGGACCTCAAAGGTTACCAGCGTATTCGGCTTGCAGCCGCGCATCGGTCTCGGTGTCCAGAGACTCCTCGAGCAGCGGCAACAACATCTGTTCCTCGATCTCGACGTGCGCGCGCAACAACGCGCACAGCTCGGCGGCGAGGATCCGGTACTCGGCCCACGCGGCCGGGGTGAATCCACTGCGTTGCGCGGTGCGGCCGAGCGTCGCGAGCTGCGCGGCGACCGGTCGGATCGCGGCGTGCTCTGCCAGGAGTTGCGCGACGATCTCCTCCTCGCCATCGTCCGCGAGACGCTCGAACAGGGGTCGCTCCTCGAAATCGAAGTGCCGGCCGAGCTCGCCGCCGAGCGCGGCGGTCGCGTCGCGGAGCAGCCGCGCGGTCGCAGGGTCCTGTGCGGCGGGCAGCGGTGCCGCCCCGGTGGTCGCTTGCGCCAGCCGATCGATGAACGCGACGGTCGCGACGTGTTCCTCGTGCAGTACCTCGACGATCCGACTGTTCACGGGGCCTCCGTTGGGGGTGCGCCGACCTCGGCGGCCGCCGGCGCGGCGAGCGCGCCCAGCAGCCGGCGGGTGAGTGCGGCGGCGATCGAACGCCGATGATTCGCCGGGAACAGGGTCGTGCGCATCGGGCGCACCTGCTTCGCGACCAGCTTCTCGGCCGCGGTCAGCACGGACTCGTCGACGCGACGGCCGAGGAGCGCGGCGGTGCCATCGATCAGCAGCGGCCGCGAGTTCGTGCCGGTGACCGAGATTCGCAGCGCGTTCAATCGTCCGCCCTCGGTCCGGCAGGCGATCGCGACGCCCGCGAGCGGAAAGTCGAACGAGCGCCGAATGCGCTCCTTCAAGTATCCCGAGCGCGCGGCCGACGCCGGTACCTCGATCGCGGTCACGAGCTCGTCGGCAGCGAGGCGCAGGTGTGCGCGCCCTTCCTCGTGGTACAGGTCGGCGCAGGCGACGCGACGACGACCCCCGGGGCCGGCGATTTCGATCTCGGCGTCGAGTGCGATCAAGGCCGGCGCGAGGTCGCCGCTGAAGGCGGCGTGACAGCGTTCGCCTTCGGGGGCGACGTGACACACCTCGCCGCCGCTCTTCAGGCACGCGCCGTTCGCGGCGCGCCACCATGCGCTTTGATTGAAATAGATGCAGCGCGTCTGCAGGCACAGGTTGCCGCCGACCGTCCCGAGCCGGCGGTGTCCGGGCGCGGCGACCGAGGCCGCCGCCGCGTGCAAGGCCGCGTGGCGGCTCGCGATCGCGGGATCCTCCGCGAGCCGCGCGAGGCGCACCAGCGCGCCGATGCGCGTGCGATCGCCGGTCGTGCGAATTTCCTCGAGCTCGGCGATGCCGGTGATGTCGATCAGCACCGTTGGCGCGAGCAGGCCGCGGCGCAGGTTCACCAGCAGATCGGTGCCGCCGGCGAGAACCTCGTGCTGCGGGCATTCGGCGCGCGCGGCGATCGCGGCCTCGACCGTCGCCGGTCGGATCACGCGCACGCGCGGCAGCGGCAACGGCGCGGTCATCGTCCGCCGCCCGCCAAGGCGTCGAGTCGCTCGCGACGCCGGCGGGCGACCACGGCGTCGAGCACCCGGTCGGGAGTCGCCGGCAACACGTCGAGATCGACCCCGATCGCGTCCGCGATCGCCGCGACCAGCGCCGGCGCGAACGAGGCCAGCGCGCCCTCGCTCGCCTCCTTCGCGCCGAACGGCCCGTTCGGATCGATGCTTTCGACGATCTGCGCGTCGATCGGCGGCGAGTCCAAGCTCGTCGGCATGCGGTATTCGAGGAAGCTCGCGTGCGCGGGCATCCCGTCCAGGTAGCGAGTCTCTTCCATCAGCGCCTGACCCATGCCCATCCAGACCGCGCCTTCGATCTGGCCGCGGACCGCGAGCGGGTTGATCGCGAAGCCGCAGTCGAGCGCGACCCAGACGCGGTCGACCGAGATCCGTCCGGTGTCTTCGTCGACGCTGACCTCGACGACCTGGGCCGCGTAGCTGAAGCCCATCGTCGAACCGACCGCGCCGCCGCGATGCTTGCCACCCTGCGCGTCCGGTGGACAGGTGAAGGTGCCCTTCACGGTCAGGGTGCCTTGGTCGACGAGCGCGGCCTTGACCGCCTCCCCGAACGAGATCTCCCGGCCGGCCGCGCTCAGCGAGCGGAACCGGCCGTCCGCGCAGTCGATGTCCGCCGGGTCGCGTTCGAGACGGCGCGCGGCGGCTTCGGTCAACAGGCGGCGCAGGCGCCGGGCGGCGTCGATCGCCGCGTTGCCGACCATGAACGTGATGCGCGAGGAGTACGCGCCGTTGTCCTTCGGCGTGGTCGCGCTGTCGGCGGCGATCACCCGGACCTGCTCGATGGGCAGACCGAGCGTCTCCGCGACCGCGATCGCGACCATCGTCGACGAGCCCTGGCCGATGTCGGCGGCTCCGGTGAACGCGGTCACCGATCCGTCCCAGTCGACCTTCACGTTCACGACCGCGTGCGGTTCGCCGGTCCAGTGGATCGGTTTCGCCGCGCCGCTCACGTAGTGGGAACACGCCATGCCGAGACCCTTGCCGCGCGGGAGCCGGCCGCGGCGTGTCCTCCACCCGCTGGCGGCCTCGACGCGATCGAGGCACTCGGCGAGCCCGTAGCTGTTGATCGCGAGCTCGTTCAGCGTCCGGGTCGGGGCGTGCAGCAGGTTTCGACGACGCACCTCGAACGGGTCGAGCCCGAGCTCCCGCGCCATCCGGTCGAGCAGCACCTCGAACGCGTGGCGGGTGTCGACGCTGCCGTGGCCGCGCATCGCGCCGCAGGGCGGGAGGTTCGCATATACGCGATAGCCGTCGTACTTGACCGCGGGCAGGTCGTACAGGCCGTGCAGCAGCGATCCGGCGTACAGGATCGTGATCACGCCGTACCCGGCGTATGCGCCGCCGCGCTGCACGACCTCGCATTCGCAGGCGCGCAGCCGTCCGTCACGGCCGAGGCCGAGCTTCACGCGGATCCGCGTCTGCGGCCGGGCGCGGTGGGTGATGAACGTCTCCTCGCGCGAGAGCTCCATCGAGACCTTGCCGCCGGCGGCGCGCGCGAGCATCGCGGTCACGAGCTCGAAATTCAGGACCTCCACGCGGGCGCCGAAGCCGCCGCCGACGAACGGCTTGATCACGCGGATCCGCGACTCGTCCATTTCCAGGCAGCGCGCGAGCATCATGTGCAGGTAGAACGTCACCTGCGAGACGCTCTGCATCGTCAGCCGCCCGGTGGACGGATCGAATTCGGCGAGCGCCGCATGCGGCTCGATCTGCGCGTGGTTGACCTCCGCACAATCGATCACCTCCTCGCGCACGAGGTCCGCGGTCGCGAAGCCGGCGGCGACGTCACCGAAGGTGTGATGGACCTCGCGCTCGAGATTGCCGGGCTTGTCGTCGTGGATCCGGACCGCGTCCGCCGCGCGAGCCTGGTCCGCCTCGTAGTAGGCGGGCAGCTCGCGGACCTCGAATTCGATCAGCGACAGCGCGCGTGCGGCCGTTTCGGCGTCGATCGCCGCGACCGCGGCGACGGGTTCGCCTCGATAACGGACTTTGCCGCGCGCGAGCGGGTATTCGTTCATCGCGATCGGCAATACGCCGTACGGCACCCGGCAATCCTCACCGGTCAGGATCGCGACCACCCCGGGCAGTCGTCGCGCCCGCTCGACGTCGACCCGCAGGATCTGCGCGTGGCTGCAGGGGCTGCGGAGGATCCGTCCGACGAACGCGCCGCGATGGTCGAGATCGGCGGTATAGCGTGCCCGACCGGTCACTTTGTCGATCCCGTCGATCAACGGGACGCCATCGCGGGTTCCGGCGAGCTTCGTCATCGGCACCGCCTACGCGCCGGCTTCCACGGCCGCACGCACCGATTCGACGATCTTCACGTATCCGGTGCAGCGGCACAGATTGCCGGCGAGTGCCTCGCGGATCTCCGCCTCGCTCGGATCCGGACGCCGGCGCAGCAGTCCTTCGGCCGCCATGATCATGCCGGGCGTGCAATAGCCGCATTGGGCGCCGAGCTTCTCGTGAAACGCCCGCTGCAACCGATGCAGCCGTCCGCCCGCGCCGAGCCCTTCGATCGTTTCGACCGAGCGACCCTCGCAGCGGACCGCGAGCGTGAGGCAGGACGGAACGGGCTCATCGTCCACCAGGACCGTGCAGGCCCCGCACTCCCCGCCGTCGCATCCGGTCTTGGTGCCGGTCAAGCCGGCGGTCTCGCGCAGGTAATCGACGAGCAGCTGATCGTCCGCGACCGCGTCTTCGCGCCAGCGCCCATTCACGCGGATTCGTACCAGGCGTTTCCCTGGAACCGGCCCAGACTCGAACATATGATGCACCTCGCGCCAGCGGCGTGCGGTCCCTCGGAATCTGGTGTCCCGCAAGCTTCTAGGGTATTATAGTACCGGAATACTTGTTTTACGTCTACCGAGACTTTCGCGCCGGCGGACCCCTCTCGTCCGGAGCGGCGCTCGACATGGCGATCAAGGAAGGGCAGGGCCTGATGTGAAGCAAGCAACGACCGAGATACGAAAGAAGCGCTCTGGACGTGCGCCGGCGCCGCCCGCAGCGCCACCGGCCAGCGAACCGGCGATCGTGATCCGCGCCGCGGAACGGCGCGACGTCGTCGAAGTGACCGCGCTCGATGCGCAAATCACCGGATTGCCGAAACCCGAGCACTGGATGGAACTGTTCCGGCGTCAACGGTCGGGCGGCGGCGCACCGGCAGGCATCTTCCTGGTGGCCGCCGCGCCCGCGGAGCCCGAACGCGTGCTCGGCTTCATCGTCGGCGAGATTCGGGCGTGGGAATTCGGCTCCGATCCTTGCGGGTGGGTGTACGCGCTGTCGGTTCGTCCCGACGCGCGCGAACGCGGCGTCGGCGAAGCGTTGCTCGAGGCGATTGCGGGGGCGTTCCGCCAGGCCGGCATGGGCAAGATGCGCACGATGGTCGCGCGCGACGCGATCTTGCCGATGCAGTTCTTCCGCGGCGAGGGCTTGATGGCGGGACCGTACATCCAATTGGAGAAGGACCTCTAGCATGAAACTCCAGGTCGCCAGCCAGCTCGCGGTGTTCTCGATCCTCGAGCTCGTCGCGGAGCCGAACCGGCAGATCACGGTCGCGGACATCGGCGCGAAATACGGGATATCGACGAATCACCTCGCGAAGGTGATGAACGTGCTCGGGCGCGCCGGTTTGGTGCGCTCGGTGCGTGGTGCGGGCGGCGGATTCCAGTTCAGCGGCAACGCGCGCCGGACGACCCTGCTCGACGTCATCGACTTGTTCGAGCCGCGGGGCGTGCGAGCGCCCGAGACCGGCGAGCCGGGCCGGCATACCGCCGAGACGGTGGCCCTCGGCATGGTGCTCCGTGAAATCGACGATACCGTGAGGGCGACGCTCGGTTCGATCACCATCGCGACCTTGCGCGACCTGGCGAACCGGCAGCGCGCCAAGGCCGCGCTCGCGACCTGAGCGCATCGACGCCGTTCACCCCGGAGGAGCGACCGTGTCCATCACCGAATCCCGGTTCCACTGCGATTTCCACGGTCATTTCGCGCTCGTCACCGGTGGCGCCAGGGGCATCGGCAACACGATCGCCGATGCGCTCGCATCCGCCGGCGCGGCGGTGCACGTGTTCGACGTCGGCGAACCGGGGGGCGCGCCGCACGCGTTCAGCGCGGTCGACGTCTCGCGATCGGACTCGGTGGAGAGCGCCGTCTCGCGCCTGCCGCGCACGCCGACGCTGCTGGTGAACAACGCCGGCATCACCCGGGATCGCACGCTCGCGAAGATGAGCGACGAGGAGTGGGCGGCGGTGCTGGCGGTCAATTTGACCGGCGCGTTCCACCTGATCCGCGCGATCGCGCCGCGAATGGCGGCGCAAGGCTACGGGCGGATCGTGAACATCACGTCGATCAACGGGATGCGCGGCAAGTTCGGGCAGGGCAACTATGCGGCCTCGAAGGCGGGGTTGATCGGCCTGACCAAGACGGCGGCGAAGGAATTCGGACGCAAAGGCGTCACCGTGAACGCGGTCGCGCCCGGCATGGTGCTCACCGAGATGGCGCTCGCGGCGCCGCCGGAGACGACCGATCGTGCTCGCGCGGAAGCCGCCTTGCCCTCGCTCGCGAGTCCGGGGGACATCGCCGCCGCGGTGCTGTTCCTGCTGTCCGACGCGGCCCGGATGATCACCGGCGAAGTGCTGCGCGTCGACGCCGGGCAGTATATCTAGCGGCCGGTCAGCGCTTGCCCCGGTCCTCGCGGGCGGCGGCGATCAAACGCAACAGCTCGGCACGCCCGACGACCCCGGCGACGAGCGTTCGTCCGATCAACAAGCCCGGCGTGCCTTGCAACTCGAGCGCGCGCGCCTCGTCGTCGTTGCGATCGAGGACCCGGTTGATCTCGGTCGCGTGTCCCTGCAAGTCGCGCAACATCCGCGCGACGTCGATCCCGGCGCGGCTCAGCACCTGCCGGACCTCGGCGTCGCTCGTGAGGCGCGGGCCGCCGAGCAGCGCGTCGTGCGCCTGCAGGTACTTGCCCTGGTATCCGGCGGCGAGCGCGCAACGCGCGGCGTACACCGAAGCCGGTCCGAGCACCGGCCAGTCCTTGTAGATCAACGCGAGCCGCGGGCCGGCCGCGACCACCTGCCGCAGCATCGGCGTGATGCGCCGGCAGAACGGGCAGTTGTAGTCGAAGTACTCGACGATCGTGACCTCGGGGTCGCGCGAGCCGATCCGCGCCGGACCCGGGTCGCGCGTGATCGCGATCTCGGCCGAGCGGGTCACCTGCGGGTACGTCTGGGCCGCCGCGGCGCCGCCGCAGGCGACCGTCGCGACTAGCACCATCAGCGATACCCAGGGGGCCCCGAGGCCCCGCGCGAAGTGCCACGGCCGTTGCCGCGGCAGCGGCGTCAAGAACTTCGACATGGGGGGCTCCGTCGATCACGATCCGGCCGCGGAATGGCCGTATCCGCGCATTATCGCAGAAAGCGCGCCTTCGCCGGTCACCCTCGCGATCGTCGGCGCGTTGCCGCAGATCCGCCGCCGGGCGGGTCCGGGAGGCCGCGACGGCAATTCGAGCCGGAAAAAATTCGGCGCGAGACGATTGAGCGCTCGCGCCGATGGATGTTCGCGCCGACGGGGGGAGTTGGCTGGCTTGCCGGGGCGAATGGATCCTAAACCTGTTTCGTCCCGCGCGTCGTGCCTCGGGAACGCCGCCATGATGCCAAAACCGCCCGGATCGATGGCGTATTCTTTCTCACTGTCAATGAAATAATTTTCAACCAAACCGCCGTCGTGCCGCCGTTCAACCCACCGGACGGCGCTCCTCGGCGCGCCGCCGCCTTCCGTGGATCAGCCAATAGGCAGCGATCGCGACCGCGAGCGTCAGGCAGCTGGTATAGAAATCCCGTTGCATCCCGCGCGTGAACGCCATCGCGATCAAAACGCCCGCCATCGCCCCGAGCGCGGCGTAGCTGAGCCACGGGAAGAGCCACATCTGGATCACGGGGCGCGGCTCCCCCGCCCGCTCGCGCCGCCTGCGCAGTGCGATCTGCGCCAACGCGATGACCATGTAGACGAAGACGATCAAGGCGCCCGAGGAACTCACCAAGAAGTCGAACACGGCCTGGGGCGTCTCGGTCGCGGCGACGATGCCGAGAAACCCGGCGAGCGCACCGATCAATACCGATCCGGTCGGCACCCGGCGCCGGTTGAGACGGACCAGCCGCTGTGGCGCATCACCGCGCTCCGCGAGCACGAACAGCACGCGCGAACTCACGTAGAACGCGGAATTCAGGCAGGAGAGCACCGCGGTGAGGATGATCATGCTCATCAGCGAACCGGCCAGCGGGATTCCCATCGAATCGAGCGCGAGCGTGAACGGGGATTCGCCCGAGCGGACCTGCGTCCAGGATGCCACGCTCACGATGAAGAAGATCGACATCACGTAGAAGAACAGGATCCGCCAGATCACCGTGACGCTCATCCTCGCGACCGCCTTGCCCGGCTCCGACGATTCCGCCGCCGCGATCGTGGTGATCTCGGCCCCGGTCATCGCGAAGAACACCGTGGGCACGGTCGCGAGCACCGCGATCCAGCCGTGCGGCGCGAAGCCCCCGTGAGCGACGAGGTTGCCGAACGTCTCCCCGGCCGGTGAGGTCCAGCCGAATGCGTAAGAGGCCGCCGTCGCGATGAACACCAGGATCGCCGCAACCTTGATCGACGCGAACCAGAACTCGAACTCCGCGTACGAGCGGGCCGACATCAGATTCACGCCGGTCATGATCGACATCAGGCCGACGCCGATCTCGAGCGGCGTGAACGGCAGCCAGTGATGCAGGATCTTCGCGCCGGCGATCGCTTCGACCGGGACCACCAGCACCCAGAAGTACCAGTAGAGCCAGCCGACCACGAAGCCGGCGCCGTCGCCGAGCCCGGCCCGCGCGAACTCGGTGAAGCTGCGCACGTTCGGCAAGCTGGTCGCCATCTCGCCGAGCATGCGCATCATCACGAGGATCAGCACGCCGGTGATCAGGTAGCTCAGGAAACTCGCGGGACCGGCGGCGATGATCGCGGTGCTGCTGCCGACGAACAGCCCCGCGCCGATGATCCCGCCGATCGAGATCATCGTGAGGTGCCGGGCCTTCAGCGTACGGCTCAGGCCGCCGTGCGGCGCGTCGGGCGAGGAACCTCCGGCGGCGGCGGTCTCGGCGACGGTCGGGTCATGAATGCTCATCTCACGCGGCCTCCGAACTCAACAGGTGCGCATCGCCGGCCGGCGTCGTGCCCCGCTCGTACGGACGCGCGCAGATCATGTAAAGGAGGCCGAGCGCGAGCACGCCGGATGTGGTGACGATCATCGCGTAGTTTGCATACCACGGTTGACCCGGATTGCGCGGCCACAGGATGTTCGCGATCGCCGAGACGCCGTACGCGAGCGCGAGCACGTTCACGATCCAGCCCTTGCGCCCGAGGCGGAACGGCCCGGCCGGACGCCATCCGCGGGTGCGCGCGAACAGCGCGCCGAGCACGATCATCTGGAATGCGACGTAGATGCCGATGGCCGCGAAGCTGATGATCGTCGCGATCGCGTCCTGCACCCAGAGCCCGGCGAGCGCGATCACCGCCGGGATCGCGCCCATCACGAGCAGCGCGTTCGAGGGTACGCGCCTCCCGGGCGAGAGCCGGCCGAGGAACCCGCTTCCCGCGATCATCCGGTCACGCGCGTACGCATAGATCAAGCGGCTCGCCGCCGCCTGCAGGCTCAGCAGGCAGGACACGAACGAGATCAGCACCACGCCGATCACGGCCCGGAAGCCCGCTTCCCCCATCGCGAGCCGCAGCAGGGTCGCGATCGGGTCCGGGTCCGCGCCGGAGATCGCGGCCGGCACGTTCGGGATCGCCAGCACGAACGCGAGACAGACCCAGCAGGCGGCCGCGCCGCCGATGTAGATCGTCATGCGCATCGCTTTCGGGATCATCCGACTCGCGTCGGGCGTCTCCTCGGCGACGTCGCCACAGGCCTCGAATCCGTAATAACAGAACATCGCCGCGAGCGACGACGCGAGGAACGCCGGCCAATAAGGTCCATGCGGCGCGACGAAGCGGGTGTCGAGCAGGATCGACAGCGGTTGGCGCCGCGCGAACAGCAGCAGGTAGCCGCCGACCACGAGCGCGCCGACCAGTTCGCAGATGAACCCGATCAGCGCCACGCGCGCGAGCAGACGGGTACCGCTCAGGTTCAACGCGGTCGTCGCGGCGAGCAGCACGAGCGCGATCGCGGTCGCGGCGACCGGCGTGACCGCGAGGCCGAACGCTTGCGCAACGAAGGGCGCGGCGCCGGTCGCGACGCCGGCCATCGTGCAACACAGCGCCCAGCCATACACCCAGCCGGCCATCCAGGCCCAGCGCTTGCCCACCAGCCGGCGGGCCCATGGATAGAGGCCACCGGAGATCGGGAACTGCGAGACGATCTCGCCGAACACGAGGGTCACGAGCCACTGGCCGACGCCGACCAGCACGTAGGTCCACCACATCGGCGGACCCCCCGTCGCGAACGCGCTCGCGAAGATCGTGTAGACGCCGACGACCGGCGACAAATAAGTGAAGCCGAGCGAGAAATTCTCCCACTTCGACATCGTCCGGTCGAAGTGCGACTCGTAGCCCAGTGCGCGAAGCTGGGCGTCGTCCCGATCGGACTGGCGCGTCCCATCCCCGATTTCCAGACGCTCTCTCCCCTGCGGCGGCGCGGTACGCGCGAGGATCATACGGGATTTGCGCGGCGCACGGCGAGCGCGAGGTCCCCGGCCTCAGCGACTGCGATAGCGATCCGTCGCCAGCACGAGCTCGTGCGTGATCCCCGGCTCGAACGCCGAGTGGCCGGCGTCCGCGACGATCCGCAAGTCCGCTTCCGGCCAGGCGCGATGCAAGTCCCATGCGCTCGTCGCGGGGCAGACCACGTCGTAACGGCCTTGCACGATCGTCGCGGGGACGTGCCGGATCCTCGGCACGTCGTCGAGGAGCTGGGTCTCGCTGCGCAGAAAGCCGCGATTCACGAAATAATGGCACTCGATCCGGGCGATCGCGAGCGCGAACTCGGCCTCCGACCAGCGGGCGATGTTGTCGGCATTGCTGCGCAGGAAGCTCGTCGACGCTTCCCAGACCGACCAGGCGCGCGCCGCGGCGACCGCCGCGCGATGATCGGTGCCGGTCAGCCGCCGGTGGTAGGCGCCGAGGAAATCATCGCGCTCGTCCTCGGGTATCGCGTCCCGATACGCTTCCCAGCGGTCTGGAAAGAGCGACGAGGCTCCTTGCTGGTACATCCAACGAATCTCCGACTGGCGCAGCAGGAAGATCCCGCGCAGCACGAGCTCGGTGACCCGCTCCGGGTGCGTCTCGGCATATGCGAGCGCGAGCGTGCTACCCCACGAACCGCCGAACACCAGCCATCGATCGATCCCGAGGTACTTGCGCAAGCGCTCGACGTCGGCGACCAAGTGCCAGGTCGTGTTCTCGACCAGGTTCGCGCTCGGCCGGCTGCGCCCGCAGCCGCGCTGATCGAACACGACGACGCGATAGTGGCGCGGATCGAAGAACTGGCGTGCACGGGCATCCGCGCCCGCCCCGGGGCCGCCGTGCAGGAATACCGCGGGTTTGCCGGCCGGGTTGCCGCTTTCCTCGAAATAAAGCTCGTGCAGGTCCGAGACGCGCAGGTAACCGCGCCGATACGGCTCGATCGCCGGATACAGGCCGCGGCGCGCGGCCGGGTCGCCGACCCCACGCGCCGTCGGCGCGACCGCGGGGGGTCTTTGGGCGGATCGCGCGGCGGCCTTCGGGACCGGCTTCGCGGCAGCCTTCGGGACCGGCTTCGCGGCAGCCTTCGGGACCGGCTTCGCGGCAGCCTTCGGCGCCGACGTCTTCGTCGTCGGCTTGCCGGCGGCGCGCGTCGTGGCGGCTTGCGTCTGGCGCGCGCGTCGTGCCGGAGTCGTGGATCGCTGGGTGGCCGTCTTTTTCTTGTTCGACATCGCCTGTTCCTCGGGCATGCTTAAGGCTGCGCGACCATCCGTCCGAGCGGACGACCACCGATCAGGTGCAGGTGCA
>JAJYAM010000002.1:79548-174433 GCA_021779535.1 Pseudomonadota bacterium
TCGTGCCGGAGTCGTGGATCGCTGGGTGGCCGTCTTTTTCTTGTTCGACATCGCCTGTTCCTCGGGCATGCTTAAGGCTGCGCGACCATCCGTCCGAGCGGACGACCACCGATCAGGTGCAGGTGCAGGTGGTATACCTCCTGGCCCCCGTGCGCGTTGCAATTGAAGATCAGGCGATAGCCGCTCTGCGCGACGCCGAGCTGGCGGGCGAGGTCGCGCGCGACGAGCACCATGTGCCCCATCAGGCTCTGATCCTCGTCGGCGACGTCGTCGACCGTCGGGATCGGCTTGCGCGGGACGATCAAGACGTGCACCGGTGCCGCCGGCCGGATATCGTGGAACGCGATCACCTGGTCGTCGCGATACACGATCGTCGCGGGCAGCTCCCCGGCGATGATCTTCTCGAATATCGTCGGCATCAGCAGACCCCATCCTTCGAAGGAACGCTCCGGTGAAGATTATCAGGAACCGCGGCCGGCTCGTTCGACCGCAGCATTGCTGCATCGCAATATCGGTGCGAGCGACGCGCGCCCGTGACTCGATCCGGATACACTTTCGGCCGTGGCGGTACCGGCGTCGATAGAGAGGGTGGCCCGCGCAAGACGGGCGCAACGGACGCGATGCGCCTGAAGGTCGAGCAGCTGCACGCCGCGCTCGAGCGCGGACCCGCGCCCGCGTACCTCGTCTCCGGCGACGAACCGCTGCTGGTCGGCGAAGCGGCCGACGCGATTCGCGCGGCGGCACGCGCCGCCGGCTTCACCGATCGGCGCGTGTTCGACGTCGATCGCACGTTCGCCTGGGACGACCTGCGCGAGGAGATCCGGTCGCCGTCGCTGTTCGCCGACCGGCGGATTTTCGAACTGCGTATTCCCAGCGGCAAGCCCGACAAGGGTGCGGCGTTGATCGCCGAGATCGCGGCCCGACCGCCGCCGGACCTCGTGCTCCTCCTGGTGAGCGGCAAGCTCGACCGCAAGACGACCGACGCCGCGTGGGTCCGCGGGATCGCCGAGCACGGCGTCTGGGTCACCGTCTGGCCGGTGCGCGTCGACGAGTTGCCGAACTGGCTGCGCGGGCGCGCGCGGCGGCTCGGCCACGATCTCGATGCCGAGGCGGCGCGGTTGATCGCCGACCGCGTCGAAGGCAACTTGCTCGCGGCCAAGCAGGAACTGGAGAATCTGGTGTTGCTCGCGAACGGCGAGCGCATCGATCTCGAGCTCGCGAAACGGGTGGTCGCCGACAGCGCCCGCTACGACGTGTTCCAGCTCGCCGCATCCGCGGCCGACGGCGACGCCGCTCGCGCGCTGCGCATCCTCGACGGGTTGCGCAGCGAAGGTCGAGAGCCCGCGCTCGTTCTGTGGGCGCTGGTCCGCGAACTGCGCGGCTTGTGGCAGGCGCGCCATCGGCGCCGCCAGCGCGCGCCCGAGCGCGGCGGCTGGAGCCAGGCGGCGACACCGTCCGAGCGTGCGCTCGCGAGGCTCGACGCGCTGCCGCTGCCCGCGTTGCTCGCCGCCGCGGCGCGCGCGGACCGGGTCGTGAAAGGGGTCTCGCCGGGAGACCCGTGGACCGAGCTCGCGGGGCTCGCCGCAACGCTCGCCGGCGCTTTGCAACCGCAGCGCGTTTCAGGCAGGGTAGCCGGATGAATCCGATGGGCATCTTCGGCGGGACGTTCGACCCGATCCACTACGCGCACCTGCGCACCGCCTTCGAGCTACAGCAAGCGCTGCGACTGCGCGAGATCCGCTTCGTGCCGGCCGGCAATCCGCCGCACCGGGAACGGCCGCTCGCGGAGCCGGCGCTGCGCTTGCGCATGGTCGAAGCCGCGATCGCGGGCCAGCCGGGCTTCGTCGTCGACGATCGCGAGATTCGCAAGACCGGACCCTCGTACTCGGTCGAGACCCTCGCCGAGCTGCATCACGAAAATCCCGATCGAAGCCTGTGCATGATCGTCGGAATGGACGCGTTCCTCAGCCTGCCGAAGTGGTATCAGTGGCGCGAGCTCCTGCAGCTCGCGCATCTGGTGGTCGCGCACCGGCCGGGATGGCGCGCACCGGGGATGGGTCCGCTCGGCGAACTGCTCGTCGACCACGGGACCGGGCGTATCGGCGATCTGCACGAATCGCGCGCGGGCTGCATCGTCGTGCACGCCGTCACGCAGCTCGAGATCTCCTCGACCGACGTGCGCCAGTCGATCGCGATGGGGCGCGATCCGCGCTATTTGATGCCGGATGCCGTGCGGCAGCTGATCATCGAGGCGAACTGTTACACCAAAGCACGAGTCAACCAGTGAGCGTGAAGACGAAGACACCGGCCGCGAAGAAGCGGCCTGCGAAGAAGAAGACCGCGGCGCCGCGGCGCCGTGGCGCCGCGAAGCCTGCTCCCGCGAAACCGACGCTCGAGGCGGTCATCCGCGACGCGCTGGCCGACATGAAAGCGCAGTCGGTCACGGAGCTCGACGTGCGCGGCGCCACCGACATCGCCGATCGAATGGTGATCGCGAGCGGAACCTCCGACCGGCACGTGCGCTCGATCGCCGAGCGCGTCGTCGCGAAGGCGAAGGAGGCCGGCTTCCGGCCGCACGGCGTCGAGGGGCTGCGCGACGGCGAATGGGTCCTGATCGACTTGAGCGACACGATCGTGCACCTGATGTTGCCGCGTGTCCGCGAGTTCTACGGCCTGGAGAAGCTGTGGGACCTCAAGTCGACCCGACGCCCGGGCGGTCACGGCTGACCGGCCGCGAGCGCCGCCGCGCATGAGGTGCCGGCTCATCGCCGCGGGCACGCGCCTGCCGGAGTGGGTCGGCGCCGGGTTTCGCGACTACCAGCGGCGGCTGCGCCGCCCGCTCGCCCTCGAACTCGTCGAGATTCCGCTCGCTCCGCGGCGCGACGGCGAGGCGCCAACGGCGGCGGTCGCCCGCGAGGGTGCCGCGATGCTCGCGGCCTTGCGCGCGGGGGACTACGTCGTCGCGATGGACGTCGCGGGGACCGCGTTCGGCACCGCGACGCTCGCCGAGTGGCTCGCGCGGCGGCTGCAGGCCGGCCGGCCGCTCGCGGTGCTGATCGGCGGCCCCGACGGATTGGCGCCGGCGTGCCTCGACCGCGCCGAGTTCCGCTGGTCGCTGTCGCCGCTCACCTTCCCGCACGGCCTGGTGCGGGTGCTGGTGGCCGAACAGATCTACCGCGCGGCGAGCATCCTCGCGGGCCATCCTTACCACCGGGCCTGAGCGCCGTCGCGGGCGCGGGTCCGTTTCGGCTATCCTGCTCGCGATGCCCGCGGAATTCATCTACCTGGCCTCGGCTTCGCCGCGGCGGCGCGAACTGCTCGCGCAGATCGGCGTGCCCTTCCGCGCGGTCGAGGCGGACGTCGATGAATCGCCGCGCTCCGGGGAGCCGCCGGAGGGGTACGTGCGCCGGCTCGCCGAGCAGAAGGCCGAAGCCGTCTGGGCGCGAACCGGCGACGCGCCGGTGCTCGGGGCCGACACGACCGTCGAAATCGATGACCGGATCCTCGGCAAACCCATCGACGAACCCGACGGCGTCGCGATGCTCGAACTGCTCTCCGGCCGGACGCACCGCGTGTTCACCGCGGTCGTGCTGCGCTCGAACGAGGGCGCGCGCGCGCAGCTCAGCCGTAGCGAAGTCTCCTTCCGGTCGATCGACGAGGCCGAGCGCCACTCGTACTGGCGGACCGGCGAGCCGCGCGGCAAGGCGGGCGGCTACGCGATCCAGGGTTACGCGGCGGTATTCGTCAGCGACTTGAAGGGGAGCTATTCGGGCGTGGTCGGGCTGCCGCTGTTCGAAACCGCCGCGTTGCTGAGCACGGCCGGCGTACCTCGGTGGCGTCCGCGATGAGCGTGGAGATCCTGATCAACGCGAATTCGCACGAGGCGCGCGCCGCGGTCGTCGAGGGCGGCGTGCTGCAAGAACTGTTCCTCGAGCGCGCGAGCCGCCGTGGGTTCATCAGCAACATCTACAAGGGACGCGTCTCCCGGGTCCTGCCCGGCATGCAGGCCGCGTTCGTCGATATCGGCCTGGAGCGGACCGCGTTCCTGCACGCGTCGGATATCCTCGACCCACGCCACACCGACATCGGCATCGAGCCGTCGCGGCCGGAGGGGATCCGCTCGCTGCTCGCCGAGGGCGACGAGATCCTGGTGCAGGTCGTCAAGGACCCGCTCGGCACCAAGGGAGCCCGGCTCACCACCTTCATCACGCTGCCGTCGCGGTATCTCGTGTACATGCCTCAGGGGCACGGTGTCGGCGTCTCGGCGCGGATCGAGGACGAGGCGGAGCGCGAACGGTTGCGGAGCGCGGTGCAAGGCCTGGTGGAGCCGGACGACGACGGAGGATTCATCGTGCGCACGGCCGCGGAGGATGCCGCGGCCGAGGCGGTGTGCCGGGACATGATCTATCTGCGCAAGCTCTGGGAGGTCGTGCGTCACAAGGGCCTGCGCACCCCCGCGGGGAGCTTGGTGCACGCCGATCTGCCGCTGCACTTGCGCATCCTCCGGGATCTCCTGCGACCGGACGTCGCGCGCGTGTCGATCGACCAGGGCACCGCGTATCGCGAGATGCAGGAGTTCGCCGAGACGTTCATGCCGGAAGCCTCGGCGCGGATCGAGTTGTACGCGGCGCCGCGGCCGGTGTTCGACCTGCACCACGTCGAGGAGGAGATCCAGAAGGCGCTCGACCGCAAGGTGCCGCTGCAATCCGGCGGCTACCTGATCATCGACCAGACGGAGGCGATGACGACGATCGACGTCAACACCGGCGCGTTCGTCGGGCACCGCAACCTCGAGGAGACGATCTTCCGGACGAACCTGGAGGCCGCGGTCGCGATCGCCCGACAGATGCGCTTGCGCAACCTCGGGGGCATCATCATCATCGACTTCATCGACATGGAGGAGGCGGAGCATCGCCGGCAGGTGATCCAGGCGCTCGAGCGCGCACTCGCGACCGACCACGTGAAGACCAGCATCTCGTCGGTGTCGCCGCTGGGACTCGTCGAAATGACCCGCAAGCGCACTCGCGAGAGCCTGGAACATTTGCTGTGCCAGGCGTGTCCCACGTGCGAGGGACGCGGGTTCGTGAAGACGGCCGAGACGGTGTGCTACGAGATATTTCGTGAAATCCTCCGCCAATCGCGTCAATTCGAGTGTCAGGAGCTCATGGTCCTCGCACATCAGGACGTGATCGAGCGGCTGCTCGACGAGGAATCCGCCGCCCTCGGGGAGACCGAGATCGCGGTCGGCAAACCCATCCGCCTGCAGACGGAAGCCCTCTACGCGGTCGACCAGTACGACGTCGTCCTGATGTAAATGCTGTTGCGGCGGCTTGCGAAGATCCTCGGCATCGGCGCGGCGATCGCGATCTCGCTGCTGCTCGCGGCGATGCTCGCGACGAAGATCGCGATCGACCGGGTGCCGCGATACCAGGGCGAGATCCGCGCCTGGGTCTACCGGCAGACCGGCTTGCACGTGCGCTTCAGCCGCGTCTCTCCGGCGCTGCGTTGGTACGGCCCGGAACTCTCGTTCCGGGATCTCGAACTGCGCTCCGCGGACGATCGGCGGGTGCTCGCGAAGGCGGCCCGCGGCCGCATCGGAATCGACGTCTGGCGGGTGCTGACCAGCGGCCGATTGTTCACGCCGCGGATCGGCCTCGATTCCCCGACCATCGTGATCGCGCGCACCGGGCCGGCGCGGTTCTCGCTGGCGGCCGGGATCGGCGTGCACGACGCGCGCTCGACGGCGGCGGCGTTTCGTCCGAGCGATCTGCCTCCGGGGATTCTGTCGATCCGCAACGGCCGGTTGACCGTGACCGGCTGGAACCGCCGCCTGCCGCAGCTGATCCTCGACCACGTCGATTTCTTCGCGCGGCGCGACGGGGGCACCGTGCAGGTGAGCCTCGACGCGCGCTTGCCGGCGGAACTCGGCGGCGAGCTGCGCTTCGGCGGGTTCGCCGACGGCCTCGGCGCGTCCGACGCGCCGCGCTGGCATGCGACGTTCGCGACCCGCGGCGTGTCGTTCGCGGGGTGGCGGCGGTTGCTGCCCGACACGCTCGGCCATCTCCGATCCGGAAGCGGCGCCTTCCGACTCGTCGCGACCGGCGCCGGCCGCGACCTGTCGCACGCCAGTTTCGACTTCTCCGCGACCCGGGTCGTCGCGCGCGCGAGCGGGGGAACGCTCGCGCGATTCGACCGAATCGCCGGCCACTTGCAACTGACGCACGCGGGGGATCGGTGGACGCTCGCCGGCCGGCGGGTGCAGGCGCAACGCGATGGCCGTACCGATCCCCCGTCGCGATTCGACGTGAGCTGGCGGGGGATCCGCGGCGGTGGTCTCGATTTGCGCGCGCAAGCGAGTTATCTGCGCGCCGACAACCTGTTGCCGCTGGCCGCGCTGCTGCCGCCGAACTCCACGCGGGCGCGGTTGATCGCGCTGGCGCCAACCGGGGAATGGCGCGACGCGAGCCTGGCGCTCGAGCGGGCGAATTCGACGGCGCCCTGGCGGTTTCAGGTGCGCGCCCGTTTCCAAGACGCCGGTTTCGCGGCATCCGGACGATCCCCGGGGGTCCACGGGCTGAGCGGCGCCTTGGCCGGCGACCAGAACGCCGGTCACGTCGCGTTCGCGTCGCGTTCGTTGATCGTCGACTGGCCCGCACAATGGCCGCGACCGATCGGTTTCGACGCGCTCGATGGAACCGTCTTCTGGAGCCGCACGCCGACGGGACTGCTGATCGCGACGCCGCACCTGGAGCTCGACGACGCCGACGGCCAGCTTGCGGTCGTCGCCGCGGTCCGGTTGCCCGGCGCCGGCCACTCGCCGAGGCTCGACCTCGTCGCCAGGCTGCGCAATGGCCGGCTCGCCGACGCGTCCCTGTACCTACCCCGAGCGACCCTGCATCCGAAGGCGCTCGCGTGGCTCGATCAAGCGTTCCTCGGCGGAGCCGTGCCGTCGGGCGAGGTCGTCCTGCGCGGACCGCTTCGACACTTTCCGTTCCGCGACGGCAGTGGCGTGTTCCTCGCGCACCTGCAGGTCGACGGGGCGACGGTGCGATTCGCGCGCGGCTGGCCGGCGATGCGGGAGGCGGCCGCGGACGTTCGGTTCCTCGATCAAGGTCTCACGATTCGCGTCGGACACGCGACGATCGACCGCTTGCCGATCTCCGCCGCGCGGGTGAGGATCGCGGATTTTCGCGATGCGGTGCTGACCGCGCGCGCCGAGACCTCGAGTGATGCCGCGACGGCGTTGCGATTCCTGCGCGACAGCCCGATCAACGCGATCGCGCACGGGGCCTTCGCCGGCTGGCACGCGACCGGGACGATCGGCGCCCGCGTGCACCTGATGTTTCCGTTCAAGGATTTCGTGCACCGCCGCGTCGTCGTGAACGCCCGGCTCCGGGGGGTCACGATCGGCCGACGGGAGGTGCCGTTCGTCGCGAGCGATCTCGGCGGGCGCTTCACCGTGAACCAAACGAGGATCGTCGCGGCCGACGTCGCGGGCCGCTTGCTCGGCGGACCTTTGAAGATCGGCGTGCGGCCGGCGCGTGCGCGGGCGAGCGGCACCCGGCTCGAATTCGACGGCGTCGCGCACGGCGCGGCGGTCGCGACCGCGATCGGCCTGCCGCCGGCGGGCCGACTCGACGGAGCGACCGCCTGGAATGCGCGGCTCACGATCCTCGACGCGCCGGCGCGCGAACGCCGCTTGCGGCTCTCGTCCGATCTCGACGGGCTCGGGGTCGAGCTGCCGGCGCCGCTCGACAAGCCCGCGGACCGCCGGATGCCGCTCTCGGTCGAAGTCCAGTGGCCGCGTGCATCGGTGCCCCGGATCGATTTTGCGCTCGGCACGATCGCCCGAGGCGCGCTCGAGTGGCAGGCGAGCGGCGCCGGCGCACGCTTCGCGCGCGCCGCGATCGGATTCGGCGGCGCGGTTCCGCGGTTTGGCCCGGACGAGGTGCTCGATCTGCGGGGCCGCATCGCCCGCCTCGATCTGCGTGGCTGGAGCCGCTTCCTGCCGAAGGGCCAGCACGGCGCCGCGCTGGCGCACGTGCCCGTCGGCGCACAGTTGCGGATCGGCGAGGCGGACTACGCGGCGCTCGGGATCCGTGACCTCGACTTCGGTCTTGCGGCGACCGGCGGCGGCTGGCGCGTCACGTTCGGTGGTCCGAATACGGACGGTACCCTGCGAGTTCCGGCCGGGGGCGCGCGTACCTCGCCCTGGGACTTCGACTTCTCGAAGATCGACGTGATCGAGCCGACGACGGGCTCCCGATCGCCGGGCTCGCACGCCACGGCCGGCGCGCCGCACGTCGATCCGTCGCACCTGCCGGCCGCGCGGATCCGCATCGGTCGATTGACCTGGGCCGGACGCCAGCTCGGCGCGGTGCATGCGCGCATTTCCGCGGTCGCCGACGGGTTGGTCCTCGACGACATGACGTTCGCCGGCCGCAGCTTCGCCGCCCATCTGCGCGGCGACTGGCGCGGGGCCGGCACCGGCCGGGGTCAACTCGCCGGCGCACTGACGAGCGGCAACGTCGAGGAGACGATGGCCGACCTCGGCTACGCGCGCGTGATCGCCGGCAAGACCGGTCGGGTCGACTTCGATCTGCGCTGGACCGGCGTGCCGACGGTGGACGCGTTTCGAGAGGCCGACGGCCGGGTGAAGGTCGCGCTCGTGCACGGTCAGATCTTCGGCATCAAGCCCGGCGCGGGACGGGTGCTCGGCCTCGCGAGCATCGCGGCGCTGCCGCGGCGGCTCGCGCTCGACTTCAGCGACGTCACCGACAAGGGACTCGCGTTCGACCGCGTGGACGGTACGTTCACCTTGCGCGGGGGCAACGCCTACACCAACGACGTGCTGCTCAAAGGCCCCGCGGCGCAGATCGGCGTGATCGGCCGAATCGGCTTGAAGGCGCAGGACTACGATCAAATCGCGATCGTCACCAACCGGATCGGCAGCACGCTGCCGCTCGCGGGCGCGCTCGCCGGCGGACCGGTCGTCGGCGCCGCGGTGCTGCTGTTCACGGAAGTGTTCAAGCAGCCGCTCCAGGGTCTGGAGAGGGGTTATTATCGGATCAGCGGCAGTTGGACCAATCCGAAGGTGGCAAGCATCGATCACGCGGCGGCCGCCGCCGCGATCGCAAAGGCCGGCGCGAAGGACGGGAAATAGATGGGACGGATCGCAGCCATCCAGATGACCTCGTCGCATCGTGTCGAGGAAAATCTGACGGTCGCCGGCGGATTGCTGCGCGCCGCGAAGGACGCGGGCGCCGAGCTCGCCTGCTTGCCGGAGAACTTCTCGTTCCTCGGCTTGCAGAACGCCGACAAGCTGGAGGTCGCGGAGGCCGACGGCGCGGGCCGCGTGCAGTCGTTCCTCGGCGCGACCGCGCGCGATCTCGGCTTGTGGATACTCGCCGGGACCGTGAACCTGCGCGTCGATTCGACGGATCGGGTCGCGAACGCATCGCTCCTGTTCGACGCGCAAGGCCGGCGCGTCGCACGCTACGACAAGATCCACCTGTTCGACGTCGCGATCCCGGGTCGCGACGAGCAATATCGGGAATCGCGTCACGTGATGCCGGGTGACCGGATCGTGGTCGTCGACACGCCGGTCGGCCGCGCCGGACTGTCGGTCTGTTACGACGTGCGATTCCCCGAGCTCTACCGCGCGCTCGTCGCGCAGGGCGCCGATTGGCTCGCGGTGCCTTCGGCATTCACCGTGCCGACCGGACACGCGCACTGGGAAGTGCTGCTGCGCGCGCGCGCGATCGAGAACCTGTGCTACGTGGTCGCGCCGGCGCAAGCGGGTACGCACAGCAGCGGCCGGGAAACCTACGGCGACACCTTGATCGTCGATTATTGGGGGCAGGTGCTCGCGCGCCGCGTCCGCGACGCCGGAATCGTCGTCGCCGACCTCGATCTCGACCAGCTCGCGCAGACGCGGGCGCGATTCCCCGTCCTGCAGAACCGGCGACTCGAGTCCCCTCGACTCGCGATGGAGCCCGTATGACCGATGCCAAACTCGCGATCGCCGAACGCGCGATCCTTTCTCCGGCGGGTCTCGACGAACGCCGGATCGAGACCGCCCTCGGCAGCCTGATGAGCCGCGGGATCGACTACGCCGACTTGTATTTTCAGTCCTCGCGCGAGGAGTCCTGGTCGCTCGACGACGGCATCGTCAAAGAGGGCGCGCATAGCATCGAGCAGGGCGTCGGCGTACGCGCGGTCACCGGCGAGCGCACCGGCTTCGCGTACACCGACGAGCTCGCGCCGGCGGCGCTCGAGGAGGCGGCGCGCGCCGCGCGCGCGATCGCCCGCAGCGGTGACTCGCAGGAGATCAAGGCGTGGTCGCGCGAGCCGGGCCGGCAACTCTATGCGCCGATCGATCCGCTGGAAACGGTCCGCGACGAGGACAAGGTGGCGTTCCTGTTGCGGGTCGATGCGCACGCGCGGCAGATCGATCCGCGCGTGAAACAGGTGATGGCCTCGCTCGCCGCGGTTCACGAGGTCGTGTTGATCGCCGCGAGCGACGGTACCTTCGTCGCCGACGTGCGCCCGCTGGTGCGCGTGAACGTCTCGGTGATCGCAGAGCACGGCGGCCGGCGCGAACAGGGGTACAGCGGCGGCGGCGGGCGGTTCGGGATCGACGAGCTGCTGCGCGACGATCTGCCGCTCGTCCATGCGCGCGAGGCGGTACGGCAAGCCCTGGTGAACCTCGACGCGATCGCCGCGCCGGCCGGCACGATGACGGTCGTGCTCGGTCCCGGCTGGCCCGGGATCCTGCTGCACGAGGCGATCGGCCACGGCCTCGAGGGCGATTTCAACCGCAAGGGCACCTCCGCGTTCTCCAACCGGATCGGCGAGCGCGTCGCCGCCGAATCGATCACCGTCGTCGACGACGGCACGCTCGAGCGGCGGCGGGGCTCGCTCAACGTCGATGACGAAGGCACGCCGACCCGGTGCACGGTGCTGATCGAGGACGGGATCCTGCGAGGCTATCTGCAGGACAAGCTGAACGCCCGCTTGATGAAGCTGCCGCCGACCGGGAACGGCCGCCGCGAGTCGTTCGCGCACATGACCCTGCCGCGGATGACGAACACCTACATGCGCGCCGGCCGCCACGCGCCCGGGGACATCGTCGCGTCGGTCGAGCGGGGCCTGTACGCGGTCAACTTCGGGGGCGGGCAGGTCGACATCACGTCGGGCAAGTTCGTGTTCTCGGCGAGCGAGGCGTACCTGATCGAGCACGGCCGGATCGGCGCGCCGGTCAAGGGCGCGACCTTGATCGGCAACGGGCCCGACGTGCTCACGCGGGTGAGCATGGTCGGCGACGACCTGAAACTCGATGCCGGCGTCGGCACCTGCGGCAAGGAGGGCCAGTCGGTGCCGGTCGGCGTCGGCCAGCCGACCCTGCGGATCGATGCACTGACCGTCGGCGGCACGGGTTGACGGACGTGGCGGCCGAGCCCGGCGGCGGACGCCTCGGGCGCGACGCGTATCTTCTGTGCTTTTCCGCGTTCTTCGCGGATCTCGGCTACCAGGGCGTCGCCGCGCTCTTTCCGCTGCTGCTCGTGATGCATCTGCACGCGACGCTGGTCGCGTACGGCCTCGCGACCGCCGTGGCGTTCGGCGGCGGCGCGTTGTTTGCGTATCTCGGCGGCCTCGCCGGCGATCGCTTCGACAAGAAACGCATCGCGATCATCGGCAATTCGCTGATCCCGCTGATGGCGCTGGCGGGGGTCGCGCGCAGCCCGGCGGTGGCCGCGACGCTGTTCGCGCTCGGCTGGTGGGCGCGCTACTTCCGCAGCCCCGCGCGCCGCGCGATGCTCGTCGAGGTCACGCCGCCCGATACCCGCGCGCTCGCGTTCGGGACGCTGCATGCGCTCGACATCGCGGGCGGGATGCTGTCCGCGCTCGCGGTGTTGCTGTTCCTGGCGACGGGCGTCCCGCTCGGCACCATCCTGCTGCTCGCGGTGGCGCCGCTCGCGGTGTCGACCGCGCTGCTGTCGTTCGTGCGGCGCGAGACCGTGTACGTCGCGGCGACGCCGCGCGACGGGGCCGGTCGAGCGGATCGCGGGAACCGCGCGTTGCTCACCGCGCTGCTCGCCGCGGCAACGCTGTACGGCTTCAGTTTCTACAATCTCGGATTCCCGATCCTGACCGCGGCCGGCGGCCGCGCGACGCGCCCGGGTTTCGAGGCGGGCGTGTTCGCGTACCTGGTCTATCTCGGCGTGTCCGCCTTGAGCGGCTACGTGCTCGGCCGGCGCCGCGGCGGCGCCGCGCGGCCGCTGTGGTCGCTCGGCTATCTACCGTCGGCGCTCGGCTCGTGCTCGATCGGCCTGTGCGCGCTGTGGCGGGCCCCGGAACCCGCGCTCTATCTCGCGGTCGGGCTGCTCGGCTTCGGCATGGGCGCCGTCGAGACCTTCGAGCCGACCCTGGTGTCGTCGCTGGTCGAGCACCGCCGCCTGACCCGCGGGATGGGATTCCTGTCGGTCTCGCGCAGCCTCGGTCAGTTCCTGTCGAATCTCGCGATGGGCGCACTGTTCACGGTCGGTCCGGCCGTGCCGTATTTCTACGCGTTCGCCTCGGCGGCGATGGCGACCATCGTGCTCGGCGTGGCGACGCGGCGGCGCGCCTCAGATCCCGGCGATCCCCGCGAATAGCCCGAGTCCGGCGATGAGCACCGAGACGCCCACGACGATCCACGCATAGGCGCCGCGCGGTCGATGCGCGGGCGGCAAGCCCCGGAACGCGAGCAGCACCAGGAATCCGAGCACGACCGGCAGCATCAATGCGTTCATCACCTCGACCCCGATGTTCAATGCGACGAGGTCGGGGGCGAGCCCGATCCCGATGGCCCCGCCGATCACCGCGACCGCATAGACGCCGTAGAACCACGGGGCCTCGAGCGGATGATGCTCGAGCGAATGCCGGTAGCCGGTGACCTCGCCGAATCCCCAGGCCGCCGCGAGCGATACCACGATCGCCGCGACCATGGCGGCGCCGAGCGTGCCGAGCGCGAACACCAGTCGACCGGCGCTCGACCCGAGGATCGGCGACAGCGCCGCGGTGATGTCGCCGATGCTATTGAGGCTCGACTTCGCGCCGGTCCGGCCGATCGTCGCGGCCGCCGCGACCAGGATCGCCGCCATCACCGCCTGCGTGATCACCGAGCCGATCGCCGTGTCCCAGCGAGCATACGCGTAGTGCTCGGGACCGAGCTTCTTGTCCGCGACCGCGGACTGCTGATAGAAGATCATCCACGGCATGATCACCGCGCCGATGTTCGCGGCGACGAGGTACAGATAGCCTCGATCCCCGAACGGCAGCTGGGTGAGGCCGTGCGCGAGCGCAACCGGGTCCGGATGAGACCGGTACGCGACGAGGAAGAACGCGAATTCGAACAGCCCCAGCGCGATCGCGACGCGCTCGACGCGGCGATAGGTGCCGGTCAGCACGACCAGCAACAGGAACAACGCGCTGCATCCGAGGCTCGCGACCTTCGGAATCCCGTAGAGACCGCCGACCGCCGCCACGCCGGAGAATTCGGTCAACAGCGCGCCGATCGCGGCCACGCCGAGGCTGCCGACCGAAACCCACGCCCAGCCGCGTCCGAAGGTCTCCCGGATCAGTTCGCCGTGCCCCTTGCCGGTGAACAGCCCGAGCCGCACGGTGAGCTCCTGGACGACGAACAGCACCGGGATCAGCAGGGCTTGCAGCAGCAGCAGCCGGTAGCCCCACTGCACGCCGCTTTGTGCGGCCGTGATGATGCTGCCGACGTCGGTATCGGCGAGCATCACGACGAGTCCCGGACCCATCACGGTCAGGAACATCCGCCACCCGGGGGGCAGGCGCCGGCGCGCGGTCGCCGTTTGCGTCGCGTTTCGGTTCATCGGCGCCTATCGGAACCGGGGCGCACGGCCGAGCCTCGCCGGCCCGGCTCTATCGCCGGCTGTTGCGTTCGATGAACGCCGCGACATTCGCGTGCAACGCCTTCAACGCCGGCTCGTAGACGTACACCATGTGTCCCGACGGATAGAAATGCATTTCGATGTTTTTCTCCAGGGAGGCTTGCATCGGCAGGTGCTGCATCTCGAACATCGCCGCGAAGAACGGCGTCGCCAGATCGTAGTATCCACCGTTGAGCTGAATCTTGAGATCCGGGTCCTGCTGCATCGCCGCCGCGAGATCCGGCATCACGTTCGTCGGCCCGGGGAGCTTTGCCGGAGCGCCCGGCGGCTGATGGGTGTAGTCCCAGGTCTTCCACAGGTCGATCTCGGGCTTGTAGATCATCGCATCGCCGAATTTCAGGCGGGTGCGCACGTAGTCGTTGAACGCGGACACGTACGCGGACGCGATCGCCGACGACTGCGGGTCGTAGCCCGCTTCCTTGCTCATCGGGTCGAGCGTCGGCCCGGCGAAGCGCGCATCGAGGCGGCCCGTGGTCGTGTCGGGACCGAGCAGGGTCTTCTCGAACTCGCCGCCGTTGATCCGCAGGTCCGCCTGCTCGAGGTACGCGACCGGAAGACCCGTGTAGTCGTGCAGCTGCTGCGCGATCGCGGCCTTGCGGTCCGCGCCGAGCGCGTTGCCCGCGTCGAGCGCCTGCGCGTACGCGCCGAGCGCGAATTGCTCCACCGCGGGCAGCAGCTCGTCGAGCTTCGCGGGCGCGCCGGGCAGCTTGTGGTGGTACCAGGCGGTCGCCGCGTACGAGGGCAGCGCGAGCTCGTACGGAAGGTCGACGCCCGGGTTGAACTGCGGCGCATCGATGCTGTCGTCGAAATTCAGGATCTGCGAGAGCAGGATCACGCCGTTGAAGTCGATCGACTTGTCGTTCTCCAGCACGTTGATCAGCGCGGCCGAGCGCGTGGTCCCGTAACTCTCGCCGAACAGGAATTTCGGCGAATTCCAGCGATCGTGCGCCGACAGGAATTGCACGATGAAGTTCGCAAATGCATGCGCGTCCTGGTCGACGCCCCAGAACGCCTTCTCCTTGTCCTTGCCCCGCAGATGGCCGAACCCCGTTCCGGGCGCGTCGACGAACACGAGGTCGCTCGCATCGAGCAGGCTGTACTCGTTGTTCACCACTTCGTACGGGGCGGACGGCACGTGCCGGTCGCCGGAGACCACGACGCGGACCGGGCCGAACGCGCCCATGTGCAGCCAGATCGTCGACGATCCGGGGCCGCCGTTGTAGAGGAAGGTGATCGGCCGGCGCGGATCCTCGTGCTCGCCCTTGAAATACGCGACGTACGACATGCTCGCGGCGGGCGGCTGCGCCGCGGCCTCGCCGCCGGCACCCGGCGGTGGCGCGTCCTCGTCCATCGGATCGCCGATGTGAACGACCATCACACCCGCCTCGGCCTCGTAACGGATCGGATGCCCGCCGATCGTCACACTTCCGTGCGTGATGCGGTGCGCGTCGCGCAGGGTGCGGTGCAGGCCCGGAGGCAGCGCCGGCGATGCCGGGACGGTCTGCGCGGCGGTCGGCGGCGCGCCGGGCGAGGGAGCGGTCGCCGCGACCGCGCCCCCGGCGCACAGCGCGGCGAGGAGCACCGGGAGCCCGGCGAGGCAGCTTGGCTTCATTCGCATCCGACGACTCCCTGCGGTGTCCGTGACGTGGACACCGTGCGCGTTTCCCGGCGGCGGCACCCCGGCCGCAACAAGCCCGAAAGGATAAGAGCCACGCGCGGTCGCGTCTACCCCGCGGGACCCCCCGCCGGCGGTGCGGCGCCATCGGATCGGTTTTAGTCAAATGGGCCGCCGATGCCCGCGGTCTCGCGCTAGGATCCGTTCCGGCGAACCGCGATCTTCAGCGGAGACGGATGTGCGACTGCCGGGCCTGATCTACGAATCCCTGCCGACCGCCTACGCGGCGATCGGCGCGTTCGCGCTCGGCCTGTCCGCCATCGACACCCGCGACTGGCGCGTGGCCGCGACGTTCTCGATCGGGATCGTCGCGTTGATCGCCGCGCTGACGATCCAGCTACGCCGCCGCGGTTGGCGGGAAATGCGCCGCCGCTACAGTGGCGAACCGATTCCGCCGCCCGCGGTCGCGGCGCGATCCTCGCGACGCTAGGTCTTGTCGAGCACCACGGTATCGGTGCCCGCGACCTCGGCCCGGTGACGCGTGCGCGGCGCGCGCTCGTCGAGGTAGGTGATCTCGTGCTCGCCGATCACCACGACGTCGCCGTCGTTCAAGTTGTGGCGTCGGATGCGCTTGGAGCGCACGAAGATCCCGTTCGTGCTGTTCAGGTCCTCGATCAGGCACGAGTCGGTGCTGCTGAGGATCTGACAGTGATGGCGGCTCACGAACTTGCTGTCGATCTGCAGGTCGTTGTCGGGGGTTCGCCCGATCACCAACCGACCCGGCCGCAGCTCGCGCTCGATCGTGGTCTCGCCGCGGTGTGCGACCAGGATCCGCCCGACCGCGGGCCCGGCCGCCGCCGCGTCGAGCGCGGCGGCGTTCACGAGGGTGGGCGCATGCATCCGGTTCGTCCGAGACGCGTACTCGACCCACTGTAGTTCCTGGATCGCCGCGCCGAGATCCTCCTGCAGCACGCAGTCGGACTCGCGCGCGAACGCCGCCATCATCGCGGTGTCGCACAGGGTGTTGATCAGGCGTGGCACGCCGCCGGTGTAACGGAAGATCACCGGATAGGTCTCCTCGGCGAAGATCCGGCGGCCCTCGGCGCCCGCCACCTCGAGGCGGTGATCCACGTACGCCGTGGTCTCCTCCGAGGTCAGCGCGGTCAAATGGAACCGCAGCCGCACGCGCTGCGCGAGTTGCACGAATTCCCGCGCATTCAGCTTGTCGTTGAGCTCCGGCTGACCGGCCAGGATGATGCGCAGCGCCTTGTCTTTGGTCGTCTCGATGCCGGACAACATCCGGACTTCCTCGAGGACCTTGTTGTTCAGGTTCTGTGCTTCATCGACGATCAACAGCACCCGGCGGCCCGCCGCGTGCTGCTCGATCAGGAAGTCGTTCAGTGTCGCGAGCACCTCGGCCTTCTTCATGCTGAACGGGGAAAAGCCGAACTGCACCAGCACCGTTTGCAGGAACGCGGTCGGCGAGAGCTGGGTCTGATTGATCTGCGCGACGACCGTGTCCGGCTGCAGCTCGCGCAGGAAGGTTTCGATCAACGTGGTCTTGCCCGCGCCGATTTCGCCGGTGATCACGACGAAGCCGTCGGTGAACCAGATCGTCGACTCCATGTACGCCTTCGCCCGGGCGTGCTGCTTGCTCAGGTAGAGAAACTGAGGGTCCGGGCTCAGCCGGAACGGGAGATCGCGAAGCCGGAAGAGTTCTAGATACATCACGCCAACCGCCTAGGGTCCGTTTCGAACGGCATCGGCCGTTCCGCCTACGTCCAGCGAATCGATTTTAGGGCATTTTGCATCGCGGCATCGCGGTCCTTCGCGCGCGCGCCGACGATCGTGCAGTGGCCGAGCTTGCGTCCCGGGCGCGGCTCCTTGCCGTAATCGTGGTACGCGAGCCCCTCGATCCGCAGCAACGCCTCCCGGTCCGGCATCGAGCCGAGGAAATTGATCATCGCGGTGTGGCCCAGCGCGCGGGTGCTGCCGAGCGGCAGCCCGCAGATCGCGCGCAGATGATTCTCGAACTGGCTGGTCACGCAGCCGTCGATGGTCCAATGCCCGGAATTGTGCACCCGGGGCGCCATCTCATTGGCGAGCAATCGTCCATTCACCACGAAGAACTCGATCGCCAGCACGCCGACGTAATCGAGGCTGCGCATCACGCGGCGCAGGTAGGAAACCGCGAGACGTTCGAGCGCCTCGTCGTGGTACGGCGCGATCCCGTAGCGCAGGATTCCATCGCGATGCGTGTTCGCCGACAGCGGGTAGGGTGCGATCTCGCCGCCGATCCCGCGCGCGCCGACGATCGACACCTCGAGCGAGAACCGCTGGTGCTTCTCGTAGATCAGATCGCGTTCGCCGAGCATTTCGAGCGCGCGCTCGAAGTCCGTGCGGTCGCGGAGCAGCACCTGGCCCTTGCCGTCGTAGCCGAGGCGGCGGGTCTTCAGCAGGCCGGGCAAGCCGAGGCGGCGCGCCGCGCGCTCGAGATCCGCGCGGCCGTCGACCGCGGCGTGCGGCGTGACCGGGATCCGCAGCCGGGTGAACAGCGCCTTCTCCGCCAGCCGGTCCTGGGACGCCTCGAGTGCGGCCGGGCCGGGGCGGATCGGGATCGTGCGCGCGAGCGGCGCGAGCGCGCTCGCGGGTATGTTTTCCCAGTCGAACGTCAGCACGTCGCTACGCTTCGCGAGCTCCGCGAGCAACGCCGGATCGGTGAGCTCGCCGACGAGTATCGGCGCGAGCTGCGCGCCGGGCGCGGCGGCGCTGCGGTCGAGGAACAGGCACCGCAGTCCGAGCGGCGCGGCCGCGAGCGCGAGCATGCGGCCGAGCTGTCCGGCGCCGACGATCCCGACCCGGCTGGGAATCGCCCCGGTCACGGAGCCCGGGGGTCGGGCCGCGACAGCACGGCAGCGGTTTGCGCCGCACGGAACGCATCGAGCGCGGCGCGAACTTCCGGGGATTCGTTCGCGACGATCGCGGCCGCGAACAGGGCCGCATTCTTCGCGCCGGCGCCGCCGATCGCGAAGGTCGCGACCGGGACCCCGGCCGGCATCTGCACGATCGACAGCAAGGAGTCGAGACCGTTCAGCGCTTTCGACTGCACCGGGACGCCGAGCACCGGCACCGAGGTCTTGGCCGCGGTCATGCCCGGCAGGTGCGCCGCGCCGCCGGCGCCGGCGATGATCGCCTTCAGGCCTCTGGCGCGCGCGGTGGCGGCGTACTCGAACAGCAGGTCGGGCGTCCGGTGCGCGGACACGACCCGCACCTCGTGAGCGATCCCGAGCTCGGTGAGCATCTGCGCGGCGGGCTGCATCGTTTCCCAATCGGAAGCGGAACCCATGATGATGCCGATCAGCGCGTTCATGAGCGCTCCAGTGTACCAAACGATCAACGGATCCACTGTCTCAGATGGGCGAACAGCTCGCGCGCCGCCGCCGGCGGTCGCCCCGCGGCACGTTCGCCGCGGGCCGCCTCGACCAGGCGCAGGAGCGTCGCGCGGTCCGCGGCCGGATGGGCCGCGAGGAAATCGTCGATCGCGGCGGCCTCCGCACCGAGCAGCCGGTCGCGCCAGCGCTCGATCTGCTGGAATGCGCGCACCTGCCGGTCGTGCTCGTGCTTGCGCGCGTCGATCCGCGCGATCACGGGCTCCGGATCGATCCGGCGCATCAGCTTGCCGATGTACTGGCGCTGGCGCAGCTGGGCGCCGTGCGCACGCAGACGGCGCAACTCCCGGATCGCCCCGGCCAGTCCATCCGGCAGACCCAGCGCGTCGAGTTCCGCGTCCGGCCACCCGGCGAGTTCGACGCCGAGATCCTGGAGCGAGGCGGCCGCGCGCTTGCGCGCGCTCTTGCTCGGACGCTCGACGCCGGGGTCGGTCGCGTCCACCGGTTCCTCGCTGCTCGCCATGCGCACCATGCTATCACCCGTACGTCCCTTCAGCCGACGCAATCCGGCCCGGCCCGGTACAATGCCGGCAGCGCCCGGATGCCCGGGCGAGCAGGAGAGCCGATGGCGATCGCAGCCCACGAGCCGACCCCCATGAACGAGAAGGACCTCGAGTCGATCATCGCGCACGCGCTCTCGGAGGCCGCGTTGCGCGGCGCTTCGCAGGCCGAAGCGTCGGTCGGCCAGAACGTCGGGCTATCGGTCGGCGTGCGCCTCGGCGAGGTGGAGACGCTCGAGTACCAGCGGGACCGCGGCCTCGGCGTCACGGTGTATTTCGGGGGCCGGAAGGGCTCGGCGAGCACCGCGAACTTCACGCGTGACGCGGTTCACGATACGGTCGCGAAGGCCTGCAGCATCGCCCGGTTCACCGCCGAGGACCCCTGCGCCGGCCTCGCGGACGAGGCGCTGATGGCGGCGTCGGTCCCGGATCTCGATCTCGCGCACCCGTGGAACCTCGCGGCCGAAGCGGCGATCGAGCGCGCACGCGCGTGCGAGGCGGCTGCGCTCGCCTACGATCCGAGGATCAACAATTCCGAAGGCGCATCGCTCGGGACCCACCGCGCGCTGCACGTCTACGGCAATTCGCACGGGTTCATCGGCGGCTATCCGACGACCCTGCACAGCCTGAGTTGCGCGGTCCTCGCCGGCACGGGTGAGCAAATGCAGCGCGACTACTGGTACACCACCGCTCGAGACTGGCGCGACCTGCAGGACGGCGCCGACGTCGGCCGCGAGAGCGCGCGCCGGACGATCGCGCGGCTCGGCCCGCGCAAGCTCACGACGCAGCGCGCGCCCGTGCTGTTCGCCGCGGAGGTCGCCCGGGGGCTGATCGGCCACTTCGCCGCGGCGATCAGCGGCACGAGCCAGTATCGTCGCGCCTCGTTCCTGCTCGATGCGGTCGGCCGGCGCGTGTTCCCGCGGGGCTTCTCGATCGGCGAGCGCCCGCACATCCCCAAGGCGGTCGCCAGCGCGCCGTTCGACGACGAGGGCGTGACCACCAAGGATCGCGAGCTGATCGACGACGGCATGCTCACCGGCTACTTGCTGTCGAGTTATTCGGCGCGAAAGCTCGGGCTGGTGACGACCGGCAATGCGGGCGGCGCGCACAACCTGGTCGTCGCACCGACGGTCACCGGCGGACTCGAGTCGCTGCTGCGCGCGCTCGATCGCGGGCTCTACGTCACGGAACTGATGGGGCAGGGCGTGAACACCGTGACCGGCGACTATTCGCGGGGTGCCGCCGGCTTCTGGGTCGAGAACGGGCAGATCCAGTTCCCGGTTGCCGAGATCACGATCGCGGGCGGGCTGTCGACGATGCTCGCCGGCATCGCCGCCGCCGGCGACGACGTCGACGATCGGGGCGGGGTGCGCGTCGGGTCGCTGTTGATCGCGGAGATGACGATCGCGGGCGACTGAGCGCGGCCGGATCCCGCCCGGGTCAGGACGAGGCGATCCAGTCCGCGAGGCTGCGTCCCGCGAGCACGTCGCGCGCCGCGCGCTCGAGCGCCCGCGCCAGCGCATCGGCCGGCGCCGCGGCGCGTGCCGCGGCGGCGGTTTGCGCGGCGAGCGGCCCGTGGACCGCGTCGAGCACCTCGGCCAGCCGAATCGTGCGCGGGTCCCGCCCGAGCCGCACCGTGCCGTCGCCCGCCGCGAGCAATCCGGCGCGCCCGAGATCCTCGATCAGCCGATCGAGTGCCGCGCCGCCGAGGTCGAGCGCGTCCGCGAGCCGGGCCGGCGACCATCCGTCCCCCGCGTCCCGATGATCCCGGCCGAGGCAGTACATGATCGAGAATGCGGCGCGTTCGCGCGCGCCCGCGGCGACCGCGCGCCGTTCATCGCGCAAGTATTGCGGGTTCTGCACGTAGAACGCGAGCTGCGCGCCGACCAACAGGATCAGCCAGCTGAGGTACAGCCAAATCAGGGTCGTCAGCACGACCGCGAAACTCGTGTAGACCGCGATCAGCCCCGACGAACCGACGATCAGCGCGGTGTAGATCCGTCCGACCAGCGCCCACAGCACGCCGGCGCCGACGCCGCCGGCGATCGCCGCGACGGGCTTCACGCGGGCGTTCGGAATCAGCACGTACATCGTCGTGAACACGGCCATCACGACGACGTAGGGCACCGCCTTGCCGAGCACCGAGAAGGTCCACTGCAGCGGCAGCATCGCGTGCAGCCAGCGCGCGAACGGGCTGTCGTGCGCGGCCGCGAGCAGCCCGAGCGCGGTCGCGAGCAGCGCGGGACTGACGACCACGACGCCGAGGTACTCCGCGAGGCGCCGCAACGCGCCACGAGGCTTGGTGATCCGCCAGATCGCGTTGAAGCTCGCCTCGACCTTGCGCATCGTCGAGACGACCGCGATCACCAGGAACACGAGTCCGATCGTGCCGAGCACGTCGCCGCGCAGGTTGCCGACGAATCGCATCACGTGGCCCGCGAGCTCGGGCGCGGCCCGCCCGATCGGCTGGAAGAATTCGTCGAGGAATGCCGCGACGTTCGGATGGGCGCCGAGGCCCTTCAGGATCGCGATGCTGAACGCGATCAGCGGAACGATCGACAGCAGGGTCGAGTACGCGAGGCTCATCGCGCGCACGTTGAGCTCGGTGCCGAGCCAATCCCGGAGCACGGCGGCCGGAAACCGCAGCGCGCGCAGCACCGGCCCCCAGGGCGGCGGGAGCGTTCGCGAGCGGACGAACACTCCGTGCTCGATGCGCTTCAGCAGAGGCGCCATGGGTCGGGCGTCACACGGGGATTGCGCGGTTGGCAAGACGCGGCGTGCACCGGGGCCGCGCCCACGCGCGTCACGCGGTCAGCATCGCGAGCGCTCGACGATAATTCTCGCTGGTGCGCGCGATGACCTCGGCCGGCAGGCGCGGTGCCGGGGGTTGCTTGTTCCACGGCAGGGACTCGAGATAATCGCGGACCGACTGCTTGTCGAAGCTCGGCGGGTTCACACCCGGACGATAGGATTCGACCGGCCAGAATCGCGAGGAGTCGGGCGTCAGGACCTCGTCGATCAAGGTCAGCCGCCCGCCGGCGTCGACGCCGAACTCGAACTTGGTGTCCGCGACGATGATCCGGCGCTCGCGCGCATGCGCGGCGGCGAACCGGTAGATCTCGAGCGCGATGCGCCGGATCTCGCCGGCGAGCTCGCGTCCGACCCGCCGCGCGATCGTCTCGAAATCGACGTTCTCGTCGTGCTCGCCCGCCGGGGCCTTCGCGGCCGGGGTGAAGATCGGCTCGGGCAATGCATCGGCGATCCGCAGCCCCGGCGGCAACGCGACGCCGCAGACCGATCCGGTCGCGCGGTAATCGCGATATCCCGAGCCGATCAGATAGCCGCGGACGACGGCCTCGACGGGCAGCGCGTTCAAGCGCTTGACGACCACCGCGCGGCCCGCGAGCTGGCGCCGCTCGTCCGGGTCGCCCACGACGTCCTCGACCGCGAGGTTCGACAGGTGATTCGGCACGATGTGCCGGGTCTTGCCGAACCAAAAAATCGATATGCCGTTCAGCACCCGGCCCTTGTCGGGAATCGGATCGGGCAACACCACGTCGAATGCGGAGAGGCGATCGGTCGTCACGATCAGCCAGTGTTCCGCGTCGACCTCGTAGATGTCGCGGACCTTGCCCTGATGGACCTTCTTCAGGCCCCGCAGGCGGGATTCGAACATCGGCGGCGAATCGGGATTCGGTTCCAAGTGCGTGGCGTCCGGCTGCTGATAACATGGACTGATCGCAGAGCGAACATTCTGGCGGCGGCGAATCGACAGGTCAACGCAGATGGGATGGGAGGGCAAGGTCTTCGGGGCGTTGATCGGTTTGCTGGTCACGCGCAGCGTCTGGGGCGCCGTGATCGGCGCGTTCATCGGGCAGGTGTTCGACCAGGAGCGCCGCGCCGGGGCGCGACCGCAGCCGGCGCTGCCGGCGGTGTTCTTCCGGACCACGTTCGAAGTGATGGGGCACGTCGCGAAATCCGACGGCCGCGTGTCGGAGGCGGAGATCGCGGCGGCACGCCGCACCATGCGCGAGTTGGGGCTCGGCCCCGACCAGGTGTCGGCGGCGATCGCGAGTTTCGGGGTCGGCAAGGCGCCGGGGTATGACGTCGATCGCGCGGTCGCGGGCTTTCGCGCGGTGTGCGGGCCGCGGCGCGATCTCCTCGCGGCCTTCATCGAGTTGCAACTGCGCGCCGCGCTCGCCGGCAACGATCTGTCGCCGCCGGCGCGCGCGATCCTGACGCGCATCGCCGGGCAGTTCGGGATCTCCGCGATCGAGTTCGTGCGAATGGAAGCCGCGCTGCGCGGCCGCCGCGGTGCGCCGCCGTCGGGCGCGAGTGCGTCTCGATCGCTCTCGACCTGCTACGCCGAGCTCGGCATCGACGCGAGCGCGAGCGATCGGGAGGTCACGAAGGCCTATCGGCGCCAAATGAGCCGGCATCATCCGGACAAACTGGTCGCGCGCGGTTTGCCGGAATCGATGGCGCAGGTGGCCAAGGAGAGGACGCAGCGGATCCAGGAGGCGTACGAGCAGATCCGCGCGGCGCGCGGGATGCGATGATAGACTGATGCGCGTGGATTCGATCATCGCGCCTTCGATCCTGTCGGCGGACTTCGCCCGTCTCGGTGACGAGGCACGGGCGGTGCTGCGCGGCGGCGCCGACTGGATCCACTTCGACGTGATGGACAATCACTACGTGCCGAACCTGACCATCGGGCCGGTGGTTTGCGCGGCATTGCGCAAAGCGGGCATCGATGCCCCGATCGACGTGCACTTGATGGTGTCCCCGGTCGATGCGCTCGCCGCGGAATTCGCGAAGGCCGGTGCGACCTACATCAGCTTTCACCCGGAGGCCTCGTTGCATCCGGATCGGACGATTCAGCTGATCCGAGACGCCGGCTGCAAGCCCGGGCTGGTGTTCAATCCGGCGACGCCGCTCGACTGGCTCCGTTACGTGATCGATCGAATCGATTTGATCCTGGTGATGTCGGTGAATCCGGGATTCGGCGGGCAGCAGTTCATCCCGTCGGCGCTCGCGAAGCTCGCGGATGCGCGTCGGCTCATTCGGGACGGCGGCCGCAAGATTCGGCTGGGGATCGACGGCGGCGTCAAGATCGACAACGTCGCGCAGATCGCCCGCGCCGGAGCCGATACGTTCGTCGCCGGGACGGCGGTCTTCGGGAGCGAAGACTACGCCGCGACGATCGCCGCGCTGCGCCGCGAGATCACGGCTGCCGCCGGCGCGTCGGGCGTCTAGTCCTCGTCGTCCTCGTCGTCATCCTCGTCGTCGTCCTCGACCACCACGCGGGCCGCCGGCGCGCCCTTCGACGCCGCGGCGGCGCCCTTGTTGACCGGCACGACCAGCGGGCGGGTCTTGACCTTGGGCCGGGCGTTGAACACCACGATCGTCTTGCCGGTCGCGCGCAACAAACCCTGATCCTCGAGGACTTTGAGCACCCGGCCCGCCATTTCCCGGGAGCACCCGACGAGCCGGGACAGTTCCTGCCGGCTCACCTTGATCTGCATTCCCTCCGGGTGGGTCATCGCATCCGGCTCACCGCACAGGTCCATGATCGCGTGCGCGACGCGGCCGGTGACGTCGACGAACGCGAGGTCGCCGAGTTTGCGGTTGGTCCGGTCCAGCCGGGTCGCGAGCTGCGTCGCGAGCTCGAAGATCAAGCCGGGGCTCTCCGCGGCGATTTGCCGGAAGCGGGGGTAGGTCATTTCCGCGAGCTCGGACTGTTGCCGCGTGCGTACCCAGGCGCTGCGGGTCGGCTGCTCGTAGAACAGGCCCATCTCGCCGAAGAATTGGCCTTTGTTGAGGTACGCGAGCACCATTTCGTTGCCGTCCTCGTCCTCGATCATCACCTCGACCGAGCCACTGATGATGTAGTAGAGGATGTCGGGAAGGTCGCCGGCGTGGATGATCACGGTCTTCGATGGAACCGTTCGTATCCGGCAATAACTCAGGAAACGATTGATCGCCGGGATATCGCTCAAGGCTTTTGCGCCGTCTTCCATATCGTCTCCCTATGGTCTCCCTCGACTGACCCGACGCGCCGGGCTGCGGCGGTGCCCGCCGAAGTTTTATTACATAAGTCCCTGGACCGCAAGCCGATCCGAGGGCCTTCAGGTGAAATAGGCGGTCCGCGTCATCACCCGCGAAACGAGGCGCATTGCGGTCCGTACGGGCCACGGCAGCTCGATGCCACCGAGCGTCTCGGCGGTCCGTCCATGCCGTGATTCCTCGTCGCGCATCTTCTCGAGTATCGCGCGGCTGCGCCGGTCCGCGCCCGGCAAGCGTTCGAGGTGGTCGCCGAGATGGGTCTCGACCTGGCGCTCGGTCTCGCGAATGAACCCGAGGCTCGCTCGATCGCCGAAGGTGCCCGCGAGCGCCCCGATCGCGAACGAACCGAGGTACCACAGGGGGTTGAGGCGGCTCGAGTCGCCGCCGAGTTCGGCGAGCCGTTGCTCGCACCAGGCCAGATGGTCGTTCTCCTCGACCGCCGCCTGGCGCATCGCCGCGGCGATCGCCGGATCCCGAGCGACCAGCGCCTGGCCTTGATACAGGGCCTGGGCGGCGACTTCGCCGGCATGGTTCACGCGCATCAATCGGGCCGATTCGCGGCGCTCGGTGTCGCTGAGTGATACCCCTTGGTCGTCACCCGCCGGCGCCGGGCGGCCTTCGCGGACGCCGGGGGAAGCGGTTAACACCTTGATTGCGTTGTTTATTTCGCCGATCACGCGGTCGATCGGGCGGTATTCGCGCGGTGTCATCGGTCAAATTATATAATGAGCGTGGTGTTCCGGGTGGCGTCCCCGGAGGGGGCTGGCAACCGCGCGCCGCCTTCTGTACACTCTCGCGCCTTTCGACGCGCTCCTCGAAGCGCTCTTCAACAGAAGTGGGTCCATGTACACGGAATTCGCGACACCCGAAGAAACCCGCGGCGACTGGTTCGTCGTCGATGCCGCCGGCAAGACCCTCGGCCGGCTCGCCTCGCAGCTCGCGCTGCGCCTGAAAGGCAAGCACAAGCCGAGTTACGCGCCGCACCAGGATCTCGGTGACCACATCATCGTGATCAACGCCGGCGCGGTGCGCGTCACGGGCTCCAAGCTGAAGGACAAGTTCTACCACCGGCATACGGGGTACGTCGGCAACTTGAAGAGCATCGCGCTCGAAAAGCTCCTGCAGGAGCATCCGGAACGCGCGATCGAGTTCGCGGTCAAGGGTATGTTGCCGAAGGGCCCGCTCGGGCGCCGCATGTACCGCAAGCTGCATGTCTTCGGAGGCAACGAGCATCCGCACCAGGCGCAGCAGCCCAAGGCGCTGGAGCTCGAAGCGTCGGTCAGGTAGTCGTCAAGGATCCTTAGGAAACTCAATTCATGGCACAGAACGCAGCCTCCCCGTCCTATTACGGCACCGGACGACGCAAGACCTCGAGTGCGCGGGTGTATCTCAAGCCGGGCACCGGCCAGATCGAGATCAACGGCCGGTCGATCGAGGAGTTCTTCGGTCGCGAGACCGGACGCATGATCATCCGTCAGCCGTTCCAATCGGTGGACATGGATGGCAAGTTCGACATCGCCGTGCACGTGACCGGCGGCGGCATCACCGGCCAGGCGGGCGCGATCCGGCTCGGCGTCACCCGGGCGCTGATGGCCTACGACGAGACCCTGCGCCCGGGCCTGCGCAAGGCGGGGTTCGTCACGCGCGATGCGCGCGAGGTCGAACGCAAGAAAGTCGGGCGGCGCAAGGCGCGGCGCGGAACACAGTTCTCCAAGCGCTGAGCGTGCCCGCGGCGCCGGTATGCGATTCTTCTTGGGGGATCGTCTAGCGGTAGGACAACGGACTCTGACTCCGTTTACCTAGGTTCGAATCCTAGTCCCCCAGCCAAATCCCGGGGGGTCCGCGTTCGCTGGCCCCCTCTCCCTTCGGAGCGCTACTCGGCATGTCGGTTGAACGCAACTCGGGTGGCCACACGGCGTTGCTGGCGCTGGGTGCGCTCGGCATCGTGTTCGGCGACATCGGCACGAGCCCGCTGTACGCGCTGGCCGGCTGTTTCACGGGCGCGCATCTCGCGGTTTCGCCCGACAACGTCTTCGGCGTGTTGTCGCTGATCTTCTGGACGATCACGCTCGTCGTCCTGGTGAAGTACGTCCTGGTCGTCCTGAACGCGGACAACAAGGGCGAGGGCGGCGTGCTCGCGCTGACCGCGCTCGTCGTGAACACCGACCGGGAGAGCCCGCGGAAGAAGGTGTACGCGATGCTCGGCATTCTCGGGGCGGCGCTGTTCTTCGCGGATGGCGCGATCACGCCGGCGATTTCGGTGCTGAGCGCGGTCGAGGGCCTGCAGATCGCGGCGCCGGCGTCGCAAATACCGGTGCTGCCGATCACCCTGCTGGTGCTGATCGGCCTGTTCATGATCCAGAAGCACGGCACGGGCTCGGTCGGCAGGGTGTTCGGTCCGGTGATGCTCGGCTGGTTCGTGGTGCTCGGCGTCATGGGCGCCTCCTGGATCGTGCGCGAACCGCGCGTGTTGCTCGCGATCAACCCGATCGACGCGCTGTCGCTGCTCGGTCAACATCGGTTCGAGTCGCTCGCGGTGATCGCCGGCGTGTTCCTGACCGTGACCGGCGGCGAGGCGCTGTACGCGGACATGGGGCACTTCGGGAAGAAGCCGATCCGCTACGCCTGGGTGACCGTCGCGATGCCCGCGTTGCTGCTGAACTATTTCGGGCAGGGCGCGATGCTGATCGAGCACCCGCAGGCGATCAGCAACCCGTTCTATCTGATGGCGCCGTCGTGGGCGCTGCTTCCGCTCGTGCTGCTCGCGACCGCGGCCACCGTGATCGCGTCGCAGGCGGTGATCTCGGGCGTGTTCTCGGTGACCAGCACCGCGGTGAGCCTCGGGCTGCTCCCGCGTCTGCACATCGAGCATTCCTCCGCCGAGAACGTCGGGCAGATCTACGTGCCGACGATGAATTGGGTGCTGATGACCGCGGCGCTCGCGCTGATCGTCGGCTTCGGCAGCTCCGCGGCGCTCGCCGGCGCGTACGGACTCGCGGTCTCGGGCGCGATGACGATCGTGACGCCGCTCACGCTCAGCTTGATCAAGTCGCGCTACGGGCGCGAGAGCTGGCCGTTGCGCGCCGGGATCTCCTTGCTGTTCATCGTCGATCTGGCGTTCCTGCTCGCGAACCTCACGAAACTCGGGGAGGGCGGCTGGTTGCCGCTGTCGGCCGGATTGACGATCTACTGGCTGATGCAGACCTGGCAGCGGGGGCGGTCGAGCGTGTTGAGCCGGCTGCTGCGCGAACAGCAGCCGGTCCGCGACTTCCTCGACGACCTCAAGCGCGATCCGCCGGTGCGCGTCGCCGGGACGGCGATCTTCCTGGACGCCAAGGCGTCCGGCATCCCGCGCGCGCTGCTCAACAACATCAAGTTCAACCGGGTGATGCACGAGCGGGTCGTGCTGCTCACGATCGTCACGCGGGAGGAGCCCCGCATCCCGACCGCGAAGCGGCTCAACGTGACCGAGGTCGGCGCCGGCATCCTGCGGTTCGTCGCGCACTTCGGCTTCATGGAGTCGCCGAACATCGCCGAGATCCTGCGGCTCGCGGAGAGTCACGGCGTGCCGTACGAACCGGAAAAGACCACGTTCTTCCTGAGCCGGGAGGAACTGATCCCGGGGCGTCGATCGGACCTGCCGCCGCTGCGGCGCCGCGCGTTCATTCAAATGGCGCGCAACGCCCAGGTGGTCGCCGATTTCTACGGGCTGCCGCCCGGGCGGGTCGTCGAGATCGGTACCCGCGTCGAGATCTGACCGGCGTCCGGTCGTTCAGGGGCCGGAGATCGCGATCCGCCGGACGCCGCCGTCCCCCGCGATCACCAGCTCGTCGGCGCCCCGCTGCGCGAACAATCCGACCGTGACGACCCCCGCGATCGCGTCGATGCGGGCTTCGAGCGCCACCGGGTCCTCGATCCGCAGGTTGTGCACGTCGAGGATCACGTTGCCGTTGTCGGTCACGAACCCCTGGCGCCAGACCGGTTCGCCACCGAGGGCGACCACGCGACGCGCGACGTAGGAGCGCGCCATCGGGATCACTTCGATCGGCAGCGGGAACGTGCCGAGCACGCCGACCAACTTCCGGTCGTCGATGACGCAGACGAACCGGGCGGACGCGGCCGCGACGATCTTCTCGCGGGTCAGCGCCCCGCCACCACCCTTGATCAACGCCCCTTGCGGCGTCGCCTGATCGGCGCCGTCGACGTAGAGCGGCAGGTCGCCGGCGCTGTTCAAGTCGATCTCGGGTATGCCGGTCTCGCGCAGGCGCGCGGAGGTCGCGGCCGAACTGGAGACCGCGCCGCGCACGCGCACGCGACTCGCCCCGAGCGCGCCGATGAACTCGTCGACGGTCGAGCCGGTGCCGATACCGAGGACCATGTCGTCCTCGACGTAACGCAGTGCCGCTTCGGCCGCCGCCCGCTTCTTCGCGCGTGTGTCCATGATTTTCCGATCCTCAGAAACGACTGTGCCCGCTTTCGCGGGCACAGTCGGTTCGATTCGAAGGCTTACTTCTTCTTGGCGGCCTTCTTCTTGGCTACCTTTTTCTTCGCCTTCTTTGCTTTCGCTGCCATGTTGAAAACTCCGTTGTCGGGTTAGTCCGGGGACCGAGTATATACACGAATCATCAAAATTCAAGCAATACGTCACATCGAACCCGCGACGATGTGGTAGTCGAGCTCGCGTTCACTCGAGCGAGAGGATGAAGTCCCACTGCGTTTTCGTCACCGGCGTCACCGACAATCGGTTGCCTCGTCTCAGGATCAACAGGTCCTCGAGTTCACCGCGCGCGTACCGGCGCAGCTCCTGCAGCGTGATCAGCCGCGCGAGCTTGCGGACGAGACGCACGTCGACGGCGTACCAGCGCGGCGCGTCGGACGTGCCGATCGGATCGTAGTGGGCGTCCTTCGGATCGAACGCGGTCGGATCCGGATACGCTTCCCGGGCCACCTCGACGATTCCGGCGATGCCCGGCTCGGCGCAGCCGGAGTGGTAGAAGAACGCTCGATCGCCCTTGCGGAATTCGTCGCGAAGCATGTTGCGTGCCTGGAAGTTGCGCACGCCGTCCCACGCGGTGACCTTGCGCGGCCGTGCGGCAAGGTCGTCGATCCCGAAGGTCTCCGGCTCGGATTTCATCAGCCAGTGATTCATCGGCGCGCCGCCGCGAACGTGGTCAACCCGCTCTCGGTCGCGAGCCCATCGAGCCGCAGATCCCACCGGTCGGCGGAGATCGCCTCGATCCGCTGGCAATCGAATGCGATGCCGATCAAACGCGGTCCGTGCCAGGTCCGCCGCCGTGCGCGGAACGCGAACGCGCGATCGTAATACCCGCCACCCATCCCGAGCCGGTGCCCGTGACGGTCGACCCCGACCACGGGAACGATGACGAGGTTCAGCCAGCGGGCGCCGACCGGTCGGCCGGAGCGGCGGGGCTCGGGGATCCCGTACGCGCCCGGGCGCATGCGCCCCACGAGCGGATAGAAGCGCAGCGCCCGCCGGCGCTGGTCCGCGACGACCGGCAGGAACAGGCGCACGCCGCGCCGCCGGGCGCTCGCGACCAGCCGCGCGGTGTCGATCTCGCTGTGCATCGGCACGTAGATCGCGACCGTCGTACCGGCGGCGAACCGATGCAAGCGGGTGATTGCGAGCGCAGCCGCGCGTGAGCGCGCCGCACGTTCCTCGGAGGACAGCGCGCGCCGCCGCGCGCGCAATTCGGTGCGCAAGGCCGTTTTGCCGGTCTTCATCGTCTCGCGGTCTGTGGAATGGATGGCGCCACCCGCCTGTGCCGTCTTGGACCGTTGCTCCCGACCTGAGCAACAGGTGGGACCGTCTGAGGCAATTAAGGCTTTCCGCTCTGGGCGGACTTGCACAATGTTGCCCGCAAGACTCAAGTCCCTGGGGTTTACAAATTAGGGTCGAGAGGTAACCCGATCCGCATCGAACACCGCAGGCGGCGCCAAACCTTTAACTCGGGAGAAGGCCGGCTCAAAGCTCGAGCTGCTGGCCCTTCTCCAATGCCGACTCTACCCGCTCGCGCAGGATACGCAAGCGTCCGCCGACCTCGCTCTCCAGGTGCGTGTCGCTTTGGCGGATCCGCAGCAGCTCGTTCGCCATGTTCAAGGCCGCGATCACCGCGATGCGGTCGAGGCCGATCACCTTGCCGCCATCGCGGATCTCGCGCATCCGCGCGTTCAGGAATTCCGCCGAATCCAGCAGCGCTGCGCGCTCCTCGGGGGGGCAGCTGATCTGGTATTCCTTCTCGAGGATCCGGACCGTGACCCGGGCGGACGTGTCGCTCATTGCTGTTCCATGGATTTCAGCCGTCCGATCATCGCTTCGACCCGGGCGCGCACCTGCTCGTTCTTCTGCAGCAGGCTTGCGCGTTCGCTGGTGAGCGCCTCCTGGCGCTGTCGCAGCGCGCGATTCTCTTCCTTGATCTGACCCACCGTCGCGATCAAGTCGTCCAAGCGCTTCTCGAGCCGCTTGAGCTCGAGTTCGACGGCGGATTTCGCTGCTGGTTCGCCCATGGACAGGGAATATAGAGCCCAGCCCACCGCATTGCAAAGGGCGCGACGCACGCCATTTGATATCATGCGGCCATGGTCTCGGGCATCCGCTTCAAAGACTTCGAGGACGTTCTCGCGGCGGCGGGCAGCCACGCCGACGCGGCCGAGGCCCATGGGTCCTTGTGCGGCGCATTGTGCGCGACGTCGCCGTTCCGGATCGAGGACTGGGTCAACGAGATCCTGCCCGACCGCTCGTCGCTGTCGCCGGAAGACGTGGCGACGATCGAGCGGGTATTCAGCGCGACCGCCGCGGCGTTCGGCGACCTGGGGATGGCGTTCGCGCCGCTGCTACCCGACGACGAGCAGCCGTTGACGGGCCGGGCGAACGCGCTGGGGCTGTGGTGCACGGGCTTCCTGTACGGACTCGGCGCCGGCCGGATCGCCGACTTCGACGGCTTGTCCGGCCACGTCGGCGAGATCGTCCGGGATTTCACCGAGATCGCCCGCGCGAGCGGCGACGACGCCGACGGCGACGAGGCGAACGAGCAGGCGTACGCGGAACTGGTGGAGTTCATCCGGGTCGCGGCGCAGGTGGTGTTCGAAGAGCTGCATCCGCTGCGGGCGCAGGTGTTTTCGCCGGGCCTGCAACTGCACTGAGCGAAGCGTCTTCCGGCGTGGATCGCAAGGAATTCAGCCGCCGCCGCGCGCAACTGATGCGCTCGCTTGGTCGCGACGCGATCGCGATCCTGCCGGCCGCGCCGGTGCGCATCCGCAACGGCGACATCGAGTACGCGTACCGGCAGGACAGCTATTTCCATTACCTGACCGGCTTTGCGGAGCCCGAGGCGGTCGCGGTGCTCGCGCCGGGCCGGGCGCAGGGCGAGTACCTGCTGTTCGTTCGGGACCGGGACCATGAACGCGAGGATTGGGACGGGCCACGCGCCGGACCGGAAGGCGCCGTGGACGACTACGGTGCGGACGACGCGTTCCCGATCGCGGACATCGACGAGATCCTCTTCGGCCTGATGGAAGGGCGCCCGAAGATCTACTACACGATGGGCATCAACGAGGAATTCGATCCGCGCGTCCTCGGCTGGGTCAATGCGCTGCGGGTCGAGGCGCGCCATGGGACCTGCGCGCCGCAGGAAATCGCCGCGCTGTCGCACCTGATCGACGATCTGCGCCTGTTCAAGAGCCGCGGGGAACTCGCCGCGCTGCGCCGGGCGGCCGAGATCACGGTCGGCGGCCACCGGCGCGCGATGCGCTGCACGCGCCCCGGCGTCACCGAATACGAGATCGCCGCCGAGCTCGGCCACGAGTTCCAGCGCCACAACGCCGTACACGCCTATCATCCGGTGATCGGCGGCGGCGCGAACGCCTGTATCCTGCACTATCGCAACAACGATCAGGTGCTGCGCGACGGAGGCCTGCTGCTGGTCGACGCCGGCTGCGAATTCGACTGCTATGCGGCCGACGTGACGCGCACCTTCCCGATCGGCGGGCGCTTCACGCCGGCGCAACGGGCCGTGTACGAGGTCGTGCTGCGGGCGCAGGCGGCGGCCATCGACAAGGCCCGCCCCGGCAACGATTGGAACGACCCGCACGAGGCGGCGGTGCGCACGATCACGCACGGGCTCGTCGAGATCGGTTTGCTGAAGGGCCGTCCGGCCCGGCTGATCAAGGAAGGCGCGTATCGGGAGTTCTTCGGACACCGCACCGGTCATTGGCTCGGCCTCGACGTCCACGACGTCGGCGACTACAAAGTCGGCGGCGAGTGGCGTCTGCTGGAACCCGGGATGGTCATCACGGTCGAACCTGGCATCTATGTGCGCCCGTCCCCGAAGGTCCCGAAGGAGTTCTGGAACATCGGCGTGCGCATCGAGGACGATCTTTGGATCGGCGCGGCGGGCCCGGAGGTGTTGACGTCCGCTCTCGAGAAGGACCCGGACGCCGTGGAGCGCCTGGTGCAGTCGTCATGACCCGGAAAGTCGACATCGCGATCGTCGGCGGCGGCATGGTTGGCGCAAGCCTCGCCGCCGCACTGCTACCGCTCGAGCTGTCCGTGGCGTTGATCGAGGCGGTGCCGTACGACGGTGCTGCGCAACCGAGCTTCGACGAGCGGACGACCGCGCTGTCGAACGGCAGCCGGAGGATCCTCGCGGCGATCGGAGTCTGGGCCGACGTCGAGGCGGCGGCGATGCCGATCCGCAAGATCCACGTGTCGGACCGGGGCCGGTTCGGCTTCGCCCGTATCGATTCGGCCGAGCTCGGCCTCGCCGCGCTCGGCTACGTCGTCCCGAATCGCGCGCTCGGCGCCGCGCTGTGGAAGTCGATCGAGCGCGGCCCGTCGCCGCACGTGTACTGCCCCGCGAAGCTCGAGACCGTGGTCTGCACGCCCGATGCGGTGGAGTTGCGGCTGGCGACCGGGGACGGCGCGCAGACGCGGATCGAGGCGCAGCTCGTGGTCGCCGCCGACGGTGCGCATTCGGCGGTGCGCAAGGCGGCCGGCATCGGCATCGAGACCCGCGACTACGATCAGAGCGCGATCATCACCACCGTGCTGCCGCAGCGCTACCACGATCAGGTCGCCTACGAGCGGTTCACCGAATCGGGACCGCTCGCGCTGCTGCCGCTCGCCGACGGGCGTTGCACGCTGGTGCTGACCGTGCGCCGCGCCGCGGTCGAGTCGCTGCTCGGCGCGTCCGACGCGGAGTTCCTCCGGGAAGTGCAGGATCGGTTCGGGTTCCGGCTCGGACGCTTCCTCAAGGTCGGACACCGCGTCGCCTATCCGCTCGCGCTCACGCAGGCGCGCGCGACCAGCGGTGCGCGCTGCGCGATCGTCGGCAACGCCGCACAGAGCCTGCACCCGGTCGCGGGCATGGGGTTCAACCTCGGCCTGCGCGACGTCGCGACCCTCGCCGAGCTCGTCGCGCAGCGGGACGGCGCGGATCGTCGCGATTTCGGCGGGCCCGAGCTCCTCGCGAGCTACGACGCGTGGCGGCGCAGCGACCGCCGCGCGATCACCCGGTTCACCGACGGCCTGGTCCGGCTGTTCGCGAATCCGTTGCCGGTCGTCCGACAGGCGCGCAATCTCGGTCTGCTGGCCTTCGACCTCCTGCCGCCGGCGAAGCGCGCGCTGTCCGCGCTCAGCACCGGCGCGCTCGGGCGGGTGCCGAAACTCGCGCGCGGGGTCGCGTTGCGATGAAGCTGGAGTTCGACGTCGCGATCGTCGGCGCCGGCCCCGTCGGATCCGTGCTCGCGGCGCTGCTCGTCAAGAGAAGCGTATGCCCGCCGGGCCGGGTCGCGCTGATCGATCCGCAACCCGCGCGGGACGGCGACGGTGCGGACTGGGATCTGCGGGTCTTCGCGATCAATCGCGCCTCGCAGCGCCTGCTCGCGGCGGGCGGCGTCTGGGACCGACTGCCGCGATCGCGGATCCAGCCCTACGAGCGCCTGTGCGTCTGGGACGCGTCCGGAGCCGCCGGGGGTGCGGGCTCGTTGACGTTCGATTGCGCCGAGATCGGCGAGCCGGACCTCGGCAGCATCGTCGACGGACGCTCGTTGAAGTGGCATGGCCTGCAGGCCGCGCGGCAACTCGGCGTCATCGTGGTCGAGTCGGGCGTGCGCGCCGTGTCGATCGACGAGACCGCGGCGCAGATCCGGCTCGGCGACGGACGCGAGATCTCGGCCGGCCTCGTCGCGGTCGCCGACGGATCCGAATCGCCGACCCGGCAGCGGCTCGGCATCGGCACCACCGGGCACAGTTACGCGGCGGACGCGCTGGTTGCGCACGTTGCGACCGCGATCGCGCACCGCAACACGGCCTGGCAGCGATTCCTGTCGACCGGACCGCTCGCGTTCCTGCCGCTCGCGGACGGGCGCTCGTCGATCGTCTGGAGCGTGGTGCGCGACGAAGCCGACCGGCTGTGCGCGCTCGAGCCGGCGTCGTTCGGCGAAGCGCTGGAGTCGGCGAGCGCGGGGGTGCTCGGCAAGACGCGGCTCGACTCGGCCGTAGGCCGGTATCCGCTGCGACTACGCACCGCCGATCGGTTCGTCCGGGAGCGCGTCGCGCTGCTCGGCGACGCCGCGCATGCGGTGCATCCGCTCGCCGGCCAGGGCTTGAATCTCGGGCTGCTCGATTGCGGCGCGCTGGTCGCGGTGCTCGAGGCGGCCGCCGATCCGCGCGTGTTCGGCGATCGGCGCGTGCTGCGGCGCTACGAACGCTGGCGCAAGAGCGAGGTGCTGCCGGCGGCCGCCGGATTCGATGCGTTCGACCGGCTGTTCTCGAACGCCGATCCGGTGCTCGCGGCGCTGCGGTCCACGGGTCTCGGCCTGGTCGGACGGCTGCCGCTCGCGAAACGCTGGTTGGCCGCGCAGGCGCTCGGCACGGCCGGTGACCTGCCGCCGTTCATCGCCGGCCGCGAGGAGATCACAAACGATCGATCTTCGCTGCGCAGATGAAGTCGTTGACGGACAGACCGCGAATCGAATGGGTCCGGTAGCGGACCCTGCAATGGTCGTATCCGACCTCGAGATCCGGGTGGTGATCCTCGGTGTTCGCGACGTGCGCGATCGCGTTCACGAAGCTCATCGTCCGGAAGAAATCGCGAAACCGGAACGAGCGGACGATGCTCTTCGCCTCGTCGTCGAGCGCCCAGTCGCGATGCAAGCGGGCGAGCAGCGCTTCGGCCTGCGGACGCGACAAGGGCTCGACGCCGCCTTCGCAAGGCACGCACTTGCGCCCGGCGAGCTCGTCCGCCGCGCCGCGTCCGCTCATCCGGCCTTCCGGGCGAAACGCCGTTCGACATAACGCTCGACGAGATCCTGGAACTCCTCGGCGATCCGCTGCCCCTTCAGCGTCACGGTCTTCTCGCCGTCTTCGTAGACCGGCGCCACCGGCACTTCGCCCGTGCCGGGGAGGCTGATGCCGATGTTCGCGTGCTTGCTCTCGCCCGGGCCGTTGACGACGCAGCCCATCACCGCGACCGTCATCTCCTCGACCCCGACGTGCTCCTTGCGCCACTGCGGCATCCGGTGCCGGATGTGCGTCTGGATCTTCTGCGCGAGTTGCTGGAAGTAGGTGCTCGTCGTGCGTCCGCAGCCCGGGCACGCGACGACCATCGGCGTGAACGCGCGCAACCCCATCGTCTGCAGGATTTCCTGCGCGACGATCACTTCCTGGGTGCGGTCGCCGCCCGGCTCGGGGGTCAGCGACACGCGGATCGTGTCGCCGATACCGTCCTGCAGCAAGACGCCGATCCCGGCGGTCGACGCGACGATGCCCTTGCTGCCCATCCCGGCCTCGGTCAGCCCGAGGTGCAGCGGATAGTCACAGCGCTTCGCGAGGGTGCGATACACGGCGATCAGGTCTTGCACGCCGCTGACTTTCGCACTGATCACGATCCGGTCGCCGGGGAGCCCGAGCGACTCGGCCCGTTCGGCGCTCGCGAGCGCCGACACGACGATCGCTTCGCGCATCACGTCGAGCGCCGTGCGCGGCGTGGGCTGCTGCGAGTTCTCGTCCATCATCCGCGTGAGCAGATCCTGATCGAGGCTCCCCCAGTTGACGCCGATCCGCACCGGCTTCTCGTAGCGGCACGCGACCTCGATCATTTCGGCGAACTGCGGATCGCGCTTGCTGCCGCGGCCGACGTTGCCCGGATTGATCCGCAATTTCGCGAGCGCCCCGGCACAGGCCGGGTGCGCCTTGAGCAAACGGTGCCCGTTGAAATGGAAATCGCCGACCAGCGGCACCGCGATGCCTTGTGCATCCAGCCGGTCGCGGATCCGCGGCACGGCCGCGGCCGCGGCTTCGTTGTTCACCGTGATGCGGACGATCTCCGAGCCGGTGCGCGCGAGCAGGGCGACCTGCGCGACGGTCGAATCGACGTCGGCGGTATCGGTGTTGGTCATCGACTGCACGACGATCGGGGCGTTACCGCCGATGGTCACGGAGCCCACTTTGACGCTGCGGGAGTGTCTGCGCGCGATCATGTCCGGAGGGTTCGTTCAGGGCGAGCTTGCCCCGGCGACCATTCTAGCGCGCCGCGTCTCGGTATGACGGCGAACCGTTACCCGGCATAATGCGCCGGATGAACGCCAGACCCGCCCATTCGACCGCGATCGGCGCCTTGTGCTCGAACTGCCGTCGGCCGGTCCGGGACTGCGTGTGCCCGCGCGGAGCCCCGGGTGCCGCCGGAGCGCCGCGGCCGCGGGTCGGCCGGACCACGCAAGGCCGCGCCGGCAAGGGCGTGACCACGATCAGCGGCCTGCCGTTGCCCACGGCCGAGCTCGACGCGCTCGCCGCGCAGCTCAAGAAGCGCTGCGGTTCCGGCGGCACCGTGCGTGACGGGGTGATCGAGATCCAGGGCGAGCATCGGGACACGATCGTCGCGGAGCTCGTGAAACTCGGCTGGCCCGCGAAGCGGTCCGGCGGATGAGCGCGTGAGGCGCCTCGCCGTCACGCTGGCGATCGCGGCTTGCGCCGCGAGCGTCTCCGCCGCGCCCGCCGCGCGCGCCGCGTCCGCCGCTCCGCGCTGCGGTTGCGCCACGCCGACCGGTGACGCGGAGGATCGCTGGGCGCGGACGCTCGCGCGCATCTCCTCGGGCGTCGTGTCGATCCAGATCGACGTGCCGCGCGCGTTCGACACCGAATGGAACGAGACCGCCCAGGCCACCGGCTTCGTGATCGATGCGAAGCGCGGACTGATCCTCACGAACCGGCACGTCGTGACGCCGGGGCCGGTCGTCGCCCAAGCGATCTTCGAAAATCGCGAGGAAGTGCCGCTGTACCCCGTCTACCGCGATCCCGTGCACGACTTCGGGATCTTCCGCTACGACCCGAAGAAACTGCACTACATCACCCCGGCGCAATTGCCGCTGGACCCGGCCGGCGCGGTCATCGGGCGCGAGATCCGGGTCGTCGGCAACGATGCGGGCGAGCAGCTGTCGATCCTCGCCGGCACGCTCGCGCGGCTCGATCGGGCGGCACCGGACTACGGGTACGGGAAGTACAACGACTTCAACACGTTCTACTACCAGGCCGCGTCGAGCACGTCGGGCGGCTCCTCCGGCTCGCCGGTCATCGACATCCACGGCCGCGTCGTGGCATTGAACGCGGGCGGTGCGACCGGCACCGCGGCCAGCTTCTATTTCCCGTTGCCGGCGGTGGTGCGCGCGCTGCGGTTCATCGACGCCGGCGAGCCCGTGCCGCGCGGCACGCTCGAGACCGTGTTCCAGTACACGCCGTACGACGAGCTGACCCGGCTCGGCCTGGACGCGGCGACGGAATCGCGCATCCGCCGCGAATTTCCGCAGCTGACCGGCATGCTGGTGGTCCACGACGTGCAACCGGGCTCGCAGGCGGCGCGGTTCCTGCAGCCGGGCGACATCCTGTTGTCGATCGACGGCCGGCCGGTCCCCGAATTCTTCTCGCTGGAAAAGCTGCTCGACGACCGCGTGGGCCGGCCGGTTCGCGTCGAGGTCGAGCGCGGCGGCGCGCGTCTGTCGCGGCGCCTCACGGTCGTCGACCTGAACTCGATCACGCCGGACGAGTACGTGGAGTTCGGCGACGCGGTCGTGAACCCGCTGTCCTATCAGGAAGCCCGCAGCTTCCATCTGCCGATCCGGGGGATCTTCGTCGCCGACCCGGGCTACGTGTTCGCGACCGCGGGCATTCCGCGCGCGGCCCTGATCACCCGGTTCGACGGCCGGCGCGTCGACGATCTCGCGCAATTCACCGCGGTGCTCGCGACGCTCGCCGACGGACAGCGCGCGACGGTGCGTTACGTGACCCTGCAAAACCCGCGCGCGTCCGAGCTCAAGGTGATCCGGATGGACCGGCGGTGGTTCCCGGCGCGCGACTGCACCCGCGACGACCGCGCGGGCACCTGGATCTGCCGCCGGCTCGCGCCGGGTCCGCCGCCGCCGCCGCCGCGGCCGGCGTCGACCCGGTTCGTGCGCACCGGCAATCCGCTGGTCGATCGGCTGGCGCCGTCGCTGGTCGCGGTGAATTTCGACATGCCCTATTCGGTGTCGGGCGTCACCGAGCGCCACTATCACGGGACCGGCGTGATCGTCGACACCAAGCGCGGATTGATCGTCACCGACCGCAACACGGTGCCGGTCGCGCTCGGCGACGTGCGCATCACGTTCGCAAACACGGTCGAGGTGCCGGGCAAGGTCGTGTTCATCCATCCGCTGCACGATCTCGCGGTGATTTCCTACGATCCGAAGCTGATCGGCGATACGCCGGTGCGCGCGGCGCGCTTCGACCGCCGGCCGCTGAAGGCGGGCGACCACGTCTGGGTCGTCGGTCAACGCGGCGATGCGCGAATCCTGTCCCAAGAGACCGAGGTGTCGGGCCTCGACGTCCTGTCGTTTCCGCTGTCCCGGACCCTGCGTTTCCGTGACAGCGACATCGAGGTCGTGAATCTCGTGAACCCGCCGGGCGATTACGACGGGGTGGTCGTCGATCGGCGCGGCGACGTCCGTGCGCTGTGGTCGAGCTTCGCGTACGACACGCCGCAGGGCATCGCGCAAGCGAACCACGGAATCCCGGCGGGGCTCGTCGACGAGATGATCGGCGACATCGAACGGCATCGCCCGATCCGTTCCCTGGACACGGAATTCGGGGTCGACTCGCTCGCCGACGCCCGTAAGCTCGGTCTCACGGAAGCGTGGGTGCAGCGTTTCGAGGCGCACGCGCAGCAGCGGCGCCAGGTCCTCGTGGTCCGGCGCGTCGCCGCCGGCTCGCCCGCGGCGAGCCAGTTGCAGCCCGGCGATCTGCTGCTCGCGGTCGACGGACGCGTGGTGAACCGATTCCGCGAGGTCGAGCGCGCCGTACAGAAAAAGCAGGTGGAGGTCACGATCTGGCGCGACGGCGCCGCACGGACCCTGCAGACGGCTCCGGTCGCTCTGTGGGGCCGCGGCATCGACCGGGTGCTGATCTGGGCGGGCGCGACCTTGCAGGCCCCGTACCGCGCGCTTGCGATCCAGCGCGGCATCCCGCGTCGCGGTGTCTTCGTGTCGTTCTTCTACTTCGGATCGCCCGCCGCGCACTACGGGCTGTTCCCGGGACGGCGGATCACCGAGGTCGACGGTCGTCCCGTCGCGAACCTCGACGCGTTCATCCGCGCGGTCACCGGCAAGCCGCACCGTTCGTCGGTGCGGCTGAAGACCGTGTCATGGAACGGCGACGTCACCGTGATCACCTTGAAGCGCGACGACCACTACTGGCCGGCCTACGAACTGATCCGGCAGGCCGACGGGACGTGGCGCCGGATCGATCGCGATGCGTTCGCCGCCGCCGCCGCCGCGCGACCCGCCGCGATGAGCGTCAGACGGTGACCATCGCGGGGCTCGAGGACATCGGCGCCGCGGTCGCGACGCTGCGCGCGGGCGGGCTCGTCGCGTTCCCGACCGAGACCGTCTACGGCCTCGGCGCGAACGCGGCGGATCGCGCCGCGGTCGCGAAGATCTTCGCCTTGAAGGGGCGTCCGAGCGATCACCCGGTGATCGTGCACATCGACGATCCGCGGCGCCTGCCGCGGTGGGCGCGCGAGGTGCCGGAACCCGCGCGCGCGCTCGCGGCGCGGTTCTGGCCGGGACCGCTCACGTTGATCCTGCCGAAGTCGGACGAGGTCGACGAGGTCGTCACCGGCGGGCAGGACAGCGTCGGGATCCGCGTGCCGTCGCATCCGGTCGCGCAGCGCCTGCTGCGGGCGTTCGGCGGCGGGGTCGCCGCGCCGTCCGCGAACCGCTACGGCCACTTGAGTCCGACCCGAGCGGCGCACGTGCGCGAGGAGTTCGGCGACGCGGTCCCGATCGTGCTCGACGGCGGCGAATCGCAGATCGGCCTCGAATCGACGATCGTCGCGTGTCTCGGCGACGGGGTGCGACTGCTGCGCCCCGGGCACATCACCCGCTCGCAGATCGCCGCGGTCGCCGGCGAACTCGTCGAGGCCGGGGAAGCACCGCGTGCGCCGGGCGATCGGAGCCTGCACTACGCGCCGCGCACGCCGCTCGAGCTCGTGCCGGCCCCGCTCCTGGCGTCGCGCATCGCCTCGATCGCGACGCACGGCGAGCGCGTCGGCGTGCTCGGGCGAGGTCCCGCGCCGCCGGATCGCCATCCGGGCGTGGTCTGGCTGGAAGCCGCGGCCGAAGCGCAGGCCTATGCGCATGATCTCTACGATCGGCTGCGCACGCTCGATCATGCCGGCTGCGCCCGAATCCTGGTCGAGACGCCGCCCCGGGACGAGTCCTGGAGCGCGGTCAACGACCGCTTGCGGCGCGCCTGCGGTCTCGGCGGTCGCGCGATCGAAGCGGGAGCCGATTGATGCCGGGGAGTTCGCCGACGGTGTTCGACCCGTCCTGGGATCCGTTCGCGGCGGACGCGATCCACCGGCTCGCGGATCGGTACGGGTCGCCGCTGCTGATCGTCGATGCCGAGCGCCTGCGCGAGCGCTACCGGCGCCTCGCGGACGCGCTGCCCGGCACGCGGCTGCATTTCGCGCTGAAGCCGCTGCCGCACCGCGCGGTGGTCGAGGTCCTGAGGGACGCCGGCGCGTCGTTCGACCTGGCGACCAACGGGGAAATCGAACTGGTGCGCCGGGCGGGCGTCGCGCCCGAGCGCTGCATTCATACGCATCCGATCAAACGCGACAGCGACATCCGCACCGCGCTCGCGGCCGGGATCGACACGTTCGTCGTCGACAATCCGGACGAGCTGCGGAAGTTCGCGAAGCACCGCCGGCAGGCCGGCGTGTTGATCCGCGTCGCGTTCCGCAACCTCGGCGCGATCTGCGACCTCTCGCGCAAGTTCGGCTGCGACCCGGCCGAAGTCGAACCGCTGATCGGGCTCGCCGAGTCGCTCGACGTGCGCGTGCGCGGATTGTCGTTCCACGTCGGCTCGCAGGCGCCGGATCCGGCGATGCACGTCGAAGCGATCGAGGCGTGCGCCGGTTTGATCGCCCGGGCCGCGGCGCGCGGCAGCGCTCTCGAGATCCTCGACATCGGCGGCGGATTTCCCGCCGATTATCGCGAGCCCATGCCGCCGATCGAGTCGTTCTGCGCGCCGATCCGCGCGGCACTCGCCGCGCTGCCGCGCGGCGTGCAGCCGATCGCGGAGCCGGGTCGGACCATCGTCGCGCCGGCCGCGATCGGGGTCTCGACCGTGATGGGGCGCGCGAAGCGCGGCGAGCGCTGGTGGTATTACCTCGACGACGGCCTGTATGGCTCGTACAGCGGCCGGTTGTACGATCACGCGAGTTATCCGATCGAGGCGTTGAGCAACGGCGGCGAGCGACTGCCGTCGGTCCTCGCGGGACCGACCTGCGACAGCATCGACGTGATCGAGGAGGACATCGCGCTGCCCTTGCTCGCGATCGGCGATCGGATCGTCGGGCGATCGATGGGCGCTTATACCTGGGCGTCGGCGTCGGAATTCAACTTCTTCGCGAAAGCGACCGTGCTCGTCGTCGATCGGGGCCGGATTCTCGACGAGCGACACGAACGACACGAGCCGTGACCACCGCGATCCACCGGCTCGTCGACCGATGCCGCGCCGCGGATCATCCGGCGATCGTCGCGCGGCTGCGCTCGGGCTGGGCGGTGCTCGCCGAGCGGCAGGTGTTCGCCGGCTATTGCCTGCTGTTGCCGGATCCGGTCGTGCCGCACTTGAACGCCCTCGCGATCGACGCGCGTGCGACGTTCCTCGGCGACATGGCCAGGCTCGGCGATGCGCTGATCGCAGCGACCGGGGCGATCCGCATCAACTATGCGATGTTCGGAAACGCCGAGCCCGCGTTGCATGCACACCTGTTCCCGCGGCTCGGCAACGAACCGGCGGGCACGCGCGAGCTGCAGCCCTGGGCATTCGACTGGAACGCCGCGCCGCCGTTCAGCGAACCCGTGCACGGCGAGATCCGGCGCCGCCTGCGCGCGGAGCTGCGGCGCGATTCGACACCGCCGGCCTAGACGAGCTCGAGGAGTCGCTATCGACGACTACTTCTTCGGGGTTGCGTCGGTCTCGGCCGACGGATTCGCGAGCCCGGTCGAGTTCCCGGGACCGGCGGGCGCGTTCTGGACGCCGAGCGCGACCAGCAGCGCGCCGAAGTCGCGAAACGGCGCCAAACAGACGGTGCCGACGCACAGGTAGGCGATCGTTCCGCGATCCGCCCGCTTGCCGGCGAGGGCCGCGGGCAATCCGGGCTCCTCCGCCGGAATCGTGAACACGCTGCGCTCGGGGGCGTACATCCGGTGCAGCTCGCGCGACCAGCGCCCGGCCTCGTCGCCGGAGCCGCGGATCACCACGATCTTAGGGACCAGCCGCTCGCATTCCAGCGCGTTCACCATGCCCATGTGCGCCGCGGGATCCGCGCGCATCGACGGCATCGCCGCGGCGAGCGCGCGGCGTGCCGCGCCCAGGTAGCGGGGTTCACCGGCGAGGTATCCGATCCGCAGCAGGGTCTCGGCGGCGACCGCGTTGCCGGATGCGGTCGCATCGTCGCCGAACGATTTCAGGCGACCCAGCGGCGCGTCATCGCCGTCCGCGGTGAAGAAGAAGCCGCCGTTCGGCGCATCCTCGAAACGCTCGAGCAGGATTTCCGCGAGCCTGGTCAGCCGTGCGTAGTCGCGAGTGCGCCAGCGGGTCTGCAGCAGCTCGAGGAGTGCCTCGGCGAGGATCGCGTGGTCGTCGAGAGCCGCGGGGAACCGCGTGCGACCGCCGGCGTGGACCGCGTGGAGGCGTCCGTCGCGCCAGAGACGCTCTTCGATGAAATCCGCCGCCTCCGTCGCGGCCTGCGCGAGATCCGCGCGTTCCAGCGCGCGCGCGGCGATCGCGAGTCCCTTGATCATCAGCGCGTTCCACGCGGTCACGATCTTCCCGTCGCGCGCGGGCCGGGCACGGCGGGCGCGGTGCGCCGCGAGGTTCCGGCCCGCACGGGCGAGCGTCGCCTCGACCTCGGCCTCGGTCCGGCCGAACCGCTCCGCGAGCTGCGTCACGGACTGCGCCGCGAACAGATGCCAGCGACCGTCGATGTTCGGCGCACCGTCCAGGCCGAAGCGCGCGGCGAACACGTCGAAATCCGGCGGCTCGAGCAGTGCGGCGACCGTCTCGCGATCCCAGAGGTAGTACGCGCCCTCGCGGCCGTCCGAATCCGCGTCGAGACTCGCATAGAACCCGCCTTCCGGCGCGCGCATCTCGCGCAGCGCCCATTCGGCGGTTTCCGCGGCGACTTGCGCGTAGAGCGGTTCCCCGGTCGCGGCGTAGGCCTGGGCGTACAGCGCGAGCAGCGTCGCGTTGTCGTAGAGCATCTTCTCGAAGTGCGGAATCCGCCACGCGCGATCCACCGAATAGCGGTGGAAGCCGCCGCCGATCGCGTCCCGAATGCCGCCTTCGGCGATTCGCGTGAGGCTGAGCGCGGCCATGAACAGCGCGTGCAGGTCCGGCTCGTCCGATGGCGAGGTCATGCGCCAGTGCCGCAGCGCGCGTTCGATCATCGCCGGACGCGGGAATTTCGGCGCAGCGCCGAATCCGCCGTGCTCGGAATCGAACGCCGCGGCGAGCGCCGACCGCGCGGCGTCGAGCGGCGCGGCGTCGAGCGGCGCGTCCGGTGGCCCGCCCGCGGGTTGCACCGCGGCGATCGCCGCGTCGAGCACGTCGCGCTGCGCGCGGATCTCGGCGCGGTTCATCGCGAAGTAATCGGCGACGCGATTCAGCAGATCGGGAAAGGCCGGTGCGCCGCGGACGGAATCGCGCGGGAAATAGGTGCCACCGAAGAACGGCCGCCGGTCGTCGGGCGCGAGGAACATCGTCAGCGGCCATCCGCCCGGGGCGCGCGTGAGCAACTGCAGCGCGAGCTGATACGCCCGGTCGACGCCCGGCCGCTCCTCCCGGTCCACCTTCACGTTCACGAATCGCGCGTTCATCACCGCGGCGATCCCGGGATCCGCGAACGACTCGTGCGCCATCACGTGGCACCAATGGCAGGCCGAGTATCCGACCGACAGCAGCACGGGCTTGTCCTCGGCGAGCGCCTTCGCGAACGCCTCGTCGCCCCACGGGAACCAGTCGACCGGATGGTCGGCGTGCTGCAGCAGATAAGCGCTGGTTTCCGTCTGCAGCCGGTTACGGCGCATCGCGCGACACCCTGTGTCGGGTAGAATGCCCGCCACTATAGCCGAATCGTCCCGGATGCCCACGACCGCACACGCCGCGCCACTGCCCGTCCTGCGCCTGAAACGCAACGAGGATCGACGCTTGCTCGCAGGCCACCTGTGGGTGTTCAGCAACGAGGTCGACACCGGGCAGACGCCGCTGTCGCGCTTCGAGGCCGGCGATCTGGTGCGCGTGCTCGCGCACAACGATCGCTCGCTCGGGCTCGCCTACGTGAATCCGCGCTCGTTGATCTGCGCGCGGCTCCTCGAGACCGCGACCGCGCCGGACGAGGCCTGGTTCGCGCGGCGACTGCGACGCGCGCTCGCGCTGCGCGAGCGCCTGTACGGCGGTCCGTACTATCGGCTGGTGCACGGCGAAGCCGACGGCTTGCCCGGGCTCGTGATCGATCGATTCGGTTCCGCCTGCGTCGTCCAGATCGGAACCGCGGGAATGGAACGGCTGCGCCCGGCGCTGCAAGCCGCGCTGTTCGACGCGCTCGGCATCGAGACCGTGCTCTACAAGAACGACGGCGCGACCCGCGAGCTCGAGGGCCTGCCGCTCTACGTCGAGTCGGCCGGCGCGGCCTTCCCGGACGTCGTGCGCGTGGTCGAGGCGGGGCTCGAGTTCCGGGTGCCGGTGCGTGACGGGCAGAAGACCGGCTGGTTCTACGATCAGTCGGCGAACCGCGCCGCGCTGGTCAAGTACGTGCGCCCGGGCGCGCGCGTCCTCGACGTGTTCAGCTACGTCGGCGCCTGGGGCTTGAGGGCCGCGCGCGCCGGCGCCGCCGACGTGTTGTGCGTCGACGGATCGGCGGGCGCGCTGCAGTTCGCGGCGGAGAACGCCGACCGCAACGGCCACGTCGTGCGCACGCTCAAGGGGGACGCGTTCGAGGCGCTCGCGGCGCTCGGCGCCGATCGCGAGCGGTTCGATCTGGTCATCGTCGATCCGCCGGCGTTCGCGAAGCGCAAGAAGGATCTGCCGAAGGCCCAGGCCGCCTACCGCCGGTTGAACCAGGCCGCGATCGGGGTGCTCGCGCCCGACGGGGTGTTGGTGTCGTGCTCCTGCTCGCACCACCTCGGGGTCGGCGATCTGCAGGACGCGATCGCCAAGGCGGCCCGGGGATCCGGCCGGCGCCTGCAACTGCTCGAGTCGGGAGCGCAGGGGCCCGACCATCCGGTGCACCCGGCGATCCCGGAGACCCGCTACCTGAAGGCGTTCTTCTGCCGGATCGACCAATCGTTCGACTGAAGCCCGGTTCTCCCGACCGCTCGCCCTGGGGTACACTGCCGCCCCATGATCATCTACCCTCACATCGACCCGATCGCGTTCTCGATCGGCCCCATCGATGGCATCGGGCCGCTGCAAGTGCACTGGTACGGGATCATGTACCTCGTGGGCTTCGCCGCCGCGTGGGGCCTCGCCCGATACCGGGCGAGCCGCCCGGGCTCGACCTGGAAGGCCATCGACATCGACGACCTGATCTTTTACTGCGCGATCGGCGTGATCGTCGGCGGCCGTCTCGGCTGGTGCATCTTCTACGGCAACGAAGTGATCTACGGGCGAGGCACGACGCCGCGGGACTGGATCAACGTGTTCCGGATCTGGGACGGCGGGATGTCGTTCCACGGCGGTCTCACCGGCGTGATGGTCGCGGCGATTCTGTTCGCCCGCATGAAAGCCAAGCGAGCCGTCGACGTGTTCGACTTCCTCGCGCCGCTGCCCGGGATCGGGTTGATGGCGGGCCGTCTCGGCAACTTCATCAACGGCGAGTTGTGGGGCAAGCCGACCAATCTGCCCTGGGCGTTCGGCGTGCCGAACGCCCAGGGCGTGTTGATCGGGCGGCACCCGTCCCAGTTGTACGAGGCGGCGCTCGAAGGGCTCGCGTTGTTCCTGATCTTGTGGAATTACACGAAGAAACCGCGTCCGCGTCTCGCGCCGAGCGCGCTGTTCCTGATCGTCTACGGCATCGCCAGATTTTCGGTCGAGTGGGTCCGGTTGCCCGATCCGCAACTCGGATACCTGTACGGCGGATGGCTCACGATGGGGATGGTGCTGACTTTCCCGATGTTCGTGATCGGCACTGCATTGATGCTCTACGCATATCGGCGCAACTCGCCGAGCGGTAATCTCGTGCCGGTCGACGGCCGATAGCCGCCGCCGGCCGATGCGGCAGTATCTCGATTTCCTGCGCCACATCCTGAACGCGGGCGCCCCTAAATCCGACCGGACCGGGACCGGCACGCTGAGCGTGTTCGGGTACCAGATGCGGTTCGATCTCGGCGCGGGCTTTCCGTTGGTGACCACCAAGCGGCTGCACCTGCGCTCGATCATCCACGAGCTGCTGTGGTTCCTCCGCGGCGACACGAACGTCGAATACCTGCACGAGCACGGCGTCACGATCTGGGACGAATGGGCCGATGCCGAAGGCAACCTCGGACCGGTCTACGGTCGCCAGTGGCGCAGTTGGCCGACCGCGGACGGCCGCCACGTCGACCAGATCGCGCGGGTCCTGGAGACGCTGCGTCGCGATCCGGATTCCCGGCGAATCCTCGTGAGCGCCTGGAACGTCGGCGAGCTCGACGCGATGGCGCTCGCGCCGTGCCACGCGTTGTTCCAGTTCCACGTCGCGCAAGGCCGGCTGTCCTGCCAGCTCTACCAGCGCAGCGCCGATGCGTTCCTCGGCGTGCCCTTCAACCTCGCGTCCTACGCCCTGCTCACGCACCTGGTCGCGGCGCAGTGCGGCTTCGAGCCCGGCGAGTTCATCTGGACCGGCGGCGACTGCCACGTCTACCTGAACCACGTCGCCGGCGTCGAGACGCAACTGCGCCGGGAGCCGTATCCGGCGCCGCGCCTGCGGCTGAACCGCAAGCCGGCGTCGCTGTTCGATTACGAGTTCGAGGACATTTCCGTGTTGGACTACCAATGTCATCCCGCGATCCCAGCGCCAATCGCCGTTTGACGCGGCGTGCCCCGATGATCACCGTGCGCCATTCGCCGATCCATGGGCACGGCGTGTTCGCGCTGCGCCGGATCCGCAAGGGCACCAAGATCATGGAATATGTCGGCGAACGCGTCTCGCACGCCGAGGCGGATGCGCGCTACGCCCACAAGGCCGAGGACGACAACCATACGTTCCTGTTCACGGTGAATTCGCGCACCGTGATCGACGGCGGTGTCGGCGGCAACGACACGCGGTACATCAACCACGGCTGCCGGCCGAACTGCGAGAGCTCCGTCGAGGGGGGCCGCATCTTCATCGAGGCCATCCAGACGATCGCGACGGGCGAGGAGCTCTGTTACGACTATCAGATCGAGCGCGACCCGGACGATGCGCCGGACGTCGACGCGGTCTTCGCGTGTCGTTGCGGGGCGACCGACTGCCGCGGCACGATGCTCGTGCCGCCGCCCGCGCCGCCCGCGCGAAAGCCCCCCGCGCGCCGGCCGCGCAAGCCGGCCAAGGCGCGGCGGCGCTGAGCGTCGCGCACCGCGTGCCGAGGGACCGGACGATGCGCCTGCCATCGCTGAAATTCCTGAAGACCTTCCAGGTCGCCGCGAAACTCAAGAGCTTCAAGGCCGCGGCCGAGGAGCTGTTCGTGACGCCGTCCGCGGTCAGCCACCAGATCAAGGCTCTCGAGGAACAGCTCGGGGTGACCTTGTTCGAGCGCGGCGCGCGCGGGGTGCGCACGCTCGAGCTCACCGACGCCGGCGCTCATTACCTGGAACACCTGAACGAGGTTTTCTCGAAGCTCGAGTCGATCACCGAACAGCTGCAGGTGCGTTACGGGCGGACCATCATCCGCCTGAACGTGCCGCCGTTCTTCGCGAACGAAATGCTGCTGCCGCGGCTCGCGTCGTTCTCGCAGGCGCACGAACATACCGACATCCGCATCGAGACGAGCCTGGCGGCGACGAGAACCCACCCGGCGGAGGCCGACCTGTCGATCGTCGTCGGCGCCGGTCCGTGGGAGGGGTTGGCCGTGCACGAACTGTTCGCGCAGAGCTTCATCGTCGCCTGTTCGCCGGCGTTCCTGATCGACCATCCGATCACCCGGTACGCCGACCTGAACGGCAAGACCTTGCTGGTCCACGAAGAGCGGCGCGAGGCCTGGGAGCGCTGGGCGCACGGGCTCGGGATCGAAGCGATCCAGCCGAACCGCCTGGTTCGTCTCGACACGATGTCGGCGGTCGTGCTCGCCGCCGAACAGGGAATCGGAGTCGGTCTCGTCCCGGCGAGGCTCTGCGCCGACCGGTTTTCGGCCGGCGGTCTCGTCAAGCTGTTCGAGGCCGAGCTCGAGACGAACGAGAGCTACGTGATCCTGCAGCGACCCGAGGACGGCGGCCGGGACGATCTGCGGGAACTCACCGAATGGATCGTCGCGCAGTGCCGGCAAGCGTGATCGCCGGCGTTGCGCCGGTCGAGTTCGTCGTCGCGGTGTCCGAGAACGACGTGATCGGCCGCGACAACGCGTTGCCGTGGCGCTTGCCGGAGGATCTGCGCCGATTCAAGGCGCTCACCGTCGGCGGGACCGTGTTGATGGGTCGGAAGACCTACGAGTCGATCGGACGCACGCTCCCGGACCGCCGCAATTTGATCCTGTCGCGCCGAGCCGACCTTGCCGTCGCGGGCGCGATCGTGGTTCACGATCCGGAGACGGCGCGCCGCGCCGCGCCGCCGACCCAGCCGCTGATGGTGATCGGCGGCGCCGAGATCTTCCGGTTGTTTCTCCCGCAGGCGACGCGGATCCACCTGACGATCGTGCACGCGCACATCACCGATGGTGATGCGTATTTCGACGCATGGCGCGGCGCCGAGTGGCGGGAGTCTTTCCGGGAAACGCGGCGCCGCGACGAGCGGCACACGTTCGACTACACGTTCGTGACGCTCGAGAGGTCCTGAGCGACCGGCGCGAGGCCCGCCTCGACGACGCGCTGCGCGGCGTCGAGATCGACGTCCGCGAGGCTCGATGCGTGCGCCGTGAGCTCGGCCAGCAGCCGGGCCTGAACCCGCCCGCGGGTTTCGGCGACCCGGTAGGGGATCTCCGGATGGAACATCACCATCGAGTAGCGCGGGATGAAGCGATCCGGCAGCCGGCGCTCGAGCTCGTGTGCGAGCGCGCTCTGCACCTGGAATCGCCGATCCACGACCTTCGCACGCATCTCTTCGTAGTTCTCGAGCGACATTGCCGCGATCGCATCGGCGTTCGGCTTGCGCTGCGCGTAGAACGCCTTGAACCGGGACTCCCAATCCCGGTGCGCCCCGATGCAGCCGTCGAGCGCGAGGCAGTCTTCGAAACAACAGTTCATCCCCTGGCCGTGGAACGGGACGACCGCGTGCGCGGCGTCGCCCACCAGCACGACCTGGTCGCGATGATGCCAGGGGGCCGCTCGGACGGTGCCGAGGAACCCCACCGGACGATCGCGCCATTCGGCCGCGCGCCGCGGCATCAGCGGGGCGACGTCCGGAAAGCCTGCGTCGAAGAACTGCGCGACCGCCCGCTCGTCGGCGAGGCTCTCGAAGCTCGGCGAGCCTCGGCGCCGCAAGAACAGCGTCGCGGTGAAGCTGCCGTCGTCGTTTGGCAGCGCGATCAGCATGTGATCGCCCCGCGGCCAGACGTGCAGCGCCTCGCGCGGCAGCGCCGCGGCGCCGCCGGCCGATGCGGGGATCGACAGCTCCTTGTAGCCGTGCTCGAGTTCCTCCTCGCGCGCGTCGATCCGGTGCGTGTCGGCGAGACAGCGGCGCACGCGTGAACCCGCGCCGTCGCAAGCGATCAGGGGTCGCATCGGCACTTCGATCCGGTGGCCGGCGGAATCGCGAATCACGGCGTGACCGGAACGCCAGTCGATCGTCTCCAGCCGGTGCTCGAAGCGCACGTCGACCCCGTATTCGGCGGTCGCGACGTCGAGGAGCAGGCGCCCGAGCGCCGCGCGGGAGATCGAGTAGATCGCCTCGTCCGCGCGCGTCCCGTACGGCTGCATCGCGGTGCGGCCATCGCGCTCATGCACGCAACGGCCCCGCATCCGCACGAGGCCCGAGCGCAGTGCGTCGAGGACTTCGACCTGCTCCAGCGCGCGGATCCCGCGTGCGGCGAGCGCCAGGTTGATCGAGCGGCCGGATTCCTCGGGATGCCGGCGCGGATCGGGCCGGGCCTCGAACACGACCACGCGAAATCCGCGACGCCTCAACAAGATCGCGAGCAGCGCACCGGTCGGCCCGGCGCCGACCAGCGTGACCGACGGTGTCGCGTGGCTCACGACCGGGCCGCGTCGGCGAGCGCGATCGCGGCCCGTCGAACGTCGCCGAAGGAGTTGTAGGCCGGCGTCGGCGCGAGCCGCAGCACGTCCGGTTCACGCCAATCGGCGACGACACCCGCCGCCGCCAGCCGTTCGAACACGCGGCGTCCACCCGGGCGCAGGCGCAAGCTGAGCTGGCAGCCGTGCGCGGCCGGCTCGCGCGGCGTCAGGATCTCGAGTCGTCCGCGCGGCAGCGCCTCCTCGAGCGACCGGCGCAGGAACCCGGTCAATGCGAGCGACTTCTCCCGCAGGCGCCCGAGACCCGCGCGTCGAAAGAGGTCGAGCGACGCGAGCAGCGGCGCCGCCGCAAGCACCGGAGGATTGCTGAGCTGCCAGCCCTGGGCGCCGGCGACGGGGGTGAATTCCGCGGGCATCGCGAAGCGCGTGTCCGGGTCGTGCCCCCACCAGCCGGCGAAGCGCGGCAGATCGACGCGCCGCGCGTGCCGTTCGTGCACGAAGCCGCCGCCGATCGCGCCCGGGCCGCCGTTCAGGTATTTGTAACTGCACCAGACCGCGAAGTCGACGTCCCAGTCGTGCAGCCGCAGCGGGACATTGCCGATCGCGTGCGCGAGGTCGAGACCGATCCGTGCGCCGGCCGCATGTGCGGCGGCGACGAGCGGCGCGACCTCGAGGCACTGACCCGTGAGGTATTGCACGCCGGGCAACAGCACGAGCGCGAGATGTTCCCGGTTCCGCCCGATCGCGGCGAGGAGATCCTCGGTGCGCAGGCACTGTTCGCCCGGCCGGGGGGCGACCTCGATCAGGTGAGCGGCCGGCTCGAGGCCATGGAACGCGAGCTGGGAGACGACCGCGTACCGGTCGGACGGAAACGCCGGCTTCTCGATCAGTATCCGGTTCCTCGCCGGCGTCGGCTGGAAGAAGCTCACGAGCAGCAGGTGCAGGTTCACGGTCAGCGAATTCATCGCGACGACCTCGGTCGGCATCGCTCCGCACAGCTCGCCGAGCGGCGCCGAGAATCGTTCGTGATACCGCACCCAGGGACGCGGCTCTTCGTGGTGCCCGAGGACCGCCCGGTCCCGCCAAACCGCGAGCTCTCGCTCGACGCAGGCGGCCGCCGCCCGGGGTTGCAGACCGAGCGAGTGACCGCACAGGTAGACCGCCCGGCGTCCCGCCGGGTCGAGCGGATGATGGAATTCCTCCGCGAAGGGCGCGAGCGGGTCTCGCGCATCGAGCGCCGCCGCGTCGTCCACCGTCATCCCACGGGCGCCTGGAGCACGGCGCCGCAGGCTCGGCAGGTGCGTCGTCGAACGTCGGAATAGAATCGCGAGAAGATCGCCGGCAGTTCGGTCTCGATGTCACGAACCGGGACGCGCTCCATATGCAAGCGATCGCCGCATCGTTCGCAGTACCAGGAAAAACCGTCGAGCTCGTCGGGCCGGCGGCGGCGCTCGACCACGACGCCGATCGTATCCGCGGGCCGCTGCGGCGAATGCGGAACCTCCGCCGGCAGGAGGAAGATCTCTCCTTCGCGAATCGGCACGTCGACGCAGCGCCCGTCCTGGATCGTGCGCAGCAGGATGTCCCCCTGGACCTGGTAGAAGATCTCATCGCCCGGATCGTGGTGGAAGTCCTTGCGCCGGTTCGGGCCGCCGACGACCATCACGATGAACTCGCCGTTCTCGAACAAGCGCTTGTTGCCGACCGGCGGCCGCAACTGCGCGCGGTTCCGCTCGATCCACCGGGCGACGTCGAAGGGTGGGGCGATGGCCATCGCGGAATTATACCGGCCGTGGGAAACTTCGGAGCCGGCGCGAGGGTCAGATAGTGCATTCGAGTCGGTCGGTCGGGGGTCGAACGGGGTTGGTATGCGAGCGTTGAAAGCGAGCTCGGTCCTTTGGTTGCTGATGGCGCTGGTCGGCGGGCGCGCATCGGCCGCGTCCGGCGTGCCGATTCGGGCCGTCTGGAAGGAGCACCGGGTCGAATTCACCTATCTCGGGCGCACCTCGAGCTATTCCTGCGACGGTTTGATCGACAAAGTCCGGGCGATCATGACCACCCTCGGTGCGCGGGCGCGACTGCACATCGCCGGGATCGGCTGTCCCGACTACGGCCGGCCGGCGGGCCCGAACTCGATCGGGCCGACCTTGAGCATCCGGTTCTTCGCGCCGGCGTTACCGGATCCGGCGCAGAAGCCGCACGGTCGCGGCGACCTGGCCCCGGTCGATGCCCGCTTCGCACCGTTCAAGATCGTTCCCGACGCGTTTCGCGACATGAGCGTCGGCGACTGCGAACTCGTCGAGGAGTTCGCCGATCAGGTCCTGCCGATGTTCACCACCCGCGCGTTGCAGAAAGAGATCACCTGCGTGCCGTACCAGCTGAGCGGCAGCGACTACTCGGTACGCGGCGAGGTGCTGCGGGCGCTGCCGCCGAATGATGCCCGCGGCACGAGCGCCGCCGGTTCGATGCGCTGAGGGCACGGCAAGCGCCGAGGTCAGTCGAACGCCGCCGCCTGCGGGCACGCCACCGATACCGGCTCCGCGTCCTCGACGTCGATCCGCAGCGCGCTCAGCCGTCCCCCCCAGACGCAGCCCGTGTCGAGCCCGACGACGTCGGCGTTGCGGTGGAAACCGAGCGTCGACCAATGCCCGAAGACGATCCGCGATCCCCGCCATGCGCGTGCAGGCGACTCGAACCAGGGAATCCAGCCGCGACGGCGGGATTCCCCGGGCGCTTCCTTCGCGCGCAACACGAGCCGGCCCTCGGCGTCGACGACTCGAAGGCGGGTGAGACAATTCACGATGAAACGCGCGCGCGCCGGTCCCTCGAGGCGCTCGTCCCAGCGGTCCGGGCCGTCGCCGTACATGCCGGCGAAAGTCCGTTCCGGCGCGCCTTGCAACGCCTGTTCGACCTCGCGCGCGCACCCGATCGCGGTCGGGATCGTCCACTGGGGTGCGAGTCCGGCGTGCACCAAGATCCAGCCGCGGGCCGGATCCGGGTGGATCAACGGGCGCGCGAGCAGCCAGTCGAGCAGCGTCCGACGATCGCGGGCCTCGAGCAGTGCCGACAGCGTGTCGCCCGGCCGCTCACGCGCCTGACCGAAAGCGACCGCCAGACAGTGCAGGTCGTGATTGCCGAGAACGACGATCGCGGATTCGCCGAGCCCGCGGATGCGGCGCAGCACGCCGAGGGAATCCGGGCCGCGATTCACCAGGTCGCCGACGAACCAGAGTCGATCGCGTCGACTCGAGAAATCCAGGCGTTCGAGCAGTGCGGCGAGGGCCCGGTCGCAGCCCTGGACGTCCCCGATCGCGTACAGCGCCATCGTCTAGCCCGCTCCCGCGACGCTAATGCAGCACTCCGGGCATCGCCAGCCGGAACGGCGCGATCGGTGCGTCGAAACGCCGGCCGTCGTCGTCGAGCATCTGGTAGCTGCCTTGCATCGTGCCGACCGGCGTTTCGATCACCGCGCCGCTGGAGTAGCGAAATCCCTGTCCCGGCTTGAGGTAGGGCTGTTCGCCGACGACGCCGTCGCCGCGCGTCTCCTTCGTATTGCCGTTCGCGTCCGTGATGATCCAGTGCCGGGTGAGGAGTCGCGCCGGGATGGGTCCCTCGTTGCGGATCGTGATCGTGTAGGAGAACACGAAGCGCTTGTCGCGCGGGTCGGACTGTTCCTCGAGATAGGCGGTCTCGACCTCGACTTGGATCCTGGGCGTCTGCGACTCGGCGTTCATCCGTCCGTCTCCGGCTCCGTCACTTCACGCGAACGGCGAGGACGTCGCAGTGCGCCGCGTGCAGCACCGTGTCCTCGGTGAGGTTCACCAGGATCGCGAGGCCATGGCGCTCGCGGCTGCCGAGCACGATCAGATCCGCGCCTTCCTGTTCGGCGACGCGCAGAATCTCGGCTTTGGTGTTGCCGGCCTCGACCCGGCAGGTCGCGCGCTCGAGACCGGCGGCGCGGACGAGTTCCTCGAGCTTCTGGCGCGCGCGCTCGACCAATGCGTCCTCGATCTTCACCGGCGGCATCAGCGACTCGCCCATCGCCTCGACCGGCACGTACTCGACGACGTGCAGCGCGACGGTCGCGGCATTCGACCAGGTCGCGATCCGGCGGCCGGTGGCCGCGACCGCGGCGCTGCGCTCGGAGAGGTCGAGCAGCAGGAGGATCTTCCGGTATTCGATCATGCGGCAGAGTATAGCGGAGCCGCGGCCGGTCGGCGGGACGAGCCCGGTCAGCGGCGTCGCGACGGCCCGTTCGCGCCGGCGTGCTCGCGTGCGTGCAGGCGGAGTGCGAGCTGGCCGAAGCGTTCCGGCGCGAGCGTCGCGGGGCGGGCGCCGGGGTCGATCCCGCAGTCCTCGATCTCGGCCGGTTCGAGGAGCCCCCGGAGCGCGTTGCGCAAGGTCTTGCGGCGATGGGAGAACGCCGCCGCGACCACACGGCCGAACGCGGACGGATCGCCGATCTCGAAGCGCGGTGACTCGCTCGTCCGCAGGCGCAGGACCGAGGACCAGACGCGCGGCGGCGGCTGGAACGCGCCGGGGCCCACGTCGAACAGCCGTTCGGCCCCGGCGAACGCCGCGAGCATCACCGTGAGGCGACCGTAGGCCCGGTCGTCCGCCGTCGCGGTGATCCGGTCGACGACCTCCTTCTGCAGCATCGCATGCACGTCGAGGATCGACCGACGCTGATCGATCAGGCGAAACAGCAGCGGCGTCGAGATGTTGTAGGGGAGGTTGCCGACGATGCGCAGCGGTGCCCCGGCGCCGCGGATCGCGTTGAAATCGGTGCGCAGCGCGTCGCCGACGTGCAGCGCGAGCTTGCCCGCGGCGCGCGGATCGGCGGCGAGACGCCCGGCGAGATCGCGGTCGATCTCGATCGCGTCGAGATGCGGCAGCTTCGCGAGCAGCGCGAACGTGACCGCACCGCGCCCGGGGCCGATCTCGACCACGTGTTCGCCGGGTCGCGGATCGATCGCCGCGACGATGCGGTCGATGATCGCGCGATCGTGCAGGAAATGCTGCCCGAAGCGCTTACGAACCGGCATCGGCGGCACCACCGCCGGCGAGCTCGATCGCGAGCGCGACGGCGGCGCGTAGACTGCCGGCGTCCGCGCGACCGGTGCGTGCGAGCGCGAGCGCGGTGCCGTGATCGACACTGGTGCGCACGATCGGCAGCCCGAGCGTCACGTTGACGGCATCACCGAAGCTCGCGGCTTTGAGCGCCGGCAACCCTTGATCGTGGTACATCGCGAGCACCACGTCGGCATCCGCCAGCGCGCGCGGCGTGAACGCGGTGTCGGCGGGAATCGGACCGCGTGCGTCGATGCCCTCGGCCCGCGCGGTGCGCAGCGCCGGCTCGATCACGTCGATCTCCTCGCGGCCGAGGTGCCCGGCCTCGCCGGCGTGGGGATTCAGCCCGAGCACCGCGATCCGCGGACGGGACACCCGGAAGCGGCGGCGCAGGTCGGCGTGCACGATGCGCAAGGTCGCGAGCAACCGTTCGGCGGTGATCGCCGCCGGCACCGCGGTGAGCGGCAGGTGCGTCGTCACGAGTGCGACCCGCATCCGTTCGCAGGCCAACAACATCACCGGCCACGGCGCGTGGGTCCGCGCCGCGAGGTATTCGGTATGGCCGGTGAACGCGACGCCGGCGTCGCTCAACACGCTCTTTTGCACCGGCGCGGTCACCATCGCCGCGAACTCGCCGCGCACGCAGCCGTCGCAGGCGCGATCGAGCAGCTCGAGCACGTAGCGGGCGTTCGCTTTATCCAGCGTGCCGGGGACCGGTGCGCGCGCACATCGGGAAGCGAGGATCTTCATCCGGCCGGCCCGGCTCGGCAGCGGGGCCGCGGCCGGATCGTACGCGGTGATCGCGACGGGCAACCCGAGCGCCCGCGCCGCGGCGTCGATCAGCTCGGGATCCGCCGCGAAGATCAGATCCGCATCCCAGTCCGCCTGGGCGATCGTCACGCAGGTGTCCGGCCCGATCCCGGCCGGTTCGCCGGAGGTGATGACGATCCGTGGAACGCGCACTACATTCGTTTTGAGACGTAGGCGTTGTCGCGCAGACGCTGCAGCCAGAGTTCCGTGTCCTCTTCGGCCTTGCTGTCCCGGATCGCCTCGAAGGCCTGCTGGCGCTGGATGTCCTTCGACGTGTCGTAGGTGCGGCGGCCGAGCAGTTGCACGATGTGCCAGCCGTAGCGGGTCTTGAACGGCATGCTGATCTCGCCGACCTTGAGCTTCGCGATCGCGGCCTGGAACTCGGGCACGAAGATCTTTGGATTGACCCATCCGAGGTCGCCGCCGTCCGGCGCGGAGCCCGGATCCTCCGACGTCGTCTCCGCGATCCCCGCGAAACTCTCGCCGTGCAGGATTCGCGCGCGTATCTTCAGCAGCCGTTGCTGGATCGTCTGATCGTCGTCGAGCTCGTTCGGCTTCAGCAGGATGTGGCGCACGTGCACCTGCTGGACGTAGACGGGCTTCGCGCCGCTGCGCCGGCCGTTCAACCGGACGATGTGGAAACCGCTCGCGGTGCGCACCGGACCGCCGATCTGGCCGGGTTTCATCCGCGTGACCAATCGCAGGATGAAATCCGGCAGCTGGCTGCCCTTGCGCCATCCGAGATCCCCGCCCTCGAGCGCCTTCTCGCTGTCGGAGTTCGCGATCGCGAGCTTCGCGAAATTCTCGCCGGCGCGCGCCCGTGCGGCGATCGCATCCGCCTTGCGGGTCAGCGCTTCGATTTGCGCGGGCGTCGCCGCCGGCGGAACCGCGATCAGGATGTGCGAAATGTCGAACTCCTCGCTCGCCGCCGCACTGCCTTCGCGCGCGAGGTACTGGTCGATCTCCCGCGGCGTCACGACGATCCGGGAGATCACGTCACGCTCGCGCAGCGCTTGCAGCGTCAGCTGCTTGCGCATCTCTTCGCGGTATTGCTTGTAGTTGACGCCCTGCGCCGCGAGCGCGTTCGGCAGCTGGTCGAAGGGGATCTTGTTGCGCGTCGCGATTTCTTGCAACGCGGCATTGAGCTGCTCGTCGGTGATCGTGAGGCCGATCTGCTTCGCGCGCTGTTCCTCGATCTCCTGCAGGATCAGACGGTCCAGCACCTGCTTCTCGAGCACGCTGCGCGGCGGCAGCGACACGTTCTGGGCCTCGAGCCGCTGGGTCACGGCCGCCACCTGTTCGTCGACCTGGCTCCTCATCACGACGCCATCGTTCACGACCGCGGCGATCCGATCGAGCGGCACCCCCTGCGTGCCGATGTCGCGGGTCTGGGCGAGCGCGACCGACGCGAACAGCATCGCGGTGAGTGGAATCCAGATCGATCGAAGCATCATGCGCATGGTTTGGTCACTAATAAGGGTCCGGGGGGTGTGAACATCAAGGCGCCGGGCCGACCGGCATCGGGCCAACCGCTGAGTATCCGCCAATCGCGCGACGCAGGAAAGTGTCGGTGCCGCTTCGGACCGAACTCAAGCCGAGGAGTTCCAATTGCATCGCGATCGAGGTCGTCAGCTTGCCGGTCCGGTTGACCACGTAACGGCGCTGGACGATCTGCAACGCCCAGCAGCAGCTGCGGTACTCGAAGCCCGCGACCTGCTCGATCGTCTGGTGGTCCATCACCGAGTAGACGAGCCGCGCGACCGCGTTCCAGCGGTGCGTGATCGGCCACGCGAACGAGCCGTCCCACTGGTCGAGGACGTCGTGCTGGAAGCGGTAGCCGAGGTTCACCATCCGCGCGTCGTCCGGTCGATATTGAACGGACACTTCCGATTTCTCGGTGGTCGCCGAGTACGGATCCCATTGGTAGTCCAATTTCAGGTTCACGTTCCGGTAGGCGGTGAGCTCGACGTCGCCGACGAGGTTCGAGGCGCTGTTCGACGTCGGGGGCACGCCGGGCAGGGTCACGCGCGGCGTCGTGAAATAGCGCGTCTGGCCGAGCGTGGCCGAGAGGTACTGGCGGCCGGTCGTCGCGTCGAACCAACGGGTGGTCATGCCGATGCTGAGTTGATTCGCGTCGCCGAACCGGTCGCCGCCGACGAACCGGTTGGTTTGATAGAGCTCGGTCAGGTTCAGATCCGGCAGAGCCGTATCGAAGACCGGCAAGCCGTCCTGGTTCCGGTATGGCACGTAGCTGTAGACCATCCGCGGCTCGAGGGTTTGCTCGGGATGACCGTTCGCGGGGTCGTCGCGCTCGAAAATCAAGCCGGTGTCGAGGCGCGCGAACGGCAAGGACAACGAGGGGCTGGACGGGTTCCCCGGCGCGGCGTGGTTCAAGTCGTACTGCGTCAGGTGCCAGCCGACCGCCGGCACGAAGAAATAGCCCGCCGTGCGCCGCTCCCAACGCAGTTCCGGCGCGAGGTTCAGCCGCAGTCCGGTGGTGCCGACGTTGCGCAGGAAATCGACCGCCTCGCTGTGCAACGCGAACTCCCAGCCGGTGCCCGCGATCGGCCAGAGCGCGCGGGCGGTGACGTCCGGCACGCGCGAGTACGGGCGCAGCGACGGATCCAGGGAGATGTCGATCGTCTGGAAATTCTGGAACTCGGCGTCGACGCGCCAGACCGAGTCGCGGTATTGATAGCTCGCGCGGCGGTCGAGGAAGGTCACGCTGGTCGCCGCCGATCCGACCGCGAAATCCTGGAAGTAGTTGCTGTCGCTCACGCCGGCGATGTCGAAACGGACCCGCTGGTGCGCGCCGAGGTCGCTCAGGTCGGTGAAGTGCAGATAGTCGCGTGAGCCGTGAGTTTCCTGATCGACCGGCAGATAGGTCGCATCGAGCTGTCCGTGCGAGGACCCGGTGAGGTAGCGGTACTGGCCGGCGATGTCGAAGCCCCGGGCGGTCATGAGACCCGGGGTCAGGGTCAGGTCGTAATTCGGCGCCAGATTGAAATAATACGGGATCGCGATCGAGTAGCCATTGTTGCCGGTGTGGCCGAAACTCGGGTAGAGCAATCCGCTCTGGCGCTCGGGGCCGAGCGGGAACCTCAGGTACGGCGTATAGAACAGCGGCACGTGCTTGAACACGAGGTACGCATTGCGGGCCGTGCCCTGCTGCCGGGCGCTGTTCAGATCGATGCTCGAGGCGTGCAGCATCCAGTCCTCGGCCCCGGCGGGACACGTGGTGTAGCGCACGCGGGCGAGGCGGACCCGTCCGGCCGGCGTCAGGTCGATCGACCGCGCGAAACCGCGGCCTGACCGCCCGAACAGCTGGAACGCCGCGTTCGAGAAATCCGCGCGACCCGTCGGGTCGTAACTCCCGGCGTCGCTGTCGATCCGCAGCTTCGGATCGGTGAATCGGACCGCGCCCTTGACCGCAATGTGACCGGTGTGCTGGTCGTAGGTCAGCGCATCCGCGCTGATTCGCCGGCCGTTCTGGCTCACGACGACCTTGCCCGATACGCGCGCATCGCCGTCGGCGCCGAGGACCGCCGAATCGCTCTCGATCCGGATCCGATGGTCCAGCGTCGGGGCGATCACCGGCGCCGCCGGCGGGACGGGGCACACGTCGGCCGCGCGCGCCGCGGCGGATGCTCCGAGCACGGCGAGCACGGCGATGGCGCGGGCGGCAGGCGAATGTGGCAACTGGATCGACCGGGTTGTGACGAAGGTTGCGGCGCTTCCGAGACGCGCCCGCGCGGCATTATAGTCGGTATAATCCGATCCCCGCATTCGCGGGCCTTGCGAACGATTCGTCCCAATGAGCGAGTGCAGCGCCCAGGACCCGCGGTTGGCGGAGATCGAACGGTGGATCGCCGGGGATCTCGGGTTCGGATCGACCGCGCTCGTCCCCGCGTCGTCGGACGCGAGCTTCCGGCGCTATTTCCGGCTCCTGCGCGACGACGACAGCTTCATCGTGATGGACGCGCCGCCCGCGAAGGAGGACGTCCGACCGTTCCTGCGGGTCGCCGCGTTGCTCGCCGAATGGGGGCTGAACGTGCCGCGGGTGCTCGCCTGCGACGTCGACCGAGGCTGGGTGCTGCTCACGGATCTCGGTTCGCGGCAGTATCTGCCCGAGCTCGCGGACCCGGTGCGCGCGCCGGCGTTGTACGCGGATGCGCTCGGGGCGCTGCTGCGGATGCAGGTCGCGGGCCGTGCGCCCGCGACCGGGCGCCTGCCCCACTACGATCGCGACGCGCTGCTGCGGGAGATGGCGCTGTTCCCGCAGTGGTTCCTCGGCCCGCATCTCGGCCTCGACGTCGATGCGCCGATGCGCGCGATGCTCGAGCGGTTGTTCGACACGCTCGTCGACAGCGCGCTGGAGCAACCGACGACGTTCGTCCATCGCGACTACCACTCGCGCAATCTGATGGTCGCGGCCGCCGACAATCCGGGAATCCTCGATTTCCAGGATGCGGTACAGGGGCCGGTGACCTACGACCTGGTGTCACTGCTGAAGGATTGTTACTTCGTGCTGCCGCGCGAGCGGGTGCGAGACTGGGCGCTTGCCCACCGCGACCGCCTGCTCCGGCAGGGCTTCCCGGTCGCCGCGGACGACGCGGCGTTCCTGCGCGGATTCGACCTGATGGGCCTGCAACGGCACTTGAAGGTGCTCGGGATCTTCTGCCGATTGCATTATCGCGACGGGAAGATGCAGTACCTGCACGATCTGCCGCGCGTACTGGCGTACGTGCGCGAGGTCGCGCAGTCCTATCCCGAGACCGGCGTATTCGCGGATTTCATCGAGACCCGCATCGCGAGCGGCTTCGAGGCCGCGCAGCGGCGGGCGATCGGGTGAGCGCGGGCGGTCTCGAGCGGCCGACGGCGGCGATGATCCTCGCGGCCGGCCGCGGCGAGCGGATGCGGCCGCTCACCGATGCCACGCCGAAGCCGATGCTCGAGGTGCGCGGCGTGCCGTTGATCGAGCGCCACGTACGCGCGCTCGCCGGCGCGGGAATCCGGACGCTGACCGTGAACCTCGCCTGGCTCGGCGGCGCCATCCGGCATCATCTCGGCGACGGCTCGCGTTTCGGCGTCGCGATCCGGTACAGCGAGGAGGCGCCGGGGCCGCTCGAGGCCGCGGGCGGCATCGTGCGCGCGCTGCCGACCCTCGAGCCCGGACCGTTCGCGGTGGTGAACGCGGACGTGTTCAGCGACTATCCGTTCGAGCGGCTCGGGATCGCCCCGCATGCCGACGCGCACCTCGTGCTGGTGCCGAACCCGCCGCAACATCCGCACGGCGACTTCGGAATCGCCGGAGATCGCGCGGTCGCCGCCGCGCCCCGGCGGTTCACGTTCGCCGGGATCGCGATCTATCGAACGGCGCTGTTCGCGGGGCTCGCGGACGGCGTGCGGGCGCTGCGGCCGTTACTCGTCGAGGCGATGGCCGCGCAGCGCTGCACCGCCGAGCTGTACCGCGGGCTCTGGGAGGACGTCGGCACCCCGGAACGCCTGCGGGCGCTCAATTCCGGCGATCGGCTACAATGAGCCCATGGCGGAATTCAAGGGAATCCCGATCGAAGCGACCGGCGCGCCGGCGCGAACGCCCTCGCGGCCGATCGCGAGCGGCGACAAGTACCTGACTGCGCAGGGATTCAGCGCCATCAAGGACGGGATCAAGCCGGCCGGCGCCGCCGCATCGGGAGCGGCGGCGCGCAAGCCGCCGTGGCTGCGCGCGCGCATGCCGGCCGGCGAGCGCTTCACCGAAGTCCGGCGGATCGTGCATCAGCATGGACTCAGCACCGTCTGCGAGGAGGCGAAATGCCCGAACGTCGGGGAGTGCTGGAACGCGGGAACGGCGACGATCATGTTGATGGGGTCGGTGTGCACGCGCGCGTGCCGATTCTGCTCGGTCGACACCGGCAATCCACGCGGGTGGCTCGACCCGCAGGAGCCGCAGAACGCGGCGCGTTCGGTCGAACTGATGGGCCTGCGCTACGTCGTGCTCACCTCGGTGGATCGCGATGATCTGCCGGACGGCGGCGCCGCGCATTACGCGGCGACGATCCGCGCGATCAAGCAGCGCAATCCGCAGATCTCGGTCGAGGCGCTGACGCCGGATTTCTGCGGTCGATCGGGCGACGTCGAAACGGTGCTCGACGCCGACCTCGACGTGTTCGCACAGAACGTCGAGACGGTCGAGCGGCTGACGCACCCGGTACGCGACCCGCGGGCGGGCTATGCGCAGTCGATCGCGGTCCTCGCGCACGCGAAATCCTACCGGCCGCGGATCTTGACGAAGACGAGCCTGATGCTCGGTCTTGGGGAGACCGATGCCGAGATCGCGGCGACGATGCGCGACCTGCGGGCGGCGTCGGTCGACGTCCTCACGCTCGGGCAGTACCTGCGGCCGACCGCGAATCATCTGCCGGTCGAGCGGTTCGTGACGCCGCGCGAGTTCGACGCGTACCGCGCGCAAGCGCTGGATCTCGGCTTCCTCGAGTGCGTGTCGGGCCCGCTCGTGCGATCGAGCTATCGCGCGGAGCGCGCGCTCGAACGCGACAACGCGGGCCTCGACAACCGCAGCTTGGAGCGATGATCGAGCCCCCGCTGATCCGCCGGCCGGGCCTCGTGGAGTACGAGCCCGCGTGGCGGGAGATGCAGCGATTCACCGATGCGCGCGATGCGAGCACGCGCGACGAGATCTGGTTGCTCGAGCACCCGCCGGTGTTCACCCTCGGCATGAACGCGAGGCGCGAGCACCTGCGCGATCCCGGCGCGATCCCGGTCGTCCAGGTCGACCGCGGCGGCCAGGTGACCTATCACGGGCCGGGCCAGCTCGTGCTGTATCCGTTGCTCGACCTGCGCAGACTGCGGCTCGGCATCCGCGAGCTCGTGGTGGCGCTCGAAGCGGCGGTGGTCGGCTACGCGGCGCAATACGGCATCGACGCGGCGGGGCGGCGCGACGCGCCCGGGGTCTACGTCCACGGCGCGAAGCTCGCCAGTGTCGGTCTGCGAGTGCGCCGTGGCGCGAGCTATCACGGCCTGAGCGTCAACGTGTCGGTCGATCTCGAGCCGTTCCGCCGGATCGACGTGTGCGGATACCCGGGCCTCGCGGTCACGCGGTTCGCCGATCTCGGCGCCGCGACCGATGTCGCCGCGGCCGGCGAGGCGATCGCGAGCCGGTTGATCGACGCGCTCGCGCCCTGGCGCGGCGCTCACAACGCCATCAGCACGGCCTCGCAGGCGGTGAGTTCCCGGTACAGCTCGTCGAGCTGAGCGCGGCTGCGCGCCGTGACCGTGACCGTGAGCGCGACGTAATTCCCGTCGGTGCTCGAACGCACGCTCAGCCGGTGACGCTCGACCGGGCCCGTGTGCCGCTCGATGATCCCGGTCACCGCCCGTTCGAGCCCGGCGTCGCGCCGGCCGAGCACCTTGATCGGGAAGTCGCAAGGAAAAACCTCGGCCAGCGGATCCTTCACAGCGGCGGCGTCCCGGCGATCTCGCGCAGGTACGCGTCGAACGCCGCGTGCACCCGCCGGAACAGCGGACCGGTCCGCCCGGTGCCGACCGCCGCGCCGTCGAGCGTCGTGACCGGCAACACGCCGCGGGTCGAGAACGCGAGCCAGATCTCGTCGGCCGCCCGCAGGCGCGCTTCGCTGATCGGCTCCGCCTCGGCCGGTATCCCGAGGCGCGCCGCCAGCAACATCACCACGTCGCGTGTCGTGCCGGGCAGGATCTCGTGCCCGTTCGGCGGTGTACGGATCACGCCGCGCTCGACCACGTGGACGGTCGTCGACGAGCCCTCGGTCAGGCGCCCGTGCTCGAGCAGGATCGTCTCGAACGCGCCGACGTCGGCGGACCGCTTCTTCAGCAATACGTTCGCGAGCAGCGCGGTCGTCTTGATGTCGCGGCGTGCCCAGCGCAGGTCGGCGGCCGTCACGGCCGCGACGCCTTGCTCGAACCATGCCGGCGGCGGCGGCTCGAGCGCGGTCGCGAACGCGAATACCGTGGGCACGAGGCCTTCCGGCCACGCGTGGTTGCGCCCGAACTCGGCGCCGCGAGTGACCTGGACGTACAGGTAGAGGTCACCGCCGCCGTTGCGGCGCGTCAACTCGACGCAGATCTCGGCCCACTCGGCATGAGACTTCGGCATCGGCACGCGGATCTCGCCGAGGCTGCGCGCGAGCCGATCGAAGTGCTCCCGCACGCGGAACGGCCGGCCGCGATAGACCGGCAACACCTCGTAGACCGAGTCGGCGAACAGGAAACCGCGGTCGAGCGGCGAGATCCGCGCATCCGCGAGCGGCAGGTATTCGCCGTTCAGATAAGCGATCGGCAGGGGCATGGCCGGTGATCCTCAGGAAAGCCAGAGACGTACGGCGTCGATCAGGTCGCGCCACCAGGTGCCCGCACCGTCCGCGACCAGCGGATGCAGCGGGGCGGTCGCGATGGTCCTGCCGTGGTCGGACACGATCAACCGCCCGATCGTCGATTGCGGCGTCAACGGACCCATCAGCCGAGGCGCGATCTGCACCGACGTGCGCAGCGCGCCGTCGTCGGCGCGCGGGATCGTGACGTACAGGTCGCGGTCGATCCCGGCCGGGACGGACGGGTTCTGCGCCTTCCAGACCGTCGCGGTCGCAAGCGGCGCGCGCGCCTTCGCGACGAGCCTCGTATCATAGAACGTGAAACCGTAGTTCAGCAGCGAGGCGCTCGAGCTCTCGCGATCCATGAAGGTCTGTCCGCCGAGCACGACGGAAATCAGGCGCATGCCGTGACGGTGCTGCGAAGCGACCAGGCAGTACCCGGCCGCGTCGGTATGGCCGGCCTTGAGCCCGTCCACCCCCGGGTCGGTGTTCAGCAGGCCGTTGCGGTTCTGCTGCAGGATGTGGTTGTACTCGAACTGCTTCACCGCGAACCAGTGATAGTACTGCGGGAAGTCGCGGATCAACGCGGCCGCGAGCAGCGAGAGGTCGCGCGCCGTGGTGTAGAGGCCCGGTTGCGGCAAGCCGGTCGCGTCGACGTAGTGCGTATGGGTCAGGCCGAGGCGCCGCGCGGTCGCGTTCATCATCCGCACGAACGCGGCTTCGGTTCCCGCGATGCGTTCGGCGAGCGCGACGGTCGCATCGTTGCCGGACTGGACGATCATGCCGAGGATCAGCGCGCGAACCGGGACCTGCGTGCCGACTTGCACGAAGGTCCGCGAGCCGCCTTGGCGCCAGGCGTGCTCGCTGATCGTGACCGGATCGCCGAGCTCGAGCTTCCCGGATGCCAACTTCTCGAACACGAGATACGTCGTCATCAACTTCGTGAGGCTCGCCATCGGGAGCTCTTCCGTCGCGTTCTTCGCCGCGAGCACCTTGCCGGTGCGGTAATCGACGAGGAGGTAGGCCGTCGCGTCGACGTCCGGCGGGTGCGGGACCGCGCTGCCGGCGAGGCAGGGGCCGGCCGCGAGGCAGAGCAAGGCGCACAGGGCCGCAATGGAGCGATGCATGGTCTTCGCCGACCTCGATGAGGGGCGCGTGGGCGCCCCATTAGTGTAACGACGCTCCCCGGCGCGCGTTAGTTCCGCCTGCGTGCTCAATCCGGTGCGAGGCGTGCGCCGGTCACACCGATGCGCTCGAGTTCATCGACGATCCGGTCGTAATCGGCGACGCTCTGGACCGGGCCAATCCGCACGCGGTACCAGCGCCGGCCGCCGACCATCGCGTCGCGCACGAACGCGTCCCGATAGCCGTTGTCGCGCAGTTTCGCGAGCAGGCGCTCGGCGTTCGCCGGATCGGCGAACGCGCCGGTCTGGATGTACAGGGTCGAGGGGGCGGGCGCCGGCCCCGGCGGCGCGGATGCCGCCGTCGCCGCCGGCGCGACCGATGCGCGCGGATCGATCGATTGCACTTCGACCATCGCCGTGCCGGTGCGCAGCATCCCGAGTTTTGCAGCGGCGGTGTACGACAGATCGATGATCCGGTTCTTGACGAACGGCCCGCGGTCGTTCACCCGAACCACCACGCTGCGGCCGTTCTCGAGGTCCGTCACCCGAACGAAACAGGGCAACGGCAGTGTACGGTGCGCCGCAGTCATCGCGTACATGTCGTAGGGCTCGTGGGTCGAGGTCTGCTCCTCGTAGAACCCGGGCCCGTACCACGAGGCGACGCCGCGCTTATCGTAGCCGCTGCAGTGTCGCCGCACGAAATAGCGCTTCCCGAACACGTCGTAGAACGGCGGGTTGCCGTAGGCCGAGCGTGGCTCGATTCGCGGCACGGCATTCGGGATCGACCTGACGTCGCTCGGCGGCAGCGGTGGCACGATGCCGCGCGGCGGCGGCGACGGGCGCTCGGGCGCCACGCCGTGACACGCGGCGAGCACGACCGTGGTCGCGATCGCGAGGCTGGCGCGCAGCCGCCGCGCGCGCGCGCGCGCGACGATCATCGCGTCGGCCCGGCGGCGGCGAGCGCCGCCGGCATCCGCCGCCGCAACGCGACCGCGAGATCGTGGACCGCCATCGCGTAGAGCGGGCTACGGTTGTAACGCGTGATCGCGTAGAAGTTCTCGAACCCCACGCGCCACGCAAGGCCGTCCGGTCGTTCGGCGGGAACCAGCCAGGCCCGGCTGCCGGGCCCCGGCGCATCGGTGATGCGCACGCCCGCGGCGCGCAATGCGCCGACCGTCGTCGCCGGGCCGAGCGCGGCGGTGTCCGGCGGCGTCGCCGCGACGGCGGCACCGACGACCGCGTCGCGCAGCACCGCCCCGCCGGCGACCCAGCCGTTCTCCCGGAGGTAGTAGCCGATGCTGTCGAAGACGTCCGGCCAGTCGGACCACAGGTCGACGCGACCATCGACCGTCGCATCGATCCCGAAACGCCGGTACGACGAGGGCATGAACTGCGGCGCGCCCATCGCGCCCGCGTAGGAGCCCTTGACCTCGAGCGGGTCGAAGTCGTGGTCGCGCGCGAGCAGCAGGAATTGCTCGAGTTGCCGGCGGAAGAACGCCGCGCGCGGCGGATAGTCGAACGCGAGCGTCGCAAGCGCGTCGATCACCCGGTATCCGCCGGTCACACGCCCATAATAGGTCTCGACGCCGAGGATCGCGACGAGGTATTGCGGCGCGACCCCGGTGCGCGCGCTGGCCTGGCGCAGTTCGCGGCGATGCGCGACCCAGAAGTCCACGCCTTCCTGGATCCGGCGCTCGTTCACGAAGATCGGCCGGTAGCGATACCACGGCAGCGCCTTCTCGGCCGGTCTTTCCATCGCGGCGACGATCGAAGGCTCGAATTGCGCCGCACCGAGGATGCGGCGCAGTGTCCGTGGGTCGTAGGCGTCGTGCGCGACCATCCGGTCGATGAATCCCGCGACATCCGCGGCGTGCGTGTCGAGCGCCGAGGCGCCACCCGCCGCCGCGAGGAACGATCCGGCGGCGATCAGCCAGAGGCAGAGGCGGTGCCCGTAGCGCAAAGTTCAGGATCCAACCAGCTTGCGATGCGAGTGCAGCGACATCAGGATGCCGAATCCCGCCAGGATTGTCACCATCGAGGTGCCGCCGTAGCTCACCAACGGGAGCGGCACGCCCACCACCGGCACGATCCCGCTGACCATGCCGGCGTTCACGAACACGTAGACGAAGAAGCTGAGCGCGATCGCGCCCCCGGTGAGCCGTGCGAACGTGTCCTGGCCCTGCATCGCCAGGTACAGGGACCGGCCGATCACGAACGCATACAGCCCCAGGACCAGCAATTGTCCGAGCAGTCCGAATTCCTCGCCGATCACCGAGAAGATGAAGTCGGTCGAGCTCTCGGGCAGGAAATCGAGCTGGGACTGGCTGCCGTGCATGTAGCCCTTGCCGAACACGCCGCCCGAGCCGATCGCGATCTGCGACTGGATGATGTGATAGCCCGCGCCCAGCCGGTCGCTCTCGGGATTCAGGAACGTCAGGATCCGTTCGCGCTGGTACGCGTGGACGAAATGCCAGCCCCCCCACGCCCCGAGCACGAGCACCGGTATCGACAGCAGGATGATCGACACCGGCAGGCCGGCGAGCAGCATCACGATCAGCCCCGAGGCGGCGATCAACAGCGCGGTGCCGAGGTCCGGTTGCGCGACGACGAGCGCCGTCGGGATCGCGATGAACACGGCCATCACCACGAGATCCTTGAACGTGGGCGGCAGCGGCCGTTCGTGCATGTACCACGCGCAGATCATCGGGACCGCGAGCTTCATGATCTCCGAGGGCTGGAAGCGCATGAAGCCGAGGTCGAGCCAGCGTTGCGCGCCCTTGCCGATGTGCCCGGTCACGTCGACGACGATCAGCAGCAGCACGCCGAGCGCGTAGGCGAGCGGTGCGAACAAGCGCAGGTACTGCGGCGTCGAGAAGCGCGCGAGCACCACCAATGCGGTGACCGCGACCACGATGTTGCCGATTTGCCGCTCCACCATCCGCACGTTCTGGCCGGACGCGCTGTACACCACGAGTACGCCGATCGACAGGATCAGCGCGAGCACGCCCGTCAGCGGACCGTCGAGCCGCAGGGCGCGCAACGCGCGCGTCCCGGCGCTCAGCGTGCGCCGCGTCCGTGACGCAGAGAGTTCATCGAGGATCATCGCGTCCCGGTCGTCCCCTGTCGCGGTCGAGGTTCACCGCGCGCCGCGGTCGGCGCGCGTGCCGCCGGTGCCGCCGGTGCCGCCGTGGCCGGCGACGGCGCGGACGGCGGCGGCAGCAAATACGCGTCGAACACCTTGCGCGCGATCGGCGCCGCGACCTGGCCGCCTTCGCCGGTCGCGTTCTCGACCATCACCGCGACCGCCAGTTTCGGATCATCCGCCGGTGCGAACGAAATGAACAGCGCATTGTCGCGCAGGTCCGCATTGATCGTCTTCTCGTTGTATCGTTCGTTCTTCCGCAGCGAGAAGACCTGGGCCGTGCCGGTCTTCGCCGCGATCTGATAGGGCGCGTTCATCCCGATGCGCCAGGCCGTGCCCCCGGGCTTGGTCGCATCCTCCATCCCTTCGTAGACGACCTCCCACTGCGCGGGCGTGATGCCGCGTACCGTCGGCCCGGGGATCGGCGGCAGCGGGATCATGTGCCGCGCTCCCGGCGGGCGGATCCCGATCACGAGGCGCGGGACGAACGAGCGGCCACGCGCGGCGATCGTCGCGACCGCATGCGCGAGCTGCAACGGGGTCGCGAGCATGTAGCCCTGCCCGATGCCGACGATCAGCGTTTCGCCGGGGAACCAGACCTCATCCGCCGGGTTCTTGAACGCATGGCGCTTCCACTCCGGCGAGGGCATCAGCCCGGGCAACTCCCCCGGGATGTCGATGCCGGTCCGCTTGCCGAAGCCGAATTCGCTCAGGAAATGATGCATGCGATCGATGCCGAGGCGGTTTGCGACGTTGTAGAAGTACACGTCGCAGGACTGGGCGATCGCCCGGCGCATCGAGATCTCGCCGTGTCCGCCGTGCTTCCAGCAATGGTAGAGGTGCGAGCTGCCCGGCAGGTGAAAATACCCCGGGCAGAAGATCGGCTCGTCCGGCGTGACCACCCCGTAGTGCAGAGCGGCGAGCGCGTAGTAGGGCTTCGCGGTCGAACCGGGCGGATACGCGCCTTGCAACGCTCTATTCAGCATCGGCTTGCTCGGATCGTCGAGCAGCGCGCGATACTCCTTGAACGTGAGGCCGCGCGCGAACTCGTTCGGGTCGAACGAAGGCGAGCTCGCGAGCGCGATCACGTCGCCGGTGCGCGGGTCGATCGCGACGACCGCGCCGCGCAAGCCCTGCAGCGCCTCCTGCGCGACGCGCTGCACCCGCATGTCGAGGCTCAGGACCAGATCGGAGCCGGCCACCGGGCGCTGCGTCTTCAGTTTCGGGCGGTACGGTCCCTCCCGGGTCACCGGCCGGCCGGCGGCGTTGACCAGCACCTCGCGAAAGCCGGGCTTGCCGTGCAGCGTGCTCTCGTAGGTCCGTTCGATCCCGAGCTTCCCGATCAGGGTCGTGCCCGCGTACAGCGTCGGATCGATGTGCGCGAGGTCGCGCGGGCCGATCGCGCCGACGTAGCCGATCGCCTGCGCGGTGAGCGGCCCGAACGGGTAGTTGCGCGACAGGCGGGTATGCACGTCGATGCCGTTGAATTCGAAGCGATGCAACGCGAAGACCGCCATTTCCTGATCGGTGAGCGCGAGCTTGATCGGCACGCTCTCGTACGGACGGTGCGACAGGACGGTCTGCTCGATTCGCGGCAAGTCCTCGGGGTCCAGGAGACCGAGTCGTGCGAGCCGCGCGAGGCTCGCGCGCAGCTGCCGGAGGGAGCCGACCTGGTCGCGCTCCACCTCGAGCTGATAGGCGGGCATGTTGTCCGCGAGGATCACGCCGCGGCGATCGAGGATCAGGCCGCGGGCCGGCGGAATCGGCTCGACCCGGACCCGATTGCCCTGCGAGAGGTCGGAGTAGTACGCGTATCGGACGACCTGCAGGTAGAAGAGGCGCGTGGCCACGGTCAACAGCAGGACCGCGACGACGACGCCGGCGACGATGCTGCGGATCGTGAATACCCGCCGTTCGCCCCAGTGATCCTTGATGCGCACGCGCCGGATCACCTAGGCGATTCCGGTGCGCTCAGCGCTCATGCAGGCGGCGCAGCGTCGCGACGACCAGCGGCCAGATCGCCGCGCCGATGAACGGCCCGAGCCAGCGCGACCAGTCGGTGACCGGATATCCGGTCGCTCCGTCGACCCAGAACAGGATGAATTGGTAGATCGCGAGCAGCCCGAAGATCGTCAGCGCCTGCTTCGCGACCGTGAAGACCCGGATCCGCAGCCGCAGGTGCATCGCCCAGGCCGCCGTCAGCGTGAGCGCGAGCGCATGCTCGCCGAGAACGACGCCGCGGACGACGTCGATCGCGAGACCCGCGGCGAACGCCAGGGTCAGGCCGCCGGCGCTCGGCGCCTCGATCGACCAGTAGTACACCACGAGCACCAGGAAGTCCGGCCGCAGCCGGTCGATCACGTCCGGCAGCGGCACGATCGCGAGCGTGAGCGCGACCAGCGCCGACAGCAGCACCGACATCCGCGGGACCGGCCGGTCGCGATTCATCGGGATTTCGCCGGCGCGGCCGGTTTCGGCCGCGGCGCGCGCGCCGCGGGCAACGCCGGCGCCGGCGGACGCGGCTTCGACCGGACGATCAGCAATTCGCGGGAGCTGGCGAGGTTCGCCGCGGTGCGCGCCTCGACGTCGGCAAGCGAACGCACCGTGTCGATCTTCACGCTGACGACGGTTCCGACGGGGTAGCCTTCCGGATAGGTGCCGCCGAGTCCCGAGGTCACCAACAGATCCCCTTTGACCACGTCCGCGGTCGTCGGCAGGTACGGCAGCTTCAGGTGGCCGAGATCGCCGGTACCGACCGCGATCGTGCGCAGGCCGGTGCGGTTGATCATCACCGGGATCGCGCTGGTCGCGTCGCTCAGCATCAGCACGTCGCCGGTGTGCTCGCCGACGCTCTCGACCTGTCCGTAGACGCCATGGGCGTCGAGCACCGCTTGACCGACGCGCACGCCGTCCGCCGCGCCCTTGTCGACGAGAACCCGCTCGCGAAAGGCGTCGACATCGACGTCCATGATGTCGGCGACGAGCGGGTGCGCTTCGGCGCCGGCGGTGCTCGTCCGCAAGCCGCGCAACTCGGCGTTCTCGGCTTCCAGCGCGGCGTAGCGTTGCGATCGGAAACGCTCGTCGAGCAGCTGCGCGCGCAGGCGCGCATTCTCGGCGCGCAACGTGTCGCGGGTCGTGACGCTCCGGCGCAACCAGGCCCAGCCGCGGAACGGACTCGCGACCCCGAGCTCGAGCGGATACACGACGACCGAGAGCGCGCGCCGGATCTTGCTCAGCTGGTCGTAGCGCTTGTCGAGAACGATCAGGCCGAGCGCGAGCAGCGCGTACAGCACGCTGCGCAGCAGCAGTCCGGAGCTTCGCCCCGCGGTATCGTGACTACGAAACGCGACCACGGGCGCACTCCCCAGTCGCCGACATCACTCCAGTCCGAAGATCCCGGGCCCGTGCTGCTCGGTCAGCTCGAGGATGCGGCCGCCGCCGCGGGCGACGCAGGTCAGCGGATCGTCGGCGACCACGACCGGCAGGCCGGTTTCCTCCATCAGCAGCTTGTCGACGTCGCGCAAGAGCGCGCCGCCGCCGGTGAGCACGATCCCGCGTTCCGCGACGTCCGCACCGAGCTCGGGCGGGGTTTGTTCGAGCGCCTGCTTGACCGCTCCGACGATCCCCTGCAGCGGCTCCTGCAGCGCCTCGAGGATCTCGTTCGAATTCAGGGTGAAGCTTCGCGGGACGCCTTCGGAGAGGTTGCGTCCCTTCACCGAGATCTCGCGGACCTGCTGGCCCGGGTAGGCCGAGCCGATCTCGAGCTTGATCCGCTCGGCGGTCGCCTCACCGATCAGGATCCCGTAGTTGCGACGCACGTAATTCGTGATCGCCTCGTCGAACTTGTCGCCGCCGATCCGCACGCTCGCCGCATAGACGATCCCGTTCAGCGAGATCACCGCGACCTCGGACGTGCCACCGCCGATGTCGAGCACCATCGAGCCCCGGGCCTCCTGGACGGGCAAGCCCGCGCCGACCGCGGCCGCCATCGGCTCCGGCACGATATCGACGCTGCGGGCGCCGGCGCCTTCGGCGGATTCCTTGATCGCGCGCCGCTCGACCTGGGTCGATCCGAACGGCACGCACACCAGCACGCGCGGGCTCGGACTCAGGAAGCGGTTCCCGTGCACCTTCTTGATGAAGTACTGGAGCATCTTCTCGGTGTAGGTGAAGTCCGCGATCACGCCGTCCTTCATCGGCCGGACGGCGGTGATGTGACCCGGCGTGCGGCCGAGCATGTTCTTCGCTTCGACGCCGACCGCGACGATGACCTTGCCGCCGCGCGTCGGCTCGTGCTGGACGGCGACGACCGAGGGCTCGTTCAGCACGATCCCGCGCTCGCGGACGTAGATCAGCGTGTTCGCGGTGCCGAGATCGATGGAGAGGTCATTGGAAAAATAACCCCGGAGACGTTTGAACATACGGAGTTTGATCGCCGAAAAGGGAGGGGTGAAAACAGTTGGCGTAATTTAACAACCGAGACGACTTTCAGCAAGGCGACGTGTATGATTGCCGATCCCATATTTTTCGAGTGTTCGCCCCGCACCCCGGGTCCCATCCGATGAGCCTCACGAGTCGAGACGTCGAAAAGATCGCGCATCTCGCGCGCCTGGGCATCACCGACCAGGAAAAGCCGGTCTACGCATCCAACCTGTCGAAGATCGTCGAATTCGTCGATCAGCTCGCGCGCGCCAGGACCGACGGGGTCACGCCGATGGCCCATCCGCTGGAGGGCCTCACGCAGCGGCTGCGCGCCGACGAGGTCACCGAGGCCGATGGCCGCGAGAAATACCAGCGCAACGCCGCCGCGGTCCAGGCGGGCCTGTACCTCGTGCCGAAGGTGATCGAGTGAGCTGGCATGCCCGGTCGGTCGCCGAACTCGCCGGCGCGCTCGAGCGCCGCGAGATCTCGAGCGTGGCGCTCACCGGCCATTTCCTCGACCGGATCGGCGCTCTCAACGGCGCGTTGAACGCGCTGATCACGGTCACGGCCGATCAGGCGCTCGCGGACGCGGCTGTCGCCGATCGCCGACGGGCCGCCGGCGAACGGGGGCCGTTGCTCGGCATCCCGCTCATCCACAAGGATATTTTCTGCACCGACGGGGTTCGCACCAGCTGTGGATCGCGGATGCTGGACAATTTCGTCGCGCCCTACGATGCGACCGTGGTCGCGCGGCTGAAGGCCGCGGGCGCGGTGATGCTCGGCAAGGCGAACATGGACGAGTTCGCGATGGGCTCCTCCAACGAAACCAGCCATTACGGTCCGGTTCGCAATCCCTGGGACCTCGACAAGGTCCCGGGCGGATCGTCGGGCGGGTCGGCCGCCGCGGTCGCGGCGCGGCTCGCGCCGTTGTCGACCGGTACCGATACCGGGGGGTCGATCCGCCAGCCCGCGGCCCTGTGCGGCGTCACCGGGATCAAGCCGACCTATGGGCGGGTGTCCCGGTACGGGATGATCGCGTTCGCGTCCAGTCTCGACCAGGCGGGCGTGTTCGCGCGCTCCGCGGCGGATGCCGCGGCCGCGCTCGGGGCGATCGCCGGCTTCGATCCGCGGGATTCGACCAGCGTCGATGCGCCGGTCCCCGACTACGCCGCGACGCTCGGCGCGCCGCTCACGGGCTTGCGGCTCGGACTCGTGAAGGAGTTCTCCGAGGCGCTCGAGCCGCGCAACGGTGCGCTGATCGCCGCCGCGCTGGACGTGTTCCGTGCGCTCGGCGCCGAGACGACGACCGTGAGCCTGCCCAGCCTGCCGCTGTCGGTCCCGACCTATTACGTGGTCGCTCCCGCGGAATGCTCGTCGAACTTGTCGCGCTTCGACGGCGTGCGCTTCGGTTATCGATGCGCGGACCCGCGGGACCTGCGGGACCTGTACGAACGGTCGCGCGGCGAGGGGTTCGGCGCCGAGGTCAAGCGCCGGATCATGACCGGCACCTACGTGCTCTCGGCGGGGTACTTCGACGCGTACTACTTGAAAGCGCAGCAGGTGCGCCAGCTGATCGCCGGGGAATTCCGCGCCGCGTTCCAGCGGGTCGACCTGTTGATCGGACCGACCACGCCGACGCCGGCGTTCGGGATCGGCGCCAAGATCGACGACCCGGTCACGATGTACCTGAACGACATCTACACGATCGGCGCGAATCTCGCGGGCCTGCCCGCGATCTCCGCGCCGTGCGGCTTCGTCGACGGTCTGCCGATGGGGGTGCAGCTGATCGGTCCGCACTTCGCCGAAGGCCGGCTGCTGAACGCCGTGCATCGCTATCAACTCGCGACCGATTGGCACGATCGCAGCGCGCCGGGATACGCATGATGAAGGATTGGGAAGTCGTCATCGGACTCGAGATCCATGCGCAGCTCGCAACCCGGTCGAAGATCTTCTCCGGGGCCGCGACCGCGTACGGTGCGCCGCCGAACACCCAGGCGTGCCTGGTCGACCTCGCGTATCCCGGCGTTTTGCCGGTGTTGAACGCCGAGGCGGTGCGGATGGCGGTGAAGTTCGGTCTCGCGATCGGCGCGCCGATCGCCGAGCGGTCGATCTTCGCGCGCAAGAACTACTTTTACCCGGATCTGCCGAAGGGCTATCAAATCAGCCAGTACGAGCAGCCGATCGTCGGGCGGGGTTCGCTCGAGATCGTGCTGGACGAAGGCACGGCCACGCGGATCGGCATCACCCGTGCGCACCTGGAGGAGGATGCGGGCAAGTCGCTGCACGAGGGGCTCGCGAACGCGACCGGGATCGACCTCAACCGGGCGGGTACGCCGCTGCTGGAGATCGTCTCGGAACCGGACATGCGCTCGGCGAAGGAAGCGGTCGCGTACATGAAGAAACTGCACACGCTCGTACGCTACCTCGAGATCTGCGACGGCAACATGCAGGAGGGCTCGTTTCGCTGCGACGCGAACGTCTCGGTGAGGCCGCGGGGCGCCGAGAAGTTCGGTACGCGCGCGGAGATCAAGAACCTCAATTCGTTCCGGTTCGTCGAGAAGGCGATTCAACACGAGGTCGCCCGGCAGATCGAGCTCATCGAGAGCGGCGGCACGGTGGTCCAGGAGACCCGGCTCTACGACTCGGACCGGGACGAGACCCGCTCGATGCGCTCGAAGGAGGAGGCGAACGACTACCGGTATTTCCCCGACCCGGACCTGCTGCCGCTCGCGATCGACCGCGCGTTCATCGAATCGGTCCGCGCGAGCCTGCCGGAACTGCCGGATCAAAAGGCCGCGCGCTTCGTGTCGGACTACCAATTGTCGCGCTACGACGCCGGCGTGCTGTCGGCGAGCCGCGAGACCGGCGCCTATTTCGAGGCGGTGGTCGCGCGCGTCGGCGCCGCGCACGCGAAGCTCGCCGCGAACTGGGTCATGGGCGAGCTGTCCTCGGCGCTGAATCGGGACAACCTGGAGATCGACGCGGCGCGCGTCGGTCCTCAGTCGCTCGGCGGGCTGCTGGACCGCATCATCGACGGCACGATCTCCGGCAAGCTCGCCAAGGAAGTGTTCGAGGCGATGTGGTCGGAAGGGCGCGACGCGGACGCGATCATCGAGGCGAAGGGCCTGCGCCAGATCACCGACGCCGGTGCGATCGCGACCGCGATCGACGCGGTCATCGCCGCCAATCCGAAACAGCTCGCCGACTACCGCGCCGGCAAGGACAAGCTGTTCGGCTTCTTCGTCGGACAGGTGATGAAGGCGACCGGCGGCAAAGCGAATCCGGCGCAGCTCAACGACCTGCTGAAGGCGAAGCTCGGCGGCGGCTAGGCGATGCGCGACCGCGACGGACTGCGCCGCTTCCTGTTCGAACGGTACCCGATCCGCGGACAGCTGGTGCGCGTCGATTCCGCGTGGCGTGCGCTGATCGAGCATCACGACTATCCAGCGCCGGTGCGCGGCGCGCTCGGCGAGGCGGTTGCGGCGACCTTGTTGCTCGCCGACACGGTCAAGTTCGACGGCGTGCTGTCGCTGCAGCTGCAGGGCGACGGACCGATGCCCCTGCTGCTCACGCAGTGCACCAGCGGGCTCGGCGTGCGCGGGCTCGCGCGGTGCGGGGACGTGGGTGAAGCGCACCGTCTCGACGCCCTCGTCGGCGACGGCAACTTGACGGTCACGCTGGAGAGCGAGGACCGGAGCCGCCGCTACCAGGGGGTCGTGCCGATCGACGGTGCGCGGCTCGCGGACAGCCTGCAGCGCTACTTCGAGAACTCCGAGCAGCTGCCGACGCGCTTGTGGCTGTTCGCGGATGCACGGGGGGCGTCGGGCATGCTGCTGCAGAAGTTGCCGGGGTCGCCGAGCGCCGACCGCGGCGAGGCGGGCGGCGAGGCGGGCGACCTCGAGGACACGTGGCGCCGGGCACAGCTGCTCGGCGACACCTTGACGCACGAGGAGATGCGCTCGCTCGCCGACCGGGAGATCCTGCGGCGGCTGTTCCACGAGGACGACCTGCGGCTGTTCGACGCCGCCCCGGTCTATTTCCGGTGCCGCTGCTCGCGCGAGCGCGTCGGCAACATGCTGCACGCGCTCGGCGAGGAGGAGACCCGCGGCGTGCTCGCGGAGCGCGGCGAGGTCGAGGTGCGGTGCGATTTCTGCAATCGCGCCTATCGTTTCGACGCGGTCGACGTCGCCGAGATATTCCGCGGAACGAGCGTCGGCGGCGCTTCGGTGCACTGAGTCCCCATGGACCTTTCCGAGTCAGCGGATCCCGCGGCGACGCTGGACCTGGCGATGCGGCTCGCCGACACCGCGCGCCGGCTCGCGCGGGCGTCGTTCCGGACCGCGCTCGCGGTGCAGATCAAGGCCGACGGGAGCCCGGTCACCGCGGTCGATCGCGAGATCGAGACCGAGATGCGACGCCTGATCCGCGCGACGTTCCCGACGCACGCGATTCGCGGCGAGGAGTACGGCGCCGAAGGCGATCGCGAGTTCACCTGGGTGCTCGATCCGATCGACGGCACGAAGAGCTTCATCACGGGCTTTCCGCTGTTCGGCTCGCTGATCGCGCTGGTGCGTGGCGGCCGGCCCTTGCTCGGCGTGATCGAGGCGCCGATCCTCGGCGAGCGCTGGGTCGGCGCCGCGGGGCGCGCGACGCGGCTCAACGGCGAGCCCGCCGCGGTGAGCGCGTGCCGATCGCTCGAACGGGCGGTGGTCTATACGACGTCCGCGGAACTGTTCGATCCGGAGGATCGCGCCGGCTTCGAACGGGTCGGCGCGCGCTGCGCGCTGCGCCGGTTCGGCGGCGATTGCTACCTCTACGGCCTGCTGGCGTCCGGACATTGCGATCTGGTGATCGAATCGCGACTCAAGCCGCACGACTTCATGGCCCTGATCCCGGTCATCGAGGGCGCGGGCGGCCGGATCAGCGATTGGGCCGGCCGCCCGCTCGGCCTGGAGTCGGACGGCCGCGTCGTCGCCGCGGCGACCGAGGCGCTGTGGCGCGAGGCGATCGAGCGGCTGGAGGCGGACCGCTCATGAACGCCGGCGGGGGCGAAACGCCGGCGGGCAACTCGGCGGCGCGGGTGCTGGTCGCCAGCCTCGCCGGCACCACGATCGAGTTCTTCGATTTCTACATCTACGCGACCGCCGCGGTGCTCGTGTTTCCCTCGCTGTTCTTTCCGGCCGGCGACGCGACATCGGCGACGCTCGAGTCGCTCGCGACGTTCGCGCTCGCGTTCTTCGCCCGGCCGGTCGGCTCGGCGCTGTTCGGGCATTTCGGCGACCGGATCGGCCGCAAGGCGACGCTGGTCGCGGCGCTGCTGACGATGGGCGTGTCGACCGTGACGATCGGATTGCTGCCGACCTACGCTTCGATCGGCGTGTTCGCACCGCTCGGTCTCGCGCTCTGCCGGCTCGGGCAAGGCATCGGGCTCGGCGGCGAATGGGGCGGGGCGGTGCTGCTCGCGATCGAGAACGCGCCGCCGGGTCGGCGGGCGTGGTACGGGATGTTCCCGCAGCTCGGCGCACCGATCGGATTCATCTTCTCGACGTCGATGTTCCTCGCGCTCACCCATGCGCTCGGCGACCGGGCGTTCCTCGCGTGGGGTTGGCGGGTGCCGTTCCTGCTCAGCGCCGTGCTGGTGTTCGTCGGGCTGTACGTGCGGCTGCGACTCGCGGAAACCGCCGCGTTCCGGCGCGCGATCGACCAGGGCGAGCGCGTGAAGGTGCCGATGTGGTCGGTGTTCGCCCGGCACGCGCGCGCGGTGATCGTCGGCACCTTCGCGTCGACCTCGACCTTCGTCGTGTTCTATCTCATGACCGTGTTCACGCTCAGCTGGGGCACGAGTCGCCTGCATTACCCGAGATCGGAGTTCCTCGGGATCCAGATGATCGGGATCGTGCTGTTCGGGTCGTGCATCCCGCTGTCGGCGCGGGTCGCGACCGTCCGAGGCAGCCGCTGGACGATCATCGTCGCGACGCTCGGCGTGGTCGTGTTCGGGATCGCGTTCGCTCCGATGTTCGCCGCCGGGCCGCGCGGCGCGCTGCTCGCGATGTCGATCGGGCTTGCGCTGATGGGGTTCAGCTACGGGCCGATCGGCACCGCGCTCGCCGAAGTCTTCCCGACGCCGGTTCGCTACACCGGCGTGTCGATCACCTTCAACCTCGCGGGAATCGTCGGTGCGTCGCTGACGCCCTACGCGGCGACCTGGCTCGCGACCCGCTACGGCTTGGCCGCGGTCGGCCTCTATCTCAGCGCATCCGCATTGATCAGCCTCGCGGCGTTCGTGCTGATGCCGGCCGCATCGCCGGACGACCGGGTCACGGCGTTCGGGGTCGCCGACCGCGCCGCGTGAGCGCGGTCACAAGCGCCGGCCCGGATACGCGTCGAGCACCCCGAGGAAGCGCGGGCCGCCGAGGTCGCGCATCTGCTGGAGGATCCACGCACGGCGCCGCTCGAGCTCCGGGGAGGGGGCGGCGGCGCGTTCGTGATCCGGGTTCGGCAGCACCGCGGCGAGCAGCGCCGCCTGGGCCGGGGTCAACCGCGAGGCGGGCTCGTGAAAGAAGCGGCGTGACGCGGCCTCGGCGCCGTAGGTCCCCCGGCCGAACTGGGCGACGTTCAGGTACACCTCGAGGATGCGGCGCTTCGGCCAGCACGCCTCGATCCACACGGTGAAATACGCTTCGATCGCCTTGCGCAGGTAACTGCGGCCGCTCCAGAGGAAGAGGTTCTTCGCGACCTGCTGCGAGATCGTGCTGCCGCCGCGGATGCGGCGGCTGTCGAGGTCATGAAGGTACGCGGCATGCATCGCGGAAAAATCGAATCCCCAATGGAACGGGAATTTCTGATCCTCCGCGGCGATCGCCGCGAGCGGCAGATTCGGGGAGATGCTGCGCAGGGCCACCCACCGATGCCGGAACACGTAATGCCGGTCGTCGCGCCGCCACGCGGCGATCCGTGCCTCGATCATGAACGCGTCGAGCGGCGGATCGAGCCAGCGCAACGGCACGACCAGCAGCGCCGACAGCGCGAGCCAGGCGATCCCGACCCGCCGTGCGACGCGCACGGCGGTGCGACGCCGCCGCGGATCGGGTCGCATGCGCGACACCCGAGATCAGCGCCTGGCGCGCGCCGGCGCGCTCAGGCGGCGACGACGCGGGCGCTCGTGATCCGCACCGCGCTCACGGGAACGTCGTCGTGCCCGCCGCGGCGTCCGGTCTCGACCGCCGCGATCGCGTCGATCACCTCCATGCCCTCGGTGACCCGCCCGAAGACCGCGTAACCGAAGTTGCCCTTCTGATGGTCGAGGAACGCGTTGTCCTCGAGATTCACGAAGAACTGCGAGGTGGCGCTGTTGATGTCGTTGGTGCGGGCCATCGACAGCGTGCCGCGCAGGTTCTTCAGGCCGTTGCCGGCCTCGTTCTCGATCGGCGCGTACGGGCGCTTTTGCCGCATGTCCTCGGTGAAGCCGCCGCCTTGGATCATGAATCCCGGGATCACGCGGTGGAAGATCGTGCCGTCGAAGAAGCCTTCTTGCACGTAGCGCAGGAAATTCGCGGTGGTCTGCGGCGCCTCGCCGTCGAACAACTCCACTGTGAAACCGCCCTTCGTCGTCTCGAATCGGATCATGGCCTCGTCCCTCGTTGAATGTCGGAAATCGTACCCAGGGTCACCCGCGGCAACCCGGCGTGGTCGCGGACGCAGCGCACGTCCTCGAAGCCGCGCGCGGCGAACAGGGCCGCGACCGCCTCGGCTTGGTCGGCTCCGTGCTCCACCGCGAGCCCTCCGGCCGCGTGCAGATGGCGCGGCGCGTCCTCGACGATCCGTTCGATCGCCTCGAGGCCGCGGCTCCCCGGGGTGAGCGCCTCGCGCGGTTCCGCGGCGAGCGCGGCGAGCGCGGGATCCGCCGCGGCGACATAGGGCGGATTCGACGCGATCCAGTCGAAGCGTTCACCGGGGACGGCGTCGAACCACGAGCCGCGCCGCCATCGAATGCGATCGACGCGGAGCGAGGCCGCGTTCGTCCGGGCGATCGCGAGCGCTTCGGCCGACACGTCGGTGGCCGTGACCTGCGACCGCGGCCGTTCGTTCGCGATCGCAACCGCGATCACGCCGCTGCCGGTGCCGAGATCGAGCACGGCGCACGGTGCGTCGGCCGGCACGCGCTCGAGCACGGTCGCGACGAGGATCTCGGTCTCCGGGCGCGGGACCAGCACCGCCGGCGACACCGCGAACGGCAGGGACCAGAATTCGCGCACGCCGGTGAGATACGCCACGGGCACGCCGGCGCGCCGTTCGCCGAGCAGCGCCCGAAAGGCGGCCGCATCGGCCGCGGACACCGGCCGCTCGGCGCGCGCGGCGAGCGCCGCACGGTCCCATCCCAGGACCTTGCCGAGCAGCAGCCGCGCATCGAGGCCCGGCGAGTCACTGCGTCCCGCGAGCGCCGCGGTGCCGGCGCGCAACAATCCGTCGATCGTCGGCGCGCCGTTCATTCGACCTGCAGCGCGAGCTCTTCGGCCTGGTGCTCGCGGCTCAACGCATCGATGAGTTCGTCGAGCTTGCCGTTCATGACCTCGTCGAGCTTGTACAGGGTCAGGTTGATCCGGTGATCCGTCACCCGGCCCTGTGGGTAATTGTAGGTGCGGATCCGCTCGGAACGATCGCCGCTGCCGACCTGGAGCTTGCGCTTCTCGGCCTGCTGCATCGTCTGCTTGTCGCGCTCCGCCGCGAGCAACCGCGCTTTCAGCAAGGAGAGCGCCCGGGAGCGGTTCTTGTGCTGGGAGCGCTCGTCCTGGCACTCGACGACGATGCCGGACGGCAAATGGGTGATGCGGATCGCCGAGTCGGTCTTGTTGACGTGCTGTCCCCCGGCGCCGCTCGCACGGAAGGTGTCGATGCGCAGGTCGGACGGGTTCAGATCGACCGCCTCGACCTCGGCGAGCTCCGGCAGGATCGCGACCGTGCACGCCGACGTGTGGATCCGGCCTTGCGCCTCGGTCGCCGGCACGCGCTGCACACGGTGGGTACCGGACTCGAATTTCAGCGCCGAGAACGCGCCGCGGCCGATCACGCGGCTGATGATCTCCTTGTAGCCGCCGTGCTCGCCGACGCTTTCGCTCAGCACCTCGATCGTCCAACCCTTCGTCTCGGCATAGCGCGCGTACATCCGGAACAAGTCGCCCGCGAACAGCGCGGCCTCGTCGCCGCCGGTGCCGGCGCGAATCTCGAGAAACACGTTGCTCTCGTCGTGCGGGTCGCGCGGTACCAGGAGCCGCTGCAGCTCGACCTGTTCGGCCGCTGCGCGGGTCGTCAGGGTCTCGAGCTCCTCGTCCATCGACAGCTCGCGCGCGACCGCGATGTCCGCGGCGAGCGCGGTCCATTGCCGGAAGCGCTCGACCAGCGGCGAGAGCTTCGAGTACTCCATCGACAACTCGCGGAATTGCGCCGGGCGGGCGATCACCGCCGGATCCGCGAGCAGCCGGCCGACCTCCTCGAATCGGTCGTCGAGTCGCTCGAGCTTGCGGCGGATCGAATCCTTCATGCGAGGATTATAGCGGTCCGCGGGGCGACGCCGCCCGGGATCTCAAGAACGGCGATGGTCCTCGGTCAACAGTTTGGCGAGCGCATCGGCGATCTGCGTATCGGCCGACTCCGCCGCCGTGCGCAGCGCCTGGGTCGGCCCGTGCAGCAAGCGGTTCGTCAGCGTGTTCGCGAGGTACTCGATCGCCTCATCGGCCGGATGGCCCGTCGCGATCATGCGCTTCGCCTGTTCGACCGTGTGGGCGCGGATCTCCTCGGCGTGACTGCGCAACGCGCGAATCGCCGGACCCGCGTCCTTCGCGCGCCGTTGCGCGAGGAAACGCGCGGCTTCCTCGGCGATCAGCAACTGCGCGCCCTCGGCGGCGGCTTCGCGCTGCTGGCGGTTCTCGTCGACCAGCTGCTGCAGGTCGTCGATCGTGAACAGGTACACGTCTTCCAGCTCGGCGACCTGCGGGTCGATGTCGCGCGGTACCGCGAGATCGGCCATGAAAATCGGCCGGCGCTTGCGCGCGCGCAGCGCCGCGGCCGCCATGCTCTTCGTGAGCAGCGGCGCCGGGCTCGCGGTGCAACTGATCACGATGTCGGCCTCCTCGAGCTCGTCGCCGATCGCGTCGAGTCCGACCGCGTAGGCGTGCACTTCCGCCGCCAGCGCCTGGGCGCGCGCGAGGCTGCGGTTCGCGATCACGAGATGCCGGATGCCCTGGGTGGCGACGTGGCGCGCGGTCAAGCCGATCATCTCGCCCGCGCCGATCAGCAGCGCGCGGCGCGAGCTCAGGTCGGAATACACCCGCCGCGCGAGCGCGACCGCCGCCGACGCGACCGAGACGGCGTTCGCACCGACCTGGGTCTCCGTGCGGACGCGCTTCGCCGCCGAGAAGGCCGCCTGGAACAGCTTGTTCAGGTTCGGACCCGTGTTGCCCGCTTCCTGGGCGATCCGGTAGGCCTCCTTCAACTGGCCGAGGATCTGCGCTTCCCCGAGCACCATCGAGTCGAGGCCGGAGGCGACGCGGAACGCGTGCTCGACGGCGTCGCGGTCCTCGCGCAGGTAGAGACTCTGCGCGAAATCGACATTCGGTGCGTGATGGCTCGCGAGCCAGGCGGTCATCCGATCGCCACCGACCGGACCGGCCCAGTACAGCTCGGTGCGATTGCAGGTCGACAGAATGACCGCTTCGGCCGCGCCGGTTTCGGTGCGCAAAGCCCGCAGCGCACCGATCAGCCGGTCTTCGCTGAAAGCCATCTTCTCACGCAACTCGACCGGCGCGGTCTTGTGATTGATCCCGAGTATCTTCAAGGACATGGGCGCGGCGGAACCATGGGGGCAGTTACCAGAATTCTCCGGGAATGCAGGCGTCGCGATCAAGCCGGGACCGGCGTCGCCGGACGCATTTCGCTATAGTGCGATCGTGTCCAGATTCAACACCCTGACGGTTGCCGCGATCTTCGCGCTGTGCAATGCGATCGCGGCTCGTGCGACTCCGAATTCGGCGCTGATGCCGAGGATGTCGGCGGGAGCGACGGCCGAATATTACACGTTGGTCGCGGAAATTGCGCTCACGCGGCACGAACCCCGGGTCGCGGCGCTCACGTATGTCTCGGCGGCCGCCGAGGATCCGGGCCTGTGGCCGCGGGCGACCGCGGTGGCGCAAGCGTCGCTGCAGCCGACCGTGACGCTGGATGCGGCGCTGCACTGGATTGCACTGCGGCCGGATTCGATGGCGGCGCATCTCGCGGCCGCGTCGGCGGCCCGTGCCTTGTACCAGATCGCGGTCGCGGCGGACAACTACCGGTTCTTGATCGCCCATTACTCGGGCGGCGTCGAGCAGGCGTTTCCCGACATCGAGGAGCGGTTGCTGGCCGCGCGAAATCCGTACGCGGCGCGAGCGATCGCCGATCGCCTGGCTGCGTATTTTCCGGACTCGGTCGCCGCCTACCGCCTGCAGGCCTATGCCGCGCTGCAGGCCGGGGATCCGCGAGCCGCGATCGCGGCGTTCGGGAACGCGATCGCCCGATTGCCGGGGCCGGCCGCCGACGCGCCGCGCCGACACCGAGCCCTGTTCGAAGCCTTCGCGCGCGCGAGGGTGCTCGCCGGCGACGTCGACGACCCGCTCGCACAGGCGGCGGCGCGGCTGCGGCAGGATCCGCGACCCGGGGTGCGGTTCGATTACGGCCTGCTGCTGCTCGCGGCGAAGCGGTTCGATGCCGCGCGTACGCAAATGCAGATGCTCGCGAGCGATGCGCGGTTCGGCCCGGATGCGCTGCGGATACTCGCGCTGATGGATTATCAGCGAGGGCGCAGCCCGTCGGCGCGGGTGCGTTTCGAGCAGCTGCTGGCCGGCGGGCATTACGTCGACGACAGTCATTACTACCTCGGCCTGATCGCCGAGCAGCGCGGGGATGCGCTGGGTGCGCTTCGCGACCTGGCGCACGTCCGCCACGGCGAGTACGTGCTGCCCGCGATGCTGCGCGCCGCGCGGATCCTGCAGAGCAAGGGGGCCGGTGCGACGGCGGATGCGCTGCTCGCCGAGTTCACCCGCGACGAGCCGCAGCGGGCGCCCCAGATCATCGCCATCCGGGCGCGGATCGCGGCGCGAGGCGGCGACGTGGACCGCGCGCTCGCATTGCTGGACGAGGCGATGCGGCAATACCCGGATGATCCGAGCCTGCGATATGCGCTCGCGTCGATCCAGGATTCGGCCGGCGAGACCGCCAGCGCGCTCGCGACGCTGCACGCCGTGCTCGCGATGCGCCCGGACGATCCGGAGGCGCTGAACGCCTATGGATACACGCTCGCCGATAACGGCGAGCAGCTCGCGCTCGCGCAACAGTTGATCGAAAAGGCGCTCGCCGTCGCGCCGGACGACGCCGCGATGCGCGACAGCCTCGCCTGGGTCCTGTATCGGCGCGGGCATGCGGCGCAAGCATTGCCGATCGTCGCGGCGGCCTACGCGGACCTGCCGAGCGCGGACATCGGTGCGCACTACGGCGAGATACTCTGGATGCTCGGCCGGCACGCGGCCGCGACGCGAATCTGGGACGACGCGGCAACGATCGATCCCGGCAATCGACTGTTGCAGCGGACTCGCGCGCGATTCACGGCCACGCATCCGACGGGAGCCCAGTAGGTTGCGCGCGCACCGTCCCGCGTCGTCCGGCATCGGTGCCGCGGGCCGATTCGGCGGGGCGCGCTGGTGCCTGCTGCTGCTCGCGGTCTTGATCGCCGCGTGTGCCACCGTCGCGCCGCCGATGCACCCCGCCGGGTGGACCGAGCGGTTGCAACTGCTCCAACGGATCGCCAATTGGGATCTGCAAGGCCGGGCGGCGGTCGCGATCGGCTCGCGAGGATGGCAGGCGAGCGTCGATTGGCGTCAGCACGCCGACCAGAGCGTCGTGCATCTGGCGGGGCCACTCGGGATCGGCGCGAGCGTGCTGGCGCTCGGTCCCGATGGGCTGTCGGTGAACGGATCGCCGCCGAGCCCGGAGGGCGTCGAGATCATGGAGCGGCGGCTCGGGTTCGCGCTGCCGGTCGCCAACCTGCGGTACTGGCTGCTCGGCATACCGGATCCCGCGAGTCCTTCCTCGATCCGCTTCAACTCGCAGGATCGGGTGTCGCACCTCGAGCAGGCGGGCTGGACGGTCGATTTCCTGCGTTATCGGGTCCATGCGGGTGACTGGCTGCCGGCGCTGCTGGTGCTGCGAAGCGAAGGGGTGCGCGTGCGCATCGTGGTCGATCAGTGGAAAGGGGCCCGGTGAGCGTCGCGGCGATGCGCTACTGGCCGGCGCCGGCGAAACTGAACCTGTTCCTGCACGTCGTCGGGCGTCGACCCGACGGCTACCACCTGCTGCAGACGTGCTTCCAGCTCGTCGATCTGTGCGACGAGGTGGGGTTGCGCGTCCGCGCGGATGGGGTGATCGAGCGGCTACGGGGCGCCGCGGGCGTCGAGTCGGAGTCGGATCTGTGCGTCCGAGCGGCCCGAGCACTGCAGCAAGCGAGCGGCTGCCGCCTCGGTGCCGACATCGACGTGCGCAAACGCATCCCGATGGGTGCCGGACTCGGGGGTGGGAGTTCGGATGCGGCAACCACGTTGCGGGTGCTGAACCGACTGTGGGGCCTCGATTGGACGGTCGATCGGCTTGCGAGCCTGGGTCTTGGTCTGGGTGCCGACGTGCCGGTGTTCGTGCACGGGCGCACGGCGTGGGCCGAGGGGGTCGGCGAGCGCCTGGTCCCGATGGTTCCGCCGGCGGCGCCGCCGGATACCAACTACCTGATAATCAAGCCGAAAATTGCGATCTCGACCGCGGACGTGTTTCGCGACCCTGAATTGACAAGGGATACGCCGCCAATCACAATTGCCGGCTTCCTCGAAGCGGGCGGGCACAACGATTGCGAGCCGGTCGTACGCCGACGATACCCCGAGGTCGCGAATGCGCTGGACCGGTTGGCGCAGTTCGGCAGGGCTCGATTGACCGGAACCGGCGCGTGCGTGTACCTGGAGTGCGGCACGCGGCGGCGGGGTTTGGACATCCTGCGGCAGTTGCCGCCGGATTGGGAAGCGTACGTGGTCCGAGGTGTCAACGAGTCGCCCCTGAACGGGCAGTTGGCGTCCGTCTGAGGCGCGCGGCGGGCATCGCCGGCGGTTGAATCGAGATGGGGTGTCGCCAAGTGGTAAGGCAGCGGGTTTTGATCCCGCCATTCGGAGGTTCGAATCCTTCCACCCCAGCCACTTTGTTCGAGTGCAGGGTATGTCGCAACGAAACGGCGTAGAACCTCCGTCGATCGCGGTATTCACCGGGAACGCGCATCCGGCGCTCGCGATGGAAATCACCCGCCACCTGCGCCTGCCGCTGGGTCGGGCGCACGTCGGGCGGTTCAGTGACGGCGAGGTGAATGCGGAGTTGATGGAGAACGTCCGCGGCAGAGACGTGTTCATCATCCAGCCGACCTGCCCGCCGGCGAACGACCATTTGATGGAACTGCTGTTGATGACGGATGCGTGCCGGCGCGCGTCGGTCAAGCGGATCACCGCGGTGGTTCCGTACTTCGGCTACGCGCGGCAAGATCGCCGCCCGCGCGCGACGCGCGTCGCGATCGCGGCGAAACTGGTCGCGAACATGATCGCGAGCGCCGGGATCGATCGGCTGCTCACGGTCGACCTGCACGCGGACCAGATCCAGGGATTCTTCGACATCCCGGTGGACAACGTGTATGCGACACCGGTGCTGCTCGGCGACGCGTGGCGACAGAAGTACGAGAACATGATCGTCGTGTCGCCGGACGTCGGCGGCGTCGTGCGGGCGCGGGCGCTCGCGAAGCGACTCGACGACGCCGACCTCGCGATCATCGACAAACGACGGCCGCGGCCGAACGAGTCGAAGGTGATGAACATCATCGGCGAAGTCCGCGGCAGGACCTGCGTGCTGATCGACGACATGGTCGATACCGCGGGCACCTTGTGCCAGGCCGCGGCCGCGCTGAAGGACGAGGGTGCGGTCAAGGTGGTCGCCTATACCACGCATCCGGTGCTGTCGGGTGCGGCGATCGAGCGGATCTCGAAGTCGGTGCTCGACGAACTGGTGGTCACCGACACGATCCCGCTGTCGGAGGCGGCGCGCGGCTGCAACCGCATCCGCCAATTGAGCGTCGCGGGGCTGCTCGCCGAGACGATTCGCCGCATCAGCGACGAGGAGTCGGTGAGTTCCTTGTACATCGACTGAGCCGGGTCGGGGCGAAGCGAGCGATTTTTCTGGTCGGCGTTCGGAATCGTTGGTCGCGACGTCCGAATCGCCGTTTTGGTCGAACTTAAACGGAGAACGTCATGAAAACCTCTTTCGAACTCGTCGCCGAGTTCCGCGAAGACCAAGGCAAAGGTGCGAGCCGCCGCCTGCGTCGCGCGGGCAAGGTGCCGGCGATCCTCTACGGGGGTCACCTCGACCCGCACGCGTTGAGCCTCGATCACGAGAAGATCGTGCTGATGCTCGACAATGAGCGTTTCTACTCGACGATCCTGAGCCTGCGCGTCGGGGATCAGAATCAGGCGGCGGTCCTGAAGGACGTGCAGCGGCATCCGTTCAAGAACGCGGTGCTGCACGTCGACTTCCAGCGCGTCGACGAGAACGAGAAGATCCGGATCAGCATTCCGCTGCACTTCAAGGGCGAGGCCGCCGCGCCGGGCGTGAAGTCGCAGGGCGGCATCGTTTCGCACATGCGCACCGAGGTCGAGGTCGCCTGTCTGCCGAAGGACCTGCCGGAGTACATCGAGGTCGACCTGTCCGGATTGTCGATCAACGAGAGCATTCACCTGTCGCAGCTGAAGGTGCCGCCGGAAGTGCAACTCGTCGAGCTGCTCAAGGAGGACGCGGCGGTCGTCGCGATCCACAGTCCGCGGACCGAGGAGCCGGAGCCGGTGGCAGCGGCTGCGGCGGAAGCGGCGCCCGCGGCGGCCGGTGCGGCAGCGGCGCCCGGCGACGCGGCCAAGAAGGCGGAGCCGGCGAAGAAGGAAGAGGCGAAGAAGGAGCCGGCGAAGAAAGACGCGAAGAAGTAACTTTCGCGGGCCAGTGCTTCGATCGGGGCCGTCCATCGGACGGCCCCGGTTATTTTTCGAATGGCGATCGGACCGGAGTCGAGAGCGAACGCGACGGTGGACGGGCTAGCCTTGAAAATCATCGTGGGTCTCGGCAATCCGGGGCCGGAACACCAGTCGACGCGGCACAACGCCGGCTTCTGGTTCGTCGACGTGCTCGCGAGCCGCCACGGCGGCGAGTTTCGTGACTATCGGAAATACTCCGGCGAGACCGCCCGCGTCACGATCGCGGAACGGGAGCTGCTCCTGCTGAAACCGACCACCTACATGAACCGCAGCGGACTCGCGATCCGTCAGCTCAGCGATTTCTTCAAGGTTCCCCCGGAGCAGGTCCTCGTCGTGCACGACGAACTCGACCTGCCGGTCGGCACCGCACGGCTCAAGTTCGGCGGCGGGCACGGCGGGCACAACGGGTTGCGCGACACGATCGCGCACATCGGCGAGAACTTCTGGCGCCTGCGTCTCGGCATCGGCCACCCCGGAACCAAAGCCGAGGTCATCGACTACGTGCTGACGCGCGCGCCGCGTGCCGAAGAGGATGCGATCCTGGGCGCGGTGAACACGGCGGCCGACTGCATTCCCATCCTGATCGAGCTCGGCGCGGAGAAGGCGATGGCGAAACTGCACGCCCGCGCCGCGGCCCTCTGATGCCGATTCGCTGCGGAATCGTCGGGCTGCCGAACGTCGGCAAATCGACCCTGTTCAACGCGTTGACGCGCGCGCAGATCGCGGCGGAGAACTATCCGTTCTGCACGATCGACCCGAACGTCGGCGTCGTGCCGGTGCCGGACCCGCGCCTCGCGGCGCTCGCCGCGATCGTGCATCCGGAGCGGGTGGTGCCGACGACGGTCGAGTTCGTCGACATCGCCGGGCTGGTCGCGGGCGCCTCGAAAGGCGAAGGGCTCGGGAACAAGTTCCTCGCGCACATTCGCGAAGTCGACGCGATCGCGCACGTGGTGCGCTGCTTCGAAAACGACGACATCGTCCACGTCGCGGGTTCGGTGGACCCCCGGCGCGACATCGAGGTGATCGACACCGAGCTCGCCCTCGCCGACCTCGACAGCGTCGAGCGCGCCCATCAGAAGGCGCTCAAGAACGCGAAGACGGGCGACAAGGATGCGGTGAAGCTGAGGGATCTGCTCGAGCGGGTCCGGGAACAGCTGAACGGCGCCCGGCCGGTGCGAGCGCTAGGACTCGATGCGAACGAGCGGCTGCTGTTGCGCGAGCTGCACCTGTTGACCGACAAGCCGGTGATGTACGTCGCGAACGTCGACGAGCGCGGGTTCGAGGCGAATCCCCGGCTCGACCTGGTGCGCGAGCTCGCGGGACGGGAAGGGGCCGTCGTGGTCCCCGTCTGCGCGGCGATCGAAGCGGAGATCGCGCAGCTCGACGAGGGCGACCGCGCGGATTTCCTGAAGGAACTCGGGCTCGAGGAGCCGGGGCTCGATCGCGTGATCCGCGGCGCCTACGATCTGCTCGGGCTGCAGACGTATTTCACCGCGGGAGTCAAAGAGGTGCGGGCCTGGACGGTGCGCAAGGGCGCGACCGCACCGCAGGCCGCCGGCGTGATCCACACGGATTTCGAGAAGGGCTTCATCCGCGCCGAGGTGATCGGTTATGCCGACTACGTCGCCTGCCGCGGCGAGGCGCGCGCGAAGGAAACCGGGAAGCTGCGGCTCGAGGGCAAGGAGTACGTGGTGCACGAAGGCGACGTGATGCACTTTCGATTCAACGTCTGAGCCATGAGCCCGCGCGGCACCACGCGTCTCGAACGCGACAGCCTGGGTGAGGTGGAGGTTCCGGCGGCGCACTACTGGGGCGCGCAGACGCAGCGCGCGATCGACAATTTCCGGATCGGCGAGGAACGCATGCCGGGTCCGTTGATCGGTGCGCTCGCGCTGCAAAAGAAAGCGGCGGCGATCGTGAACCGAACGCTCGGGGAACTCGACGAGCGGCGCAGCGCGGCGATCATCGCGGCGGCCGACGAGGTGATCGCGGGCCGGCACGATGCGGAGTTTCCGCTGGTCCTCTGGCAGACCGGATCCGGCACCCAGACGAACATGAACATGAACGAGGTGCTCGCGGGCCGCGCCAACGAGCTGCTCGGTCGCGGCCGCGGGGGCAAGGAGCCGGTGCACCCCAACGACCACGTCAACCGCGGACAATCGTCGAACGACTCCATGCCGACCGCGATGCACATCGCGGCGGTCACGGAGATCCACCGGCTGCTGTTGCCGGGTTTGCGCCGCCTGCACGCGGCCCTGCTCGAGAAGGCCGCCGCCTTCGCCGCGATCGTGAAAATCGGACGCACCCATCTGCAGGACGCGACGCCGCTCACCCTCGGCCAGGAGTTCGGCGGCTACGCCAGGCAGATCGAGCTCGGGATCGCGCGCGTCGAGGCCTGTCTGCCGCGGCTGTATCCGCTCGCGCAGGGCGGCACCGCGGTCGGCACCGGACTCAACGCGCGACCGGGCTTCGACGTGCTGTTCGCGCAAACCGTTGCGAGCCTGACCGGCCTGCCATTCGTGACCGCCGAGGACAAATTCGAGGCGATCGCCGCGCACGATGCGCTGATCGAGCTGTCCGGCGCGCTGAACGTACTCGCCGCGTCGCTGATGAAGATCGGCAACGACATCCGCATGATGGGGTCGGGACCGCGCGGCGGACTCGGCGAACTGCGCCTGCCGGCCAACGAGCCCGGCTCGTCGATCATGCCCGGCAAGGTCAATCCGACGCAGATCGAGGCGCTGTGCATGGTCGCGGCACAGGTGATCGGAAATCACGTCACGGTGACGATCGCGGGCAGCCAGGGGCAGTTCGAGCTCAACGCGATGAAGCCGGTGATCATCCATGATCTTCTGCAGTCGATCCGGCTGCTGGCCGATGCGTCGACGAGCTTCGCCGATCGCTGCGTCGCCGGAATCGAGCCCGATCGCGAGCGCATCGAGAGGCTCGTGCGCGACTCCCTGATGCTCGTCACGGCGCTTGCTCCCCATATAGGTTACGACAAGGCCGCGCAGATCGCGCAGCGGGCTCGCGAAGAAGGTGCGACGCTGCGCGCGGCCGCGCTCGCGCTGGGTTACGTGAGCGCGGAGGATTTCGATCGCTGGGTGCGACCAGAGCGGATGGTCCGGCCGGACTGAGACGGGCGCCCGCGGCGCTGCGGCGTCGCTTGACAGGCCGGCGCCCGGCCGGGAAAATCACCAGCCCTTTCGGCGGCCGGGTCCGCCGGGGGGCTCGAGGGACGAGATTTGGTGAGGTAGCTCAGCTGGTTAGAGCGTGGCACTCATAATGCCGAGGTCGAGGGTTCGAGTCCCTCTCTCACCACCAA
>JAJYAM010000127.1 GCA_021779535.1 Pseudomonadota bacterium
CTGCGCTCCGCCAACGTACAGCTCCCCGCTCACCCCCGCAGGCACCGGCTCGCCCCGCTCGTCCAATATGTAGATCCGCGTGTTCGCCACCGGCCGGCCTATCGGTACCTCCCGCTCCGGCAGCTCCCGCTCGCTCGCATATTCGATCGTCGTCACGTAGACGGTCGTCTCGGTCGGACCGTAGAGATTGCGTATCGAGCAATGGCTGGAGCCCGGGAATGCCAGCCATCGGCGCAGGTGGGCCGCCTCGGCCTTCTCGCCGCCGATCATGATGCGGGTCATGCAGCGCGGCGGCGTCAGCCCGGGGCGATCTTCGCCGACCAGCGACGCCCAGTGGTGCCAGAACGCGGTCGGAAACGCGCCGATCGTGACCCGATGCGCAGCGAGGAAGCCGACGAACGACTCGTCGGGAATTTTCATGTAAGGCGGCGTCAACACGAGCGCCGCGCCATGGCCGAGCGCAACGAAGATCTCGGTGATCGAACCGTCGAATCCGTAGGAAAAGAATTGCAGGATCCGATCGGCGCAGGTCACGCGCAGCGCGAGCCCACCGTGCGCGACGAGATTCGTGACTTGTCGGTGTTCGACCATCACGCCCTTGGGCAGGCCGGTGGAACCCGACGTGTAGATCACGTACGCCAGGTGCCGAGGTGCCACCCCGGTCTCCTCCCGGCCGAGGTCCCGATGGTCCTCGCGACCCGGCGCCTGCGCCGGCAACTCCAGGATCTCGACCCCCGCCCCCTCGAACCGATCGCGCAGACTCGGCTGCGCGATCAATACCCGCGCGCCACCGTCCCGCAATATCCACCGCAACCGCTCCGCCGGATGCGTCGGATCGAGCGGCACGTAACACCCGCCCGCCTTGAGCACGCCCAATATCGAAACGACCATCCCGATGCCGCGCTCGAAGCAAATGCCCACCCGAGCGTCGGGCCCCACCCCGAGCGCGCGCAGCTGCCGCGCGAGCCGGTTCGCCCGCGCGTTCAGCTCCCCGTAGCTCAACGTCTCGCTCTGCGACACCACCGCCGGTGCGCCCGCGTCCCGCCGCGCCTGCGCTTCGATCAGCTCGTGCACGCAACGGTCCTGTTCCGCGGAACGGCCATCCGGCAACACATTCACGATGTTTCTCCGACGGGACGACGCGCGCTCGGCGCAATGCGCTATGCGAGTCGCGCGAACGGTGAACCACCGTTCGCGCCAACACCCTCGAAGCAAAGGTTACGGCGCCGGATTTGGCGCCGCGTCTCGGGATTTTTGGCTTATCGTCTCAGTTGGAAGAGGAATCCTGCGTGAGCTGACGCCATTGCCGGGGCGTCATGTCGAACGCTGCACGAAAGGCGCGACTGAACGAGGATTGGTCGGTGAATCCGGATTGCCGGGCGATGTGGCCAAGCGATCGGTGTCGCGAACCCGTCAGCAGCGATTGCGCACGTTTCAAACGGATGTCACGCAGCGCGTCGCCCACCGACATCCCTTGCAACGCGAAGGCACGATACAGATGCGCACGTGAACAACCGACGGCGATCGCGATCGACGATGCGGTCAACTCCGGATTGGCGCAATACGCTTCCATCAATCGACGGGCCGACAGATACAGCATCTCGTACGCGATCGGTCGGTCGACTTCGCTCGCAGCGCCGAGCTGCTGCCTGAGGCCGAACGTGACGAGTCCAGCCGCCGCGCGAACCGCGGCCGCCAAGGCGGGCTCGCTGAGTTCTCCCGCGTGCTTCGATACCGCCCGCAATTGCGCGATCGCGACGCCAAGCAGGCCGTGGTTCGGGATGTCCAGGAGTCCTTGCCGACCCGAGAACGGATCCTTCGCGGCGATCTCGAGCGACGGCTCGCGCGGCAGCACCAGATAGAGATGCTCGAATCCGGCGGAGGACCTGATTCGCCCGGGCCTGCGTCCATCGATGAGGTAAAGCCGTCCCTCCGTTCCCAATGGAATCTCGGCTCTTCCCGCGCGCGCGACGCCGCCGCCGGCGATCACCATGCCGAACAGGAAGAAATCGGCCGGATTCAGCCGCCCAAACTCGCTATCGACATCACTGCTTCGCGTGCATCCGAATTGCGTCCCATCGGGCAACCGGTAGCGGAGAACCTGCGCTTCGAGCCCACGCGCGGCGGCTTTCGTCAAAGGATTCAATACCACCGACGGGTGCCATGCGCGCCACTGCTCGAATCGCTCCGAGGGTGGCAGGGTCAGTGTGCTTCGATGTTCCCAAAATGCCGGCATTGAAGCGCCGAATCGTCCATCCATGGCCAACCAATCCCTCCGTCGCTGCGATGGCGGCAGCGAGTATCACAATGCGCCCACCACGCGGCGCCCACCACGCGTCGCCGTGAGGAACGCCATGAATGACCGGATGGGATTGATTCGCGTCTCCTGCAAACTAATAGATCCCGCCGGCCTTCGTCAAGCGCAGTCCCGTGTCGAGTCGAGCGTCGGATGAGGTCCCCGAACGATTCAAGGATCGCGGCAGAGCGGGCCGGTGGAGGGGTGCTCGACGCATCGGGCAATGGTCGCGACGAGGTCGTGGACCTCCTCGAGGGTGAGGACCGAGCA
>JAJYAM010000077.1 GCA_021779535.1 Pseudomonadota bacterium
CGTCCGGCGATCGACGCGGTCAATCAGGGGGGGGGAGTGCCGCCCGCGCGCGGGGCGCGGGCCCGCGTTCAGGGCGGAGCCCGGTCGTCGCGTCGCGGCCGCCGGCCGCGCGCCTGCGCCGGCGCTGCTGCTTCCTTCAAGGCGGGCAGCTCGACGACCGCCCGCAAATTCCGGTACTCGGCGGTCTTGTGCGGAAGCGCCATCGCCTCGACGAAATGCTGCTGGAACCGGGGCTCGATCGCCGTCTCCATCTTCTCGATCCGCCGGACCAGCGCCTCGATCACGGCGCGCGAGCTCTGATCGAGCAACGCGATCCGCGCGCCGGTGCCCGCCGCGTTGCCGGCGGAGCTCACGTTCTTCAGATCGCAGTCCGGGATCATCCCGAGGACCATCGCATACTTGACGTCGATGTGGCTGCCGAACGCGCCCGCGAGCCGGATGCGATCGACGTGATCGACGCCGAGCCGCTCCATCAGCAGCGCAACGCCCGCGTACAGCGCGGCCTTCGCGAGCTGGATCGCCCGGACGTCGTTTTGCGTGACCTTCAGTTCCAGCGCGCCCTGGTGCAGCACGTACGCGAAGGTTCGGCCGTTCGGGACGATGCGCGGCGAGCGCTCCGCGAACCGTCCGTCGATCACCCCGTCCTGATTGATGATCCCGGCGAGGTACATCTCCGCGATCGCTTCGATGATGCCCGACCCGCAAACGCCGGTGACGCCGGTCGCCTCGGCGGCGGCGGCGAACGCCGGCTGATCCGACCACAGGTCGCTGCCGATGATCTTGAAGCGCGGCTCGAGCGTCTGCGGGTCGATGCGGATCCGCTCGATCGCCCCCGGGGCCGCGCGCTGGCCGCAACTGATCTGGGCGCCCTCGAACGCCGGGCCGGTCGGACTCGAGCACGCGACCAGCCGGTCGCGATTGCCGAGCACGATCTCCGCGTTGGTGCCGACGTCGACCAGCAGGGTGATCTCCCCGCCGAGATCGGGACGCTCGGCGAGCACCATGCCGGCCGTGTCGGCGCCGACGTGACCGGCGATGCACGGCAGCACGTAGATCCGCGCGTTGCGGTTCACCTTCAGATCGATCTCGGTCGCCCACATCGTGGTCGCCATGTCCGTCGCGAGCGCGAACGGTGCGCCGCCGAGCTCGACCGGATCGATGCCGAGCAGCAGGTGGTGCATGATCGGATTGCCGACGAACGTCGCCTCGAGGATGTCCTCGTGCGAGAGTCCGACGCTCTTCGCGACGTCCGCCGCGAGCGTCGACAGCGCTTCGCGGACCGCGGCGGTCATCTGCGCGGCGCCGCCGGGATTCATCATCGAATAGGACACCCGGCTCATCAGATCCTCGCCGAAGCGGATCTGCGGATTCATCACCCCGGCGCTCGCGACCACGTCGCCGGTCTGCAGGTCGCACAGATGCGCCGCGATCGTCGTCGAGCCGACGTCGACCGCGAGCCCGTAGGCCTTCTCGTGCAATCCCGGCCACACGCCGAGGATCCGGGTGCCCGCGTGGACGGCGGCGGTCACGGCCCACGCGCCGGCCCGCAGCGCCGGCTGAACCGCCTGCAGGACCCGCAGGTCGGACGACAGGTCGCGCAGCCCCCATTCCTTCTCGAGCGCGTCGTACAGTCGGCGCAGATCGCCGGACGGATCGTGCATGTCCGGCTCGCGCACCTGCACGTAATGCAGCCGCACGACCGGATCGAGCTCGATCGAGCGCACCTCGGCCTCCTTGCGGACGACCTGCCGATGCACCTGGCTGCTCGCGGGCACGTCGATCACGACGTCGGCCTCGATCCGCGCCGAGCACGACAGGCGCCGCCCTTCGGCGAGCGGCATGCGCTTCGCGTAGCGCCGCTCGGGCTCGCTGAACGGCGACAGGCTCGCCTGCGAGGAGCTGATCCCGTGCTTCGCGAATTCGCCTTCGGCGACCAGCACTTGGCAGCGACCGCAGAGCCCCCGACCGCCGCACACCGAATCGATGTCCACGCCGAGGGCGCGCGCCGCCTGCAGCACCGGGGTGCCGGCCGGGAAGCGGCCGCGCTTGCCCGCGGGCAGGAAGACGATCAGCGGGTCCGGCGCGCCCATCGTGACGGGTGCCGGCTCAGGCCGACGGCCGGCGTCGCAGCCCGCCCTCGCGCCGGCCGCGCGCCGCGCCCTCGCCGGCCGCGGCGCCCGGCGCCGGCGCTTCGCGATACTTGCGGATCCAGCGCGCGCAGTCCGGATCGTGACCCATCATCACGTCGGCGCCCAGGCACGCGCGCACGACGTCCGCATGCAAGGGATTCGCGATCGCGGAGGTCATCCCGGCGCCGATCGCCATCGTGAGGAACGCGCTGTTGATGCCGTCGCGATTCGGCAGGCCGAAGCTCACGTTGGAGGCGCCGCAGGAGGTGTTGACCTTGAGCTCGGTCCGCAGCCGATGCACCAGCCGCAGCACCTGCACGCCGGCGGTATTGATCGCGCCGATCGGCATCACGAGCGGGTCGACGACGACGTCGCCCGCGGGAATCCCGTGATCCATCGCACGCTCGACGATCTTCTTCGCGACCGCGAACCGTACGTCCGGATCCTCCGAGATCCCGGTCTCGTCGTTCGAGATCGCGATCACCGCGGCCCCGTATTTCTTCACCAGGGGCAACACGGCCTCGAGCCGCTCTTCCTCGCCGGTCACCGAGTTCACCAGCGCCTTGCCCTGGTAGACCCTCAAACCCGCTTCGAGCGCCGCGACGATGGAGGAATCGATCGACAAGGGCGCGTCGGTGATCGATTGCACGAGCTGCACCGCCTTCGCGAGAATCGCGGGCTCGTCGGCGAGCGGGATCCCGGCATTGACGTCGAGCATGTGCGCGCCCGCCTCGATCTGAGCGCGCGCGTCGGCCTCGACCCGGCTGAAGTCGCCGGCGGCCATCTCCGCCGCGAGGATCTTGCGTCCCGTCGGGTTGATCCGCTCGCCGATGATCACGAACGGGCGGTCGAAACCGATCACCACTTCCTTGGTCGCGGAACTCACTACGGTATCTGTCATGGGATCATCCTGTGGAGTGTCGTGTAGTCTCGGACGCGTCGTCCGGGGATCTCAAGCGGCGCCGTGGGGGCGTGGTCCCGGCGGGTCCCGGTCGCGTCCCGGATACCAGGGCACGCGCCCGGCGAGCACGCCCGAGCGGTCGATGATCTCGGCGACGGTCTCTTCCTGCCGGTACGCCATCACGTGCACGCCGCTGATCCCGGGGATCCCGCGGATCGCCTGGATCTGCTCGACGCAGATGTCCCGGCCCTCGCGTGCGGGGTCTTTCGCGCCGGCGAGCCGGTCGATCAGTGCGTCGGGAATGTGCATGCCGGGCACGTTGCGTCGCATCCAGTCGGCGGTCTTCGCCGAGCGCAGCGGGCCGACACCCGCGAGGATGAACACCCGGCCGACGAGCCCGAGATCCTCGACGTGGCGCATGAACGAGCGCAGCAGCGACAGATCGTAGCAGTACTGGGTCTGGATGAATTGCGCTCCGGCGGCGACCTTCTTCGCGAGACGGCGCGCGCGCCAGTCGTGAGGCAGCGCCGAAGGGTTCTCCGCCGCCCCGAGGAACACGTGGGGCGGGGATGTGACCTTGCGTCCGCTCTGGAAATGGCTCTCGTCCCGCAAGGTGCGCGCGATCGTGAGCAAGGAGACGCAGTCGAGATCGAATACGGGCTTCGCCTGCGGATGGTCTCCCGCCTGCACACCGTCCCCGGTCAGGCAGAGCATGTTGCACACGCCCATCGCCGCGCCGCCGAGGATGTCCCCCTGGATCGCGATCCGGTTCTTGTCGCGGCAGGAAATCTGCATCACCGGCGCGTAGCCGATTCGCGTCAGCAGCGCGCAGACGGCCACGCTCGACATGTGACAGTTCGCACCGCTGCCGTCGGTCGCATTGATCGCGTCGGCGTAGCCGTCGAACACGCGCGCACGCGCGTAGACTTCCTCCGGATCGGCGGAATCCGGCGGCGCGAGCTCGGTCGTGACCGCGAACGACCCCGCGCGCAATATCCGCTCGAGCCTGCCGGGAGAGCTGTGGCCCGGCAGGATCGGCAGCGGCTGCCCGGGCACCGGCTCGTCGACGGACTTCACCGGCCCGCCCCTCCCGAGGGTTTCGCCGCCGTCGCGGCGGCTTCGGGCTTCGCGGTCTTCTCGCGCACGACGCGCAGCCACGACGATCGGCCCTTCAGCCGCTGGTCGACCGCGACCTGGACCTGGCTCATCGCGTCGATCCCGCCGTCGATGCGACGGCTGCCGCGAAACGCCTCGACCCAGACGCATTTCATCTCCGGCTTGACTTCGCAGTGGCCGTTCGCGCGAACGCCGCCGCAGGGACCGTTGCGCAGGGTCTTCGGGCAGTTCATCGGGCACGACATCCCGGTCGAGCTCAACGCGCATTGCCCGCACATCTGGCAATCGAACAGGAATCCCTTGACGTTCCGCTCGACGAACGCGACCGGGCGCTCGAGGCGTTCGTAGCCGATCCACTCGAACACGCGGTCGAACCGCACGAGCACCGCCTCGAAATAGCGATAGAACGAGTTGAGCCCGCGCGCATGTCGCACGGACCATTGCCGCACCGAGTACATCAGGACGCTCCGGTGCCGGACTCGGTCGAGCCTTCGGGGGGCGGCGGCCCCGGATCGAGGCCCTTCGCGCGGATCAGCCGCTCGAGATCCGCGTCGCTGTACCGCGCTTCGATCGACGCCGCCTCGGTGGCGGCCTCGGCCTGCAGGTCGTCACCGCAAGGCCGCGGGGCGCTGCGCTTCCAATCGGCGAGATACGCGTCGGAACTGCCCTTCCCGGCGCGCATCGCGGCGCGGTCGACGGCCTCTTGGAAGCGCGACGACAACTGCACCTTCGCCGATTGACGGCCGCGCTTCGCGATCACCTGCGCCGGGATGTCGCGCCAGGTGATGATCGTCAACTCGCCCATTCGCCCACCCGTTGCTCGCCATTGCGCGTCGAGGCGTCGCTGCGTTCGACGGCCGCGACGAGGCTCGTCGCGAGCGTCCCGTAACCGGTGAACCGGTACTCGAACGCGAGCCCCATCCGCCCGGCGATCGCGCGCGCCTCACGCTCGGCGTTCTCGGCCGGCCGCTGCGCGAGGTAGACGAGACGCCGGTAATTGCCGAAATAGACCGGGAACAATTCCGGATGACGGTCGAGGCCCAGACCGCGGATCACCAGTCGCTCGAAGTGCCGCAGCAGGAAATCGGTGAGGTAGAACGAGCCCGGCTCGTCGTCGGCGAGCGCGGCGAACGCACGCCCGGTCGCGTAGAACTCGTAGCAATGCGCCCCCGGAATCCGCTCGACGCCCTCGCCGGCCAGCACCTCGTCGAGCCGACCGCCGGTCCCGCAATCGCCGTAGGCGACGAAAATCGACCGGTACCGCGGCCGGGATTCGCGAATCAGGTCGCGAACCGCCGCCGGAATGCGCTCGGGCCGATTGTGCAGCTCCGGCGGCAGGCAACGCACGTCGAGCGCGCTCCAGCCGTTCGCCGTGCGCAAGGCCGCCACCTCGTGCGCGAGCGCACCGCAGGCGATGATCAGCGTGCCCTGCCCGTCGAACGCCATCGAGCCCCCCCCCGCGCGCTCAGTGCGCCGCGGCCCGGCCGCTGCGGCGCTTCGCGATCAGCGCCTTCGCGGTTTCCACCGCGATCGCCGCGTCGCGGCAATAGGCGTCCGCACCGACCGCCTTGCCGAACTCCTCGTTCAGCGGCGCGCCGCCGACGAGCACGATGAAGTCCTCGCGGATGCCCCGCTCCTTCAAGGTATCGATCACGACCTTCATGTAGGGCATCGTCGTGGTCAGCAGCGCCGACATCCCGAGGATGTCCGGCTTGTGCTTTTCCAGCGCATCCAGGTATTTCTCGACCGGGTTGTTGATCCCGAGGTCGATGACTTCGAAACCCGCGCCCTCGAGCATCATCGAGACCAGATTCTTGCCGATGTCGTGAATATCCCCCTTGACCGTGCCGATCACGACCTTGCCGATCGGTTCGACGCCGGTTTCGGCGAGCAGCGGGCGCAGGATCTCCATTCCGCCCTTCATCGAATTCGCGGCGAGCAGCACTTCGGGAACGAACAGGATGCCGTCCCGGAAGTCGATGCCGACGATGCGCATGCCTTCGACCAGCGCGTCGTTCAGCACCTTCTCCGCGCCCCAGCCGCGCTGCAGGAAGATCCGGGTTGCCTCCTCCACTTCCGCCTTCAGGCCGTTGTAGAGGTCGTCGTGGACCTGTTCGACCAACTCCTCGTCGTTCAGCGACGCCAGATCGAAATCACCGTCAGTCTGCTCGGCCATCGCGGTCTCCAGCTGCCTTTATTTATGGGTCTCGCGCGCTCGTTCCGCGCCCTGGACATGAGCATCGCATACTAAGTGCCCCCCGCTGGCGACACTTAACTCATCGCGACGGTCTCGGATCCAGATGCGACAGCCCCCGACCCGCAACGAGGCCATCATGCCGGACCATTGTCGCATTCCGACAACGCGGAGGGAATCGACATCGTTGGCCTCACCGGCAAGGCCGTGTAATCATATTCGGTTGTGATCTTTCACGGGTCGCCCGCTCCGGGCGCCCCGGCCCCCGCCGTGGAGTGACGCCAGTTGAACGCGCGACCGAATGTCCTGATCCTGATGGCCGACCAGTTGACCGCGGGCGCGCTGCGCGCCTACGGGAATCCGACGAGCCGCACTCCCCGAATCGACGCGCTCGCCGCGGGCGGGGTCGTGTTCGACTCTTTCTACTGCAACAGCCCGCTGTGCGCACCGTCGCGGTTCTCGTGGATGGCGGGACGCCTGCCGTCGAAGATCGGCGCGTTCGACAACGCCGCCGAGCTGCCGGCCTCGGTGCCGACGTTCGCGCACTACCTGCGGGATGCCGGGTATCAAACGGTGCTGTCCGGCAAGATGCATTTCTGCGGGCCGGATCAGTTGCACGGCTTCGAGGAGCGGCTCACGACCGACATCTACCCGGCCGATTTCGGCTGGACGCCGGACTGGACGCGGTTCTCCGAAAGGCTGAGCTGGTATCACACGATGGATTCGGTCACGCAGGCGGGTCCCTGCGCCCGCACCAATCAAATCGACTTCGACGACGAAGTGGTGTTCAACGCGCGGCAAAAGCTCTTCGACATCGCCCGATCCAAGGACCGCCGGCCGTTCTGCATGGTCGTCTCGATGACGCATCCGCACGACCCGTACGTGGTCCCGGAGGAGTACTGGAACCGCTACGACGGCGTCGAGATCGACATGCCGCGCGTGCGGACCGCGCCGGAGCCGCTCGATCCGCACTCCCGCCGGGTGCGCCACGTGATCGGCCTCGATCTGCAAAACGTGACCGAGGAACAGGTGCGCGCGGCGCGGCGCGCGTACTACGGCGCGGTGTCCTACGTCGACGACCAGGTCGGTGCGCTGCTCGACACGCTCGCGGCCGCACGCCTCGCCGACGATACCGTGGTCCTGATGCTCGCCGATCACGGCGACATGCTCGGTGAGCGGGGCATGTGGTACAAGATGAGCTTCTTCGAGCCGGCGTGCCGCATTCCGCTGATCGTGCATTCGCCGCGCCGATTCGCCCCGCGGCGCATCACCCAGTCCGCCTCGCTGGTCGACATCCTGCCGACGCTGTGCGAGCTCGGCGGCGTCCCCGGCGAGCGCTATGCGACGCCGCTGTGCGGCCGCAGCCTGCTGCCGGCGTTGTCCGGCGCCGCCGCCGGCCCCGACGAGGTGATCGGCGAGTTCCTCGGCGAGGGAGCGATCGCACCGCTCGTGATGATCCGGCGCGGTCACTGGAAATTCGTGCATTCGCCGGTCGACCCCGACCAGCTCTACGACCTCGGCGCCGACCCGATGGAACTGCGCAATCTCGCGGCGGAGCCGTCGCATGCCGGGACGGTGCGCGCGTTCCGCGCCGAGCTCGGGGAACGCTGGAACCTCGCGGAGCTGCACGCCGAGGTCCTCGCGAGCCAACGACGCCGGCATCTGGTCGACGCCGCGCTGCGCAAGGGCCGCTACCTGCCCTGGGATCACCAGCCGGTTCGCGACGCCTCGAAACTCTACATACGCAACGACCAGGAATTGAACGATCTGGAAGCGATGGCCCGCTTTCCGAGGATCGGCGCCTGAGGAACCGGCCGATGCGCCCGGAGTCATCGTTGGACGACGCCGAGCTCGTGAGCGAGGATCTGCGGCTGCGCGGCGCGGAGCTCACGGTCGTCGTGCCGACCTACAACGAGTGCGAGAACGTCGCCGCGCTCGTCGGCCGATTGCGTTCGGCGCTGGGCGGCGTCGCCTGGGAAGTGATCTTCGTCGACGACGCGTCCCCGGACGGAACCGCGGAACGCGTCCGCGAGCTCGCGCTGCAGGATCGACGGATCCGCGTGATCCAGCGATTCGGCCGGCGGGGGTTGTCCTCGGCATGCGTCGAAGGGATGCTCGCGAGCGCCGCGCCGTTTCTCGCGGTGCTCGACGCCGACCTGCAGCACGACGAGCGCTTGCTGCCGGCGATGCTCGCGACCTTGCGCGGCGGCGCCGCGGAAATCGTCGTCGGCAGCCGCTATGTGTCCGGCGGCGGCATCGGTGATTGGGATCGGGGTCGCGCACGCCTCAGCCGCATCGGCGTGCGGCTCAGCCGGATCCTCGTCCCCGAGGACCTGAAGGATCCGATGAGCGGATTCTTCATGATGCATCGTGGCGTGTTCGAGCGCAGCCGCGAGCGGCTGTCCGCGATCGGATTCAAGCTCCTCGCGGACCTGTTCGCATCGCACCCCAGCCCGTTGCGGTTCGAGGAATTGCCTTACCAGTTCCGGCCACGCAACGCGGGAGAGAGCAAGCTGGATTCAGTGACCGCGTGGGACTATGCGATGTTGTTGCTCGACAAGATGGTCGGCCACGTCGTCCCGGTCCGTTTCGTCTCCTTCTCGATCGTCGGCGTGCTCGGCATCGCGGTGCACTTCGCGGTGCTGACGCCGTTGCTGCGGATCGCGCACACGCGCTTCACCGTCGCTCAGGCGATCGCCGCGCTGTGCGCGATGACCTTCAATTTCGCGCTGAACAACCTGCTGACCTACCGCGACGCGCGGCTGCGGGGCTGGCGATGGCTGCGGGGCTGGTTCTTGTTCGTGCTCGCGTGCAGCATCGGCGGCGTGATGAACGTCACCGTCGCTTCGTTCATCTTCAAGTCCTACGGGACCTGGGTGATCGGCGCGCTCGGCGGAATCCTCGTCGGCTCGATGTGGAACTACGCGGTCACGAAGTTCTTCACCTGGGGCCGCTCCGGCACCTAGCGCACCGCGGGCGGTCCGCGGTAGTCGTACGCGAACCGGTAGTAGTAATCGCGGATGAAGTGTCCGTTCCGCGTCAACGCGCCGGAACGGATCGGGCCGAGCGACGCCGCGGCGGCGGGGACCGCCGCTTCCTCGAGACTCGACCGATCCAGGGAAACCAGCAGCAGGGTCCGGCCGAGCTGCCGGTCCACCGGAAACCAGCGCTCGTACATCAATCCCATCCCGCCGAACAGGTGGCCGCTCGTCGTGTTGCCGACCGGATCCGGCCGCGCCGATCCGTAGAACGCGAGCTCGCTCGCGATCACGTAGCGGTCCATGCCGACCACCAGCGGCACCGTGCCGTGCTCGCGGCGGAAGCGTTCGGCCACCGCATCGATTCGGCGCCCGAGCTGCCGCCAACCGACCGGCAGCAACTCGATGCGCCGATCGTATCCCAGACCGGGCAGCCCGTGCGCGAGGTGGTACAGCCCGATCGGGTACGCGACGCAGAGCACGCCGATCGTCGGTAGCATCGACGCGCGCCACATCCGCCGCATCACGGACGCGCCCCGGCGTCCGGCGTCGACGAGCTCGAACGCGATCAGCGGCAGTGCCGCGAGCCAGGTCGCGCCGGTCCAGTCGAGTTTCACCTGGCGACGCAGACTGAACAGCACGAACACCGACATCGGCACGAGCAGCACGCAGAGCAGGAACCGCCGTGCCGCGCGCTGCTTCGCATCGGCCGGGGCGCCGCTGCGACGCGGTGCGATCGCACGAACCGCCGCGGCGAAGCCCGTCGGCGTGATCAGCACGATCGCGGCACCGATCAGCGCGGGCAATGCGAAGCGTGGCCGTCCCGCCAGGCGACGCGCGGTCTGGAATGCGAAGGACGCCCAATGATGCTCGGCGTTCCAGACGATCACCGGCGAGAAGATCGCGAACGCGAGCGCTGCGGCCGCGTACGGTTCGAAGCGGCGCAGCCACGGCCGCACGTCCGCGTCGATGACCAGGTACACGAGGGCGCCGAGACCCAGCAGTCCGATCGTGTACTTCGAGAGCATCCCGAGCCCTAGACACAGTCCCGCCCACAGCCAGGCGCGGCCGTTCCCGCCGATCAACGCACGTTCCAGGAAATACAGCGACGCCGCCCAGGCCGTCGTCAACGGCGTGTCCGGCGTCATCAGCAGACCCTGCACGAAGAAGAACGGCATCGCTTGCGCGAGCGCGAGCGCGAGCGCGGCACTCGAGCGGCCGTAGAGGTTGCGCGTCAGGCGGTATACGAACACCGACGTGACCAGCCCGCAGAGCACCGCGCCGATTCGCACGCCGAGCGCGGTGTGACCGAGGAGCGCGGTGCCGGCGCGAATCAACCAGGCCACCATCGGCGGATGATCGAGATAGCCCAAAGCGAGGTGGCGCGAGTAGTTCCAGTAATAGGTCTCCTCGGGCATCAAGTCGACGTGCGCACCGAAATACAGGCGCAGCGCCGTCACGTAGATCACGAGCCCGATCGATACCGCGGTCGTGATCACGCCG